>NZ_FBWL01000172.1 GCF_001517425.1 Clostridium sp. C105KSO13 | reverse complement strand
GAGGCCCGGCCCGGCGACCGGTCTACCCACAAGAACAGAGCAAAGTGATTTGAAATTCGTTATTGCTGCATCACAGGGGGAATTTCTTTTTTTTTTCAAGCAGAAGACGGCATACGAGATGCTCAGGAGTCTCGTGGGCTCGGAGATGTGTATAAGAGACATAGTAGCATGCTATAATAAAAATCGCTATCAAAGTATTGCAGCAAAGGACTTTATTTCTATTGCGCAGCAATATTGGAATCATTGAAAAGGGGGATTTGAGATGAGTAAATTAAATAAGTATTCTTTGGCCGAGAAAACTGCAGATGTATTGTTAAATATGATTTACTGCAATAACTATGGAATAGGTTCAAAGCTTCCCAATGAGCACGAACTTGCTGGAGAATTGGAGGTGGGACGAAACACGCTGAGGGATGCAATCAAAATACTGGTTTCCAAAAATATCTTAGAGGTTCGAAAAGGATCCGGCACTTTTGTATCAAAGCGTATGTTAATAAGTGATGATCCTCTCGGATTATCTCAGATTTATGATAAGAAAAAAATGTCTGAGGATTTAATACAGCTGCGCATTTTAATCGAACCAAAGATGGCTGCTTTAGCTGCTCAGAACGCTTCTGCGAAAGAACGCCGGGAATTATCAGAGCTTTGTGATGAGATGGAACTCCTATTCAGTGAAAAGAAATCCTATCTCCTTAAAGATTTAGAATTTCATTCTCTTATAGCGGCCAGCAGCAAAAATCTTGTAGTCAGTAACATTATCCCATCTATACATCAGGCCCTGCTGCTGCAGCATAGCATGCCTAAAGAGCTGTTGGGGGCCAAAACCATCGCAGTGCATCGTAATATAGCCAATGCAGTCAATCATGCTAAGTCCAGCGATGCCTATGACAGTATGTTAATGCACCTAATGCAGAACAGCGAACGCATTGAAAGATAAACATTAGAACAGATTTGTCCTGTTTAATCAATAACAAGGGAAAAGCTGTTCTTTTTTTAACGGCAATATTGCAGGCACACAAAGGCTACATTACAATTCTTATAAACAAATAAAAGGGGGTTGTACTCATGAATAGCTACGATGTAGTAGTGATTGGAGCCGGAGTTGTAGGATGTGCGATCGCAAGAGAGCTTTCCAGATATAAGCTTCGAATATGTGTACTTGAAAAAGAGCCTGATGTTGCATATGGTAATTCAAGCCGCAATACAGGCATGCTGCATGCCGGTTTTACTTATAAACCCGGCTCTTTAAAAGCAGTTTGTGCAGTAGAAGGAAATCGTGAGTTTGATCAGGTTGCACGGGAACTAGACGTTCCTTTTAGGCGAAGCGGAAAAGTTGTCGTTGGTTTTACCGATACTGATTACACCAATATATTAAAATACAAGTCAATCGGTGAAGTAAACGGCGTAGATGGCCTGGAAATCATCGATAAGAAGAAGCTGAACCAAATTGAGCCAAATGCCCGTGGTGAATTTGCAATGTATAGTCCTATGTCAGGAATTTTAGATCCAATACAGTACACAATAGCTCTCGCCGAAAATGCACAGCAAAATGGAGTGCATTTTTGCTTCAATCGCGAGGTGCTGGGCTTAAAAACAGATACCAGCCAATATCATATTACAACAAATAACGGCATGGTAACCTCACGGTGGGTAATCAACAGTGCCGGAATGTACAGCACAAAAATCTCGGATATGCTAGGTATTACCGGCTATGTCACAAGAGGCTTCAAGGGTGAATATTACGTGCTCGACAAAAAAGCCGGTATTGGGTTAAGGACCCCTGTGTATCCGGCTCCTAATGAAAAGGGAGGGTTTGCCACACATGCAACAATTACTATTGATGGTAATGTATTGGTGGGACCAGACTCTTATATGACAGAAGGAAGAGAGGATTATTCCACTACCAGAGAACATCTTGCAGGTCTTGTTAAAGATAGTTCACAAATGTTTGATAAAGTCCGTCCCGAATTTTTTATTAAAACATTTGCCGGTATCCGCTGGAAATTAGTTGATCCGGACACCGGAGAAGTGCAGGATTTTGTTTTGGAGCGCAGGGAAGACGCCCCTCATGCAATTAATCTCGTAGGTATAGAATCTCCTGGTATAACATGTGCGCTTCCTCTTGCAAGACGTGTAGTCCAAAAGATGCAGGAAGTTGATTCATTAATTTCCAATCCCGACTTTTGCCCTTATCGGAAAGGAATCACAAGATTCTCTGAGTTATCTCTGGAAGAGAAAGAAAAACTTGTCCAAGATAACCCTCTATACGGTGAAATAGTCTGCAGATGTGAATCAGTAACAAAGGCCGAGATTCTTCAGGCTATACATAATCCTTTGGGTGCGCACACTGTAGCGAGCATCAAAAACCGTACACGTGCAACCATGGGGCGCTGTCAGGGTGGCTACTGCGAGACGAGAATCACCAAAATGATACAGGAAGAGCTAAACATACCTGAAAAAGAAATTCTATACCAGCATAAAGATTCATACATGTTTGTGGGAAAGGTAAGGGGATAATCATATGCGAAAGAAAGATGTTATTATAATCGGCGGCGGACCTGCAGGACTTGCCGCTGCTATAAAACTATATGATGAGGGCATCCGGGACATTTTGATTATTGAGCGCGAGAAGTATTTGGGCGGCATTTTACGTCAATGTATTCATGATGGATTCGGTCTCACTCGTTTCAAAGTGACCTTGAGCGGACCGGAGTATGCTCAACGTTTTATTGATGAATTACAGCAACGGAATATCAAATATGTGACAGATACTACTGTTATCAATCTTTCACATGAAAAAGTAGTAACTGCCACTTCCTCCAGAGGAATCATGCAATATAAAGCAAAGGCTGTTATATTAGCCATGGGCTGCAGAGAAAGGACAAGGCATGCCCTAAGCATTCCCGGCACACGTCCGTCAGGCATTTATACTGCCGGCGTTGCACAATCATATGTGAACCTCCAAAATAAAATGCCCGGAAAAGAGGTTATTATTTTAGGCTCGGGTGATATCGGCATGATTATGGCGCGCCGCATGACCTTAGAGGGTGCACATGTAAAAGGCGTCTTTGAAATACAGCCTTATCCCAATGGCTTACCCCGAAATATTGAACAATGTCTAAATGACTATGGAATTCCACTCCATCTAAGTCATACTGTTGTAGATATCATCGGCACTTCACGTCTGGAAGGCGTTGTAATCGCAGAGGTGGATGAAAACTTCACACCTATTCCTGGAACTGAAGTAACCCATTCTTGTGATACATTAATTTTATCCGTCGGATTAATTCCGGAAAATGAATTATCACTGGCAGCAGGTGTAACCCTGGATCCAAGGACAAAGGGTGCTTTAGTTGACGAATCATATCAGACAAATGTCCATGGTATATTCGCCGCGGGCAACGTACTTCATGTGCACGACTTAGTTGACTTTGTTTCTCTTGAGGGAGAGCGCTTAGCTCAATCTGTGGCGGCATATGTCAGACACCAGTGTACTTTCCCCATTCAAGCAGTTCCAATTGTCACAGATAAGCTAATTGGTTATACCGTGCCGCAAAATATTTCTGCAGACCATGACTTCCTATTATCTCTTCGAGTCCGACAGCCTCTCAGAGACTGTAGCATAGCGATATGCAGCGAAGAAATGTTAATTAAAAAAATACATCTGAAAAAGGCACTGCCTGCAGAAATGATTCAAATACCAGTGAATAAAAGTAAACTTCATAACATCACACAGCTGGAGGTGAAGGTACTATGTTAAAAGAATTAACCTGTATCATGTGCCCTGTCGGCTGTGATCTTGAAATAAAAATAACAGACGGAAAAATTATAGACATAACCGGAAATAGCTGCCCAAAAGGCCGGGATTATGCCTGTCAGGAGATAACAAGTCCCATGCGGAACATTGCCACCTCAGTTTTAGTAAACGGCGGAGACCAGCCCCTGGTAAGTGTCCGCCTGGATCAGCCAATTGAGAAGGACCAGATTTTCAAAGTTATGAGTAAAATCAAAAAAGTACAGGTGAACGCTCCTGTTAAAATCGGTTCTGTACTTATCGAAGATATAGCAAGTACTGGCAGCAATATTATCGCAACAAAGAACATTCAAAAAGGGGAAATTTATGAAGATCATAAAGGAAGGTAATGTTTCAGCATTATTAAAAGAAATAAAAATACCAAAAATGTTTCATGCCCGTCAACTTTTTGAGCAGGATAAAATAATATCAAAAGACATTCCTTCTGTTGTATGGAAGGAAATGGGACAGCGCCCGTTTGCCGATAAAATAAAGCCAGGCATGCATATTGCCATTACCGCCGGCAGCCGGGGCATTGCAAATATTTCTATAATTACAAAGTCAATTGTAGATTTTGTAAAAAGTAAAGGAGCAATTCCATTTATTGTTCCTTCCATGGGAAGTCATGGCGGGGCCACTGCCAGGGGACAGGTGGATGTCTTAGCCGGCTATGGTATTACAGAAACTTCCATGGGATGCGAAATACGTTCGTCCATGTTGACTGTAGAATTGGGATCTTCTGAAAGAGGGATCCCTGTTGCCTTTGATAAAAACGCCTTTGAGGCAGATGGCATTATTGTATCCTGCCGCTTAAAACCACATAATGCATTCCGCGGCAACTATGAAAGCGGCCCCTGCAAGATGATGACTGTAGGATTGGGTAAACAGGTGGGAGCCGAAAGGGTACACGGAGACGGCATGGATGTGATCAGTCAAAATATTCCGGATATGGCAAAGGTTGTTCTTGATAAAGCACCTATTCTATTTGCAATTCCCTGTATAGAAAATGCCTACGATGAAACCTGTAGAATAGAAGCAATTTTACCGGAGAAGATAATGGAACGAGAACCTGAACTTCTTAAATATGCATTTTCAAAAATGCCAAGGCTTATCGTTGGAAAATGTGATGTACTCATTGTTGACGAAATCGGAAAAAACTACAGTGGAACTGGGGTTGACCCTAACATCACAGGCACCTTTTCGACGGAATACGCCAGTGGGGGAATTGATGTACAGCGAACATGTATGTTAAACTTGAGTGAAGAGTCCCACGGAAACGCACTGGGGGTAGGACTTGCAAGTGCCATAACAAAGAAATTATTTGACCAGATAGATGCAGATGTAATGTATCCAAACTGTATCACCAGCACTGTACTGGCCTCTGCACGAATCCCCTGTGTAGCCTCCAATGACAGGGAGGCCATTCAGTTATGTATCAAAACCTGCGTAGGGATTAACAAAGAGCAGGTGCAA
The DNA here is from genome assembly GCF_001517425.1 of Clostridium sp. C105KSO13. Classification (GTDB taxonomy): domain Bacteria; phylum Bacillota; class Clostridia; order Lachnospirales; family Lachnospiraceae; genus Muricomes. The sequence goes on along the minus strand of NZ_FBWL01000172.1, from coordinate 60,487 downwards.
ATAGTAAGGATTCCAAATAGTCTTCACATTGGAGATATTATGCTATCTGAAAAATATTATAAAGATGTTTCTGAAGGAAAATATCCTAACCTCAAGGCTATAGATAAACCTGAAGAATTATTATTTGACAACAATGGAAACTTAATATCTTGACTATAGCTTACTCTTTCCATAAATACTGTAAGAAAATCAAAAGATTCCGCCTGTTACCCTATGGATTTCAAGCGGAATCTTAACATATTAAACAGCACTTTTTCATCATTTCTCATCGAAGACTCAAATCAATCCCATTTCAACCAGCACCTCGTGTAGTTTTTCTTTTTCTTCCGGCTTTAACTCTGCTATTGGTTCCAGACATTTTCCTACAGGAATTCCTTCTTGAACCAGCCCTTCTTTTATTACCGCCGGAAAGGTGCCCATACTACATGCAATACGAAGCGGCGCTAATACAAACTGTGCATCAAGAGCACCTTTCAAATCCCCACTCGTATATTTATCATATATATCTGCGGTAATTCTGGGTGCAACATTCGCACAAGATGCAACGGCACCTGTCGCTCCATAGCAAAGAGCAGCATAAATCAACGTATCTCTCCCCATCAGAACAGAAAAATCTTTTCCTCTGGTGAGCCTAATATATTCTGCTGTATTTGTCATGTCACCCGTACTGTCCTTTACAGCGACAATATTATCAATATCTGCCAGCCTTGCAACTGTTGCAGGGCTAATCGTAATATTGGTCTTCGGACAATTATTATACAAGACAATCGGAAGTGTAGTGTTGGCTGCAATTGTAGAAAAATAATCATATAGCTCTTCTTGGGTCTGTGAAATAAACATTGGTGTCAAAACAGATACTGCATCAACGCCTACCTCTTCACAAATTTTGATTAACTCAATAACCCCTCTTGTAGTAATATGGTTAGCTCCTCCGTAGATTGGCACCCGGCCTGCAGCCTCCTCTTTAACAGTTTCAAGAATTTTTCTGTATGTTTCATTATTAAATGCATAGAATTCACCGGTCGTTCCTACTGGAAAAAGACCATGTACACCATTTTCAATCAGATGGTTAACCAACTGCCTTAACACTGGAAAGTTTACCTCTCCGTCATCCTTTAGTGGTGTGATAATTGGTGGGATTATTCCTTTTGGTATAAAGTTCATTTTATTTTCTCCTTTTTGATTTTCTTCCGATTTTATTTTATAGAATTAAGGAGAAAAAAACTACTGACGAAACGTCTAACAATAGCACTTGCTTTTTGTCCCTATACACAATATTTCAAATGCTGAATTTTATATTTCATTTTATTGCAATACCCCATTTTTTCTTGTACTTCTCTCATTCCGTCCATCCCTCGGCGAAACATTCTTGTGCACCATTTAAATTATATATTTCAAAATTTGAAAAATTATTACATTGTCACAAATCTTATCCTGCAAAAGCATCAATTTATGACATATAAAGTTTATTCTCGCTTCTCACTTATATTTTGCCTCAACTCCATATTTTTTCATCTTACGCCACAAGGTAGTTGTGCTAATCCCCAATTCTTCTGCCACCAGATTTCTATTTCCTCGATACTTTTCTAACAACTCACTCAATTTTACAGCTTCAGGAGATTTATATATAACTACTTTTTCTTCGCCTCCGATTTCACTGATATATGGATACAATTCACTGTATAAATTTTGTATTCTTACCTCATCAATGCTGCGTTTGTCTGCAGTAATGACCAGCCTTTCACAGAAAGTTTTAAGTTGAATTAAATTTCCTTGCCATAATAACTGGTTTATTTTATCTTTCCCCCCGTGGGTAAGCACTAAGTATTTATTATATTTTTGACAATATTCCTTAAAAAATTTTTTAAAATAATACCGCAAATCTTCCTTTCGCTGACTTAAAGACGGAATTTCCAGTGTTAATCCTTGAATCAAATAGAATAGTTCTTCACTAAATTTACCTTCTTTAACCAAACAGTATAAGTTTGTTTTTGAACTGACCATGACCCGCACATTTACATTGTCAATGGATTGCATGTCTGTCTTTGTAATCTGCCAGGATGACATAACTCGTACCATCTGCTGCTGAACTCTCAAAGTTAAATCTTCAATTCCTTTAATAAAGACAGTTCCGTGATTTGCTTTAATAAATGCTCCTTTCATCCTGGTTTGTACATCAGTCAGCCCATATTCTCCGCCAAAAAGAACTTCCAATTGCTTGTCTTTGTCAACGCCGCTCATATTTATACTTACAAAGGGCCCTGATTTTCTCTCACTGCTATTATGAATGGCCTCTGCAATTACATGACTTTCCGTACCCGTTTCACTGTAGATTAATATAGGGCTATCTGACAGCGCATATTCTTTTGCCTGCTCCAGCACTTTTTCCATTTGTTCATTTTCAGTGTAAACATTATGAAAAGTGGCCTGTGCAGTAAAACCTCGCAAAATCATTTCGTCTTGTGCATGTTTCTTTTTTTGAACCAGATCATTCACCTTGTGAAGGGAAATAATCGCACCTGTTATTTTATCATCGTATTGGATAGGTGCCACAAGTAATATCCATGATTGGCTCCTTATATCCACGGATATAGTATAATTTTCTCTCTTTCCATGTAGTATATCCCAAATTGCTCCCATATCAAACTCGGGAAAAATTTCCGAAATCGAAGTTCCAATAACTTGTTCTGCTGTTTTCCCAATTAGGTTCTCTATAGGTTTGTTCACTACAATTAACTTTCCGTCTGTATTAATTTTTATGATTCCATTAAACGACGCATCTAATATTGTTTCGATCTGCGCTGTATTTTGTTTCTCAGATTCTGCAGCATATGCCATCTTTTTTGCTGAATGCAGTGCCTCCGAAATGGACTCCTCGGTGGAACGATAAAAAAGTGTCGGATACCCCATTTTTTCAGCTTCCTCACATGTGATTCTGCCTCCTATAATAATATCCGGTTTCTTTTCTGACATGGCATATAAAGCTTTTGCATTATCTTCTGTACGTCCCAGGGACTCTGTTAATAGTTTTACATCAAATAGATCTTCCATATAGGACATATCACACAGCATATTTTCAAATGCGATTATCCCTATCCTCGGATGTTCTTTCTTAGTGATTTCTTTTGCTTTCTTTATTAACAATCCGATCTCCTGAGCATGCAGACGGATCTCAACGATTGGAATATTTGTATATTGCTTAATCAGCTTTGCCTGATATCCCCGGGCAACAATAATATGCACGCCTGCATCAATCGCCATACGGGCCTCATTCACCGCATCTACAGTTTGTATTACTCTCATGTATTCTACTTCAAGTTCCTGCTCCTTAACAATCTTTTTTGCAATTACCAGCATTTCTTCATAAGGAACTAAGAGTCCTATCTTAACCATTGGTACCTCCTGTAATGTAATCTATACAATATCCAACTGCATTTTCGTTCCGGGTGCGGGATAAGCCTTATTTAAGTCTGCCAGATCTTCCTTTGATAATGTAACTCCCTGTACCGCCGTATTTTCCAGAACATGTTCTTTCTTCCCGCTTCTGGGGATTGCAATCATATGTTCATTTTGCAAGACAAAAGCCAGGAGAAGCTGCATTACCGTTATGCCATGTTTTTCAGCTATCTTGAGGAGAATCGGATTACGCTGCATTTCTTTGCGCAGGTTTCCGCCCTGGGCAAGCGGACAGTATGCCATTAAGGATACATTATGCTGTACCATCCAGGGGAGCAGATCATACTCAACTCCTCTTGAACCCAGGTGATATAATACCTGGTTCACTACACAGTGATTTCCGTTTGGCACAGACCACAGCTCCTCCATGTCATCTGTGTCAAAATTAGATACACCCCAGCTTTTAATCTTTCCCTGTTGTACAAATTCTTCCATACATTCGACAGTTTCTCTCAGAGGAATACTTCCGCGCCAATGTAATAGATACAAATCCAGGTGGTCTGTCCCCAGATGTTCCAGCGTCTGGTCCAGGCTCCTGCTAATCTTTCCTCTTCCGGCATTATGAGGATATACCTTGGACACCAGATAAAGCTTTTCCCTGTCAAAAGGCTTAATTGCTTCACCTATTAACACTTCCGATTTGCCGTTCCCGTACATTTCCGCCGTATCTATGAGAGTCACACCTGCTTTTATTCCTGCCTGCAGTGCATCTATTTCCTGTTCTCTTGTCTTCTGCTTTTCCCCTAGAAACCATGTGCCCATGCCTAATCTTGGAATTGTATCACCATTTTTCAACTTAATAAACTTCGTCATTTTATTCCTCCAAACTAGTATAAAATCAAAGTGCTATCCAGTATCGCTCTAAATTTACTTTTCTTTCCGACTCAAACGCCGTAGCGTCATAAATCCCTTCGTTTGCAAGTATAACTTTTCGACTTCCTTCATTATCATCACGACAAGTGATCAATACCTTATTTAACCCCAGGTTTTTGCAATACGGCAGGCAGTCATGCAGCATCTTTGTTGCATAACCTTGTTTTCGTTCTGATGGCCTTATTGAGTATCCGATATTTCCGCCAAATTTTTTCAGATATTCATTAAAGTAATGCCTGACCTGTATCATTCCCACCAGCTTGTCATCCGGCTTCCTGACATACAAAAACTGCGTAGATTGTACCCAATTAGCAGGTACTGTCTCTTTATGAGATAAAGCCTCGACTTGATCAAGCCATTCTTGTGGGTCCTGCGTACGCGAAAGAGAACCCGTACCATCCATAGAACTGCCGGCATCCAGAAACTCCTGCCGATATGAGAAGATTTGTTCCAAATAACTGTTTCCTGGCTTTTCCAAATATAGTAATTCCACTCGTATATCACCTCCTCAGAGCTTTATAGTGATATAATACCGTAATATAGCTGCAGCAGCAACTTTTTATATGATTTTATTTTTGAAAACGACAGTCACAAAAGCCTTGTTCCGCACTAATATTGACAAGAACAAAAAAATAAGCCAAAATTACGAATATAGCAAGATTGCGAAAGCATTAAGAAAAGAGGGTTTGAAATGTTAATGATAAGAAATGTGGAAGTCTATGCACCGGAGCGGGCAGGCCACAGAGACATCCTGATATGCAATGAGAAAATTGAATGGATAGAGAAACGCATAGAAAATATACCCGCCAGATGCCGGGTAATTGAAGGGGAGGGACTGATTCTTACTCCGGGACTGGTTGACCAGCATGTTCATGTGACAGGCGGAGGCGGTGAGGGAAGTTTTCATACACGTACACCGGAACTCATGCTTTCCGAATTGATTGAAGGCGGAGTCACTACTGTCATGGGGCTTCTCGGAACAGACGGGCTGACACGGAGCGTGGAGAATCTGTATGCCAAGGTGGCCTCTCTCAATGAAGAAGGTGCCAGTGCTTACATGCTTACAGGGGCCTACGGATATCCCAGCCCTACGATTACGGGGGAAGATCAGAAAGATATCCTGTTCATTCGGGAAGTACTGGGATTGAAGCTGGCGATTTCTGATCACCGGGCCCCCAATGTGAATCCGGATGAATTGATACAGGCTGCAAGCCGCACACGAGTTGCCGGAATGCTGAGCGGAAAACCCGGGATTATAGTGCTCCACATGGGGGATGCACCCTCCGGGCTGCAGCCGGTCTTTGAAGCACTGGATAAAAGTGCGGTCCCAACAGGAATCTTCCGGCCTACACATGTGAATCGCAATCCGGCACTGCTGGAGGAAGGATACCGTTTTCTGGAAATGGGAGGTTCTATAGATTTCACCTGCGGTATATCCGAAGAAAGACGCCCCGGTGACTGTATTCTCGAAGTAATAAAGAGACATCTCCCGTCAGACCGTATCACAATCAGCTCAGACGGACATGGGAGCTGGTCCCGTTACGCAGCCGACGGCAGTCTTCTGGAAATCGGTGTGTCCGGTGTGGACGGACTTTTACGGGAACTGCAGTATATGGTACGGGAACTTAACATGCCATTGGAGAAAGCACTTCCCTTTATGACCTGCAACGTGGCACGAGCTCTGGGACTTTATCCTAAGAAGGGATGCATCAGAGAAGGTGCAGATGCGGATCTGCTGCTGCTTGACAGCAGGATGAACCTTCACACGGTCATCGCCAGAGGCGGGGGCATGATGGAAAAGGGACACCTTGTAAAAAAAGGAACTTATGAAAAGTAGAAAAAAGGAAAAGGGGAATTGCCGCAGGACAGGCCAGTATACCTTCGGCGGAATCTGTTTGGATGCCAGATGTTCCATGAGGGATGCCCGGTCGTCCACCAGGAATGGGAAGAACATCGGGCAGGCGTCATCCGGGAGTTCCGGGAAAACAGATCTGACTGCGGAATTTTCCGGCAGGTGTGCAAGAAGATATTCGTAATTCTCCCGCCGCTTTTCAGACGCCTCCTTCAGTGGATAATGTCTGATGGTATAGAGGGAGGCCTCATCCCCCTCCTGCATATCAAAAATACCCCGGAGCATAAATTCTGCTTTCCAGAAGGCATCAGCACTTTCCTTATTCAGGCTTTCGTCACCGGACTTTTCATATTCCTGTCGTGTTTTCAGAGCATGGTCCCTGATTGTTAAGTGTTCGTCATCAGCAGGCAGCGGATTTACTTTGAACTTTCCTTTTCTCTTAAACGCCAGTCCGCCGGAGGTAACCCCCATCCATTTTCGGAGACTGACTGCCACATAGTCCGTTTCAGGGCACGCACCTTCAGGAGAAAAAGCAGTATGTGTAGTATCCTGCATGACGGTCACCCCCTGGGCACGGCACTTTTTAACAAAGTCCAGATTGAACGTAGAATAGCCATAATAACCGCAGATAAGCAGGAAACTGATTTCACCCATCAGACTTTCATCAAACAATGGAATGAGATGCTCGTCCACATCATAATAATAAACCTTGTAGCCTGCTTTTACAAAGCATCCGCTGACTGTCTCACATGTATAGGCGGGCAGATAGGCAGTTCTTTTTGTGTCCTCCGTCATACTGTCCTGAAGGCAGAGATAGATGGCACAGCGGCCGGACATCAAATGCCGTACATCACCGGCGTCTGGACATACCAGATCAATGTAGCTGTTTTCTTCCGGCTGTGTTTCTTCATAGGGGAAAAATCCTCCGATTTCCATAAATTAAAACCTCCTTTTTCATCTCCCCAATGAAATCTGCCACAAAACAAAATAGATGGATTCACTTTTATAGGGGAAATATTTTACTACATAAAACTATGAAAATATTTTACAAAAAAATAGCCAAAAAGTAAAGCAGGACCCTGCTGATAGAAAAGGAATGCAGATTATAGGCACGACATCACCGTCCAAGTTTGATCGAACATATTGAGTAGATAAGGGTTGTCAAAATGAACATAATTGTTATATTATATTTGTACGACATTAAGAGAGAACAGAGCTGAAATATCAAAAAGGAGGTATAAAGAATGTATCTTAATAAAATGACAACAGCACAGGCGAAGGAAGCCTTTACAACGGACCCGGTCATTGTAATTCCTGTGGGTAGTACCGAACAGCACGGGGTGAAACGGTTCGCAGTATTAAACGGCCACGGCGGAAATACACCGTCCATCGACAGGGCGGCACTGGAGGTCTATCACAAAGGCGGCATCTGTGCAAGCATTGACTGGTGGAGTCTGGTAGCAGAATTGGACGACAAGTTTAAAGGCGGTCACGGTGACCTCCTGGAAACATCCGCCATGATGGCAGTGGACCCTGATGCAGTGCATCTTGAACTTGGACAGCCCATGAACCCTCAGGACCCGTCAGAAAATGTAAAGGCCGCATATATCCAGGCAGTCAATTACAAGGGCGGTACGGTACGCCTCGTAAGAGATACAAAAGAGATTGCTCCAAGCGGCTGGTTTGGTCCCTGCGATCCCAAAGACTCCACAAAAGAGCTGGGACAGGAAGCACTCGATCTGTCTGTAGAATTCATCAAAGGATTCCTTGAAGAGATGAAAGGATTTAGCTGCTAGTCAAATGGAAATGCAAGCATTTCCAACTTTTTCATAATCCAATCGCGCAGTACCACTGCATTATTTTCTTCTTCATTCTTTGTCCCAAATAAAAATGTAACACAGTCTGTTTCTAACCATTTTCTGCATCCATCCACAAATAGACCTGATTCAGGATTGCCTTCCAGCTCGTCCATATATAGCTGCTTAAACTGTGCATATGTGATTTTTCCCCCATGAAACTGATTTCGAAGTACCTGGGAGGGGGCAATTTCTTTATGCCAGTATTCGATTTGCGCTTTTTCTTTTGAAACACCTCTGGGCCACAGGCGATCTACAAGAATACGGTGTCCGTCAGAGACGTCAGCAGGCAGATAAATTCGTTTTAACCGGATGACATATTCCATAAACTATTCTCCTTCTCCTGAAACAAGCAGATTATTCTTTCTCAAATATTCCAATATGCTATTTTCATCACGCTTTTCACCTTCTGTTACCTTCAGCCACACTTTCCTTGAAATACATTTTTCGCACATGAGCAGTATATCATCTGCATGAAGTATTTCATGCTCTATATGAATTTCTCCCCGAAGCTTAAAAGACTCCAAAAGTGTAATATATTTACTTAAATCCTTTAAATCCCTTATTTCTATCAGATATTGCTCCATAAAACCATCCCACTTTTCTTGTTTATAATCCTATTATATGTTAGTATGCTTTTATAAAACAGGGTTTTATTTAATCAAAAAGTGTGTTTTTTACATATTCGAGGTGTTTATGAAAGATACTAAGCTGATTCATCCTTTAACAACAGTAAAACAGAGCTCTGATCATGGGACAGATACTGCCTATTCAATTTCTCCTAAGGAGCTGCTTCAGAATAGCTTCAACACACTGAAGGATCATTATTTTATACATGATATCCAGAACCTGGCTCAGAATTTTCCGCCGGATGAAAGCATATATATTCTGGGGCATGCAGTAACTGAGGATTTTCCAAAGCACAATCACGACTACTTTGAATTAACTTATGTTGCTGAGGGAAATGTCTTCAATATTATCGACGGCAATGAACTGTACATGAACACCGGAGACGTTTCACTTATTTCTCCCCAGGCTGTTCATGAGCTGCACTGCATCAATCCTGATACAGTGCTGATTAATATTTGTATCAAGCCGGCTTTGTTAAAAGGTACTCTCGAAAAATTTTCTAAGAGCAGCTCCCCTATTTCGGAACTTCTTACGGGCAGAACGGAAAATAAATTTATGTTCTTTTCTATTGGATATTCCAAAGAAGTTCCTCTTTATATCGGAAATATGATTCATGAATATTCAAAAGCTGACTTTAACCAGACCTTTTCCCTAGAAGCCTGGCTGCTTCTCCTTCTGGACCTTCTTGCAAACTGCAGCCACTACAGTTACACCGGGGTAGATGAAAAAACTCTGCACATACTGCAGTACATCCAGAAAAATTGCCTGGAGCACTCTCTTGCGGTCATGGCAGAACAGCTTGGATATAACCCCAATTATCTCGCCGGATATCTAAAAAAGAGAACCGGAATAAATTATCGTGAAATTGTAAAAGAAGCCAGGCTAAAAGCTGCCTTGAGTATGCTTTCTGAAACCACTATGTCCGTATATGACATTTCTGAAGCCTGCGGATATAACAGCCCCAGCCACTTTTTCAAAATATTTAAGGAATACTTCCAAACTACCCCTAAAAAATACAGGGACCACTATTTAGGTTCTATTCATTGATAACTTTGTCAGCCAGATTCAAGAAAGCCCGGACTGCAGCTTCTATTTTTTCGTCCGGTGTATATTCTTCTTTTGTGTGAGAAAGGCCTTTCTCGGACATGGCAAACATCATAACTGTAGGTACTTGTTTCGCCACTTCCACCGCATCATGCAGGGGACCAGAGTACATAGTTGTCGGCTCTCCTGTTTCTTCCTCTACTGCTTCCTTGCACAACTTTATTAGATGGTCATCAAACAGCTGTGGGGGAAATGTACAGATTTTGCTCCATTTAACGCTTACGCCCTGATCACTTGCTGCCTTGTGGGCAGCCTGCTTTGCTTCCTCCAGCATTTTTTGCAGATCGTCCGAATCAATCGTCCGCTGATCCAGTGAAATTACACACTTACCCGGTACAATCGTCACAACACAGGGTTCAACTTTTATCTGTCCAACCGTACAGACCGCAGCATATTTCAGTGCAATCTCTTTAAAGGCAAGAGATGCCTGCGCTGCTGCCAGAAATGCATCCTGGCGCATTCTTGTGGGAAATGAACCTGCATGTGAAGCTTGTCCGGTAAATTCAATATTATGGCGCTCTACACCTGCCGCCCCATACACACAGGATACAACTTTATTCGCTTTCTCCAATACAGGTCCCTGTTCTATGTGAAGCTCAAGATAGCTTTTCAGATTATATTCCTTCATCTGCTCTTTTGCATTCAGCATTTCCAGTGGTTCTACATTATACTCCCTGAGTGCATCTTCAAACTTTACTCCGTTTACATCTGTTTTGCCCATCAGCTCATTGACATTAAGAGAACCACTTGCCGCTGAAGATCCAAGACAACTGTATCCAAACCTTGCTCCCTCTTCGTCTGCCCAGTTTACTGCATAAATAGTTTTCTTCGGTTTAGAATCACCCTCTGCATATCTTCTCAACACCTCTAAGCCTGCAATAGCACCCAATGCCCCATCAAGGGGGCCTCCGTTTGGAACACAATCCAAATGACTTCCCGCTGCGATTGCTTCATCGGTCTCCCCTTCAAACTTTGCCCACTGATTGCCGGCCGCATCTGTAAAAACTTCAGCTCCTGCTGCTTCTGCTTTATTCTTAAACCAATCTCTTGTTTTCTGCCAGACCGGTGTCCATGCAACCCTATGAGCGCCGTTTTCATCGGCAGTAAAGCCCGCCAGCTCTTTTAAATCCTCAACTACTCTCTTTGCACCATCATTTACATTATAATTCATAACAATCCCTCTTTACTTTTTTAATGCTTTTATATTTATTTTAGCATGAATTTCCTGAAAAAGCAGTAGAATTAAGCTTGTTCGTTGTTATGACAACAGATTCTTTTAATTAGGCGTAGTATATTTAGTATAAAAGATGAAGAACATATAAATGTAGATTCCCATGAGAGGAGATTTTGAAATGTCTTATGTCAAAAACATAAACCATGAAGAAAGGCTGCATCTGGCAGATCAGGTTGCTGTCCAGCCGGGCCAGGTCGTCAGTAAAACCCTTGCCCAGAATAAACATGTAAGTATTACTCTTTTTGCATTTTCCAAAGGTGAGGAAATCGGGACCCACGATTCCACCGGTGATGCCATGGTACTTGTGCTGGATGGAACTGGGCAGTTTACGGTAGACGACACAGAATATGTGCTTGAAACAGGTGACACCCTGATTATGCCGGCCAATAAACCCCATGCAGTATTTGCAAAGGAAGACTTTAAGATGTTGCTTACAGTTGTTTTCCCGTCCGAACAATAGTTTGAAAAAGATGGAGAGCCTGCGGGAAATCATCATTCATTCATGAAATGATATTTCTCACAGGCCCTTCCTCTATATTTATAAAAATCTGGTTCAATTATTTCACTTTGCCCTGTGCTGCAACAGCTCTCATTTTAGCTTCGATAGCATCTCGATCGCCCAGATAGAACTTCTTCTGCATTTTCCCTTCATCCGTAAACTCATAGACAAGAGGGATCCCGGTAGGAACATTGACCTTTGTGATTTCTTCCTCACTGAGCTGTTCAAAGTACATAATCAGCGCCCGCAGGGAATTTCCATGAGCTGCAATGATGACTCGTTTTCCGGCATTCATCTGCGGAAGAATCTCCTGCTCATAGTAAGGAATCACACGTGCAATCGTATCCTTGAGACTCTCTGTAAGAGGGAGCTGGCCAGCGTCAATTCCACGATACGGCTCCTGCAAGGCGGGATTGCGCTCATCATCCGGTTCCAGGGCAGGTGGCTGTATATCAAAAGACCTGCGCCAGATATGTACCTGTTCTTCACCATATTTTTGTGCGGTTTCTGCCTTATTTAGTCCCTGAAGGGCCCCGTAGTGCCGCTCATTTAGCTTCCAGCTTTTAATAACCGGCAGATCCGTCCTCCCCATCTCTTCAAGGGCAAGCTGCAGCGTATGAATTGCACGCTGTAAGTAAGAGGTATAGGCAACATCAAAGTCATAACCCTCTTCCTTCAAAACCTTCCCCGCACTTTTTGCCTCTTCTATCCCTTTGGGAGATAAATCCACATCCTTCCAGCCTGTAAAACGATTCTCCAGATTCCATTCACTCTCTCCGTGTCGGAGCAATACTAAAGTTTTCATAAGTACACCAACCTTTCACTTATTAGAGTTCCTCACTTTTTTGATTATACCCCATTTTCAACTGTATCCCCTTTATATTTTTCGTACCCCAATTCCATATTTTTATATAGCTGAAATCCCGTCAACACACCGGTCTTAAAATAGACTTCATCATGAAGTGTCGCAAATTCATTCACAGCCTCAAACAAGTTATCATCATCTCTGTTTACCTCTGTATATAATTCTTCGAGTCTGGCAAAAAGCAGTTCATAGGAATGATTGATTTTATTCTCACATTCCTCTGCTGTCTCCCCTAAATAATCAGAATCATAGATTAAATACGAAATAAGATTATCCAGTTCTGCCCTTTTTAAAATATCCCTTATCTCATCCATTTTGTTGCCTCCTCATATAATCGCTTCGTTTTGTTTACACTCATTATATGATACTTCCAAAATGCAATCAATCAGTTTGTAACAGAATATACAGTTGTTTCGCACTTAATATCCAAAAAAAGAATCCAGTCCCCCGGCAATTCCTTTTGCAATCTTCTCCTGATACTCTGAGGTCTGCATTAGCATATCCTCTTCCGGGTTAGTCATATAGCCTACTTCCACAATTGTTACCGGAACCTTACTCCAATTGTTCCCACTCATGGAGTCTGTTTCCATTACACCATCATTTTCGCTGCCGGTTGCTTCACATAGCTTATTAATAATACAATCTGACAGCTGCCTGCTGGCTATGTATAGTTTCGGTACATAGGGACTTTGTGGGGTGGTACAGATTGTCATCGCTCCTTTAGCTTGTAGTTCTTCCGATCCATTTGCATGGATTCTGACAAATGCATCAGCCTTTGCATTGTTAGCGGTTTCTGCACGCTGGACACAACTGACAGGAACATCATTGTTTTCCCGGGTTATCCATACCGTGTAACCTCTGTTTTCCAGTTCTTTTTTTAAAATAGCAGAGATTTCCAGGGTCAGCTCATATTCCGGTGTTCCGGTACTGACTCCGCTTGTCCCAATTGTATCTGCAGGCTTAAGCTCAGAAGAACCCGGTCCTACCGGTTCGTTCCCCTCCGGAAGAACAGCAGAGTGCCCCGGATCCAGGACTATAATCTTTTGTTCTCCTTTTATATCTTCGGGAGCCGGCTCCTCAGTCAGTGCTGCCTGCTCTTTCTGGGACTTTTGTTTTTCTTGAATCTTTTCTCTAGCTTCTCGCTGCTCTTTTTCCGCCTGTGCTATCTTGTGCTGCTCCTCCTGCGATTTGCCTGAACACCCTGCCAGAACTAATCCTGTACACAAAACCAAAAATACCCTTTTCAATGCCATCATTTACCGTCTCCCACATTCCGCTGAGGTGTAACGCTATTCTAATTTATACCCGCCGCTTGATTTCTTATATTCCACCTTCTTCAGTAGTTCAGAGTTCTTCTTTTCTATATCAGATAAGACCTTTACACCATATTCCGTATCGAAGTCTTTTCCCTCGTATTTTCCTTTATACCAGCTTTTGCTTTCAAAATGATCCTGCAGTTCTTTGGAACTAAATTTCCTGCCGTGTCTCGCATAAATTTCGTTTCTTGCATAATTCAAGTCCCTGGCAGATAATTTCTTTATATCGGATTCTTTTAACAGTTTCGTATTACTGTCTGGGAGTATATAATCTTCTGATTCTTTATCTTCAGTTGCTTCCTCACCATCTGTCTCATCCTCTGGGGCCTCCCTGGCAGTAACTGTTATGCTGTCCGCTATTTTCAGTTCAACTTCTTTCGGTTGAATAGCCTTAAGCTCCGCTGTCTTTACGGTTTCCCCATTATCTCGGGGTGTTCCGCCTCCGGCGGCAGACACTAAAACACTCCCCACAATTAAGGTGAGAACAATCAGCACGGGCAGCACACCCGCCAAAATTTTAAGTATATATTTTTCTCTTGTCTTGTCCATACCTGCGTCCTTGTTATTAAATATTAGTCTGCTTTCCACTTTTCAACTACAGAATCTCCGAGCTTTTGAACATCAAGGATTACTGCTCCCAGTTCTCTGGCCGCAACATCTGTATCCCCGCCCGGAAGAAACTCAATAGCAGAAGAGGCGATCCGGCCATTTCCAATATGCGTCAATTCATCTGATGTATGTTTTGTCATGATCCGGATGGAAAAGCTTGGCTTCATCGCATATAGAAGCAACAGTACTATATAAACCAACAGCACAATGAGCGTGGCAAATATGCCGGTCCTCGTGCGAAATGGGTTGCCTGCGGCACAGCTAATTATCAGGACAATCGCTCCAATAATAAACCCAAGCAAAAAGTCCCATGTCCGAAAACTCACTCCATTCGAAACAGAAATTCCTTCCACCTCGTCAATTGCAAATTCCGTATGACTTATTGCTTTTTTATTCCAGCAACAGCCGCTTAAATGAAAAATGATTCTCTTGTTTGTTATCTGAATCCTGCCCTCCTGCCACAATCTGCATATTCTGGAGCGGGCATTGCAGATATGATACTGTTTGATAGGAACTTCCTTCTCACAAAGTGCAGCTAAATTAGGAGTACCCTTTTCCCCAGCTGCCTTTTCCATTTGTTGTCGGCATTGACAGATTTCACCTTCTGCCAAAGGTCTTCCACATTGGTTACAAAACTTAGCCATTTTTATTCTCCCCTTTTGTTACAACACACTTTCAATATTCATAGATGCAAGTTTATATGTTTTCCCATCATATCCAAAAGAAGCACTCATATAGGAATCCCCTGTACCGCTCTCTTCTGTATCATATGTATAATCTCCCCACAATTGATAAGAGTTCGTATATTTTATCTCATATGCAAACGTCAGCTTTGCGCTTGGCATACCCGGGTAAGCGGAATCATTATATAGTTCACAATTAAAATCTGTAAAGGTCACCTGATTAAGTGTATTCGTTTCATCATCATGCATTCCCTCAACAAGGCTGCTATATTCCTTCTTACAGGCGTCCTTATATTCCTTCAGGAATACGTCCGAAACTTCTGAGAAATCTTTTTTCTCAATTGCCGCTTTATAGACCCTTTCCAGTGCTTCCTGCATCTTTGCCTGTACGGCATTTTTTCCCTCTTCCGTTAATTTAAGATCAGCTGCTGTAAAATTCTTCCCCTGCACTGCATAAAAATCTGTCTCATATAATTCAAACCACGGTGCTGCCTCCTGCAGCCTGTGGTTCCCTGTAAACAGTGTGACATAATAGCTGTCCATTCCGTCTGCCTTGCTTTTTCCTTTTTCGGAATCTGTCAGGGCTATCCCGTCCACTGCCGCAGACGCTCCAGCGGGTATGTTTATGCAAAAATCTTTTGCCACCTGCCCGTCCGAAGTTACTTTCCATGTGCCCAACAAAGCGTTTCCTTTCTGTTTCTTCAAATTTAACTCCAGAGTATCAGACTCGGCATCCTTGGACGTATATTCTACTGTAAAATTTTTTTGTGTGTTAATGTCAGCCTTTTTTCCCTTTTTAATCTTAAACTTCATGATTTTCGGTATTTCGGAACTTCTCATAGCCTGGATAAATCGGGTTTTTTGGAGAAACTTTCCGTGAGAATAGGCCGTCATATCATATACTTTAGACCAATTTTCTTCCGAGTATGCCTGTAAATAACGCTTTGCAACAGCTTCGGGGGTATTTCTAACAGCGGCTGCCCCAAACAGAATCACAATCACCAGAGCCAGACAGACCAATTCTGCAAGCACCACAATCTGCAGCCCGGTCCATCCTTTTATCTTTTCTTTATAATCTCTCGGTTTTCTGTCTGATCTCCCCCGATCAGGCTTATCCCTGCCTGGTTCTTGTTTGCCTTTCTGCTGATCCAGGCGTACAGTGACTCTTTCCAGTTCTGTTCCACAATGTTCACAGAATTTAGCATCATCTTCATTTTCCATGCCACAGTTTGGGCAAAACATCATACTACTATACCTCTCTTTCAGGCTTTTAATATTAAAATAATACCACAAACTCGCTCTTCTGAACACCTTCCGGAAAAAATTCTCAGTTATTTCTTCATCCGCCCCAGTTTTTTTCTGTAAATCCTGTGAAGTGATTCGTCCAGTCTTTCTTCCGTTATTGTATGATTGTTTACCGCATCCAGAACCGCCTGACGTGCAGCGAGAAAGTCCTGGGGCATCAGTATCATGTCACCGCCTGCCTGAATCACCATAACGGCCGCCCCTGCCGGATCGTAATAATTCACAATAGCCCCCATGCTCATAGAATCTGTTATTACGATTCCGTCATACCCGAGTTCATTTCTAAGGCAGCCGGTAATGATCTGTTCAGACAGCGAAGCCGGTGTATAATCTCCGGTTATAGTCGGTATAGAAATATGCCCTGCCATCACCATGTCTGCGTCTGCTTTAATGCCGGCCTTAAACGGCAGGAATTCTGTTCCCCGCAGCTCTTCGATAGTTTTATTCGAAACTGCAGCCTGTTCATGACTATCCTCAACTGTATCCCCATGACCCGGAAAATGTTTTAGTACCGCACTGACATCCTGCCCCTGCATTCCTTCCACCTCCCTGGCAACCATTTGAGATACCAGATTTGGATCATTTCCAAAAGACCTTGGTCCAATTACCTGATTCTCCGGGTTCACAGCCACATCTGCCACCGGAGCAAAATCCAAATTAAAGCCCAATTGTTTTAAATATCCGCCTATGGTGTTTCCTACCTCATAAGCCTTTTCCGGTTCAAGAGTATTTCCTATCTCCTGCATATTAGGAAATGTGGGTACTTGAATAGTTTCACTGTTGGCAATTCGTGCGACAAGTGGACCGCCTACCGGATAGGATTTCAATGCCTCTTTTGTCATATATTCTGCCAAGGCATATCCTTCAGAATTTTATCAATATCTAATTCACGCTTTTCCTCCTCTGTCAGTTCAGGTTCCTTTTCCGGCTCTTGTACATTCGATTCTGATTCATCCGGCTGCGAGGTTTTCCCATTCGACTGTTCATCAGAGTTCTCTTTTTCTGGCTTCTGTGTTTCTTTCCTGTCTGGACGTTTTTCATGCTCCTTAATAAGGAAGTATCCCCCTGCAAGCAGTGCAATCAAAAGTAAGGATATTGTAAGCCAAATTACCCATCCTTTTTTACTCTGATCATCTCGTCTACGTCCCATATGATCCTCCTTTCAAAATATTATGTATGATCTTATCCAAAGAAACAGAAAAGCGAACCTAAAACGTCCGCTTTTCATGATATATCCAAACGATAATCCATTGCCTTTTTTAATATCCCCATTTCAACTAATTCTCTTAATATTTTCAGTTCCCTTTCTTATTTGAAAAGCCTGACTAATATATTTAGAAAACTTTTTATCGAACACCCCTGTCTTAACATACTCTTTTTGGAAATACGCAATGACTCCGGCATGTTTTTCACCATGGACTCATTCGCTGTTGTTGTCAGAATCACAAATCTGCTGCCATCTTCAAACTGGCTGTAAAATCCCGCCAAATACATGATAGATGAATCTTTTCTAAAAAATGCAATCTTCTCTTTATTATGATTCCATTCATAGAATCCGCCTGCCGGAATCACAGTCCTATTGTACCGGATCCCATTGTAGAACATTCTCTTTTCCATAACTGATTCAGCTCTTGCATTAAAAACGACACCCTTGCCCTGATATCCCGGGTATCCCCAACGCTGGCAGGCAAGCTTTGGCCCCCGATCACCGTTGATAATTACCGGTGCAAAGTCTGTTGGATAAATATCTTTATCAAACAATTCCCCACCAACCCGACAGTCCGCCTCCTTGATAATTTTCTTTATTCTGTTTTTCAACGCCCTATCTACATAATACCTGCCGCACATAGCATGCTCCTTTAAACATTCATTCTATTTTTTCTGCGAATCTTCAAATTCAATTTAATTTCAGTAGGAATAATTGTTAATGCAACTATTCCGATTTGGATAAATACCAAGTATGTGACTAACTCTTCAAAGTTCGAACGATTTTTAATAAACACTAAAAACATAATCGTCATTATTATCAATATTAAGCCTATGACAAAATTTATTTTACCCCAGTACTTATGAGCATAATTCCAAGTATCCTGATTTAACCTTGACATTCTGGTGCGATAACCTGAAAGATCATTTATATTTACCGGCGGTTTTTTACTCCACCGTTTTCCTAATACAACCATAGATAATGGCACTAGTAATGAACATATAAATAAAAATAAAAACATCCCAATGGCCCCCGTGTTCTGTAAGTTTCCCTTTTCATCAATTGTATCAGACATAAATATAAAAGTATAGCACTGAGCAATATACATTCATACTCAATGCTATACTTTTATCTATCGCGCCCGCTGAATATGTACTGCGCAGACTTTATATTCCGGCACATTTGCAAAGCTGTCGGTGGCTGCATTTGTCAGGTTATTGACGTTTCCGTCTTCAAAGTGGAAGGTCATAAATACCTCTCCATAATTCACTTTATCTCCCACTACTGCCGTTGTCTCAATCTCTCCGCGGCGGGATGTTACCTTTACCCGATCCCCATTCTTGATTCCAAGAGAATCGGCATCACTTTTACGCATCTCCATATAGGAGGAGGGATAAAGTTCATTTAGCCCTTCCGTGCGCTGTGTCATGGCACCGGCATTATAATGATACAGCATACGGCCTGTAATCATAGTAAACGGATACTCTTCATCCGGAAGTTCGGCTGAAGGCTGATACTTCGCCGGATAGAAATACCCAAGACCTCTTGTGAACTTGCCCATATGTAAAATAGCGGCGCCCTTGTCCTTTTCATCCTTGCATGGCCACTGCAGAGTTTCTCCTGCGTCCAGCCGGGCATGGCTGATACCGTGGTAGGACGGTGTAAGTTCTGCAATCTCCTCCATAACCTCACTTGCGCTTAAGGTTGGCTGAGGGTATCCCAGGCGATTCATCACATCGTAGAATATCTCGGCATCCGGCCTCATTTCCCCTTCAAGCTCCACTGCTTTCCGAATACGCTGCACCCGTCTCTCGGAATTGGTAAATGTACCTTCCTTTTCTGCATAAGACACACCGGGCAGGACTACATCTGCATACTCGGCTGTTTTTGTCATGAACAGTTCCTGAACTACCAGGAAATCCAGGCTTTTAAGCATCTTTTTGATATGTCCTATATCCGGATCGGTACGGACCGGATCTTCTCCGAAAATATACAGTGCCTTCACTTTGCCATCCGCTACGGCTTCCGGTATCATAGTTGAAGGAATCCCGATCACAGGATTGAGTGGTGTTCCCCAGTGTTCAGAGAATTTCTTCAGCACATCTGGATTCTTTACCTTTTGGTAACCAGGGAAATCTCCCGGCATGCAGCCCATATCGCAGGCACCCTGTACATTGTTCTGTCCACGTATGGGATTGATTCCGCAGCCAGAGCGCCCGATCTTCCCTACCATCATGGCCAGGTTGGACAGACTCATCACCCCTTCAGTACCGGTGGAGTGTTCCGTAACACCCAGGCAGTACATAATGGGTGCTTTCTTTGCTTTGGCATACAGATGTGCGGCCTTTCGAAGCTCATCCGCATCAATGCCGCAGACCTCCGCCACCTTTTCCGGCGTGTAATCTTTTACTATTTCTTTCAATTCTTTAAAGCCCTCTGTACGGGACTTGATAAACTCCATATCTGCCAGACCGTCTTCAAGAATGATATGCATCATTCCGTTGGCGAAGGCCACATTTGTTCCGGGCTTCACCTGAAGATGTATTTGGGCATGTTTAGCCAGATCAATCTTTCTGGGATCAACGACTATTAATTTGCATCCCTCGTGCACCGCGCGGCGGATTTTCGTTCCAAGCACCGGATGTGCTTCCTCCGGATTGGAACCTACTAGCATAATGACATCCACATCAGGAGCTGTAATGTCATCAAACGGGTTTGTCATGGCACCCGAACCCAGCGTAGCTGCAAGACCTGCAACTGATGGGCTATGTCAAACGCGGGCGCAATTGTCTACGTTATTGGTCCCCACTGCCGCCCGCATCATCTTCTGGAACATATAATTGTCCTCATTTGTGGAGCGGGAGCAGGCGAACCCGGCAATTGCATCCGGTCCCTCCTCTTCCTTGATCTGATTAAATTTATCTGTGATAAGACTCAGCGCCTCATCCCATGTGGCAGGTTCGAATTTACCGTCTTTCTTTACCAAAGGCGTTGTCAGCCTGTCACCTGAATGAACAAATTTATAGGAGCCATATTTTCCCTTCACACAGAGTAGGCCTTTGTTTGTAGGACCATCCGCAGGATTGACTCCGACTATCTTGCCGTTCTTGACCAGGAGGTCAAACTGGCAGCCCACCGCACAATGGGGGCAGGTAGTCCGTGTGGAAGTTACTTCATAGGAACGATAATTCTTTTTTTGATCATAGGAAGAAAGAGCGCCTGTAGGACATGCGGAGACGCAATTTCCACAAGATTCACAGGTGGGATCCGTACGGGCTATGTCATAGCAGGTAGAGATATGGGCATCAAAACCGCGGCCGGCTATACTGAGTACATCCCGTCCCTGTAGTTTTTCACATACACGTTCACATCTGTGGCACATGATACATTTGTCAGCGCGGAACTCGTAAAAACGATTTGTAGTGTCCGCCTTTCCGAACGGTGCCCGTTTACCGATTCTAAAGCTGGTTCTCTCCACACCGTATTCCAGGCAATATTCCTGCAGCTTACAGCTTCCATTGCGTGCGCAGGAAAAGCATTCTAGAGTGTGGTTGCTCAGGAGCAGATCCAATATAAATTTACGAGCTTCCACAACCCGTTCGGAGCGGGTGTAAACAACCATTCCCTCGGCACAGTGTTCGGCACAGGAAGGTACAAGACCTCCTTTGCGTCCCCCCTCTATTTCTACAACGCACATACGGCAGGAGGCGTCGGGGGCAAGTTCCTTCATATAACAAAGTGTGGGGATAACAATTCCCAGGCTCTCGGCCGCTTTCAAAATAGTTGTACCCTTTGGCACGGTACAAGACTTATTGTCTATAGTAAGCGTGACCGTTTTGATAGCAGAATCTATAACCATTTAACTATACTTCCTTTCTGAATTTAGTAATATTCACTTTTTTATTTCTCATCCCAATAGATGATTTCTACTGTATCACCGGGCGAAATAGTTGTTCCCTGTTTCTGGTCAATCAGGCAGTTTGAGTAAAGCATCTCCGACAAAACGGAAGATCGCTGGTTTCTGTCATAAATATGAATCCCCGCCTCGTCAGAGAAAGCCTGAAGAAACCGTCTTTTTTTCGAAGCTTTAATACTTCCTTCAGCCACTATTTTCTCAGTCTTCTTCCAAGTGAGAGAATCATCTCCCGTCATCCTGGCTGCAACAGGCCAGAAAAACAGTTGGAAATTAACCATTGCAGCAAAAGGATAGCCTGATAAGCTAAGGATTGTCTTTTCTTTATATCTGGATGCCATTACCGGTGTCCCGGGACGCATATTTACTCTTTGAAAAAGCCTTTTGGCTCCCATTTCTTCCAATGCCGCCGGCAGAAAGTCTTTCTTTCCTACAGAAAGTGCTCCTGTGGTAATAATCAAATCAACCTGATCAATTCTCTCCTCCAGCATATGTGAAAAGCTTTTAGAATCATCGGCACATATCTCCATAAAAGGCACTTCAATACCTTTCGCTTTCAGTTTGGCAGCAATCATATATGCACTGCTGGGATAGACACCGACTTTTCCTATAGGACGGTGGAGAGGCACCAGTTCACTCCCTGTGGAAATAACGCCAATTTTCATGGGCTTAAACACTTGAATCTTCCGGATTCCCAAACTGGCCAGGACGCCGATATGCCCTGGTTCCAAACGGGTTCCACAATCTATTATGTGCCTTCCGGCCTCAATGTCTTCTCCTATGTGGCAATAGTTCTGCCAGGGCCTCGCTTCCACATATACTTTAGCCTCTTTCTCCCCGTAATCGGTATCCTCCTGCCGTATTACACAGTCATATCCCTTCGGCACCACGCCTCCGGTCATAACCCGGACTGCCGTAAAAGGTTCTGCTGCAGGAGAAATATCATCCCCGGCACAAATTTCGCCGACAATATGAAAGCGGACCGGATTCTCCCTGGATGCACTTTTTGTGTCCCGGCTTCTGACCGCATATCCGTCCATTGCCGATTTAGGAAAATGGGGGACAGGGGTTTTAGCTGTCACCTCTTCTGCACAGATTTTCCCAAGAGCCGATAGGATATCAAGCTTTTCTGTTATTGTATTTTTCTTTACGCTGTTCACTAGCAGGTCAAGGGCCTCTTCTAATTCAATTTCAATCAATCCCGTGCATCCTTTCTAAATAGCTATGTTTTAGCTGATACATTCTTCGAATTCATTTCTATAGCCGGTCAGGGCGGACCTTACAGAAATGGATACCGACTGCCCAAGTCCGCAGGCCGACAGATTTGTGATAAGCTCCAGCATTTTCTCAAGCTTTTCAATATCCCCCTGTTTGCCGCCATGCCGCTGAAGTTTCCGGAGCAGTTCCAAAAGTCTTGTGGTTCCAAGTCTGCATGGGGTACATTTCCCGCAGGACTCCTCTACAAAGAATTCCATTACACTTGTCATATAATCTACAATATTGACGCTGGCATCCATAACCACAATGGCTCCCGAACCTATTGCCAGTTTGTTATACCAAAAATCCCCGTAATCATACAGCCGTCCCTTAATCTGCTCACTTGTTCCGATAGGACCTGACTGGCCGCCAAAGTGAATGAACTTAATGGGTCTCCCAGTGGAGGTCCCCCCGCCATATTCTTCGCTGTAAAGTATTTCATCAAGTGGCGTGCCAAGTTCAACTTCATAAATACCACGATTTTTTATATGTCCGGACAGACAGACCAGCTTTGTGCCGCCTCCGTCTTTTGTTCCAAGATTCAAAAATGCTTCTCCGCCCATATTGATAAGTGCAGGAACACAGGCAAAAGATTCCACATTATTCACCAGTGTAGGCTTCAAGTACAGTCCTACATCCGCCAGATGGGGAGGTTTCACTCTGGGCCGCCCTGTTTTTCCTTCAATGGAATTGAGCAGCGCGGAGTTCTCGCCGCAGACATAAGCGCCGGCACCGGAAATGATGTGAATATCATAGTTAAACCCATCAATTCCCATAATGTTTTCCCCAAGATATCCTGCCCGGCGAGCATTATCTAAAGCCTGCTGGAATACCGCCTGAATATGCCTGTACTCACCTCTGATGTATATGTACCCGTCATTTGAGCCAAACTCATATCCTGCGATTAGCATTCCCTCTACCACACTGAGAGGGTCCTTTTCCAAAAGCATTTTGTCCTTAAAGGTTCCCGGTTCTCCTTCATCTGCGTTGCAGACAATATACTTGGGCGTATCCTGACTGCCGTATAAGTGACGCCATTTGCGTCCCAGCGGATAAGCAGCGCCGCCCCGTCCCCGGAGTTTTGCTGTGTCCAGTTCATCCAGAATAGTCTCTTTGTCCATGGTCACAGCTTTTTTCAGTGCGTCAAAACCGCCATATTTTGTAAATTCCTCTACAGAGGTGGAATCTGTCATTTTTCCCACCCGTTTTAAAAGGACTGGTTCTTTCAATGCCATTTCTATTTATCTCCTTTCGCCTATACAAGCACTTTGCCGCTTCGCAGATCATCAATCAATGATGATATCTTTTCATCATCGAGATGGCCGAATACAGTGTCCTTGATTTTAATTACCGGCCCGACGTCGCAGGCCCCTGCACAGGGAATGTAGTGATAGGCGAAAAGACCGTCATCCGTGGTCTTTCCCATCGGTACGCCAAGTTTTTTCTCAAGAGATGAAGAGACCTCTTCTGAGCGGGAAAAATGGCAGGGCGAACTGTTGCAGACTTTCAGTACAAACTTCGCCTGTGGTTTTTCCTTTAACATTGCATAAAAACTTACAATTTCATAAACTCTGGTTTCCGTCATATGCAGCTCATCTGCTACCAGGGCTGCAGTCTCCTCCTCAATATATCCTTCTTTTGAAGCAAACTGAAGATCTATTAAAGTCTCCAGAATATTTTCCTGTTTTCCACCATCTTGACGGATGATTCTCAGCTTTGCTTCCTTTTCTTTTATATCCATCCTAATAATCCTTCCTTTTAATGCTCTGCTGCTGCATTTGCCATTTTAGATGAGCCTGCTTTAACAGCCGAATCCTCTTTCTTCCCATACATCAGATAACATGGAAGCCCTATTACAAGCGCTCCGCCAACTGCATTTCCAAGAAAGACAATCACAATATTCAGGAAAAATGAAGCCCACGTAATATCTGCTTCCCCTGAAAAGATTGCTGCCGGAATAACAAAAGCATTTGCTACAACGTGCTGGAATCCTCCTACTACAAAGATCATAATCGGGAACCAGGCTCCAAGTATTTTCCCCGCAATATCCTTTGCACTTGTGGAAAGCCACACAGCCATGCAGACAAAAATGTTACATCCGATAGCAGAAATAAAAGCAACCAGCGGAGGGTCGCCGGCACGTGCATTTGCAATAGATAACGTCTTTTCCAAAAAAGCGCCTTCCGTCATGCCTGCAACGTGTCCCCAGAGATATGCAACAACAATTCCTCCCACCAGGTTCCCCAGCATAACTACCACCCAGTTATAAATTAAATCTATAAAGGAGATCTTTTTCTGAAGTGCACCAATCATCATAGTCATCATATTTCCGGTAGCCAGTTCTCCTCCCACAAGCACAATCCCAATCAGTCCTATAGGGAAGAGGCAGGCTCCAATTAAGGTCCCATAGCTTCCCCACTCGGCGGGTATGGTTCCCGAACCCTTTATGCAGGCTAAAAAGCCCAATCCAATAAATGCGCCTCCCAAAATAGCAAGTAGAAATAATTTTACAAAAGAAAATTCTTTTTTTGCTTTTGCTTTGTCTCCCAAAACATCCACAACTTCTGTCTGATTAAACATTCCCATATGTATGGCCTCCCTTTTAATATCACTTACTTTTTTGTCGTTATCTCATTCCATCTACGAACATCTTCCGGTGTATTCAAATTTACAATGCTTTTTGTCTCCTCAGTGCTTAATTCATACATCTCAACTTCCAGAGAAGAAAACGTGCTGCGGGGCTTTAGCTCGCCCATCTCAATGTGCTTTTCAAAAACAGGCAGACAGGATTTATGATAGAAGGCAAATAAGGGCTCCAGCTTTCTCTTATGACTGCATACTAAAACCTGTTCCTTATGAAGCCCCCGGTACATCCGCTCTATGAGACTGACATCCGGCAATGGCATATCACAGGCCATAGCAAAAATATACTCCGTTTGAACCTGCCCAAGAGCAGTACTTATCCCGCCTATAGGCCCCTTTTCAGTATAAATATCCACTAAAACAGGAAGTCCCCGAAAACCTGTCTGGTGTGCAAACTTGGCCTTGGTATTGCTGACCAGAACGACTTGTTCAAACAGAGTCTGTAGTTTTCTAACAGTCTGCAGGAGCAGATACTGCTCATCATTCTTAAGAAATGCTTTGTCAAAACCCATTCTCCTGCTCTTTCCGCCGCACAAAACAGCGGCTGTTACATTTTTTATTTTTTCGCCCATTTTTAGATAGTCCCAACTGTCCTCTTTGTAAATTTCATCGGCAACGACTGTCCAAAGTTCTTTAACCTAAATTTTTTTTAGATTTGAAAAGGACTTTAGGGAAATTGTATTTTATCACGTACAATTAAATCTGTCAACTTTTATGAATAAGCGCGCTTATCCATTTGTTATTTTATCTACAATGCACAAGTCATAAAATTTATATCAATTTTTGTTATGTTTTTCTCAATCTATTTTAATGTTACCCTAACAAATTTTTAGGTAATGTAAACAATATCAGGTCCAAAATACATTCAGTTTGATCTCTTTCAAGTATTTTTATCCTAATATGTTCTTGCTCATTATAAAAAAGGAATTTGTATAATAACTGCAGTGCATAATTCTCGTTAAAAAAATCACGTTATTTCAAGGATTTCCAAACGTTTCTTACATTGAATCACCTGTCCAAAAACGTTATAATAAAAGAAAAAAATATAATTAATAGGCAGGTGCAGCTTATGAAAGCGGAAATACATTTAGAAAAAAAAACATTTTTAAATGCAGGACATATGGTTATGATTGGTGCAACAGGCAGAAACAGTGGAAAGACAACTCTGGCTGTTCAGATTATTGATGCCTGTAAAGGTAAAATACCCATTGTTGCCTTTAAATTGATTACCATAAGAGATCACGGTGATATATGTCCCAGAGGAGGACAGGGCTGTGGAATCTGCAAGGGACTGAAAAGCTGTTTTGATATAAGGGAAGAAACCGGAACCGGTACGAAAGATACAATGCTGCTGAAAAAAGCCGGGGCTCAAAAAGTTTATCTGATTCGGGCTTTTAAGGAAAATATAAGAGAAGCTTTAGAAGCAGCACTGACATATGTCTCGAAAGATGCACTTATATTATGCGAGTCCAACAGTGCACGTCTTGTGGCAGCCCCCGCTCTCTTTATCATGATTCAGAGCAGTACAGCCTCCGCCGTAAAGCCAACGGCGAAGGCTGTGATGAAATATGCCGATATCATCCTGCCCCAGAACGAAAAGGCTTTTGCCGAGTTTATTCACGGTGAGCTGCCGTCAAGACTCCATTCCTGCTTAAAGTAAATGGTAACTGTTACTTACGGTATGCCACACTGTTCCACAGCAGTTCATTCTTAAACTGACGGATGTTCGTATCCTTGTCAATATAAACGGCTTCAATTCCCATACTTGCTGCCCAGTCGCCCATCTGCTGAGCAGTCAGGTCGTAAGAGAAGGCTGTATGATGTGCGCCCCCTGCTAATATCCACGCTTCAGCGCCTGTCAGAAGATTCGGTTCCGGTGTCCAGAATGCGGTGGCGACCGGAAGCTTCGGCATTGGTTTTTCTGTTTTCTTACAATTTACATCGTTGATGATCAGCCGGAATCTATCCCCTAAGTCAATCAGGGATGTTGCCACAGCAGGCCCTTCTTTTGCTGTAAATACCAGCCTTGCAGGGTCTTCTCTGTCGCCCATGGAAAGAGGCTGTTCCTTAATGCTGATTTTGCCCTCCGCAATGCTTGGGCAGACTTCCAGCATGTGTGCCTGCAGAATTCCTTCTTTTCCGGGTACAAGATTATATGTATAATCCTCCATGAAGGAAGTTCCCCTTGCATCTTTCATTCCGCCTGTCATAATCTTCATCAGACGGACCATGGCTGCCGTTTTCCAATCACCCTCTCCGCCGAATCCGTAGCCTTTTTCCATCAGTCTCTGAATGGCAAGTCCCGGCAGCTGTTTCAGATTTCCAAGATCGCCAAAGTGGGTAACAATTGCCTGATAGTTCTTCTCCTCCAGGAATCTTTCAAAACCAATCTCTATTCCGGCCTGAACTTCCACATGCCTGCGGAATTCTTTCTCGTCTCTGCCTTCCAGAAGGATCTCATATTTGTCATAGTATTCTTCCACCAACGTATCAATATCTGCCTGAGAAACAGCTTCTACCGCCTCTGTAATCTCATTAACCGGATAGGCATCCACTTCCCAGCCGAACTTGATCTGTGCCTCAACTTTATCGCCTTCTGTTACGGCAACATTTCTCATATTATCTGCAATACGCATAACGCGAATATGGCTGCTTTCAACAACTCCGACTGCGGTTCTCATCCAGGAGCCAATCTTTTTCTGTACTTCTTCATCCGCCCAATATCCTACAACAATCTTTCTTTCCATTCCCAGACGTGTGAAAATGTGACCGTATTCCCTATCACCGTGTGCAGCCTGATTCTCATTCATGAAATCCATATCAATAGCATCATAGGGAATCTCCTGATTGAACTGTGTATGTAGGTGGAGTAATGGTTTCCTGTACTCTTGAAGTCCCAGAATCCAAGACTTCGCAGGTGAAAATGTGTGCATCCAGGTGATAACACCGGCGCAGCTTTCATCCGTATTCGCCTCATTAAATGTCTTTCTGATTAACTCATTTGTAATAAGCGTTGGTTTCCACACTACTTCAAAGGGCAGATTGCCGGAAGTATTCAGCACCTCTACAATCTTTTTTGAATGTTCGGCTACATGCGCCAGACATTCATCCCCATATAAATCCTGCGATCCGGTGCAGAACCAAAATTGATATTTTTTTGTTTTTAACATATTCCTTCTCCTTTACTATTGTATAATTCTGTTATGTTCACATGCAATTAGTTTAGACTATGACTTCATTATAGAAAAACCCGGACACCCATTTCAATTTCATAATTCTGTCATCACTGCAAAAAAAGTTACCTAATCCGACCGAATGGAAATTTATTGTGATATACTATGATACGAAGGGCAAAAGGTTATGCTTTTCATGCTGCATGAAAAAGCATAACTTTGGGACCCTGCCATCAACTACTTTGAAAAGGAGGAACCCCATGAGTGAATCAAAACCAGAGCTGGCAGAATTCTGCCGGCAGGTTACATCCCAAAGCCCAAACAAATTGGCCCCTGACCACAAACTTGGAGACCGCCTGGTATGCCCGGAATATTCTAAATCCATTCCGGAAATAAAGACTTTCCCACTGCCGGCCGATGAACGAATTTTTGCTCTTTGCTGGAATATCACTTCAGATTCTGCTGTTTATTCTACCATGTGTCCCTCTCCAGAACCTTTCTGTTATCACCGTTTTTTTGATTCCGGTACATTGACTCAACTCCATACTCACGATTATATCGAGCTGGCCTATGTAGCAGATGGAGAATTTCGCCAGAAAATTCTTGGCAGAGACATTGTTTTTCAGAAAGGTGACCTATGCCTGGTCGACAAAAACTGTCTGCACCAGGACTATCTGTGCAAAGAACCTGCTGTGATTTTATTTATTGGAATTGCAAATGATATGTTTTCAGAAATAATGGATGAAAATATTACAACGCAGAAAATTATCGCTTTTCTCCAGTCAGCCTTATTGAAACAGAAAGATGTGCGGCAATATCTGCACTTTAAGCCGGGCAGTACCGCCGGCTGTGAAATGGAAAACTGCCTTTTTATGATTTTAAAAGAACTGTATAAAAGAAATGTCGGATACCACCATATATGCAAAGGTCTCCTGCTTAGAATCTTTAGAACTCTAAGTACAGAATATGATTTTTTTCTCTCCGGTGAGCAGCGAAAGACCATGAGCTGGATTATCTTCGAAGAAATCTCGTATTATATTCAGCGCAATTATGTCCACATCACAATTCAGGAACTGGTGGACACATTCCACTTTCAGGAAGATTATTTTAACCGCCTGATTAAAAACAATACCGGACTGACCTACTCTGCATATGTCCAGCAAATCAGATTGGAGAAGGCAGAGAAGCTTTTAACAGGCACACAAAAAAGCGTAGAAGAGATTGCTGAGCTTGTTGGGTATCACAACAAAGGATATTTCTATAAGATTTTCCGGCAGAAATATGGCATGACACCTTCAAGATACAAAAAAGCGCTCACAGTTCAGAAATAATCCTCCGTCACTATAAGCGCATTTCCATTCTTCTCCTACCTTTACTGCATAATTCCTTCATGCTCAAAACAGGTGGCAGGCAACAAGGTGATCTTTTGCTACTTTCTTAAGCAACGGCTGCTCTTCCCAGCACTGCTTTTTGGCATAGGGGCACCGCTCCACAAACCGGCAGCACTCCGGTGGATTAATCGGGCTTAATACCTCTCCTTTCATATGAATACGTTCTCTGTTGCGCGCGATACGCGGATCAGCAACAGGAATTGATGACAACAGTCCTTTTGTATAAGGATGCAGTGGATTCGCATATAGTTCTTCTGCCATCGCTGTTTCTACCATATTACCCAGATACATAACCACTACACGGTCAGAAATATACTTGACCACACTTAAATCATGGGCAATAAAAAGATAGGTCAGTTCCCGGTCACGCTGCAAATCTTTGAGCATATTGATAACCTGAGCCTGAATAGAAACATCAAGGGCGGAAATCGGCTCATCACAGACGATAAATTTCGGGTTTACTGAAAGAGCTCTGGCTATACCGATGCGCTGTCTCTGCCCGCCACTGAACTCATGTGGAAAACGCGATATATGATCTCGATTCAGGCCAACAGTTTCCAGCAATTCAACAACCCTGGCCTCCTTATTACGGTTGCTGCCCTCCAATCCCTCGGCAACAATTTCCTTAACTGTCATCCGGGGATCTAACGATGCATATGGATTCTGAAAAATCATCTGCATATTTCTGGTGTACTTATATGCTTCGTTTGCAGTTAAATGAATAACCGGCTTCCCTTCAAACTCAATGTCACCTGAAGTGGGTTTTGTCAGACGGACAATGCAGCGCCCAAATGTACTCTTTCCGCATCCGCTCTCGCCGACCAGGCTTACAATTTCTCCGGGATAAATATCCAGATTGATATTATCGACCGCTTTTAAGTATTGACCGCGGCCGACTTTGAAATTTTTGCAGAGTGCTCTCGTACGCAAAACCGGTTGTTTTTTTTCACTATTCATTTACCGCACTCCCCCTTCCAAACTCCTTTAACAGGTCAACGGACGGAGCACTTTCATGCTGTAACCAGCACATTGTTTCATGTCCTGCTGAAATCTCATAGTTTTTCGGCGGCATTTTATAACACACTTCCATTGCACACCGACACCGTGCTGCAAACGGACATCCTGCCGGTGGGTTAAACAAATCCGGCGGCGTCCCTTCGATCGATATTAGACGAGTGTCTTTCGGGGTATTTATACCGGCAATTGAATTTAAGAGCCCGGCTGTATATGGGTGCTTAAATTCATAGAAAACCTCATCAACCGTTCCAGTCTCTACTATCTTCCCGCCATACATGACAAGTACCCGGTCACACATAGATGCTATGACTCCTAAGTCATGGGTAATCAAAATAACCGACGTACCCATCTCCTGCTGGAGCTGCTTTAACAGATCCAATATCTGCGCTTCAATTGTAACATCCAGAGATGTTGTCGGCTCATCGGCAATGATTATGTCGGGATTGCGAACCAGTGCAATCGCAATCATGATACGCTGCTTCATGCCCCCGCTCAATTCATGTGGGTACTGCTTATATCGCTTTTCAGCATCCGATATACCTACTTTATGCAGAATATCCAGGGCTAATTGTTTTCTTTTACTTTTTGAAATCTCCTTGTGGTAGATTAAGACCTCTTCTATTTGCCTTCCAATTGTCATTGTCGGATTTAATGAGGTCATAGGGTCCTGGAAAATAAACCCTATATCGTCACTTCTCAGCTTGCGCATCTGCGCTTCGTTTTTATTAACGATATCTTCTCCCTGATACAAGATACTACCCTGCTCAAAGAAACCTGGCGGTTCAGGGTTTAAACGCAGTATGCATTGTGCGGTGACGCTCTTACCACAGCCTGACTCTCCGACGATACCCAATATTTCACCCTTTTTCAAATCAAAGCTGACATCACGCACTGCCCGTACAATACCGCCGTAAGTGTGAAATGAATAACTGACATTTTTTACTTCTAATACTGTCTTCATACCCTCGTCTCCATTCATTAGTCACTTCCTCTGAGTGTTGGATCCATCGCATCTCTGAGCCCATCACCGAACAGATTCATTGCCAGCATAGTTGTGCTGATAAAAAATGACGGTAAAAACATCATCCACGGGGAAGTTTTTACAAGCTGTGACCCTTCCTTGGCCAACAGTCCCCAGCTTGCGTTAGGAGGCATAATGCCAAGTCCGATATAAGACAAAAATGCTTCCATAAAAATGGCACCCGGTATGGCCATCATCAAACTGGTAATCTGCAGTCCCATCATATTTGCCACAATGTGTTTCATCAAAATCTTAAAGTCTTTTACACCAAGCACTTTGGCCGCCGAGACATATTCCTGGCTCTTAAGCCGCAGAACCTCCCCCCGCACAAGGCGGCATGTACCAATCCAGCCAAATAACACCATTGCAATAATCAGACAATGAATGCCCGGCTTTAAAATCACCATCAGCATAATGGTAATCACCATCGTCGGTAATCCGTAAAGTACATCCACAATACGCATCATCACCATATCAAAGGTTCCGCCGTAATAACCGGAAAGTCCGCCCAGAATCGTTCCTACGATACGATTAATAATCGATACTGCAAACCCGATAAACAATGATACCCGCGCACCCTGCCAGACACGTACAAACAGATCACGTCCCAGAGCATCGGTACCAAACCAATGCTCTTTGCCCGGTATTTCAAGAGTTCTGGACACATCCTGTTCCGTTCCGCTGTACGGGCTGAAAATCGGCACGAAAACAGCCAGCGCTATGTACAATAAAATTAAAAGCATGGAAAAGAAAACCACTTTGTTCTTCCGTACCCGGCGCCAGGTTTCCTGCCAGAAGGAAAGGCTGGGACGGCTGATTGATTCTCTTTTTTCCGCATTTTCTCCAACATGCTCAAACATCTCATTTGTCAATTCCATTCCTAGTCACCCGCCTTTCCCACAACACGGACACGGGGGTCTATTACGCCATACAGTATATCCACAACCATATTAGAAAAAACGAGAAATACACCATAAAACAGTGTCAACCCCATGACCAGAGAATAATCTGAATTTTTCACCGCATCCACGTAGTATTTACCGATTCCGGGAATAGCAAAAAGTGCCTCAATTACAAAGGTTCCGGTGAAAAGACCGGCTACCTGGGGACCCAATCCTGTCACAATCGGCATGATTGCATTCCGAATCTGATGTTTTACAGTAATCCTTACTCCTGTGAGACCTTTTGACTTAGCGGTCTTAATATAGTCCTGATTCACAACTTCCAGCATGGTGGCACGCATTGTACGCGAAATCCCCGCCATCGTAGCCAGACCCATGGCTATCATCGGCATGACTGTGTAAGATAAGCCTTTATACTGAGCAACCGGTAGCAATCCCCACTTATATCCAAAGAAATACTGAAGAATAGTGCCCACAATAAAATCCGGAACACTGGTACCAATAATTGATATGATTACACACATAATGTCAATCTTGTTTCCCCGGTTCAGCGCTGAGAGAATTCCCAGTACTAAACCAAAGGAAAGACCAAACACAAGGGCACGCAATCCGATATCGAGAGAATAAGGGAACCCCTGGGCAATAATGTTAACCACGGAACGGTTAACATATTTCATTGAATATCCTAAATCACCTCTAAAAAAATTTGCCATATATTTTCCGTATTGTACAATCATGGGCTGATCATATCCATAGTAGGAATTCAGACGCTCCTTTACTTCCTCTGAAATCTTTGGATCTGAAAACGGTCCTCCCGGCATCAGACGAATCAGAAAGAAGGTAATAGTAATCATTACAAAAATCGTTGCAATGCAAATTAAAATACGCTTAAATAAATATTTGCCCACTTTCGTTCCCCCTAACGGACACTTCTATTTCAAATCAGTACGAATAAAGTTAAACCCATAACCAGTAAAATAATAGTCAAGGTCTTTAATGTTCTCAGACTTAATATAAGTCGCCCGGCGGACATCTATTGGAATACAGGGGGCATCTGCCAGCAGTATTTTTTCCGCCTCAAACATTGCATCCAATCTAGCTTTCGGCTCTGTAGCCAGTTCCTGTGATTGTTTCATGTACTTATCATATTCAGGATTACTATAGCCGGAATCATTATAAGCACTGTCACTCATCCACAATTCCAGATAGGTGTAGGGATCCGAGTAGTCAGGGGTCCAGCCGGACATGGTCATTTCATACTCTCCTTTGGGCACCATTTCCAATACCTGCTCATACGGTACCAGTTTAATATTAATATCTATCCCCAGAACTTTCTTAACTCTTTCCTGAATAATTTCCGATCCTTCTTTTGCACCGTCACTGTCATCTGCCAGATATTCTAAATGTACATCTTCAGCCTTCATCCCCAGTTCCTGCAGCCCCTTTTCCAGATACTCTTTGGCTTTGGCTTCATCCCCGGCCGGAGGGCACATTTCGTATGGATATTCTTCGCCGTATGTTTTTTCTACTCCGGAAACATCCGGCATTACCAATCGTCTGGCTGCTTCCAGTGAACCGCGGCCGCGCAGCTTTGCAAACTCCTCAACATTGATCGCATAGGCAAATGCCAGCCGGATGTTCTTATTCGCTGCCACCTCTGATTTATTCACATTAAACTTAAGATAATCGACGGACCCGTCATGAAACTGAAATAAACGTGGGTCATCCTTATATTTTGCTATGCTGAGTGTCGGGACAGATGTTAAATCTATTTCTCCGGTTTCAAACATCGTAAATGCAGTCTGTCTGTCTTTGACAAATTCAATTTGTAACTCATCCAGCTTAACAGCAGATTTATCCCAATATTGATCGTTCTTTTCCAGAATCAGCGCTTCATTTGGGTGCCATTCTTTAACTTTGAACGGTCCACTGTATACATTCTTATCAGCTGTTGATGAAAAATCACGTCCATACTTTTCTACGTAGTCTTGTCTGGCCGGTGCAAAACTCCCGTTCGAAAGCATACTGGGGAAATATGGTGCCGCGTACTGCAGCGTTATTTCTAACGTCTTATCATCTAGCACTTTCACACCATACTCATCAACTGATACCTTACCGGCGGTAATCTCCGCTCCGTTTTTAACAATGGCACCAAAGAATGCAAAGGGGGATGCCGTATTCGGATCAACCAGACGTTTAAAGCCATATTCATAATCCCCTGCTGTCATTGGCTCACCGTCGCTCCATTTTAAATCATCACGGAGGTGGAAAGTATAGACTAGACCATCGTCGGAGACATCATAGGATTCTGCTCCGTCCGGATTGACCTCGCCGCCCTCCATCCTTAATAATCCAGCACCCAGATGGTACAGAATAGTCTGGCTGGGCATAGAGTTTGCCATCTGCGGATCCAGCGTCGGCGGTTCGTCCAATACGACTTTTAGAACCTTTTCCCCACCCGCTGCATCAGCTTCTGTGCTGTTAGTATCGTCTTCTTTGCCGCCCGGCACACACCCGGTAATTGATGTGATCAAAAGCGTAAATGTTAAGACCACTGCTGCTCTTTTTAACCTCATTATCTCATCCTCCTTTATTATTGTCTGCCAGTTTATATGCAGCCTCTTTTGACAAGTTTTTTTAATAAGTCCTTTCACTATTTATACTATTATCAAAAAGACAAGAATATGATACCAGGGTCCCAAAGTCATGTAGTTTCATGTTTACATGAAAAAAACATGACTTTGGGACCCGCAAAACATGAGAAAGCAGCCCTAAGATAAATCCACACCTGTTGAGAAATACATCTATTTAATCAGAAAGAGCCCCGGGGCAGCCTGCCCGTGGCTCTTTATACAGGTAACATTATGTACTCATTTTTTTATTTTTTCTTTTGGAAGTTCTTGTAATAGTCATCGTGAACCGACTTAATTACTTTGGTCAGCATAAACAGTGCCAGGATGTTCGGGATTACCATCATGGAGTTGAAGCAGTCGGCCATGTTCCATACCAGGTCTACCTGTGCTAAGGAGCCCAGTACAACGCATACTGCTACCAGCACAGCATATATCCTTACAGCTTTTGTACCAAATAAGTATTTTACATTGGCTTCACCGAAGAAATACCACCCTATGATTGTGGAAAATGCGAAGAAGAGCAGGCAAACTGCAATAAAGATGTCTCCTCCTTTTCCGTACAGCGTAGAAAATGCGAACTGGCTCAGTTCTGCGCCTGTCTTTCCGGATGGAATTGACTTTGTCGTAATGATTACCAATGCTGTCACGTTCAGAACAATAAATGTATCAATGAATACCCCTGTCATTGCCAGGAAACCCTGTTCTACCGGATGATCTACTTTTGCTACGGCATGTGCATGAGGCGTGGAACCCATACCTGCTTCATTGGAGAAGAGACCTCTGGCAACGCCTTTCGTCAGGGCAAGTTTAATCGTTGCACCTACTGCACCGCCGGAAACCGCTGAAGGCTTGAATGCACCGACAAATATTGAGGCAAATGCATAGGGGATATTCTTGTAATTGTAGGAAATGACAATCAGTGATCCTATAATGTAAAGAACTGCCATAAACGGTACTATGATTTCTGTAACCTTTGCAATTCTTTTCATTCCGCCTACAAATACAAACAGTGCGATTATTGCAACAATTACTCCCATCACCGGCTGAGGGATGCCAAACGCTGTATTAAAGGCCGATGCAATCGAATTGGACTGCACTGCATTTCCCATAAAGCCAAGAGCTAAAGTAATCAGCACAGCGAAAATACCTGCCAGGACTTTTCCAAATGTACCTTGAAATGCTGCCCGAATATAGTACACAGGCCCTCCTGTGATTTGCCCGTCTTTACCGACCTGCTTATACTTCTGGGCCATGATTGCTTCTGCAAAAATCGTCGCCATCCCTAGGAAGGCGGCAATCCACATCCAAAAAATAGCACCCGGTCCGCCAATTGCCAACGCTGTGGCTGCTCCTGCGATATTCCCGGTACCTACTTGTGCAGCGATTGCTGTCGCAAGGGCCTGAAAAGAGGACATTCCGTCTTTCCCTGCTTCGCCTTTCTTGGAAAACAATTCTCCGAAAGTCCTTTTCATCCCTTCTTTGAAACCTCTTACCTGAATGAAATTTAATCGTATTGTGAACCATGCACCTCCGGCCAAAAGCAGTATAATCAAAATGTAATCTGCAAGATAATGCTGGATCGTCAATACGATATTGTTCAGTGTCTCCACACCAAAACCCCCTTTTCTAATTTACATTTTTTGTTTAAAGCCTCACTACAGCCCCCTTTTCCCAGCCTGAATCTTAGTAAAATTCCATACTACTATGATA
Organism: Clostridium sp. C105KSO13; assembly: GCF_001517425.1. Classification (GTDB taxonomy): domain Bacteria; phylum Bacillota; class Clostridia; order Lachnospirales; family Lachnospiraceae; genus Muricomes. The sequence continues at coordinate 23,338 of NZ_FBWL01000172.1, read as the reverse complement.
ACATTTTCACATTATTTAATCAATGTTTTCTATATGTTTATAAACTATTTGTATACTTTTCATACATTTTCTATTTTATTAACTTTATACACAAAAAAGAAGGCAGGATTGTAAAGTTCTTCTCACTGCCTTCTTTTGGTTTATATTCAACTTTTTCTGAGCATAGCAGCGATTCCACACACCGCAGCATAAAAAACACCGGCGCAGGGCCATACAACCCAGGTGATTTCCCACCTTCGTGTAAGAAAACTTGCCCCCAGGTATATAGCTGTCGCTGTGCACCAGTATACCTTTGACAGGTTATCATTTCTTTTATTCTCGAGTTTCTTACTCCGGGTATAATCCCCTTCTTCCAGGAGCTTTTGATAGCTTCCATAAATCATACTGGACCATACAAATAGGAAAACAGCAAAAGCTATCAATATGAGAAGAAAAGCAACGCAATAAACATATACCATATCCGGTGGATTAAAAGCTGCTGCTATCAAAATCGGCACAGCACTGATAATGCAAAGTGCAACACCGGAAGCTATACATCTCTTAAAGACCGGTTCAAAGTAGTCGCGTTTCGTCTGTGCAATACCTGCCACACCATACTGCAGGTTAAGGGACTCCTTTTCCAAGTATTCAAATTTGTCCAGCTGCATCCCAATCAGGATAAATACTGCAACAGCTCCTGCAATTATCAAAAGCAGAACTGTCACTCCTACCCCTCCTGCCATATCTTCTGTAATTCCTGTCTCCTGATATTCTGACAAACCGCCCAGCAAAATTAAAAGTACCGGTGAAAGAATACATGCCGAAACTGCTCCCGCCATCTTCTTGGCTGCTCCGTCAACCATCTCCATGTAGCTGTTGGCATCTTCCAGTGAAACAGTTCTTACAGATTCATTATTATAATCCGATTCATCATCAGAAATTGTTCCAACGCGGGCCTCGTCCTCCAGCTCATCCTTTAATAAATAATCGGTGCTCACCTCGAAGATTTCACTCAACTTAATAATTTTATCTAAGTCCGGAATTGCTGCAGTGCTCTCCCATTTTGAAACCGACTGTCGGGAAATGTTCAGTTTCATTGCCAGTTCTTCCTGAGACCAGCCGTTTTGTTTTCTGAGCTTCATTATCTTCTCCGCCAAAATCATAAAACTTCTCCTCACACAAAATTTTTACTTTTTAGCTTACGATATCGCAAAATGCTCTCTTAAGATAATATTATCTTAGCAAAAAGACTGGTTGCCGGCCACCAATCCAACTTGGAAATTTGTCAACCGGCAGTTGCACCCCAGGGAAACGCTCCCTTTTTAGCCATTTTTCATGATAACCATTTCCATTACATTCGCCACATGCTCACAGGCATCGCAACAATCTTCCATTAGATCAAAGATTTTACTCCAGGCAAAAATCTGCAGGGGATTGCTTTCCTGTTCAAAGAGTTCTCTGACTGCGGTCATATATAAACGATCGCCTTCCTCTTCAATTGTATTGATCTCAATGATTTTTTCTTTAAGTGTAGTTGATTTGTGAAAGTTTGGAAACTCATCCACCGCTATTTTTAATTTATCGCACATCTTTAGTATGATATCTGCATACGTATTTGCATCGGTCCGGAGTGTCTGGACATTATACATATGCATTCTCATCACAATTTCCTCGATTTTATCTGTTACATTATCCAGGTGGTGTGACATATCAATAATGTCTTCCCTATCAATCGGAGGTATGAATTCTTTTGCAAGACGCTCCATCATCTCATGCTTAATGTCGTCTTCTTCGTTTTCAATCTCATGCATTAATTCACATTTTTCCTCAAAAGTGTCAGGAGTGAATTCTCTGAGTGTTTTCTTCAAATGTTCCGCTGCTCTGCAGGAACATTCCACCATCCTGTTAAAGTCTTCAAAATAAGGGCTCTTTTTCTTTGCCATAATTTCTGTATCCTTTCTTTAAAAAAACATTGTAAATAGTTTTGCCATTACAAAGCCAATTAAACCGCAGCCAGGAAATGTCAATATCCAGGTCATTACCATCTCTTTTACTACACTCCAGTCAACCTGTTTAATGCTCTTTGCTGCACCTACGCCCATAATTGCCGTAGTCTTTGTATGGGTCGTGGAAACCGGCATACCGGTAAGTGATGAAAGCAGCAGGCATCCCGCACCTGCCAGGTCCGCTGCAAACCCTTGATAAGTTTCAAGCTTAACCATATCCATGCCCACAGCCTTAATAATCTTATAACCGCCGATGGATGTCCCAAGCCCCATTATCAAAGAACAAATTACAATCAGCCAGAATGGGATTTCAAACAGCCCGGCATTTGTATCCCCGTTATTGAGAGCTATGCCCAACAAAAATACACCCATAAATTTCTGTCCGTCCTGCGCCCCATGCATAAAAGCCATAGCTGCAGCTCCGCCAATCTGAGCTTTCTGGAATATTTCGGTAGTTTGGCGGCGGTCAACGCCGCCAAATATCAGGCCAATCAGTTTTACCACAATATATCCCATAGCAAATCCCAGAAATGTGGAGAGTACCAGACCATAAATTACCTTCAGCCATTCACTGCCATTTACACCGTCAAGCCCCCCGTGCATGGCTATAGCCGCCCCCGTAAGACCGGCAATCAAAGCATGACTTTCACTGGTCGGGATGCCAAATGCCCAGGCCGCAACGGCCCACATTACTATGGCAATCATCGCCGCACACAATGCCACCAGTGCCTGATGAGCATTATCTCCAAAATCCACCATGTTGTAAATGGTCTGGGCTACATTCTTATTGATTGCAGTCATTACTAAAATTCCAAGAAAATTAAACACTGCCGCCATTGTGATCGCCGGACGCGGAGGTATTGCCTTTGTCGACACCGCTGTAGCAATAGCATTGGGGGCATCTGTCCAGCCGTTGACTAAAATAACAGCCAGAGTCAGCACAACTGTAATCAGAAGGGCAGGGTTGTCCTTCGTCTGCGCCAAAAATTCGCCAAAATTATACATTTTCATTTCCTTCCATAACATTTAAAGTCGTCCTTTTAATAATCATATATTAAAGTACATTTGTCAACAGATTTTTCTATGTTTCGACTACTGTAATACTTACCATATTATTTAAATTATTTCAAGTATTGTAAACACAGAGCCGTCACATTATGTTAATATAGATTCAAATGGTGTGAGGGTCCCAAAGTTATGCTCTTTTTCGTGCAAGCATGAAACACATAACCTTTGGACCCTCGTATCATCAAATAATTGGAAAATATAAAATTTCCCCGCAGAAGGGAGAATTGATATGAGCTTTTCAACAGATGAAATAGCAGGAATGCTTGCAGAATATGAACAGGATTATAAAACGGGAATGGATATTAAATATATTGCCAGACTAATCTATGATTATACATCCGGTTACCCTTTTTTAGTTTCCCGAATCTGCAAATTAATAGACGAAAAGGTATCATAGCTAAGCCCGCCGCCGGCCTCGCAAATATAATTTCCCCTTGCAACCGGCTGTGGTTTGCCTAATGGTTTTTTCAGATATTATATTTCATCCTGTGTAACCAGCACATATTGTACAAACAGAGCGGCTCCGTTTACCAGCGCCTCTTCATCCAGATCAAAGCGCTCATTGTGCAGTGCATACTTCTGGTCATGTGCTTCATTGCGGCATCCTACAAATGCAAGGCATCCCGGTTTCTTTTCAAGCAGCCAGGCAAAGTCTTCACCTCCGGGAGTTTTTTCGTACTTGACAAGCCCTTCTTCTCCCAGTATCTCCCGCACAGCTCGTTCTGCCCTTGCACTGCTTTTAGGCTCGTTGATTGTTGCGGCGGTCCCGCGGATGAACTCATATTCATACGTGGTACGGAATGTTTCACATGTCCCGGCAATCACCCTCTCGATTTTTTCCGGCAGTATTTCCCTTACCTTCGGGTTAAATGTGCGCACTGTCCCCAGCATTTCCACATTATTCGGAATTATGTTGGCAGCATAGCCTGCATGAATGGAACAAACACTGATAACACAAGTATCTCTGGGGTCTATTTCGCGGCTTACAATGGATTGCAGATCATTTATAACAGCTGCAGAAGCAACAATTGGATCTACGGTGTCCTGAGGCATGGAACCATGGCCTCCCCGGCCCATAATTTTAAACTTAATGGTATCCGCAGATGTAAAACGCGGCCCTTCTTCCACAGAGATTTTCCCTGTTGCAATATACGGGAAAATATGAATTGCAAAAAGATTGTCACACTCCATCACCTCGGCATTATTTAACAGGGTTCTAGCTCCCTGAATCGTCTCCTCCGCCGGCTGAAAGATAAAACGAACCGTGCAGTTTAATTCCTCTTTATGTTCACTTAAAATCTTTGCAGCGCCAAGCAGCATAGACATATGAGAATCGTGCCCGCAGGCATGCATCACCCCTTCGTTTAATGATTTGAAAGTTAAGTCCTTTACTTCTTTAATAGGAAGAGCGTCAATATCTGCTCGAAGGCCAATCACAGGATGCTTTTTTGTACCCTCCAATGTTGCTATCACACCGGTCTTCGGCAGTTTCTTGTAAGGGATTGATAATTTATCAAGTTCTTCGCAGATTTTTTTTGTGGTGGCATATTCCTGCCAGCTCAATTCCGGGTGGCTGTGAAAATGCCGTCGCAAACCAATGATGTATTGTTTTTCGGCCAAAGCCAGTTCATAAGATTTCAACTTAAATCCTCCTCGTTTTATTGATAATTGGTGGCAATCGCAATCCCAAGGAATGCAATCGCAATAACAGTCAGCACAATCTGAAGGGGCCAGAGGAACTTATACCATTTGCGTAAAGGCACCTTTGAAACGGCGAGGAAAATTAAAAGAGTTCCGTTCGTAAACCAGTACATATTGGCAAAGCCGTCCCCAAATTGATATGCTAAAGTTGCAGTTTGTCTGGTGATTCCAAGCATATCCGCCAATGGGATGATAATAGGCATGATCGCGATTGCTTTGCCGCTGCCAGAGGGAATAAGACCGTCTGCAAGGAGAGTCACCACGAAAATGCCTATTGCGGCAAGCCATGGGGAAAAGCCACCCAGTGATTGCGAAAAGAAATGTATGATGGGATCAATCAGGCCTCCCTGGGTCATCACTACCTGAATCGCACGTGCCAGCCCAATAACCAGTGCTCCGTCCACTGCACCCTTAGCACCCTTCACAATGCTCCCCGTGGTGCCATTTACGCCCAAACGCCCGACAAGACCTCCCAAAAGTCCGCCTGCCAGAAATACGGCTGAGAGCTGCTCCATCTCCCAGCTATAATGTAGGACTCCGAAAATAGCCACAACAAATGTAATTCCAAAGATAAGGAGTGCCAGAATCTGATTATTTGTCATCTTGCTGTCTTTTAGAGCGCTGTAGTCTCTTTTAAGACTGCTGTTATCAATACCGTAGACGATACTTTTGGCCGGATTCTTTTTCACTCTGGCAGCATAGACAAGTATATAAATCATGATAACAGTTTCTATTACTACTAACGCAATCAGACGAAGCCACATGCCGGAAAACATGGGCAGCTGTGCTATTTCATGGGATATCCCCACAGTGTATACATTTGTTGGGGATACTGCGAAGCCCATCATGCACACAAAAGCACTGGAAGCCATCCCAACAACAGTGTCATAGCCTAAAGCAAGACAAATAGACACAATGATAGGAACAAAAGGAATAATCTGCTCAGCCCAGCCAAGAAATCCACCTATCAGGGAAAACAACAGCATAATAATCACAAGAACAATGGGGCTTCCAAATTTATCCGAGGCCCGCAGTATTTTTGCTATTCCTTTATCCAGAGCTCCTGTGTCCAGATACACCTGCACAAACCCACCCACGAGCATAACAAGGAACATGATAATGGCAGCACCGACAAGCCCCTGTGGAATAGCAAGGAAGAAATTCCCTATAGATACAGGCGTCCTTTCTACCTTATGAAAACTGCCTTCAACAACCATGGTCCGGCCATTTTCCTCGATACGTTCAAATGCTCCCGGGGAAATGAAATAGGACGCAGCCGCACACACCAGCATTACAAGAAATAGAATGACAAAAGGATTCATGCCGGACGATTTTTTCTTTACCTTCTCCACGCTGATATCTCCTCTTGTTTTTATATAATTTCAACATTTTATTCAATTTCACGTCAGATTATTACATTGCAAAAGCTCTAAAATAATAAAAACAGCAGTGACTTTCAAGCTAAATAGAATGCACTGCTGCTTTGTTAACCTGTCACAAACTCTTTATATATCTTTTCAATTCTCTTCTGTATTAATGCATATGTGCAATGGATCTATATCTGCGCTTTGACTTATCCCCATTTTTTAATTTGAGCAAACATATCATGAATATTAACTTTATTTTCATACAGAAAAAAGCCACTACAAAGGATATCCCTCCATAATGGCCTTAAAATATTTATACTCCCGGCGAAGGTGTGGCTCTGCATGCATTTACAGACCTGTCCAAGACGACCTGTGCATCACTCCCCGTATCAAGAATTGTATTTTGATATGATTCCTTTTCCACCAGTACTGTTATTACATCAAGTGTCTCTAATTTATCAATCGTCAGCAGTGCTCCTACCTGTGCAGAGAAACAGGACTCCTCTGCTGCATCCTGTCCCTCCGATGCCTCGGAAGTTGCTACAATATGATTATCAGAAATATAATTTCCCTTTCCGGAAACAACATGTATTATTACAGGTGTCGCACCTGATGGAGTAATGTACTGCGTATCTATTGTCTCTGAAATGTGATTAGCAATCACAGAATTATTATTGCCGCTAATATACAGAAGACCATATAAATCATCTAAACCATTATCATATTTCTGCATAGGAGGCCAGGGTTCGTGGTCCCGCAGAAAATGATTTGAAGAAACCAGATTTTCTGAACAATTGTCTTTAAATACCAGCATTCCCGGGTAAAATGAATGGAATCTATTACTCGAAATACTAGAGCGTACCACACCGGAAAAATGGACACTGCTTGAACCACGTGGGAAAATATTGTTCGCCGTGATTAAAAGTCCTCCAAAGTTTTGAGCATAAATTGAATATCCTTTATACCCGGCTCCTATCAGGTTATCGGTTATTTTTGAGGCTTGTCCTGAACCTCTTAATTCTATGCAGTTGCCACATTCAGCTATGAAGTTATCATGTATGGCCAGCGCATCTGCATTATAAATAGTAATACCATGCTCCAAATATACAATTCCCATTCCTGTAATCCGAAACGAGTCTCCCGCACTTGCAACATAAATACCTGTTTTTCCATTTATATAGGTATTTTCCGGATCTTTCTCACCTGAACCATCATCCAGAAAATGTAAACCATCAATACAAAAATCAGCAAACTCTACCGAACTTATGCGGGGATCTCCACTCCGCTTAACGTAAAATGCTGCTCCCGCAGATTCCTCATCTCCAGCCTTAAGAGGAATATCCACAAGTATGCGGCTTCCTCCCGGCCACACTTCATGCCAGTCTGCCCATTCACTTTTTGGAGTATTAAAACGGATACTCGAAGATGTAAAACCATGTCCGGAACCCACAATTCTCAGATAGCTGATATCTATAACTACTTGGGTGGTAAGATGATAATCACCTGTCGGAATATAGATAACAGCGCCCGGTTTTCCTCCTTCATTAATATCAGACTTTGTTTGCCTGCTTTTAATATCCGCAATGATACTGTTAATTACTTCCCCGATATCCTCATACGGATTACCAACATTCCATTCCGTTACATTATAATAATTCTTACCTATCATTAATTAATCCTCCTGTCAATTCAATATCAATTATTCAATCCATAGGTTTCCACATCTTTTATAAGCGCACTACCCCCAATTGCCCGAAGCTGCAGCTTATTCTGCTCATCTCCCGCAAATATATTGTTGGAATGATTATTCTGATATTGGTCTGTAAAGATTTCCAGAGAACTCTGGTCAGATAAAATGTGCACATCCAGTTCCTTTTTCCCTTTTAAATACATCAAACTTCTTGAAATGCCCCTGCTCCATCCGTCTGCCGTATTTCTGTCTACAATCAATTCTGCTTTCCTAAAATCAAACAAGCATGTAGTCTTCCTGCCCTCTCCACATCGCAGACTTAATTCCAGCCTGTCAGCATCTGTTTTTTCAAGATCTATCTTCATTTTCAGTTCAAAGCACACTCCGTCTCCGGCTGTCAGTTCTGTCTCTTTTTCTGACACCGCAAGCGTACCTTTGTACTCTGGATTTTCTCGTATAGTCTCCACCTCTGCTATTGGAGGAAACTGCAGTGTACCATCTTCCATCATGCGCACTTCCCTCGGAATATTGAAAGAACCACACCAGCCCTCCTTGTAAGTCGGGCCCCAGTCCTTCCATGCCGGCATCCATTCCCACTCATTGGACCACCCGACCATAACTCTTCTTCCGTCCGGTGTGAGAAGGGACTGGGGTGCATAATAGTCAAGTCCCCAATCGATCTCACCATTTACATGAGAATTAAACCTGCCTGTCTCATAATCAAAATCACCAACCAGGTACACAGCAGTATGTTCACCTGCACCCATAGGCGAAAACGTTAGGACATATTTATCACCCAAGGGATAGAAGTCCGGGCATTCCCACATATACCCCCATTCTCCACGGCTCTCAGCCAATTCATTGAAAAACGTCCAGTGAAACATGTCCTTCGATCGATAGAGTAGTGCCAGCCCTTTATTATTACAGCTTGCGCCACATACCATATAATAAGTATCTTCATGTTTCCATACCTTAGGATCACGGAACTGATCAGTCGGAATACCTTCTGGGGCAGTCAGCACCGGATTCCCTTTATATTTTTCAAAATGAAGTCCATCTTCACTATAGGCAATGCATTGAGTCTGCTCAAATCCTTTTCCTTCATTAGTTGTTCCGGTAAACATCAAAAACAGCTTGCCCTCATGCTCAATTGCACTACCTGAAAAGCATCCACCATGCTGATGATTATCATATGGTTCACTGGGAGCCAGTGCGATCGGCAGATATTCCCAGTGCAGCATGTCATCACTGACAGCATGTCCCCAATGCATGCTGTCCCAGAATCCATGATAAGGATTGTGCTGGAAAAAGAAATGATATTTACCTTTAAAATAAATTAATCCATTAGGATCATTCAGCCAGCCAGTCTGTGGCATAAAATGATAATGCTGACGCATATTTCCATTTTTCACAATATTCTTTTTGCTGTCTATCTCACACTGAGCCTTTTCAATGTTCTGCTGCATTAATTCTTTAGACATAAGACTCCTCCATCGTTTTTAACCCTTTACTGCCCCAGCAGTCATTCCCTGCACAATATATTTCTGAGCCATAAGCGAGATGATCATTACCGGGAAGCTAAACAAAAATGCCCCGGCACACATGGGTCCCAGATCCAAATTATATGCAGACAAAAATCCTGCTAATCCAACCGTAAATGTCTTTGCATTTGTACTGGTTAATAACAGTGCAACAAGAAAATCGTTCCAGGCAAGGAACAAAGTAAATATAAATGCTGTTGCTAACCCCGGTTTACAAATCGGCAGGATAACTTTCCGAAACGTCTGCAGACTATTTGCTCCGTCTACAAATGCTGCCTCATCCAGCGTTGTAGGGATTCCTTCATAAAAACTTAACATCGTCCACATGACAAACGGCATATTAATAGCTGCATACACAATAATCAAGGCGATTCTTGTGTCATATAAGCCCAGATTACAAATCAATTCATAAATCGGCACTACAATACTTGAAGTAGGAATCATCTTCAGGCACAAAACTAAAATAACCAATAGCACAGATAATTTTGCCCCTGAACGCTGAATGGCATATGCCGCAAGAGATCCCAGAATTAATGCAATAATTGTACTGATCAGTGAAACACTCAAACTGTTCATTAAATATTTTAATGCATCCATTCGTTCGAACAACCCCGAAAAGTTCTCAACTGAAAGTACCTTTGGGAAAAATCTTGGTGGGACTGCGATTACTTCTGGCCCTGGTTTAAATGAACATGAAATCACATAGATATATGGAAAAAGCCAAAATACAGTGAGAATCACTGACAAGATTATTCCCAGCTTTTTTCCTATTTCACCCTTTTTCTTCACTTTTTTGCCTCCTATCAAACCGACTAGATATTCTTTTTCTTTGGATTCCAAAGACTCTGCATGAATACCAGCGTAAATACGACTAAAACCGCAATAAATACGACTGCCATTGCACTTGCATAACCGATATTGTTGTACCGTGTCAGTGTCTTGTATATAATAATACTGAGTGTTTCTGAAGAACTATTAGGACCGCCTTCAGTCATCGCCCAGATAATATCAAAGGTTCTGGCTGCGTCAATAATTCTAACTGATAATGCAGTCAGCAAAACTGGTTTGATTACCGGAAGCTTAATAGCAAAAACTTGCTGCAGTGTACTTGCTCCATCTATTTTTGCAGCTTCAATCATACTGGAATCCATTCCCTGCAGTCCGGCCAGTATCATCAACATCATAAATGGTGTTGTGAGCCAGATATCCGCAATACAGCATGCAAGCAGTGACCATCTTTCATCTGCCAGCCACAGAATATCACTGGGACTTGACAGGATTCCTATCCTTGTCAAAAGTTCATTCACAATTCCAAAACTGGAGCTCATCATTAACTTCCATGTAAGACCTGCTACTAATGGTGCTATCATGAGAGGTGCCATCATAAGGGAGCGGACAATCTTGCTGCCTTTATAATCTAATTCAAAAAATAATGCAAATAATAAACCTAAAGCCGTCTCAACTCCTACGGCTATCACGATATAAACCAATGTATTCTTTAACTGCTTTAAAAAACCGCCGGCTGTAAATGCATGCATGTAATTTTCCAAACCAATAAATGTTTTATCACCTGTAATCCCAATTTCAAAGAAACTGTCAATTACCATTGTAATAATTGGATATATAAGAAATGCACCCATGAATATTGCACCCGGAAGAAAGAATAATAATAAGGTTTTTCTTGAAATCAATTTCATTCCTGCATACCACCTTTTTAAAACAGAGGGTCATTCCCCGCTTATGTCTTCCTAAACTTTTTGGAATGCCCTCTGTTAATCATTTCATCTGTTCAAACACGCTGCTTCAGCTACTTACCAATTGCTTCAATTTCAGTTTTTGCTGTTTCAAGAGTCTTTTTTACATCTGCTCCGCCTATGCTGGATTCTACAACGTTTGTCAGAACTTCCTCAATCTGAGACCATGTTGCCACCATAGGTCTTGCCTGTGACTGTTTAGCTCCTAAGGTTTCAAGAACTGCTGTTGTATGCTCATTGCCCGGCGTTTTACCTGCTTCTTCGTATACAGATGTTCTTCCCGCAATCTTTAATGTAAGATCCATATAATCTGCATTGTGATCATACATGAATTTCACATACTTTTTAGCCATCTCTTTGTTTTCAGAATTCTTCATTACACATTCATACCAGGGACCTGTAGTTGCTCCGATACCGGCGCTTCCGCCAATCATCGGTGCACAGCCCACTTTATCTTCTCCAAGGACCTCTACTGCTGCCGGGTATTGATGGCTCCAATTTAGCTGCATTGCAACTTTTCCGTTAGTAAAGAGTTCCTGAGACTCTGTAGCTGCTGTTGAAAGTGAGTCTGCCGGTGTGTAATCAGCATCAGCGTTCTCCACCATAAAATTCAATGCATCTACATAAGGCTGGTCAGTAATATTTACATTGCCATCTTTATCAAACACAAGTCCTTCTGCACCGGCCTGGCATGCAAAATCAAGGAAAGAGCAGACTGCATCAGTGCCACTGCCGAAAACAGTTGTCCCACTCATATCATCGGTATTCAGTTCTTTTGCAAGTGTCTGGTACTCTTCCCATGTCTTTGGAACCTTATCTTCAGGAATGAGATCTTTTCTGTAAATCAATATTTTTGTGTTTACCCACATAGGATACCCGACAAGATTTCCATCAATCGTTCCACTATCCTTTAACGTGGGAAGAAAATCACTTGTGTCTGCATCATTTATTGGTTCAATTGCATCAGCAAATGCGGCTAACCAGACTACGTCCATACCTGCCACATCATGTGCAGCCTGCTTTGCCTTAATCTCTGTAGAAAGCTTGTCATACATTCCAGTGTACGCAACCGCATCAATAACAACCTTGCACCCCGTCTCCTCTTCAAAGGCTTCTGCTGTATCTTTCGCCAAAGCCTCGGCAGGCGAACCGCTTTCCACCAAAATTGTAATACTTTTCCCGCTGTTCTGGGCCTTCTTTGTGTCTTTCTTTGAGCCACATCCGACTACCATTGTTCCTATCATTGCTGCTGCAAGCATGATACTAAGAATTCTTTTTTTCATTCTCTTCCTCCTTTTTCAGCTCATAAATAAATTGTTACCAATTCTATAATCCATATTCCTACTCTCTCGCAAGCTATGTAATTCATTCCCCTCTTTGTGGAACGCGTTCCATACCCCTGAAAAATAAAAAAGGCAACCGTACATTTGGCATGTGGAATGGGTTCCATATGCCCGAAAAAAATTTGTGACAGTTTTTCTTTACATTTTTCATTATAATCTTTTCATCAAATATGTCAATGCTTTTTTACTTTCATTATACAATTGTTGTGTTCCCCTTTCTAAGCTGCACTCCCAAAACAACCTGTTTATTCCTATACTCTTTCCCACCGATCAGATTGCTCAACAGCCGGACTGATTCTCTTGCAAGGCCTTCAACAGGCTGCACGACAGCTGTCATCTTCGGTTCCACCATTTTCGTGATGAATGTTCCGTCATAGGCAACAAATTTCACATCCCGGGGTATTTTCAGATGTTTTCGGATAGCCTCATTCATACACTCAATGGTCAGCCAGTCGACAGCAAACACACCGTCGAAATCAAATCCTCTTGAAAAAACATCTTCAACAACTTCAAGATAGTATTCCGGATCAAAGCGATTCCATTTCAGTTCATATGAATAGGTCTCTATATGATTCTTTTTCATAATACGTTCAAACTCATAGTGTCTTTCATGATATGGGGACTCAACTGTTGTGGCTCCTCTGAAATGCAGAATCCTTTTACAACCGTTGCTGATCAAAGCCTCTGCTGCCAGTCGGCCGCCCTCCTTGTGATCGACTGCCACCACCGGAATATGGTCCCCCAGGTATCGATCCAGAGCAACAATGGGCTTATGAATCTTTTTGTACTCTTCCACATCCAAAGAATGCACGCCCGTAATCACGCCATCTACAATGTGCCGATTCAGCATATCCAGGTATTCAAGTTCCGCATTGCTTTCCTTTACTGTATTGCAGAGCATCATCTTAAATCCGGCTTTATATAACTCAGCTTCCACGTAATCAACAAATTCCGCAAAAAACGGATTAGACACATTTGGAACGAGTACTGCAATAATTCCTGTACGTTTATGGTAAAGATTTCTGGCAAGTTCATTCGGAGTATAGTTCAATTCCCGCATTGCAATCTCAATCTTCTCCCTGGTCTCCTCTGCCACATAACCACTGTCATTGAGCATCCTGGATACAGTCCCCACACCGACACCGGCCCTTTTGGCTACATCCTTAATCCCTGCCACTACATTTCACCTCCACCAAAGAATCTTCTTTAAATTGCACAATTGAAAAATATGTCATGTCTGCAATTTTTTATTCTGCAGCTTAACATTATATTTTTTATAAGAAAAAGTCAACTGTATTTGTAATCTTGGTATGACACCTTTAAGCCCAAAACTAAAAAAAATATATCCAATAATTTGCCCATAGCAGCTATCCTGCGAATAAATTACCCAGATTACATGCTTCCCCGTATCACATCAATTAATGTAATATCAGCTGGCAACCATTCCACAGATTCCAGCCTGTCTTTTGATAACCACTTTGCGGCCTTATGTTCCTTAAGAACTAAATCTCCCGATATTATCTTACACCAGAAACAATCCATGGAAAGATGAAAAGTAGGATAATCATATTCAATCGTATCTATCAGATCGCCGACTGAAATTTCAGTGTCCAGTTCCTCCATAACTTCTCTTTTAAGTGCCTGTCGAGGTGTCTCTCCCGCCTCAATCTTACCTCCCGGGAACTCCCAGCCGCCTTTTAACTCTCCATATCCACGCTGGGTAGCAAATATTCTTCCGTCAGCTTCGATTACAGCCGCTGCAACTCTCACTGTTTTCATCCTATCGTTTCCCCCTCTTTTTCTAATCCACTCTCTAAATAACGCAGCAGATCTTCCCGAACAGCATGGTGCATTTTCATTGTCACCTTAGTAATTACCTGCTGTTTCCCTTTGTTATTTGTCTTCTGTGCTTCTTTTGTATCAATTACATCAAATTCTCCCATATAATAAAAACTTGATTCTGCGTCATTCTTTTTTACCATAAGATGTTTATTCCTGGCTGTCATTACTTCATTCATATATGAGCTGTCGAGCCCTTTTCCTATTTGAGAATCCCAGCAAAAGAGCATATTATTCTCAAATTCATCAGCATAGTCTGGTTTCCCTTCTGCATAAATCTTATCTCCATCCTCGTTTTCGGCTTTGTGATATGTAACAAAAATGAAAACATCCTCTTCTATTCGTTTCATCCCATACATTATAGAAGAGAGATCCTTCTCACAGTTCATAAGCAAACTTACATCCCGCCTGGAATATTTTTCATAAAGAACAAATGGACTTCCTTCAACCTTTCCCGTTGAGTATTTATCCTTGTATCTATGTAGTCCCACCGAAACTATATCATTGAGCTGCTTATAAAACTCTCTGTGCTGTAATTGTTCAGCATAACTTTGCATTCTTTCAAGAGCTGATCCTCTATTATATCGAAGGATATCGATGTGGCAATACTTTTGATATTCTTGCTCTTTACTTACAAAATGCCCTTGTAATACATTCACTGCATTTTCTATAGAATTTAAATCTATACTAAGACCATATTCGGATTTGAAATCTCTTTGCAATTTATCTATAGGTATTTCTTCTTTATTAAAAAGTTGTTTTAGGATTTCCAACTCATAGGGCCTTGCTCCGCTTAAAATGGTTTTGGAAAGATACTCCAAAGTTAGTTTTTCATCCTCTGTAATTACGTCGATATATGACTCCTTTTCTACGGATTCCAGAAATATCTGATAAGTTTTATATTCTCTTATTATGACCAGAGGGTCCACTTCACCATTCTCATAGAAATCTAAAAGATATGGAACCTTGCCAATTCTATTTTTCAGCGAAATGTAGCTCTCTCTGATAATTGCCCGAATACCTTTAATCTTGTCAATTGAGTTAAAAATCCTTTCTTTTGCAATCTCGTCAAAATGAACTGTAGAGGCACCCGGGATTATGCTGTTTCCGCTGATTACATACTTTCCGATAACATCCGCATTGTACGTGCGGTCACCAGATAGGGCAATTGGAATCATGAAATTATTTGTATAATTTCCAATGAAGTCAAGAATAACCACATATTCCTTTCTATCCGCCTTACGTAGGCCTCTCCCCAACTGCTGAATAAACACAATCGGTGATTCTGTTGGACGGAGCATAATCACCTGGTTTACCTCCACAATATCAACACCCTCATTAAGTATCTCCACTGAAAAAATATAATCCAAAGGCTGCATCTCTTCTGTCGCGTTTTCCTCATTCATGGCTAATCGTTCAAATGCTTTTGCACGTTCATTATCAGAAGCATTTCCATTTAAAGCTATTGTTCGATAACCGGCTTCATTGAACCTTGCAGACAGTTCCTCAGATTCATCAATCCTACTGCAAAAAATTAAACCTTTGACACGTTCCCCACTATACCCATAATACTCAGCCTGTTCTATGATATTCATTACACGTTGATCATTAACTAGCTGACTAAAATTCTTTGCAGAAAGCTTTTTTGATTTAAGTTCCTTATCTTTCAGGACGGATATATCACTGATGCCAAAATAGTGAAACGGACACAGCATATTTTCTTCCATTGCCTGCTGCAAACGAATTTCATACGCGATCTGATAATGGAAGAGTTCATAAATGTTTCTTCCCTCAATATTATCATCACGTTTATCAGGAGTTGCCGTCATTCCTAACCACAGTTTCGGTTTGAAATAATCCATAATCTTCTGATATGTATCTGCAGAACTATGATGTGCTTCATCTAGAATAATACAATCAAAATCTTCAGGGTTATATCGTAATAGATGTTCATCACGGTTTAATGTCTGAACAGTTGCAAATACATAATCCTTATCATAATCATAGGAGCCGGCCCCCAACAATCCCATAGATACCGACTTATCAAATATACGTTTATAAGATTTCTTCGTCTGTCTTGCAAGCTGTCCTCTATGTACAAGAAACAAGACTCTCTTAAATCCCAATTCACGCATAGCAAAGGCGGAAGCATATGTCTTACCTGTACCTGTTGCAGATATCAACAATGCTCTATCCTCTCCAGCTTCAAGAATCTTTCTAAGATTTGTTATGAATCCCGTCTGCATGGAATTGGGCTGCAATTTATACTTTTCTATGGAAGGGATTTCATCCTGTCGAGCAATTTCTCTCTGATGTTTAATAATGTTGTACCGAACCTTATAGGTCTCATAAAAATCATCAAATTCCAATGCATAATCCGAATTCCAAAGTTCACAAAACTCTTCAACGATCTCCTGTGCATACTCGCCCTGTTCTGTAGAAATCAACCTGGTGTTCCACTCCCGATTGCTTGTCAGCGCAGCACTTGTTATGTTAGAACTTCCCACAATAATCCTATAAATTTCTTCCTTTTTAAAAATATATCCCTTCGTGTGAAACCCTTCATCTGCAGCTTCCACATCATACATTTTTAATGTAATATTTTGTAACCCATTAAGCTTTTCCAAAGCAGACGGTTCACTAAAATTCAAGTAATTTGTTGTAAGAATCTGCCCTGGTATCTCCTTCTTTTCAAGCTCCTTTAGAGTTTGCAAAAGTGGTGTAATCCCACCCATCGTAATAAATGCAACACTAATTTGGAAACAATCACATACCAGAAGCTCATCTTCGATAGATGATAAAACTTTCTTCCCTTCCTTGTGATTATTTGATATAAATTGCGGTTTGTATGCCAAATTAGAAGATAAAGTTCCATTTATAAATGCAGTATCAAATCCACTTCTTAGTTCACTTAATTTTTCTTCCGTCATCTATCCAGTTCCCCATTCTATCTCAAATTCCTCTGTAATATTAATTTGATGATCCATTCGCTGCTGCTGCACTGCTGGCTGCTATTGCCGCACACATAGCCGCCTCCTGGGCTATAATTACAGCAATGGTGCCATTTACAGCCGCTGTCTGCAGTGTACTATCGTCTGTATAATCCCTTTCCGCCAATATGCCTGCATACATCAGCCTCTGCTTTCTTGTAACACTTCCAAATAACCCAAAACCTTTCTGAACGGATAACCAATCATCTATTTGTGCCATTTCGTGGACAACCTCATCAAGATCTGCTCCCGTCATAGCCAGGACTCCCAGGGTCGGAAGTTCATAGCCTGTTCCATATTTGCGTCCTGATTCTTTGAGCTTATAAGATAGTGTCATGGTTCTATCACACTTGTCCTGTGCCGTACCTTCATACAATGCCAGTACATGGCTAAGTGATTGTACCGAATTGGCGGTAAAAAAGTTTCCCTTTAAAATCTGATAACAAGCTTCTATATCCTCAATCAATTCGTCATCTGTTTTTTCAGACAAAGCTATCATAGCACAGAGGGCACTGTCCTCACCGGATGTCAGAAATGGATGTTCTGCTTTCATTCGATTATAAATCTCTCTGGTTCTTACAGCTATCTGTTTATACTGGTACGGCTCTGCCATTCGTGTAAGGACCATGGCAGCAATCGGCAGGTAGCTTGAGCTCCAGAACTCTTTTTTTAACAATTCATATACTTTCAAACCTTTATCCAAAGTCCCCTCCGGATTGCCGCTGACTGCCAGCATAGCAGCAATCGGAGAGCGTGCAGTACCCCTAAAATTTGAAAATACGCCAGCTTTCTTCTTCAGCAGCTCCTTGCTCTGTTTTAATTCTGCAACATCTACATTCTTTCCCTTTTCTGAATAAATTCCCGCACAGCAAAGCTGGATCAATCCCCCGTCCCATGTAAACACAGATTTTACCTTATCACGGTTATCAATCAGCTGTTCACAGCGTTTCCTTGTTAATTCATTCATATATAGCCTCCGTTTACATTGATATATAACAACTCCAAATAACAGTAACTTCTATCTCCTTCCGCTTGTTTAGATATTTAGACTATTTCAGCCTTCGAATATTTTTTAGTATATCATTTATGTCTTGCAAGTTCAAACAATTAGATACCTCCATCTCCATTGACTTCCCACTATTGCCCAGATATAATGAACTCAAAGAAAACAAAGGAGGTTCGGGAGATGGCAGTTTATAAATGTTCCGTGTGTGGTACGATTTATGATGAGGAAAAAGAAGGAGTACCTATTTCAGAACTAAAACAATGTCCAGTCTGTAAGCAGCTCATAGAAAAGTTCATCAAAATATCCGATGATAATGATGATGAACAGAGGGAAAAGCATTCCGACAAATATATAAGTGATGCAAAGGAAGCTAAAGAAACGGAATCTGTAGAAGAGAAAATCAAGAAGAAAAGCTCCGAAGCAGACACAGATATGCAGGATCTTTCTTATGACAGCAGGTTCAGAAGGGAGGACCCCGACAGCCGATATATGAGTGAAATCCATGAGATGGCAGTCACTGGGAAAAGTGTTCATGCTGCCATGGGAACCACCATGCCCATGCCTGACTGGGATGAAATCTTGATTTTAGGAGCACAATTAAATCCTATGCCGCTGGAGAAGAATGCGCCTGTTAATATTACAACTGTAATTGGAAAAAATGCAAAAAGGCCGATGATTCTTGCCGGTCCGGTATACATATCCCACATGTCCTTCGGCACACTGTCAAGAGAGGCAAAAATAGCACTCTCAAAAGGTTCAGCCATGGCACAGACTGCCATGTGTTCCGGCGAGGGCGGTATACTGCCGGATGAAATGGATGCAGCCCACAAGTATATATTTGAATATGTTCCGAACAAGTACAGTGATTCTGATAAGAACCTGAAAAATTCAGATGCAATCGAAATTAAGATCGGCCAGGGAACCAAACCCGGTATGGGCGGGCATCTCCCTGGATCAAAGGTAACACCGGAAATTGCCTCCGTAAGGAACACTCCCCTGGGCCAGGATGTCATCAGTCCTTCCCGTTTCCCGGGAATTGATACAAAAGACGACTTAAAAGCGCTGGTAGAGACACTGCGCCGCCGTTCGGACGGCCGTCCAATCGGAATAAAGATAGCGGCAGGCAGAATTGAAAGAGATCTGGATTATTGTTTGTTTGCGGAACCGGATTTTATTACAATTGACGGACGGGGCGGTGCCACGGGATCCAGTCCCTGGCTTTTAAGAGATGCTACAAGTGTTCCCACGATTTATGCGTTATATCGGGCCAGAAAGTATTTGGATGAAAGACATGCAGATATCGACCTGGTGATTACCGGAGGCTTAAGAGTTTCTTCGGATTTTACAAAAGCACTTGCAATGGGCGCCAACGCGGTGGCTGTTGCGACAGCCGGGCTGATGGCTGTGGGCTGCCAGCAATATCGAATCTGCGGAAGCGGAAATTGCCCCATGGGAGTAGCTACCCAGGACCGGGCACTCCGATATTCACCAGCTAAGCGTAGCAGACTTGTGTACAGTCAGCAAAGAAATTTCTGAATACACAAATATACCTCATGCCTGATTAAGAGACACGCAGTACCGGCCGAACCTAATCAGCCGGTACTGCCTGGATTCTAGAATCCTTATTTACATTTTTTTCAAGATCATTCTCCGTAAAATCTATATTTGAAGATACTCCTAAAAACTCCGTAGTAAAAGGGCTCTTAATAAATTCAAGCTACCGTGGGACCATGAATGGATTCTCCCAGCCCGTTCATTAGACCAAGACTTTTCAGTATGTTGTCTGTCTATAATGCCGTCTGTCACAACCTTCTAATATATAAAACAGCAAATGCCACTTTTCTGACATGTCTATTATAATATGAGTTATATGAAAGCACAACGAAATGCTGTGCGATTTTATTTCAACAGCATTTCATAGGTGAACCGTCCCATGCACTTTTTGAGGAGCACCCAGGCGAGCAGTGCACATACTGCACCCGCCCCCAACAGAATCCATGCGTTCAAGAGCAATACCCCCGTGAACTGGCCGACCAACAACAGGATAAGTGGGACAATCAGAAATACGGCGCTCTGCTGGGATTCCTCCACACTCTGTGCTTTGGCGGAGCCACGGACAATCAGCGTTACAGCAATCAATGAGATCGCCGGGGAAATCAGCAGAAGGATAATCAGCCAACTGATGCCGGGCAGTAGGAAGCTTCCCATCAGAAAAAAGACCTCCGTTTCAAACACCAGTAACATGGCGCAGAAGGAAATCAGGGATACCATCATGCTCAGCAGAAAGGATGCTATGACCTTGGAACGGAAAATTTGCCTGACCGACAAAGGACAGTAAAGCAATGTTTCCAGAGTATGTTTTTCCTTTTCTCCCACAAAGGAGCTGGCTGCCATAACAGAAGCGGCCATAATGGGAATAATCAGGAAAAATACCGGGAGAATGAAGTTGAGAAGAAGCCCGGCAATTGTCAGTTCCAGGCTTTCGGAGTGCGCCGCCTGGGGCAGCAATTCCAAAAGCTTCTGAATATCCGGGTCGTCCGGCGTAAAATAAATCAGGAATACAAAGACAGATGGCAAAATAATTGTAAGAACCAGCGGAACAACCAAAAGTCCGATAAACAGGTTTTTATTGGCAGTAACACTGCGAAAATCCTTTTTGACGATAGCAATCATAGCGCTTTTCAAAATGTATCCCCCTTCCCTTTGGCTGTGAGCGCAAAGTAAATATCCTCCAGCGAAGGCCTTTTAGCTGCCACAGCATAGATGTCCCCACCGCCCTCTACGATCTGACGGACGAGCCTTGGGATTTCATCGTCAGGCCGAAGTACCATTTCATATTGCTGTTCTCCGGTTTTTTGAAACGGTAATCCCTCTGGTATATTATTGGCACGGATTTGAAGCGTTGCAGCAGAGAATACCTTCTCCCGCAGTTCCTCAAGCGTTCCAGCAGCCAGCAATTTCCCTTCCTCAATCAGGCCGTACCGAGTACAGATTTCCTGCGCATACCGCAGCTGATGGGTACAGAGAAAAATTGTGATTCCTTCTCGTTTCGCCAATTCCTGTATCAATTGGTTGACATTTTGGGCGCTTTCAGGGTCGAGGCCGGAAGTCGGTTCGTCGAGGAAAAGCACTTTAGGCCTATGAATTAACGCCCTGGCCAGAGAGAGCCTTTGCCGCATACCAGTTGAGTAAGCGGATAACTTTTGATCTTTGGCTTGCTCCAGGTCCAACTGTTTTAATAAAGATTCGGCACGTTTTTGAGCCTCGTTTTTTGAAATTCCGAATATGGAGGCATAAAAGATCAGGTTCTGCATCCCGGTCAGAGTGTTATACATCTGGGCATGCTCTGTTACTACTCCGGACAGGGCGTGGACTTTTTCGGGTTTCTTGGCCGAATCCAAACCGAGCACCTGACAGCTTCCTTCTGAAGGAGTGAGCATCCCATTTAACAGTTTCACCGTGGTGGTTTTTCCGGCACCATTTGGCCCTAGAAAGCCAAACACTTCTCCCTGATCCAAGGAAACAGAAATCTGCTTGACCGCCTGTTTCCCGCCGGAATAGGTTTTTGAAAGGTTTTGTAAAGCAACCGCATCCATATTATTTTTTCTCCCTATTCGATTATATTTTTGATGAATTGAAAACACTACGTTTGAGTGTGGTGATTTTCCACTTCATTCGTATTCCCGATATTCGTTCACAGCAAACACATAATTCAATTCTTCGTAGTTTCTCCAAATTAGACATAAATTGATCCGGATAAATATCACTTCCATTGTAACCCAGGCTCCCATTCGGAGGGAATGACAGATGTCCAGAAACATTTCTTCATCAAACTCAGACTTTTTTATGCAATCCTCACATAACAGTCCTAATCCCGTCCAGTCACATTGTATACAATACTCTTCGCCGCCGTATTTGTCTATTCATTTTGATGTCCTGATCATAGCGTTACCTCCACGTAGTTCATAATTTCATCTCTTAATCCTAGTTTCTCGGCATACATAAGCAAAACATCCATCTTCTTCTCTGAACTGCTCATATATTCCTTCATTGTCGTTTGAAAGGTCTGAACCTCAACATTACTGCGTGGGGCAATCATATCACAAATGCATCTCTCTTTATCATAAACCCTTAATAAATTTCTATAATTAGACTCGACTTCAATAACTCCCATTTGATATAACACTATTCTCATCTTAAAAAGGAAAACCCCACAGATGAGAGCTTAGTTTGGCGACCCGGCGACTCATTCTGTAAGGTTTAATTACATGTATTAGTATAAAGCCTTTTTGCTTCTTTTTCAAGTATATTCGCGCTCCACCTACAAGGATTTTTGTAACCATTAACAATTATCTTTTTCAGGAGGGCTCATTTTATGAATGAGGCAAACACAAACTATTTAAAACAACATATCGATATTCTTTCGTTTCGTAATCTGCACCTAACGCAGCTCCAATAATTGATCTTTGTCTCCGAATATAAGCTGATTCATCCATTCAATACTCTCATGTACATTCGCGTCGCATTTTTCAATTTGATTGACAAACTGTTCGCGATCCAGGACTTCATATGCTATTAGCATTGATTCCCATATAGATAACATCTCATAAAAGTTTTACTTCAGCAAGTTCGAACTCTCTGGTTCCAACATGATAGAAAGTTTCTCACCCAATCTGTTCCTTGATAATTTCAATACCAAGCTTATCTGTCAGATCCTGAAAGTCAGCATAGGTACTCTTATGTTCTGCTGTCACTTCCTATTTTTCTAATTCTTCTAAAACTTGTGTCATGGTAAGACTATGATCATCATCTGTTTTTTCTAACATGATTCTTGTCAGATAATTCAGTTTAAACTTTTGATTGGTTCCTCTGGACATTATTTCACCTCCATGTATCCCCAAAGCTCATCATCCGTTCCAAAGGGATCTGGTGCTAGTATATAAGTGTGGACACGAAAAGTTGAACAATCTATAATAATCAAAAAGGAGAGTTCAACCAATGGCAAAAAATCAAAAATCCTATACTCCAGAATTCAAACAGCAGATCGTAGATCT
>NZ_FBWL01000171.1 GCF_001517425.1 Clostridium sp. C105KSO13 | reverse complement strand
GCACTCATCTGTGGGGCTATTCCTTTATCTAAGATGAGATGATTGTAAAATAAAAAGTCTGCCAGTACAACACCGACAGACAAAAAGTTAAGAAAGGGCTATCACGCAGCATGCGTGATTTGGTTCAAAATGATTATGAAAAAAGTATTTTCATGGATTGGTCTAATTTTAATGATTCCGTTTAAGGGTTTATTTATATTATCAGACTGGTTGGTTAAAATACCTATATTTGCACTTGCAGCTGGCATACACCGTGGGTACCGAATTGGAAAATACCTCTTTGATGTAGGATATACCCCAGGGGGGATTTGAAATAGCGCTAGACCAATAGTATAAAACCTGAAAGAGTTGTACAAAGACAGACGTTAACAAAAAGCTTCATGATAAAACCTAAAAAGAGGTACTCGAAGAGAACCGAGCTTGACAGATTGCCTTTCAATGAATTATTGGAATGGGGAAATGCACATCCTGTTAAAACCGCAAAATATTTAGGAAGATAAGAAAAACTATGCTGGCAATTATTTACACAATTCAAAAATTAAAAATGTATTTATAAAATTTTTCATATATGGCGCAAGAACCGATTTTATGTTATACTTTTACTGTTATTTAGTTCTTCGTCTATAATGTGATTCAATACCAGAAGGACAGAGAGTATTATCTTCAGACGAAGCTGCCAGAATTTTGTGCGTTTGCAAGAGAGATGAGCCAGAAGTATATATTCCCATGCTTTTTACAGTAACGTGCGGATTACGTATCAGTGAAGCCTTAGCTGTAAGATTTGATGATGTTGATTTTGGCAACAAAATATTGATAGTCTCTGGTCAAATCGGACGTGATATAATGAGCACAGGTTTGAACGATAACGAAGTGGTTCTGCAGCATATAAAGCCAAAATCTCAAAATGGGTTTCGAACGATTCCATTTCTGTATGTATGGGGCATTACAGTGAGGAATTTACAGAGGCAAAAATACGTTTCGAAGCCGACACTTCCTTTCATGGATACATCTAAATATCTGCTTCCATTTTTAACCATTGTGTTACCATGTGAGCATAGCATGGAAGTCAAACATACTTTGAATGTTAGGGGCTATATAAACTAAAAATATTTAAAATGTGACCAGGATTTTAACGATGTGACCAAACGCTTTTTTTCGTTTGGTCACATGAAATGGCTTGAAAACCTTATATTTCAAGGCTTCCCGCCTAATTATTTTTTTAGGATTTGAGTGTTATCTAGTGTTATTTAATCACTTTTAATTTGTATTTTTCAAAAATGTGACCAGACTTGATTTTAACAGATTTTTAATAGAAATTACGGAAGACTGTATTAACAAATAAGGACGGTATTAGAAGTAGATAATCAAAGTATGATCAGATAGAAATATTAAAGAAAGAAAAGGCTAAGAAATGCGAAAATTAGCGTTAAATGACGATATATTATTAAAAGTAGAGAAACCGGCGCGTTATATCGGCAATGAGGTGAATTCGGTAAATAAGGACTCATCTAAGGTTGATATACGTTTTGCCATGTGTTTTCCGGATGTTTACGAAATTGGAATGTCCCATCTGGGGATTCAGATTCTGTATGATATGTTCAACAAACGTGAAGATGTATGGTGTGAGAGGGTATATTCACCCTGGATCGATCTGGATAAGATTATGCGTGAGGAAGATATTCCTTTGTTTGCGCTGGAATCCCAGGATCCTGTAAAAGAATTTGATTTCCTTGGAATCACAATCCAATATGAAATGTGCTACACCAACATTTTGCAGATATTAGATTTAAGCCAGATTCCGATCCACAGCGAGGATCGCACCTGGGAGCACCCGATTGTGCTGGGAGGCGGCCCCTGTACCTACAATCCGGAGCCACTGACAGAATTTTTTGATCTGTTTTATATAGGGGAAGGTGAAACAGTATATGATGAGCTGTTGGATTTATATAAGTCCTGCCGCACTGAGGGGACAAGCCGCGAGGAATTTCTGAAGAGAGCAGCTTGTGTTGAGGGTATTTATGCCCCTGGGTTTTATGAGGTTTCCTATCACGAAGATGGAACGTTAAAGTCCTTTGCGCCAAAAATACCGGGGATACCTGAGAAAATCAAAAAGCAAATTATTATGGATGTCACGAATGCCTCTTACCCCATGGCTCCTGTTGTACCTTTCATCAAGGCAACCCAGGACCGAGTCGTGCTTGAAATCCAGAGAGGGTGCATCCGGGGATGCAGGTTCTGTCAGGCAGGTATGCTGTACCGCCCGACCAGAGAGCGGGATGTGGATACTTTAAAGGAGTATGCCTGCAGGATGCTTAAGAATACCGGGCATGAAGAAATTTCCTTAAGCTCCTTAAGCTCCAGTGATTACTCTGAGCTTAAAGAGCTGGTGAATTTTCTGATAGAAGAATTCCAGGGCGAAGGGATAAATATTTCTCTGCCTTCTCTTCGTATTGATGCATTCTCTCTGGACGTGATGAGCAAAGTACAGGATGTCAAAAAAAGCAGTCTTACATTTGCCCCGGAGGCAGGCTCTCAGCGGCTTCGGGATGTTATCAACAAAGGGCTGACGGAGGAAATCATTCTGGAGGGGGCAGGACAGGCTTTCGAAGGCGGTTGGTCTAAAGTAAAATTATATTTCATGCTGGGGCTTCCTACGGAAACAGATGAAGATATGAAGGAGATTGCAGTGCTTTCGGACAAAATTGCCAGAAAGTATTATGAAATACCAAAAGAAGAACGCCATGGGAAATGCCAGATTACCGCGAGCTCTTCCTTTTTTGTGCCAAAACCCTTTACACCTTTTCAGTGGGCATCAATGTGCAGCAACAAGGAATATATCCGCCGGGCTTATGTGGTAAAACATGCGTTTCAGGAGCAGTTAAACAAAAAAAGCCTGAAATATAACTGGCATGACGCAGATGTCACTGTGCTGGAGGGTGTCTTTGCCCGTGGGGACAGACGTGTGGGAAAAGTTATTGAGGAGGCCTACAGACTGGGATGTCTTTATGATTCATGGACAGAGTCATTTTCTAATGAAAAGTGGATGAAAGCGTTTTGCAACACAAACACCGATATAGAGTTTTACACAACTCGGGAGAGAAATCTCAATGAATTGTTCCCCTGGGATTTTATTGACATTGGAGTAAGCAGGGATTTCCTTAAGAAGGAATGGGAGAGAGCAAAGCAAGGCATCATTACGCCCAATTGCCGGATGGGATGTTCCGGCTGTGGTGCAGCACAATTTGGAGGAGGTGTCTGTTATGAAGGCAAGAATTAAATTCAGGAAATACGGAGCCTTAAGATTTATCGGGCATCTGGATGTCATGCGGTTCTTTCAGAAGGCTATGAGGCGGGCAGGTATCCCCATTTCTTTTACGGGCGGGTACAGCCCTCATATGATTATGTCCTTTGCAAGCCCTTTAGGGATAGGTCTTTCCAGTGACGGTGAGTATTTCGATATTGAACTGAAAGAAGCCATTTCCGGAAAAGAGGCTGTAAAGCAACTTAATGAAGTTATGGTGGAGGGTATGGAGGTTATAAGCTTCCGACAGATTTCAGAAGAAAAAAAGATGACAGGTATGGCAATTGTAGCCGCCGCCGATTATCTTACTATCCTTAAAAAAGGTTCTCTGCCGGAGGAGTGGGTAAAAAAGATTCCTGCATTTTTGGAACAGCCGGAAATCCGTATAGAAAAGCAGACAAAGCGCAGTGTAAATGAAGTAGACATTAAACCCATGATTTATAAATTTGAATCTTCCGGGGACGGTATCTATATGCAGCTTGCCGCAGGAAGTGTTCAGAATTTGAAGCCCGGGCTTGTTATGGAAGCTTTCTGTCGTTTTTTAAACATTCCATGGGATTTTGTAGATTTTCAGCATCATCGCCTGGAAATGTATGCAGATGTGGGGCAAGGCGTTGTCAGGGAACTGAAGTCACTGGAAGATATGGGTTGGGAAATGGAGAAAGAGACTGTATGATTTCAAGGAAAGTTCTCATGATGAAGGAAGAAAATAAAATATGGATGTTTCTACTGGAAAATGATGAAATTGTTGAGATACATTGCACTCCCGAAGGTGAAAAAGGAAATTCCGTACAGGCCTTGGGGAATATTTATGTAGGTAAAGTTAAAAATATTGTGTCAAATATAGGCGCTGCCTTTATTGAGATAGGGAACAAAGTAGAATGCTATTATGACATGAGCCAGGCCGACAGAGCTATATTTACCCGCAAAAGTGGAAAAAAATCACTTTGTATCGGTGATGAGCTTGTTGTTCAGATTACCAAAGAAGCAGTCAAGACAAAAGCCCCTACGGTTAGCAGCAATCTGAGTTTTCATGGGCATTATGTTATTTTAACTTCTGGAAATACAAGAATCGGAACCTCCGGCAAATTGCCGAAACGTTTAAGGACGCAGTTAAAGGAACAGCTTCAGCCACTGAAAAATGAGGAGTATGGTATTATCGTACGTACCAATGCTAAAGATGCGGCTTTTTCTGATATTATTGAAGAAATCAGAGGACTGGAAACTAAATATTTTGAAATGAAAAAAATTGCTCATACAAGGATATGCTTTTCCTGTTTGTACCAGGAGCCTTCTGCCTATATATCAGATTTGAAGAATGTATACACGGAGGGACTGACAGAGATTATAATTGAAGGGGACGAGCTCTACAGTCAGGTCAGGGAATACTACGAAAAAGAACAACCTGAATATTTAGTTAATCTTAGAAGGTATGCCAGTAATCAGCTTTCTCTGGCTAAGTTATATAGTACCCGTACTGTACTGGATCGTACACTGGGACAGCGTGTATGGCTCAAAAATGGTGCATATCTGGTGATTCAGTATACAGAAGCTCTGACGGTCATCGATGTAAATTCCGGAAAATTTGTTGCTAAAAAGGGACCAATGGAAACGTATTTAAAAATCAATTTGGAAGCTGCAGAGGAGGCAGCAAAGCAAATACGTCTCAGAAATCTCAATGGAATCATTATTATAGATTTCATTAATCTGGAAGATGACAATGCAACGCATGAACTACTCAAGTTTTTCCGCCATTATTTATCACGAGACCCCATTCAGACAACATTGGTAGATATGACAGAATTACAGCTTGTGGAGGTGACACGAAAGAAAGTCCGCAGACCTCTGCATGAAAGTATTAAAGAATAGTTCAATTGTACAAAGTTAAACAAAGAGCTGAACGGAAGCAGCTTTTTTTCAAGCCTTTTTTAGGGCTTACTTATTTTTTGCTTTTTTAAATTGTATACGATAACACATAAATTTTTAATAAAAACAACTTTGTTGTGCGCGGGTGGCTTGGTCCGATAATAAATTGTACTCTTGTATACAATGTGGGGCAACGGCCCCTTTATCGGGCAAAATTGTGGGTTTTTTAAAAGTTATCCACAGAGGTCCGCTAAAATTAGAGAGTTATTCACACAATGATTTGCTTTAAGGAGGAACTATTTATGAGCAAGAAAGAACTGAAAACAAATGCCATGCGTATCCTGGAGAAGCATAAAATCCCCTATGAATATCAGACCTATGAAAGCAATGAGTTCATCGACGGGATTACAATCGCAGATAAGATGCATCTTCCCCATGACAGGGTATACAAGACTCTGGTGACGACCGGAAAGAGTGGAGAACATTATGTATTTGTCATTCCGATTGAAGCAGAACTTCACTTAAAAAAGGCAGCCAAAGTAGTGGGTGAAAAATCTATTGAAATGCTTCCTGTAAAGGAACTTACCGCAGTTACCGGTTATATACGGGGCGGCTGTACATCTATAGGAATGAAAAAGGATTTTTCCACCGTTATAGATGAAACTGTGGAAAACTTGGATTATATTTATGTCAGTGGTGGAAAACTTGGTATGCAGCTAAAGCTTTTTCCCGGTGATTTAAAAAAGGCAGCAAACGCACAATATGCAGATGTAATTGTATAAAACATCCTGTCGAAATATGCAGAAAAACCTAAAATAAGAGATTTACAAGCAGGAACGACTGCGTTATAATAATGAACCAAGAACGCATAAATCTTGCAAAAATATTCTTTTGTCTGTATATTTGGAGGAAAAATAATGAAGAAAGTAGTAAAATTTGGCGGAAGCTCTCTGGCAAATGCCGATCATTTCCAAAAGGCCGGCGAAATCATTCAATCTGAAGAGTCCAGAAAGTATGTTGTGCCATCCGCTCCCGGAAAAAGATTTTCAAGGGATACAAAAGTAACGGATATGTTGTATAATTGTTATGACGCTGCAATAAGAAAGAAAGATTTTCAGGATAAGCTTTTTGAAATTAAAGACAGATACAATGAAATTATTGAAGGGCTTGGTCTTACCCTTTCCCTGGATCAAGAATTTGAAATGATACAGAAGAACTTCATTAAAGAAGCGGGAAGAAATTACGCGGCCTCCAGAGGAGAATATTTAAACGGAATTATTATGTCAGCATATCTCGGCTTCGAGTTTGTGGATGCAGCAGAGGTCATACGGTTCAACGATGACGGAACTTTTAATGATATCGTTACAAATGAACTGTTGTCTCACCGTCTGAGCAGTACTGAACGTGCAGTTATCCCCGGATTCTATGGAGCAAAAGAGGATGGTACAATTGTGACGTTTTCCAGAGGGGGGTCCGACATCACAGGCTCTATTGTGGCATTGGCTGTTTCTGCGGATGTATATGAAAACTGGACAGACGTGTCAGGTTTCCTGATTGCCGATCCCAGAATTGTCAAAAATGCAAAATCAATTGAAACAATTACCTACAAGGAGTTGAGGGAGCTTTCTTATATGGGAGCCAGTGTGCTTCATGAAGATGCCATCTTCCCTGTCAGAAAAGCAGGGATTCCAATTAATATACGCAACACCAATGCTCCGGAAGAAGAAGGCACCTTAATTGTAGAAAGCACTTGCAGAAAACCCAAATATACAATTACCGGAATTGCCGGTACGGACGGTTTTGTCGCAATTACAATAGAAAAGGCTATGATGAATTCTGAAATTGGGTTTTGCCGCAAGGTACTGCAGGTATTTGAGGACAATGATATTTCCATTGAACATATGCCTTCGGGAATTGATACAATGACAATCTTTGTTCACAAAGATGAATTTGAAGATAGGGAACAGAAAGTTCTTGCAGAAATCCACAGTGTTGTCACTCCGGATCATCTTGAATTGGAGTCTGACCTTTCATTGATTGCCATTGTAGGCCGCGGTATGAAGGCAACCCGCGGTACTGCAGGAAGGATTTTTTCTGCACTTGCGCATGCACATATTAATGTAAAAATGATTGATCAGGGCTCCAGTGAACTGAATATTATTGTAGGGGTTCGGCATGATGATTTCAAAGGTGCCATAAAGGCATTGTACGAAATATTTGTGGTAACGCAAATATAAACATACTACTAAACATAAAAGAAAAGGAGCAAGTTCAACATGAACATTTTGTTCTTTCTAAAACCCAAAAGTGATGTTGCTTACGTTTATAATGATTTTACACTCCGTCAGGTGCTTGAAACAATGGAGTATCACAAATACGCTGCCATCCCCATGCTGAATAAAGATGGAGAATTTGTGGGGACCGTTACGGAAGGGGATTTGCTTTGGGGGATTAAAAGTTACAAAAACTTAAACTTGAAAAGTGCAGAGAAGATTTTTATCCGTGATTTCCCACTTAAGGCAGGTTTTGACGTAGTAGCAGCAGACGCAGATATGGAAGATCTTATAAAAAGAGCGATGAATCAGAATTTTGTGCCGGTTGTCGATGACCAGAATAAGTTTATCGGCATCATAACACGAAAAAGCATCATAGAATATTGCTATAATAAGATTAATGACTTTGATTAATAATTATTCGTAAAGTATTGACTTCGCGAAACAACATATGCTATACTACAACAGTATGCCGCACAGTGAGGTTTTGAAGTTCCGTCAGCAGGCGGACACCGTAATTGGCGAGTAATGATAATAGGAGGTGCCATATGTACGCAATTATAGCAACAGGTGGTAAACAGTACAAAGTAGCCGAAGGCGATATCATTAAAGTAGAAAAACTTGGGGTAGAAGCTGGAGAGACTTATACATTTGACCAGGTACTTGCAGTGAACAATGACAAGCTTGTCGTTGGTAATCCGACAGTCGATGGTGCAACAGTTACAGCTTCTGTAGTTGGTAATGGAAAAGCAAAAAAAGTAATTGTTTATAAGTATAAGAGAAAAACTGGGTATCATAAGAAAAACGGTCACAGACAACAATATACCGCAGTGAAGATTGACAAGATCAACGCTTAGTTGGTGGCGGGATGATTAGGGTAACCGTTTACAAGACAGACAAGCATGAATATGCAGGTTTTGACGCGCAGGGCCACGCCGGGTTTTCTGAAGAAGGTATGGATATTGTATGCGCCGCAGTCTCCATGCTCATCATCAATACTCTGAATGCAATTGAAAGGTATACAACTGATGATGTATCTGTTGTCTCGGATGATTCTGATACACAGGGAGATATTAGATTCCGTTTTACCGGAGATGCAGAACCTACACAGGATGCCAGATTGCTGTTGGACACTATGCTTCTTGGTTTGGAAGAAATAGAAGATGACAGTAATTACAAACCATACATTGATATTATCTTTAAGGAGGTGTAATAACCATGATAAAATTGAACCTTCAATATTTTGCTCATAAAAAGGGAATGGGTTCCACTAAGAACGGCCGTGACTCCGAATCCAAAAGATTGGGTGCCAAGAGAGCTGACGGACAGTTTGTAAAAGCCGGAAATATCCTTTACAAACAGCGCGGAACAAAAATTCACCCAGGTGTGAATGTACAGCGCGGCGGTGATGACACTCTGTTTGCTTTAGTTGACGGTGTTGTCAGATACGAGAGAAAAGGAAGAGATAAGAAACAGGTTTCTATCTATCCTGTAGCTGAATAATGTATGAGCGGCCTCAGACCTGATAAACGGTCTGGGGTTTTTTATATAATATAATAGGAAACTTACAAGCCGGATTCTTTAAGCAATTATCAATAGTAAAAACAAAACGCTTATGATATAATAAAAAAGTTAAAAAGTGACAAAGATAATTAATAAGAAGAAAAGGATATAGATTATGTTTGCAGATAAAGCCAAAATTTTTATAAGGTCAGGGAAAGGCGGAGACGGGCACTGCAGTTTCAGACGGGAACTGTATGTACCCAACGGAGGACCTGACGGAGGAGACGGTGGAAAAGGCGGAGATTTGATTCTTGAGATTGATGAGGGCCTAAATACACTGACAGATTTCCGCCACAAAAGAAAATACGCTGCCGGTGACGGGGAAGAAGGTGGGAAACGCCGCTGCCACGGAAAAGACGGCAAGGATCTTGTACTGAAAGTTCCAGAAGGAACCGTGGTAAAAGAAGAGAAGACCGGAAAGGTTGTTGCCGATATGTCCGGCAGCAACCGCAGACAGATTATTTTAAAAGGAGGACGAGGAGGCTTAGGAAACCAGCATTTTGCTACAGCAACTATGCAGGTCCCCAAGTATGCTCAGCCGGGGCAGCCTTTTAGGGAGCTTGAGGTCAGTCTGGAATTAAAAGTGATAGCCGATGTTGGATTGATTGGATTTCCAAATGTGGGAAAGTCTACATTACTTTCCCGGGTAACTAATGCTGAGCCCAAAATAGCCAACTATCATTTCACTACTTTAAACCCAAACCTTGGAGTGGTGGATCTGAAAGGATCCAAAGGATTTGTGATGGCTGATGTTCCAGGGTTGATAGAAGGAGCATCGGAAGGTGTAGGACTGGGACATGAGTTTCTGCGTCATATTGAACGTACGAGAATGATGATTCACGTTGTCGATGCAGCGGGGACTGAAGGGAGAGATCCCGTTGATGACATTTATAAGATCAATGCCGAACTTGCAGCTTACAAACCCGAGATTGCTGCACGGCCGCAGGTAATTGCGGCAAACAAGATGGATTTAATCTTTAAAGGTGATGAAAATCCGGTGGACAGGCTGAGAGCCGAATTTGAGCCCCAGGGAATGAAGGTATTTCCAATTTCCGGTGTGTCTGGCAAGGGTATTTTGGAGCTTCTATATTATGTAAGTGAGCAGCTGCAGCATATAGAGACAAAACCTATTATATTCGAGCAGGAATACTTCCCGGAGGACGAGCTAATCTATGAAGATCTTCCCTATACAGTAGAAAAGGAGAACGAACTGTATGTCGTTGAAGGTCCTAAAATAGAAAAAATGCTGGGCTACACGAATCTTGACTCAGAGAAAGGATTTGCTTTTTTTCAGCGTTTTCTAAAGGATGCAGGAATTCTGGAGGCACTGGAAAACGCCGGCATCCAGGAGGGTGATACAGTTAAAATGTACGGATTACAATTTGATTATTATAAATAACAGGAGATAAACAATAATGACAACAAAACAGAGAGCGTATTTAAAAAGCCTTGCCATGACAATGGACCCAGTCTTTCAGATTGGCAAATCCAGTGTGACACCGGGTCTTACCGAAGCTATTTCGGAGGCTCTGGATGCCCGTGAGTTAATTAAAATCAGTGTACTGCAGAACTGTGGGGATGATCCCAAAGAAATGGGAAACATGATAGCAGAAAGAACACGCTCACAGGTTGTACAGGTAATTGGCAAGAAAATTGTATTATACAGAGAGGGGAAGGACGACAAAAAAAAGATCGTACTTCCATAGGTAAATGTTATGAAGATTGGTATTATGGGAGGCACATTTGACCCAATTCACATAGGACATCTACTCTTGGGTGAATTTGCTTTTGAAGAATTTAATCTTGATGAAATATGGTTTTTGCCTAACGGCAACCCCCCTCACAAGGAGGCAGAGGAAATGGATACTTCCCTGCAGCACCGTATTGAGATGGTTAAGCTAGCAATCAGCGCCTCACCCCATTTCAAGATATCTCTGCATGAAGCGAAAGAGGGCGTTCATTCTTATACCTACCAGACAATGCTGAGTTTTCATAAGATGTACCCCAGAAATCAATTTTATTTTATCCTGGGGGCAGATTCTCTCTTTGCAATCGAAGAGTGGAAATATTTTAAGGGTATTTTCACCACCTGTACTATACTTGCCGCAATGAGAGATGATAAAGATGTGGGAGATATGGAAAAACAAATTTCATATCTGAAGATGAAATACAACGCAGAAATTGAACTTTTAAGAGCACCGCTGCTTGAAATCTCCTCTACCACTATAAGGAAACGAGCATCCAGAGGGCTTACAGTTCATTATATGGTACCGGATGCGGTTGCAGATTATATTAAAGAGCATCACTTATACACGTAAGGCAGGAGGCATTCATGCATGATGGATGATATCATAGGAATCCAGAAAAAATTAGAAAAGAATTTAAGGCCGGAGCGCTACAGGCACACAATCGGTGTCATGTACACAGCTGCTTCTCTTTCTATGTGTCATGGAGAGAACATGGAGAAAGCTATGCTTGCCGGCCTTCTACATGACTGCGGCAAAGGGTACCCCATAAAAAAGCAGATAAAGCAATGCAGAGAATACAAAATCCCCCTGACAGAATCTGAACTGATGATGCCTGCGCTGATACACGCAAAACTCGGGGCATATCTTACAGAGCATGAATATAATATAAAAGATGCTGAGATTCTCAATGCAATCACCTTTCATACTACCGGTAGACCCGATATGACATTACTGGAAAAAATTATATATATTGCTGACTACATAGAGCCGGGACGTATGAAAATCCCTGTTCTTGATCAGGTAAGGTACATTGCATTTTCTAACATCAACGAGGCGGTTGCTATAAGTGCAGATTCAACCATTACTTATCTGAAAAAAATGGGAAGAGATATCGATCCTATGACAGTCAGAACTTATGAGTATTATTCAAAAAAATAAACGAGATGAAATACGCTTTGCGGGTTTCACTTGCATAAATCAAAAGGAGGATGTTATGGAAAAAGCGAAGAAAATGGCACGCATTGCTTACAATGCATTGGATGAAAAAAAAGGTGAAGATATCAAAATCATTGATATTTCTGAGGTTTCGGTTCTTGCAGACTACTTCATCATTGCAAACGGAAACAGTCAAAGTCAGGTAAGCGCTCTGGTAGATAATGTGGAAGATTGTCTGCATAAGGCCGGATTCCAATTAAAACAACGGGAAGGATACGGAACGGGAAATTGGATTCTGCTCGACTTTGTTGATGTCATTGTGCACATTTTTGATAAAGAAAACAGGTTATTCTATGATCTGGAAAGAATATGGCGGGATGGAAAAGATGTGAATATTGAAGCACTGTAATTTGATTAAAGAAGCAGGAGAAGAGAAGTAATGCTTAAACATATTTTCTCCTCCTGCTCTTCTTGATTCATAAGTTTTTATGCAGCTAATAGGATGATACTCAATTTAGAGAAAGCGGAAAACGCCGATTACCTTACCGAGAATAGATACTTCATTTACAATAATCGGATCCATATTATCATTTTCCGGCTGAAGACGGTAATATCCCTTCTCCTTGTAAAATGTCTTGACAGTAGCCCCGTCCTCCACAAGTGCAACTACCATATCTCCGTTAGCAGCTGTCTGAGCCTGTTCAACCAGCACCATATCCTCATCGAAAATTCCTGCATTAATCATGCTTTCTCCCTTTACCCTCAACATAAAGGTCTGGTTATTGGGCATAAATTCCATTGGAATAGGAAAGTAGTCATCAATATGCTCCTGAGCAAGCAGAGGTTCCCCGGCGGCAACATTCCCAACCAGAGGAACATTCACTACTTCACGTCTTGTAAGGTTGAAGGTATCGTCCAAAATCTCTATCGCCCTAGGCTTTGTGGGGTCTCTCCTTATATAGCCATTCTTTTCAAGTGTTTCAAGATGGGAATGCACAGAAGAAGTAGATTTCAGATTTACCGCCTCACAAATCTCACGCACCGAAGGCGGGAATCCTCTTCTCAGTGTCTGTTCCTTTATGCACTCTAATATCTCTAACTGCTTATTACTGATCTTGCCCTGCGACATAGGCCCCTCCTTTTTATTATCCGCACAAATAACCATACAACATAATCTTGTAAATATAATATCATATCTGAATTCAAAAGGCAAACACTTGTTACGAAAACATGTTCGAGAAACCTCCTTTAAACTATTGACAAACACTTGTTCGTGTAATATAATTTACCTATAGAGAACAGATGTTTGTAACAGAAGAACATAGCAATAGAAACAGCAATACTACAGGAGGGGACATAATGGGAAGCAGAGGCAGTAATTCAAATGCAGCCACGCAAAAAGAGGCAACGAAGTTGCGCCGGCTGATTATCATATTGGTTGTTACCGTATTTATTGTTTTTGGTGTTTGTACATTGTTTGGAGGTATATTAAGTTCAGCACATGACAGCCGTAAAGAGGAACCTGTTAATTTCAACTATTACAAAAGTATTGTAATTCAGCCCGGTGATACATTGTGGGACATTGCCAGGACATACATTACAGAAGATTATACTTCCATACCCGACTATGTACAGGCATTAAAAGAAATTAATTCATTGAGCTCAGATCATATTCAGGCCGGACAGAATCTAATGGTTGCTTATGATAGTTCGGAATTTATCGTCAAATAAAAAAAGATATTAGCGGAATTATTCTGGTTATATATTACGATATCAATATGTAATCCCTACATATATTGATATATAAACTCACCCAGAGGCAGCATAAAGAAGATGGAGGTTTTCTTTATACTGCCTCATTTACATATAATATAGCTTAGTAAGTAAAAACAATCTATACGACAAATACTGATTTTTCCAATAGATGTAGACCAAGAGTTGCAGATATGATATAATTTAAAAAGGGAAGATTCAAAAAAACCTCACCAAGGAGTATAAGCAATGTCTAATAAGAAAAGGAAAACTTATCATGAGCAGGCCTACATAGACAATACACTGAGACTTAGGGAAATACTTAAAACTATGCCTGCTTTTACAAAGGATTACTTTCGTGCCATAGAGCCGAAAACTTCTCCAAGAACACGAATATCTTATGCCTATGACATTCGTGTATTCTTTCATTTTCTGATGGAGAATAATCCTGTATATAAGAACTATACCATGGATATGTTTACTGTGAAGGATCTAGACCGCATTGAACCGGTCGATATCGAAGAATATGAGGAATATCTGAAGGTTTATAGGGGGCCTGAGGAAAAACAGATTACAAATACTGAGAAGGGCCTTGCGCGCAAGATGTCTGCACTGAGGAGTTTCTATGCCTATTTTTTCAAGAGACAGGCCATTCAAAATAATCCGACCCTGCTGGTAGATATGCCAAAGCTGCATGACAAAGCAATCATCAGGTTGGATGCTGATGAAGTGGCATCTCTATTGGAATATGTAGAACACGGCGGTGATGATCTGACCGGACAGCGAAAGGTTTATTTTGAGAAAACAAGGAATAGAGACCTTGCAATTCTAACGTTGTTACTTGGAACCGGAATCCGTGTCTCCGAATGTGTGGGGCTGGATATCCAGGATGTAGATTTTAAAAATAACGGGGTGAAAGTTATGCGAAAAGGTGGAAATGAAATGGTTGTCTATTTTGGCGAGGAAGTTGAAAATGCGCTCAAGATGTATATTTATACTACCAGGCAGTCTTCCATTCCCCTGCCCGGTCACGAAAATGCGCTTTTCCTTTCCACCCAGAGACGCAGGATGGGGGTGCAGGCCGTAGAAAATATGGTAAAAAAATACGCCGGACAAATTACACCGAACAAGAAAATCACTCCCCATAAACTACGCAGCACATATGGCACTTCGCTATATAAAGAAACTGGTGATATTTACCTTGTGGCCGATGTTCTGGGCCACAAAGATGTAAATACCACCAAGAAACATTATGCAGCTATAGATGAAAACCGCCGTAGAAAGGCTGCCAAAGCGGTAAAGCTTAGAGAACCATAAATTACAATTTTTTATCTTCTGTTTTGATAGTTTCTTTAAGCATTACATACTGCTCAATTGCCTTTGCAGTTCCCTCCACACCGAGTTCGCCACTGTTTAGACATAATTCATAACTCTCCGCATCTGACCATTTTTTATTGGTATAGTAATTATAATAACTGGAGCGCTTCTTGTCAGTCTTAGTGATCATGTCTTTTGCTTTGGCGTCAGTGAGATCGTATTTCCGTGCAATTCTGCGGATTCGTGTGTCCAAATCTGCATTGATAAACACGCTCACTACATT
The DNA here is from genome assembly GCF_001517425.1 of Clostridium sp. C105KSO13. Taxonomy (GTDB): domain Bacteria; phylum Bacillota; class Clostridia; order Lachnospirales; family Lachnospiraceae; genus Muricomes. Next base: position 332,439 of record NZ_FBWL01000171.1, on the reverse strand, counting down.
TTCATAGGATTCCAAGGCATAATCTGCACATCGGCCTATTAAAATACATGGTCCATCATCGGCAATTTTTTTGATTGCATCAAATTGAGCCAGAAAGACTTTGTGATTAATAGGCATATCCGCATAAGTACTGCCGGTATACCCCATAGAATAAGTATCCATTACCAGAGAATATAAAAAGCTGTTGGTAGGCTTTTCGTCATGAGTTTCAAATATCTCTTCACTGATTCCGCTTTCCTTTGCTGCTCGCATCAACATTTCTTTGTCATATAATTTAATTCCAAAGTCGTCAGCAACTTTGTAGCCTATTTCACGGCCTGCACTACCGAACTGTCTGCCAATTGTAATAATCGTGTTTGTTTTCATTTCGGTCACTCTCCTTTACGTCAAACAGCTTTTTGTTCCACTTATGTGGTCATTACATTAATTATTATACAAGATGTCGCAAACATTTACAATATGAATGAATTATTTTCGCAATTAAGCTTGCTTTCGTATGCATATTTATCTTAACTTATTCATTAACTCTAAAAAGTATTCCGGGAGTGGAGCATCAAATTCCACATATTTAGAGGTCGTTGGATGCGTGAAGCCAAGTATTTTTGCATGCAGAGTCTGTCCCTCCAATTTAAACGGACATTTTGCCGGTCCATAGACAGTATCCCCCAATATAGGATGATGAATACATGCCATGTGGACTCTTATCTGGTGGGTGCGTCCTGTTTCCAACTCACATTCTATATAGGTGAAATTTCCAAAACGTTTTAGTACTCTGTAGTGTGTAACAGCACTGCGTCCATGAGGGACATTTATGCTCATTTTTTTTCTGTCTATTGGATGACGTCCTATCGGGGCATCAATAATGCCTGTATCTTCTTTAAGATTTCCATGAACAATTGCATGGTATTTCCTGGTTATGCTGTGTTCTTTAAGCTGCGCTGCCAGGCTTCGGTGAGAGGCATCATTTTTACACACAAGTAAAGAGCCTGTTGTATCTTTGTCGATCCGATGAACAATTCCCGGTCTTAACACTCCGTTAATTCCAGATAGGTTATTGCTGCAGTGAAACATAATAGCATTGACAAGGGTATGGTTATAATGTCCGGGTGCTGGATGAACAACCATGCCCTTGGGTTTATTTACAACCAAAATATCGTCATCCTCAAATAAAATATCCAGCGGAATATCTTCCGGCTGAATGTCAGGGATTTCAGGCTCAGGGAGGTGTATGGCTATCAAATCTCCAGAACCTGTTTTATAATTGGACTTAACCTCCTTTCCGTTCACTGTGACTGCACCATTCTCAATCAGCTTTTGAATATAAGATCTGGAAACATTGTCCACAGCATTTGAAAGAAATTTATCGATTCTCATTCCGGCTGTTTCCGCTGTAAAAAATAAATCTTCCATCTGCTTTTATCCCTTCTTAAAAAAATTAAGTTCCTCTTCCCTGTAGTAGAAAAGGATGGAGAATCCAAACAAGATGCATGAAACAACAACGTAGCAGTCAGCTACATTAAAAATCGGAAAATTTATCAGTTCAAAATAAAAAAAATCAACCACATAATTCTGCCGCACCCTGTCTATTAAATTCCCCACCGCACCTGCGCACACCATGACGGAACAGATGCGAAGCAGATAAAACCGAGATGTATGTGGCATGCGTCCATAGAAATATGTGACCAGGCAGATAATCAAAATGGCCCCCAAACTGAGCAGAAGCTGTCGGTTTTGCATAATACCGAAAGCGGCTCCCCGGTTTTCCAAATATTCCAGTTTAAATACACCTTTCCAGATAATAAAAGGTTCCTGACTTTTCAAGTGCAAGGCAGCAAGATGCTTTGTAAACTGGTCTGCTATTATCAGTGCGGCACATCCCAGGACAGCCAGCAAATAACTTTGAATATGTCCTATTTTCCTATTGTTCATGCTTATACTCCTTGGTATGGTTGTTTCATATATATTTATGGATTAATATAAGAAACCGATTCTTTTTTGTGCGTGATAATATTCCTTTATACCTGATTTTTCCCATTCCCCTGACGGAAATGACATCCTCTTCTTTTACCTGGCAGGAATTAGTCGTCATGAGCCTTCCATTGACAAAAACCTTTTCCCCTTCAATCAGACTAGTTAACTTTGTGCGTGAAGAAGAAAAAACAAGTGACAGAAGGCTATCCAGTCGAACTGATGCGACGGTCCCTTTGATTTCCTCAAAGCGGGGCGTATAATGATAATCTTTAAGGTTCATTTCACAGAGCTTTACACTGGTATGACCAACCCTGCTTAATTCCTCCTGCAGAAAAGAACTAAGCCCTTCATGAATAAAAACAACCGACTTATCTCCTTCAACCAGGATATCACCTAATTTGGAGCGCTCAATGCCAAGATTGAGAATTGCCCCCAGGTAATCTCGATGGGAAAGAATCTGGGCAAACTTTTCATGGAGCGGTGCTATACTGACAGCAGCAAAGGGAAACCCAATGTCTTCTAAATCTGTCTCCCGGGTTTCGCTAAAAGAAAGAGCATCAGGAAGAAATGCTGCCATCTGACGCTCTGCTGAATTATATCCGCCAAAGGTGGCATAGTTTGTATCAAGCATGTCCTTTGGCAGAGAATGCAAAATATTCAATTCATTCAAATTCAAAAAATCTGAATATGTAATAGTGTCACGGTAGTACGCTGTCTTTGAAAGTTCTATCAGACGTTTTGCCAATAATTGTTCATCCTTCAACATAACAGATTTAATATCTTCCCCTCACATTAGCTGATTCCATGGATCCACCCAGCAAATCCTGCAAATCACCGGAAATATCAACATTCGTCGGTGTCACAAGGAAGATATAATTAGATATCTTCTGAAGATTACCGTTGATTGCGAAAGTCGCACCGGAAATAAAATCAATGATACGCTGCGCTATTTCCAAATCCATACCTTCCAGATTCAAAATAACTGTGCGACCTGCCAGCAGTGTCTCTGTAATTTCTCTTGAATCATCCACAGATGAAGGCTTAACTACACAGACTTCCATAGCCGCACTTCTTCTGGAAACAGGCTGCCGCATTGGTGTCACCTTGCCGCCTGCAGATACAGATTTTTTATCCTCCTGAATATCAAAATCGTCATATACGTCTCTGCCGGACTTTTTACCAAACAGAGAGTGACGCGGTTTTTCATCAAATTCGTCATTATCAAATTCGTCATCATAGAAGTCGTCATCGTCGTATTCGTCGTCATTCAACTTCATGATGTCCAAAAATTTATCAAACACACCCATTTTACACTCCTATCTTATGCACTCTCCCGACGCATAAATATATTTTTAAAGATACTTTCTGATCCAGTTTATTATGCGCTATGCGGTATAATTCCTGGCACCAAAGATTCCGGTTCCCACGCGAACCATAGTTGCTCCTTCTTCAATCGCAACCTCGTAATCATTGGTCATCCCCATTGAAAGTATACTTACATTAACATTATCAATGTTTTTCTTCTCAATGTCAACAGATAATTTTTGTAAATTAGCGAAAACTGAGCGATTATCTTCAGGATTATCAACAAATGGAGCAATTGTCATGAGGCCATCCACCTTAATGTGCTTAAATAAAGCTATTTTTTCAATAAATGGAATCACTTCCATCATTTTAAGTCCAAATTTACTTTCCTCTTCAGCTACATTTACCTCGATCAAAATATGTGTTACACAATTCTTCTTTGCAGACTCCTTTTCAATGGTTTTTGCCAGCTTCAGAGAATCTACGGAATGAATTAATGCAACCTTATCAACAATGTATTTCACCTTATTTGTCTGGAGATGTCCAATCATATGCCATTGAATATCATTGGGCAGAGCTTCCTGTTTTTCTGTAAGTTCCTGCACTTTGTTTTCCCCAAAAACACGTATACCAAGGTCATACGCTTCCTGAAGAACAGCCACAGGTTTTGTCTTGCTGACAGCAATCAGTGCCACCTCGTCCCTTGTCCTTTTGGCCCGCTCACAGGCACCCTGTATTTTTTTCTCGACTTCTTCCAACTGTTGTTTTAACATTTATTGTCACCTCTCTGCTTAAAATACAACCTCGTCTTCTCTGACAGAATCACCTTCCTGAACAATATGGTCGTAGTTGAACAGGCCCTGGGAGTCGCCTTCCTTGACAATATAATATTCATCACTTTCGGCGAGAATAGTGACCTGTCTGAATACGGCATACCCTTTGTTAATATTATAGACACCTTTCAGGGGTTTTGTTTCAGATAATTCCATTGCCTCCGAAGATTCCGGCTTTATGAGCACTGTGCCGGCTTTCAGATCCAGAGGGCTTAAATACACTTGTCCATCCTCCGTAGATTTATAGATATCTGCCGTACGAAAAACGGCTGTTCCACCTTTTCCCCGAACCATTACCCCAGAAGATGAGCTATTGCCGCCAAATGTAATATACTCCTGAGGTACTTCATAGAAGTCCTGCTCTACTACGCTGCTTCTGGGAATTTTTAGTCCTCTTTCATCTTCCAGAATCAATTCAACATTCAGAAACCTGTCATTAGCATAACGGATCATTGAATTGTCATAATCCAGCTTCCCGTAATATTCTCCCTCTTTCTTTACAATAGAAAAATTGGCCCATATGGACTCACTATCCTTGTCTATCCGGGTCTTCACATAAGTCAGATCTGATAATTTCTTTGCAATATCCTCATCCAGTTCTATGAGCACAGACCAGTCTTCGTTAGATATAAGCTTGTAGACCGGTTTGCCTTTTTCAATATTCATGCTATCTTCCAGGCTTACCTTTTTGTAGTTGCTTTTATCAAAATCTTTTTTCTGGAAGGAGTCTGCGGTTAAGGATTCATATCCGTCAAAATCCAATACAAAAATTCCGTCCCTGGGAGACGTATAAATATTTGCATTGGTGCCGTTGTCGGCAAGCATTTCTTCTATTCTAGACGTTTGGGTCTGATGGGCCGCAAGGAGAAAGGCATTTGCAATTTCATTTTTTAAAGAATAGACAGATGAAAACTTTTGTGTATTAAAATTTTCATTGAAATTCTGCATTTTAACCCTGATGGTGTTCTGCTCTTCCTTGTTCAAGGGGGCAGCTCTTTCTTTTGCCTTATCATCATAGGCCATTTTTTTAGAAGAAATCACATATACATTGGCACCGGATTTTACTTTGCTGCTATCACCCTGGCAATAATTGATATATCCAGATTCTTCAGCATCTACTACAGTCTCATCTCTGATTACAAGACCGTTGTAAGAATAATCATTGAGAATGCTGCCTTCACGCACTTCATAAATGGATACCCTCTTCTGTGCGGCGTACATGATAACAGTTATTATAAGGTAGAGGAACATAATCGCAAAAATGAAAACTCCTATATTCATTTCACGCTTTCTTTTATATCTTTTTATATTAATGGACGTATTCCTTTTGGATGGCAAAATATCTCCCTCCTGTAATATCTTAAAATAAAATCAGATTTAGTATAACATTTTTATATGTATATTTCCAGTTTTTGCGGCAATAATAAAAGTATCGATATGGAAAAGGAGGAAATAATATGAAGTGGTTTGATTATACTGCTCTGACACTTGTGATAATCGGAGCTGTCAACTGGCTTCTGGTTGGTATTTTTCGATTCGATTTAGTAGCCTTTCTCTTTGGAAATTTAAGCTGGCTTTCCAGAATAATTTATACGATTATCGGTTTGTGCGGTCTTTACCTAATCAGCCTGTTCGGAAGAATAAAAGGCATGTCAGAGTAATTTTAAAGCAATTGTTGTATAAAAATGTATGGACAAAAAGTACCTTGAGACTTTTTGTCCATACATTTTTATCTTGCTAAGGTGCGGGGATTCCGATTGTCAGAAGGGAAGTCATATCACTGTATAAAATATCTTTATCAGGCGCACCCATCATAATAGATATGTAAGGATTATTTTCCATATCCCGGCTATATAAGATAACACAAGAGCCAGCCTCGTCTGTTGTTCCGGTTTTGCCGCCGAATATGTTTATATCTGATGGCGCCTTTACCAATCCCTGAGAATAGTAGTTTGTCGGCGTCCATACCACTGTGCGAACCATCTGGTCACTGCTCTTTAACGTCCCGGTATAGGAATCCATAGAAATAATATCCAGGAAACGCTGATCCTTGGTACAGGCATTAAACATGAGATATAGATCATATGCCGTTGTATAGTGATTGTCGTTCTGCAAGCCATGGGGATTGACAAAATGAGTATTAGTCGCCCCAAGGGCATTTGCCTCCCTGTTCATCATATCGGCAAATCCTTCCATACTTCCTCCCAGATATTCTGCAATTGCCACAGCACTGTCATTGCCTGAGTATAAGACAAGGCCACAGAGTAAATCATAAAGAGTCACTGTATCTCCGGCCTGAAGTCCACATACCTGTTCGTCATATGAAAATTGGACTGCATCGGATCCCACTGTCACAATGTCATCCAGATTGCCATATTTTAGAGTTAAATATGCAGTCATAATTTTTGTCGTACTGGCCGGAAACAACTTTTCATGTATTTTATCCGCATAAAGAACTTTTTCACTCTTTAGATCAAAGAGCCCGGCTGCATGCAGACTCTCATCTGCAGCATATCCTTTCAGGGATACATCCGTATCTGTCACACACAAATCCGAAGCAAACATCTTATCTTGATACAATGATTTATTGTAATACTGCTGTTCATATTCTTCTGCTGCAGAAGATCCTCCACCAAGAGCACTACAACCTCCTAAAATTAGTGAAAGAACCATGCATACTGCAGCAGAAATTCTTTTATTTATACATTTCACGCCAGTCAAGATCTCCTCTATCCAGTGCTAAAATCAATGCCTCCGCTGTCGCAATATTGGTTGCTATAGGGATATTATAAACATCGCACAATTTTACAATATCATTGACATCTGGTTCATGTGAACGGGGGGTCAGCGGATCTCGGAAAAATATCAGCAAATCCATTTCATTGTGTTCAATTTGTGCACCAATCTGCTGATTTCCTCCCAGATGTCCTGGGAGATATTTATGAATGTTTAAATTTGTTACACTCTCTACTAGATTTCCAGTTGTTTCGGTGGCAAACAAGCTATGTTTGCTTAAAATCCCCCTGTATGCAATACAGAAGTTCTGCATTAATTTCTTTTTCGCATCATGTGCGACCAATCCTATGTTCATATATGCTCTCCTCTATTGATATTTATTAGGCTGCAAGCCGACATTCAGAACAAAACCAATTCCCATATAAAAGCACACTATGGAAGTCAGTCCATAACTCACAAAAGGCAGTGAGATTCCTGTGTTCGGGAATATCTGCGTTGCCACACTAATATTAATAAATGTTTGTATTCCTATTAGTGTGGCAACTCCACCACAGATGAGTTTCCCTCCTGTGTCTTTTGCTTTAACACCAATCAAAATGCAGTCAATTACAATTAATAATAACAAAATTATCACAATACAACAACCCACAAAGCCTAATTCTTCTCCAATAATTGCAAAAATAAAGTCTGTCTGAGGTTCTGAAATAAAGTTTCCGTTTTTTACGGAGGTTGTCGTGTTATTATTGTACCCTTTGCCCGCCAACATTCCGGATCCAATGGCCATAACCGAATTAATCTGCTGGTATGCCTCATCTGTAGCATACTTTTCGGGCTCCAGCCAGGCAAGAATACGCTTCTGTTGATAGCCTTTTAAAAACGGCTGATTTGGCTGTACTACCACCGCCAATAATAAAATAGATGTGGGAATTACAATTGCAAGCACTGTTCCGATAAACTTGTAGCTTAAGCCTCCCATATACAGCATAATACAGAACAATGTCGCCAGACAAATTGTATTAGAAAGGTTGGGCTGCTTATATATTAGAAAAAGTGATGGTAAAATAAGAGCAACCGCCTGTATAATCGTCATTTTATTGTTTATTTTCTGCTTTCGTTCCATAAGGAATTTTGCAAAAAATAAAACGGTAATAATTTTTGTCAGATCCGAAGGCTGAAATTGAACGAAGCCCAGATTCAGCCATCTGGTTGCTCCATTCACCTCTTCACCAAAAAACCGGACTGCCAGGAGCAGAATAAGATTAAGTCCGTATAAAGGCCAATACAAATTCAGCACCCACTCATAGTCGATTAGCGAAACAACAATCATGACAATAGTTCCGAATATGACCCCTGCGATTTGCTTTCCCTGAACCGCGGCCTGTGCACTTCCCACCACAAATATGCCAATAATGGAAATTGCAGTCACAAGTGCTGCCAGACCCAATTTATAATCCTTTAAGTGATATCTCTGCCTGATATTCTGAAGAATAAATTTCAATGGTTTTCTCCTGTAATCTTAATATGTATATCTGTACGTGTTATCTTAATGTTGAAATCATTGGGGTTAATCTCCAAATATTTCGATATTGTATGATAGATATCCGCGGAAAACTTTTCCGCCGTTTCGGGTGTGCACTGCATTCTGTCTGCCAACAGCAGAGTTTTCAGTCTCTCTTTCGCAACATCAACAGATGGTACACTCATAGCATTTCCCCCCTAATTTTTTTTAAACAGGCTGGAAAGTTTTGAGAGAAACCCTTCCGTTTTGCCAAAATCCAAGGCCGGAACTTCTTCTCCCATAATACGTCTGCAGACATTGGAATAAGCCTGGCCTGCCATACAGTCTGTACCGATGATAGGTTCTCCCTGATTTGTCGCAATAACCACATGTTCGTCATCAGGAATTACTCCCAGCAGATGAATTGCCAGGATCTCGGTAACATCATCCACAGACATCATATCTCCGCGCTTTACCATGTCTACGCGAAGCCGGTTAATAATCAAATCATTTTTCTTGATTCCATGGACCTCCAAAAGGCCGATGATACGGTCTGCGTCCCGAATAGCAGATACCTCCGGTGTAGTAACGATAATCGCTCTGTCAGCCCCTGCCACAGCATTTTCAAAACCTTGTTCAATGCCGGCAGGACAGTCCAGAAGGATATAGTCAAACTCATCTTTCAAGTCTCCGATCAGCTTACGCATCTGTTCCGGTGAAACTGCAGTCTTATCTCTTGTCTGAGCAGACGGAAGCAGATACAGCTCAGGAAAACGCTTGTCCCTAATTAAAGCCTGTTTCAGGCGGCAGCTTCCCTCTATTACATCAACCAGATTATAGACAATCCTGTTTTCAAGCCCCATGACCACATCCAGATTCCGCAGGCCCAAGTCTGTATCTATGACAATAACTTTCTTGCCAAGCTGCGCCAGGCCAATTCCTATATTCGCTGTCGTGGTCGTCTTCCCGACCCCGCCTTTTCCGGATGTAATGACAATAACTTCTCCCATGGTTTTCTTCCTCCTACTTGTGTTATGCCTAATCTATCAGCGGATCCACATATATGCGGTTCCCATCGACTACTGCTATCTTTGGACCTTTAATTTTGGCGCTCTCCTGATAAATAATCTGACGCTTTCCGTCAATGTTGCTAATCCGAATATGTGTTGGCTGCATGGCTAAAGAGACAATATAAGCGTCTCTGTTTCCCGCTGCTCCCGCCTGGACTGAACCAAACAGAGAACCGACAATAACAACATTTCCTTTCGCAATTATTTTCGCACCCGGCTCAACATCACCAAGTATGATGATGCTTGTATCGGACTCCAGCACCTGCCTTTTTCTTAATGTACCTCTGTAGAACTGCCCGTCTCTTTTCTGGATATTGGTGAGCGTATTCTCCACAATGCTTCTGTATGTCATTTCATTTTCTTTATCACAGTCAATGATGCAGACAATATCAATTCCGGTGATTTCAGTCATCAATTCCAGAATTTCCTTTTCCTGCTCATCTGAAAGTATCCTGTCCAGAAACGAAACTGCCATTTTAGAACCTTCAAAAAACCTTGCAGAGTCCCTGAATCTAGAAGCTATACCCTCCAACAGGACATCAAATGCAACCTCCGGATTCAGATGAACCTTAAGTCCATATCTGCAGCTCTTAATCGTTACCAGCTTGTCCATGTACTTTACAGTCCTTTCTATCACAGTTCTTTCTTACTAAGGAAGTTCTTTTCGGTCAGTTCGTAAAAAACCTCACTAATCACTATCGGTCAGTCGCCAGCTATGGCACCGCCCAGGTCTGCGGCGGATCTGGTGATTAACTCGTTCTTGTCGGCAAGCTTAAAGTTTGCTCGTACAATGTCTCTTCCTATCTCGGCCGCATAGGAGGAGCTGTAGCCATTTGCTATACGAACTGCAATTGCAATTTCCGGCGATTCGGCAGGGGCATACCCGACAAACAAACCGTGATCCGGATGTATGGCACTTTGTTGTGCGGTACCTGTTTTTCCGGCCATGGAAATATCCAATCCGGAAAAGGTCGTTGAGTTGTAACCGATCACGGCTTCCATGCCCTGATGTACCAGATCCCATGTGCTACTGCTCACATCTTTCATTTCATGATCAACAACGGGCTCATACTGTTTAATCAATTTCCCGTTTACATCAGTGGTTTTACCCAGCAGGGTCAGGTCGTAGACTGTCCCCCGATTGGCCACTGCTGCAACATATCTGTTCAGCTGACTGACTGTGTAGTTGTTGGTTCCCTGTCCGATGGCCGACTGGACCGAATATTCGTCGGAAATCTGAGGATCTGATTCTGGAATTTCCAGACCCGACTTTTCTCCAAGTCCAAAGTCTTTCGCGTATTTTGCCAAAGCCTCCACGCCCTTATCACTGTCATAATTTCCTCCGGAATCCATCCCTAAGTCATACCCGACTTCGTAAAAGAAATCGTTGCAGGAAACCTCCAGGGCACCCACTACGCTTAGAGTACCATGATATCCCGGATAAATCCAGCATCTGGGACTTGGCGTAACCTTATCAAACTCCCCAGTACAGTTGATATAAGTACCTCCTGTAATAACACCTTCTGTCAGCCCGGCGACAGAGGAAACCATTTTGTAAGTTGACCCGGGTGCTGTGCGTTCCTGGGTCGCGTTATTGTAGAAGGGACGGGAAAGCCCGGTTACAAGCTGATTGTAATACTTGGAATCCATAGTGTTGGACAGCCGGTTATTATCATAGCCGGGATAGGATACGCATGCCAGCACTTGTCCGGTATTTGGATCACTGACTACGGCCGAGCCTGTACAGGGCTCCAAAGCAAGCTGACCGGGCGTAACTTCCAGACTCTGGATTTTCTGATAAAGCCATGTATAAGAATCCACAGTCCCGCTGACCAGACCGTTATATGCCGGCTCATCCATGGGCAGTACACCCTGCTCATATACCATGGCGCAAATCTGTCCTCCACTGATACCCCCTGATTTTATAAGATATTTGTAGAGAAGTTTGTCGAAATTGATATCTGAACTCAAATAATCTTGTAAAAATGTTAAAATTCCCTGATAAATCTCCTCAGAATCGGAATATTTTTCTGCGGATACATAATCCGACAACTTTGAGGTGTCTACCCAGTTCTGTGAAATGGCATAATTCAGGTACTGATGCAGGCTGATTGTTTCATCCTTGGTCCATTGCTGATAAGTCTTATCACTCGTATCTATTGTATCCTTCATAAGAATACCCGTATCGTTCTGCAGTACATCGATGGAAATGTAGTCCATATATGCCTTCATCTCGTCCGTCAGATTCTTATAAGCTGCGGCACCACTGTTGTTCATTTCATTGATAATCGCTTTGACAGCCGAGGCTTTTTTATCTGTAAATATGGAATAAACCTGTTTTTCCACCGGCTTTGCATCATCTGCACCAAAGTGAGATTCATCTATAATTTCGTTTCCGATAAACGCATTGTAGGCATCATCCACCGGAATAATAATATCTTTAGCATCGGGTGCTGTGCTGGGATCATAGTTCATTACATTTCTGAGCTTGTTCAGCACGATACCTGCAAGCTTTTCTTCCAGCAGCTGGTAAGTCTGTTCCTGCAAATCCTTGTCAATAGTCAGATATACATCATTACCTGCCTCCGGGTCCTTGTTGCTAACAGTTTCCGTAATCTTGCCCACACTATCTACGTACAACTCTATCTCACCTTTTTTTCCCTGCAGGACATCATCCATTGTCTTTTCGAGACCTGACTTTCCAATAATATCCGTCTTGGTGTACTGTTTTTTTGCTTCCTTATCCAGGGCATCGTACTCTTCCTGAGAAATCTTCCCTGTATAGCCGATAATGGAAGCAAAATATTTACTATCTGTATAGCGTCGCATAGAATCTTCTGCTACATCTACCCCATCAAGCTTGTCCATGTTCTCCATAATCGCTGCTACAGTCTCGTCGCTGACATCTGTCGCAAGGATTGTAGGAATGAATTTTTGAAAACTATTAAGATTGATGGCATAGCGGAGATTCACCATTTTCAAGATGTATGGTTTATCCAATTTCTTCACGTTTAGTCCAAAACCGTATGTTTTATCCGTACACAGATAATTAATAATATCCTCTGCTGATGCATTCTTTTGTTTTTCGTCAAGCTCATCAATTGTCTTAAACCCATACACATCAGCAATAAAACGTAACCTCAGTGTCTTATCCGTCTGAGAAAACTCATAGTTTCCGGCAGAATCAAGAACAATTCCAAAATCATTGATAACGGAGTCTCCGTTGGATTCCACGATTTTGATAATTTTGTCCAGAATTCCATTCAAAATTTTATTCTTTTCTGTTCTTGTATCAGCTGTGATGTTGTCTTCCATAGTTACAGAATAGGCCAGTTCATTGTAGGCCAGCAGCTTTCCGTTTCTGTCATAGATGTTTCCTCTGGTTCCGGGGATTTCTCTTGTCTTTCTGATCTGAAGTTTATAGTTGTCCAGATAATACTTTCCCTTCACAATCTGTAAATAAAACACCCGATTGATCAATATGGCAAACAGGACACAAAACACAAGAACCAGGACAAACAGCCGAGATTTAACAATTCGGTATATAATATCTCTTATACGCTCAAACAAATTTACTTGCACTCCTTTTTTCATCTGTTTCCAGTTTATGATTTAAATATAAAATCAACGGGTATATTCCGAGCGCAGCAACAATAGTATATATGAGCTCAGGTATGATATTATGACTAAGATAATAAGTAAAGTGGAATTCACTTCGCAGCATAAACATCAAGAAGTAAATGACCAGGCCGTAAAGGAATTCGCTTCCTGCGATTAAAGCCAAGGGTAATTTAATATCTTCATCGTAATATACGTGCTGGAACAAACCATTGATAAATCCTGTGAGCAGATATATCAGGGCATAGAGCCCTAAAACATTTCCAAACTGTATATCCATCAGAAGTCCGGAGAAAAAGCCTACAAACATTCCCTCCCTTGAGCCTCTCATAAATCCGAAGGATGCAGTAACAATAAGCAGTAGATTCGGTTTAACAGAAGCCAGAGTAAGGTGCCCAAACACTGTGCACTGTAAAAGATAGCATACAATAAATATGACAGCAGTCACAACAATTCTTTTGGCCTTTTTCATCTTCATTTAGACTGATCTCCTATTCTTTACTTTGTTTCTTTGCCGGTCAGATCTGCTTTAGTAGTCGTAATGACCAGCACCTCCTGTAAATTTTTAAAGTCAACCACAGGTGTAATATAGCCGGAGCGTGTAAGATTATTGGAATCTACGGTAATCTCACTGATATAGCCGATTAAAATCCCCTGCAGGTATTTATCACTGATATGGGAAGTTACAATCTGATCTCCCACCTGCACTTTATTCTCATTATTCTCCATCTGTTCAAAACGGATTTTCCCGTCATTTATCAGCATCAGATCTCCCCGCACCATACATTTGTCGGAAGTGGAAAGGGCCATTCCGCTGACATTGCTGGAATCATCAATAATGGAGCGGACTGTGGACCAGGTTGGCCCTGTCTTTGTAACGATTCCTACCAGGCCGCTTCCGGCCATGACATTCATATTCACTTTGATTCCATCATTGCTGCCCTTGTCGATGGTGAAAGTACTGAACCAGTTTCCAGAATCCTTTCCGATAACATGAGCTCCGGTCTTTTTATAATCTGCATAGTTCTGATCTAGTTTATATAAATTCTGCAGTCGTTCCAGCTCATATTTTTCTTCCTGCAGATTATTGTTTTCCGTTATCAGTTCATCTACCTTTTTCTGAAGCCGGTCGTTTTCCTTTTTCATATCCTGCAGTGTATCAAAATTGTCACTGATATCCCCAAGCCAGATTCCTATCTGACTGATGCCCTTCTGCATGGGTATTACTGTTACACCTGCAATGCCCTTTAACGGCCCTTCGGCCTTATCCGAAACCAGAGACAGAGCCATCAGGAGAATGCAGAACAAGGAAAGTCCCGCAAGCCAATATTTATTTGATGATGAGGTTTGATTTTTCTTTTTCATATTATCTCAGCCACCTGTAATCTTCGTCCAACATAGAATATGTCAATTTCCTGTAATCTTTATCTAATATAATCTTCTTTAATCCTATTACTGCACTGAGTTCGGGCGCCGGTGATGCAGTGACCTTAAGGCCCGTACTCTCTTCTATATACGTAGAAAGTCCTTTCAAATTTGCCAGTCCGCCGGTCAGATAGATACCATTTTGTTCAATCCTTCTGTGTACATCCGGGGGCGTTCTGTCTATCATAGCTTTAATGGCATGAATACACTCTGCCAGAGGTTCTTTCATTGCTGCACGCACAAGACTGATGGGAATGCTGTCCTGCTTCGGAACCCCCATAATAAGATCTCTCCCGGCAACGGTTAAGGATGCGTCGGTCTCTTGTTCAAATACACCGAAATTCTTTCTAAGCTTTTCAGCCGTAACCCGGCCCATGAGAAAGTCACGGTTATGGCGAACCAGATTTACAATTGCCGTATCAAAATGTACCCCGCCGACTTTTATCAGACGATTAAAGATCATCCCTCCTGATGCCAGGACAGACAATTCCGTTGTCTCCCCTCCAAAGTTAGCCACAAGAATGCCTTTTTCACTCCAAACATCAAGTCCCATTCCTACAGCATCAGCTATTCCCCGCGCCACAATACTAACAGATTTTGCCTTTGCCGTAGAATGAGAAACCAAATCGTAAAAGGCACGCTTTTCAACTTCTGTCACATCTGTAGGGACAGCAATCACATATTTATCACCACGCGAAAACTGCTTTTCCGTCCCTAAAACCTTCTGCATCAAATACTGCATATCATCGAAATGCGCAATCACTCCATTGTGCATAGGAAAGACCACCTGTATGTTGCCCGGGGCTTTCTCATACATCTCATAAGCTTCACTGCCAACAGAAAAAATATGCTTTTTGTTCTGCATTGCAATTACATTTTTTATTTTTGATATCTTATCCTTTTTTTTGTCATATAATTTTATCTCATACGTTCCCAAATCAAGTCCGTATACATTTCTTGCCATATCTGCAACCTTCTTCCCGACATGTTTTAATTGAGGAAGTTCTTCTCTTTCATACTTATATAACAGTTGTTCCCAATGATAATGTGGTCCAGCAGTTCCACACCTATCAGCTGTCCCGCATCCCATATTCTTCTGGTAATGAGAACGTCCTCTTTACTGGGAGTCGGGTCCCCACTGGGGTGATTATGAAGCAGGATAATGGACACGGCATTCTTCTGCAGAGCTTCGACAAACAACTCTCTGGGAGAAACTACTGCGGAATTAATAGTACCCTTTGAAATATCAGTTTCTCCGATTAAGCGTGTTTTAGTGTTCAAAAGCAAAAGCTTCATAGATTCACGGCTGCCATGTCTCATATCCTCCATATAATATTTAGCAATGGAGGAGGGAGTTGTAAAACTTAAGCCCGGTTGTGCCGTCGCTTTGGAGAGCCTTTTTGAAAGCTCAGAAAGGCATAAAATCTGAACAGCCTTTACTTTGCCTATTCCCTTAACCTGAAGGAGTTGTTCTAATGTCCATTTATGAATATTGAGAATCCCTTCCTGAGAGAAGATCGGATACAAAAGTTTCTCAGCTAATTGCAGAGAATTCTCCCCCCGGGTTCCTGTACGCAGCAAAACAGCCAGTAATTCAATATTTGTTAAATTACTCGCTCCAAATCTTATGCATTTCTCATAGGGGCGTTCCTCTTCGAGGATTTCTTTTATTGTAGCACTGTTTTTCATATAAATAATACCTAAATGCATATGTCACAATACAATGATTTATTCTAGCATAAATTAAAATTCATGTACAGGGGCTGTAATATTAAGTTTCTGTGAATATTTTTTAATAATGGCTTCTGCAGTCTTTATTCCGTCCATGGCAGCGGAAGTAATTCCACCTGCATATCCCGCACCTTCGCCGCAGGGATACAGCCCGGACACTGTGCTTTCAAAGTCTGGGCCGCGTAAGATCTTCACAGGGGAGGAAGTGCGGCTTTCCACACCGGACAAAACAGCATCTGCCTCGGCAAAGCCATGAATTTTGTCGTCCATCAGAAGAATTCCCTCCTCCAGGGAATCCCCCAGTTCCTTTGGGAAGATTTTTCTTACATTTGCCAGAGTAAAATCACCTTTTATCTGAGGCACTACATTTCCAAGCTTTACAGTGGGGCGATTTTTCCTAAAATCCTCAAAACACTGTACTGGAACTCTTCCTTTTCCTTCTTTGTATGCACATTCCTCCAGCATACGTTGAAATTCAATACCGGACAGTGGCCCTGTACTCTTGTAATCTTCAGGAGTTACGGTAACAACCACTGCACTGTTGGCATTGATACCATCTCTTTGATGATAACTCATTCCATTGACTGCAAGACGTTTCTCCTCAGAGGATGCATTTACTACATAGCCGCCCGGACACATACAGAAAGTATATGCACCTCTTTTGTTCTTAAGCTTTGCGGTAAGCTTATAGGAAGCAGCAGGCAGCCCGCTGTATGTGGTTTTCCCGTACTGGCTCCGGGTAATCATAGACTGTGGATGTTCAATTCTGACCCCCACTGCAAAAGACTTTGCCTCCATTGGAATCTGCCGGGCATAGAGCATTTGGAATGTATCCCTTGCACTGTGGCCTAATGCGAGGACACAGACATTTGTATCTATTTCCTCTCCACTGTCCAGGACAACACTGCCGATACATTTGGCAATTTCATCATGTTTACCGTCAACCCGGGAGATGTTTTTCATTTTTATATCTGTCATCTGACTTTGAAAGCGGAATTCACCGCCCATATTTCGGATGCTATGTCTCATGTTTTTTACTATGTCCGTCAGAATATCCGTTCCTATATGAGGCTTCTGCTCGTACAGAATATCGGCAGGCGCACCATGATCTACAAAGGTCTGCAGCACAAAACGGCTCCTCCCTTTTTTGTCCTTTACGAGTGTGTTTAGCTTGCCGTCAGAAAAAGTTCCGGCGCCTCCTTCTCCAAACTGCACATTCGAAGATAGATTCAGATTTCCGGTTTTCCAGAACTCCTCCACATCTTTGAGACGCTCTTCCACCGGATTACCTCTCTCCAGAATGACAGGGGCATATCCGGACTTTGCAAGCAGATAGCCACAGAAAAGACCTGCCGGTCCACTTCCTACAATGATCGGACGGTACACAAGGGGAACAGTACCCGAACTAGGAAGCTGATAAGATATTCTGTCGGTCTTTGCCGCTCTCCCTCTGCTCTTTCGCAACACCTGACGTTCATCTTTTACTTTTACATCTACTGTATAAGAAAAAAAGATATCCGGTTTTTTCCGGGCATCAATGGATTGTTTTTGAATCTCATAGTTCAGTAAATCTGCCCTGCGTATACGAAGGGATTTACAGATTTTATCTGTAAGCTCCTCGGGGCTGTGCCCGGGATGTAAGTTTAACTGACTGATTCTAAGCACCTGCAGCCTCCTTTCCGGCCCTGTAGCCGCTGGACCAGGCCCATTGTAAATTGTAGCCTCCACAGATACCGTCCACATCGAGAATTTCTCCTGCAAAATAAAGACCGGGAACCACAAGCGATTCCAGCGTATCCTGATTCACTTCTTTTGTGTCAATTCCTCCTCTGCAGACCTGGGCCTGTTCAAAAGAGTTTGTCTGTACAACCTTAGTAGAGAAATTCTGTATGAGATGAGCCAGCCGTTCGATCTCTTCCGGCCTGCAATCTTCTATTTTCTTCGTTCTGTCTATATGTGACAATTTCATCCATAAACCGGATAATTTTTTGTGAAACAGTCCTGTCAAAAACCCTTCTGCTGTTTTTTCAGGGCGTATTTCTATCCGATTTCTAAGAAAAACTAAAAACTGTTCTTCTGTAAAATCCGGCATAAAATTTAACTGTGCAGTGACCTGTTTTCCTTCATGCAGACCGATGGCAGCATAACGACTCACCTGAAAAACAGGAATCCCCGATATTCCATACTTTGTAAGCTGTATTTCCCCCTGCTCTCTGGCATAACATTCCCCGTCCACATAAAGAGAAACAAGTCCTTCTGCACGAACCCCTGCAATGCTCTTGTAAAATCCTTCCTCGCAGCAGAGCTGTACAAGGGAGGGCAGAACCGGCACCAGACGATGTCCCAGGTTTTTGGCGAGCTGATAGCCGGAGCCATCCGATCCGGAAGAAGGCGCTGCTTTGGAGCCTGCCGCCAGAATCACCTTTTGTGCAGTAAAGTCCCGGGCTTCTGTATGAATCAGAAATCCACCCTCTACAGGAGAAATCCCCTTGCATTTAGCCTCTGTCCTAACCTGAATCCCAAGCCTTTTCACTTCCATGCGAAGTACATCCAGAATTGCAGAGGCCTGATCAGACTGGGGATATAGATAGCCGTTCCTGTTTTTTGAATATATACCCAGTTTCAGGAAAAATGCAACTGTCTGCTGAACGTCGAACTTTTTTACAATCCTCCAGGGAAACAAAATATTTTCAGAATGATAGTGAATCGGCTCTTGGTTTAAATTTGTAAAATTGCATCTTCCATTTCCTGTGGATAGAATTTTTTTGCCAATTCTGTCTTTATGCTCATATATACAAACATCAGCTCCCTCTTGAGCTGCTGATATAGCAGCCATCAGACCGGAAGCCCCACCCCCGATTACAGCAATTTTGCTCATAACTTTCCTCCCTTGTTATTCCCGCAGGCAATGAGCCAAGCGGAAATGCCTGCATTTCCATTTGGCGACTGCCGCGAGGGTCAAATACCCCGCAGTCTGCTGCGCTGCAGGTTTGAGGCCCCGTCAGCTTGCTGCGGGGTCTTTGACTTTAAAGTAAATCCCTGGATATGGCTCCGTAATTTATCAGACTCTGCAGTGATTTCAAAATCCCCAGCTTCGCGTGGGGCCAGGTAAGCCCACCCTGGAAATAAACGGCATACGGCGGCTTTATAGGACCGTCTGCACTCAGTTCGATGGAAGAACCTTGTATAAAAGCTCCAGCCGCCATAATGACATCGCTGTCATATCCCGGCATAGCCCAGGGTTCCGGATTTACATAGCTGTCCACCGGGGCAGCTGACTGAATTCCTTTGCAGAAAGCAATCACACCCTCCGACGTTCCCAGCTCTACAGCCTGGATAATATCATGGCGGCTTTCCGACCCGTTTGGAATTACAGAAAAGCCCAGCTTTTCATAAATATTCGCAGCAAATACCGCGCCTTTCAGCGCGCTGCATACAACAGTGGGAGCCAGGAAGAACCCTTGGTAGAAGGACTGCATTACGCCCAGTGAGGCTCCTACTTCTTTGCCCAGTCCGGGAGCTGTCAATCTGTAGGCGCAGTTCTCTATCAAATCTTCTCTGCCTGCGATATATCCTCCGATAGGTGCCAGACCGCCTCCGGGATTTTTGATTAGAGATCCAACAATCATATCGGCTCCAACATCACTTGGCTCCGTTGTCTCTACAAATTCTCCGTAACAGTTATCTACCATACAGATAACATCCGGCTTTATGCCTTTAATGAAAGAAATCAGTTCCCCTATTTTTCTTATGGAATAGCTGGGGCGTGTCTGATAGCCCTTGGAACGCTGAATTGTTACTAGCTTCGTCTTTTCCTGTATCGCCTTTCGAATAGCAGGATAATCAAATTCGCCATCCTCCAGAAGCTCTACCTGACTGTAGGTAATGCCATATTCTGCGAGGGAACCTTTCGATTTCCTGATACCGATTACTTCCTCCAGCGTATCATAGGGCTTTCCTATCGGAGAAAGCAGTTCATCACCGGGCCGCAAGTTTGCCGCAAGAGCCAGCGCCAGAGCGTGGGTTCCGCAGGTAATCTGAGGACGCACCAGTGCGGCCTCTGTGTGGAAAGCAGATGCATATACAGCCTCCAGCTTATCTCGCCCCAGATCATTGTATCCATAACCACTTGCGTACTGGAAACATGCCTCACTGACCCGATTTTCCTGCATAGCCTGCAGTACCTTTAATTGATTAAATTCTGCTGTTTTATCAAATTCACGGAACCGCGGAATTAAACTTTCCTCTATCTTACATCCAAACCGGCAGACATCTTTCTCAATTCCAAGCTTATCATAAATCTGATTAATTTCAAAACTCATACCCTTCTCCTTGTAATTAACATATATTTCGTTTTATCAGTTCTTCCTGCATTTTTCCAAGAAGGCTGTGTTCTTCATTCTCAAAATCACCTTTATTCATCCATATAACATCTTTTTCCCTCTTAAACCAAGTAAGCTGACGTTTGGCAAAATGACGGGTATCCCGCTTAATCCTGTAGACTGCCTCTTCAAAGCTTGTCTCCCCGTCTAAATAAGCAAGAATTTCCTTGTATCCGAGCCCCTGCATGGAAACCATATCCCTGATGCAGCCTCTATCTTTTAAGGCCTGCACCTCCTTAACGAGTCCTTCTTTTAGCATCTGGTCTACACGGCTGTCAATTCTTTCGTATAGCCTTTTTCTCTCATCATAGAGCACAAAATAGGCAAAATGGTAAGGGGATTGCTTTTGCCGTTCCACCCGGTTGTGCTCTGATATCTTTTTTCCTGTCTGATTATAAAATTCCAGTGCACGTATCACTCGTTTACTATTGTGGGGATGAATGGATTCTGCGGATTTGGCATCCGTTTTTTTCAACATTTCATGAAGATATCCGGGTCCTTTTTTCTGCACAAGTTCCTCCAGGTATCTGCGGTATTTTGGATCGCTTTCATTTTTTGTAAAGTCAATATCATACAGAAGAGCCTGAATATAAAACCCGGTGCCGCCCACTAGAATGGGTATTCTTCCTCTTTCATAAATCTCTTCCACAGCTGCTTTTGCCATCTGCTGAAAACGCACTACATGAAATTCTTCATCCGGTTCCAGCACATCTACCAGATGATGTACAATCCCTTCCATCTCCTCAGGTTGGATTTTTGCGGAACCAATATCCATATGCCTGTATACCTGCATGGAATCTGCCGAAATAATCTCGCCCCCCACTGTTTTTGCAAGACTGATTGACAGCTTTGTCTTTCCGACAGCGGTGGGTCCCGCAAGAATAATCAATGGTTTTTTCATTTATACAATCCTCTTAAACTTTTTTTCCAGTTCACGTTTTGTCATGGCTATGATCGTTGGTCTGCCATGGGGACAATGATATGGATTCTCCAGCAAAAGCAATTCCCCGATCAATGTATCCACTTCCCCGGCAGACAACCGGCTGTTTCCCTTGACGGCAGCCTTGCAGGACATTGAAGCCACTTTTTCGTCTATCAGCTCCGGTGTCATGGAGGTACTTAGTCCGTCGGCCAGGCCATCAAGCATCTCTAGCAGCAGTTCTTTTTTTGCAATGCTAAACAGATTGTCCGGAACTGCCCTGACTGCGTAGCCATCACCGCCAAAGGGTTCAATCTCAAATCCGATTCTCACAAACCTCTCCATATTTTCCTTCAGTATTTCTTCCTCCTGCATGGATAATGTAAGTATAATAGGCGGACTCAGATACTGGGAAGTAAAATCTCTGTCTTTCATCCCTTTTAGAGTTCTTTCATACAAAACTCGTTCATGGGCAGCATGCTGATCGATAATGTAAAGATTGTTCTGGAATTCCACCAGCCAGTATGTGCCGAACACCTGCCCAATCAACCTGTATTCTGCCTTCACATCCCTTTTCAGAAGATTTTCTTCAAATAGATCCATCTGTCTGACTTCCCCGGCGTCCGTGGCAGCTGTTTCTTGTGCGTGATAGTTTCCCGTTTCACGTATCGTATATTCTTCTGTATTCTCCCGGGAATTCGCCTGCTTTACATTTTCTATATCAGATACCTCAGGAGTTGAGGTATGATTGTGATAAGACAGAACCCTCTCTTTCATTTTTCTGAGGAAATACTCCTCATCCTTTACCTCCTCTGTTTTATTCTCTTTAGTTTTTATACTTTCCGGCGGTACAGTATGCTCCGGCATTTCTGACCTGGGTTTCAGGAGAAATGGGCTGGCCGCACTTTCCACCTTTAATTTTGGAGAATCTGGTGCCTTCACAACCGGGATAAGTTCCGGCTCCAGAAGGGTTCTGTGTACGCCTTCATATACGAGATTATAGACTTGCTGCTGTTTCTGAAAACGAAGTTCCATCTTAGTGGGATGGACATTTATATCTATATCTTCTCCATTTATGTAGAAATGTAATACAAGGAACGGAAATTTGTGCTGCATCATAAAATCTCTGTAGGCATCCTCAACGGCCCTGGAAATCATGGCGCTTTTTACATATCTTCCGTTTACAAAAAAGTTCTCAAAATTACGGTTTCCTCTGCTGACGGACGGGCGTCCGAGATATCCTGTAATTCTGGCACCCTCCTTCTCGTAATCCATATCAATCAGATTAGAGGCCGCTTCCCTCCCGTAGATACTATAAATTACATCTTTTAATCTGCCGTTTCCTGATGTCCTTAATTTCTCCTGTCCGTTATTGATTAACTGAAACGAGACCTCAGGATGAGAAAGTGCAAGCCGCATCAGTAAATCCTGTATATGTCCGGCTTCTGTCATGGGGGTTTTTAAAAATTTTCTTCTAGCGGGAACATTATAGAACAGCTGTCGGATCAGGAAAGTGGTTCCATCAGGAGCTCCGATGTCCTCCAGTGACTGTTCTTTTCCGCCTTCTATAATATACCTGGTTCCAAAGGGTTCTTCTCTTGTTTTTGTAACCAGCTCAACCTTTGTGACTGCGGCAATACTGGAAAGTGCCTCCCCTCGAAACCCCAGGGAAGAAATGTGGGAAAGATCTTCTACACTGCGAATTTTGCTGGTAGAATGTCTTAAGAAAGCATTGGGGACATCCTCCCGTGAAATACCACTGCCATTGTCCGTAACCCGGATAAAAGAGATTCCGCCCTCCTGAATTTCAACTGTTACCGCAGAAGCACCTGCATCCATGGCATTTTCTGCCAGCTCCTTTACAATAGAAGCCGGTCGCTCAATCACTTCCCCGGCGGCAATTTTATCAATTGTAATCTGATCCAGCACCTGAATATGTGACATAACGCCCCTCCTACCATCTGTTCTTTAACTTGTTCTGCAGCCTGTATATAGTATTCAACGCATCAACAGGCGTCAGGTTTCCAACATCGATTGTTTTTAGTTCTTCCAGCACATCATCGTCCTTGACTGTATCAAAAAGAGACATTTGTGCAATATCGACTTCATCGTATTTTTTCATCTTTGCCAGTTTTTTTGTTTCATTTTCTTTTGCTGCAATCTCACTGACCCTTGCGGTTATATCCTCGTTGCTTAATTCTTCCACAATTTCTTTAGCGCGGTTGGTTACAATGTCCGGTACTCCTGCCAGTTTGGCCACCTGGATTCCGTAGCTCTTATCTGCGCCGCCCTTGACTATTTTTCGAAGGAAAACTATATCCTCACCCTTTTCTTTGACAGCAATACAGTAATTATTTACATTCTGTATCTTCCCCTCCAGCTCAGTGAGTTCATGATAGTGAGTTGCAAACAAGGTTTTCGCACCCAGCAGGCGCGTATCTGAGATATATTCCACCACAGCCCAGGCAATAGACAGGCCGTCAAAAGTACTGGTGCCCCGCCCTATCTCGTCCAGAATCAACAGACTTTTACTTGTAGCGTTGCGCAGAATATTTGCTACCTCTGTCATTTCTACCATAAAGGTACTCTGACCGGAGGCCAGATCATCCGATGCCCCGACTCTGGTGAAAATCCGATCCACAATCCCGATATCGGCAGCTGCAGCAGGAACAAAGGATCCAAGCTGGCCCATAAGGACAATCAGGGCAACCTGTCTCATGTAAGTGGACTTTCCGGCCATATTTGGCCCTGTGATAATAGAAATCCGCTGCTTTTTATCGTCCAGGTATGTATCATTTGAAATAAACATATCATTCGGAATCATCTTTTCTACCACCGGGTGGCGGCCGTCTTTAATATTGATTACACCTTTTTCATTGGTATCCGGACGGACATAATTTCCCCTCTCGGCCACCTGGGCGAGTGAGGTAAACACATCCAGTGCAGCCACTGCTTTGGCTGTTTTCTGAATCCGCACAACTTCCCCCGCCACTGTATCACGCACTGTACTATACAGTTCATATTCCAGAGCATACAGCTTGTCCTCTGCCCCTAAAATGGTGTCCTCCAATTCTTTGAGCTTTGGTGTAATATAACGCTCTGCATTTGCCAGCGTCTGCTTTCTGGTATAGTAATCCGGAACCATATCTTTATAAGAATTGGTAACCTCCAGGTAATACCCAAATACTTTGTTGTATTTTACCTTCAGGTTCTTAATTCCTGTTTTTTCCCGCTCTTCTTCTTCCAGTCTGGCAATCCACTCTTTCCCGTCGGACTTTGCCCGTCGGAGCGTATCTACCTCTTCACTGTATCCATTCCGGATAATGCCACCCTCTTTCATGGCAAGGGGCGGATCGTCTGTAATCGCCTCTTTAATCAGGGTGCACAAATCCTCCAGAGTATCCATATCCTCCCGGATTTGAGACAGTAATTGTGATTGCATGTCCTCCAGGATATAACGGATGGGGGGAAGCATTTCAAGGGAACTGCGAAAGGCCGTCAAATCTCTTGGATTTGCCGAACCATAAGTGATTCTTGTAACCAGACGTTCCAAATCATAAATCGGAGCCAGATATTCCCGTATTTCCTCTCTGCCGATTGCCTCATTTTTCAATTCTTCTACGGCATCCAGACGTTTTTCAATCTCCTGAAGCTCTATGAGAGGCTGTTCCACATATTTTCGCAGAGTTCTGGCGCCCATTGCGGTTTTGGTCTTATCAAGCACCCAGAGAAGAGAACCTCTTTTTTGCTTTTCCCTCAGAGTTTCGGTAAGTTCCAGATTTCTGCGTGTGGAACTGTCCAGCATCATATATTTTCCTGTAATATAAGGGGTAATATGTGTCAGCTGGGAGAGATCATTTTTCTGAGTCTCCAGTAAGTACTGCAGCAGAGCTCCGGCACTGATAATCCCACTGTCAAAATCCTGAAGCCCCAGACCTGCAAGTGTAGAAACCTGAAAATGTTCCAACAGTTTTTCTCTGCAGACGGGATCATCAAAATACCAGGAGTCAAGAGAATAAATGGCAATTCCCAGTCTGTCCTTCAAATCATCCAGGTCCATACCGCTCATGTAAAAAGACTCATTGCATATGATTTCAGAGGGCATAAATTTATAAATCTCGTCCAGAAGTTTTGTGCTGTCAGGCAGTTCTGTCACAAAATAATCACCCGTAGTGACATCTGCAATAGACAATCCGTATCTGTCAGCTATGTAAACAATACACATTAGATAATTATTTTTTGCCTCATCCAATGCCTGGGCTGCAAGATTAGTACCCGGAGTCACGATGCGGACCACATCCCGCTTCACCAATCCCCTGGCCTGCTTTGGGTCCTCCATCTGTTCACATATGGCAACCTTGTATCCTCTGGACACCAGCTTATTTAGATAACTGTCCACTGCATGATAAGGGACGCCGCACATAGGCGCCCGCTCTTCAAGACCGCAGTTCTTGCCTGTCAGTGTAATTTCCAATTCCTTTGAAGCTGTCAGTGCATCCTCAAAAAACATTTCATAAAAGTCACCAAGTCTATAAAATAGAATGCAGTCGGGGTATTGGGATTTTGTATCCATATACTGCTGCATCATAGGAGTTAATTCTGCCAATTTCTTCTTCCTTTCGTTTCCAAAATTCCCTCTAAGTATATCATTTTTTTCTGGGTTATGAAAGAGTGGTTTTCTATGCTAACTCTACAGCACATGAAATTGGGGCTTCGCTTCTCCATAGAGCCAGTGAAGCAAATATCCTGTCAAAAGAATTCCAAGGGCACACAGGCCGGAAAACAGAATGATAAACGGGACACAAATTTGTCCGAAAAGATGGAATATTTGATCTGAATAATCCCATACGTTCCATTTTAACCACTTGTTCACAATAATTCCGGTAATAAATTCTGCCGAAGTGACAAACACTGCACAGCGGACTACTTGGAGCCACAGGGGATCCTTCCATTTTACCCAGAGTCCCTGCTGTGCAAAAAACACCATGCACACTCCTCCTAGTACAAACATGGACCAGTGGGAAAATCCTCTGAATGCCATTTCAAATGCATAATAAATTGTACCCCCCAGCGTCCAAAGAAATAAATATTCGCTTAATTTCTTCACGAAAAAACGCCCTCCTATATATTAACGTAACTATTCATATATAGTCTGGACGTTTTTATATGAAATATGATTGGAATTTATTTCTTGGCCAGTTCACCAATATAGTAAAAACCTTTACATTCTTTCAGCTTAACATCAATGATTTTTCCAATGAGACTTTTATCTCCCGGGAAATGAACCAAAAGATTGTTGCTCATTCTTCCTGTCATAAGCGAAGAATCGTGGTCATTCACTCCCTCCACCAGTATTTCCTGAATAGTATCTGTATGTACACTGCACACTTCTCTGGAAATGGTTTGTACCTCATGAAGAAGACGATCAAATCTTTCTTTCACTACTTCATCCGAAATCTGTTCTTCCATCACTGCAGCCGGGGTTCCAGTCCTTTTTGAATAAATAAAAGTAAAAGCACTGTCATAACGTACTTTTCTGACCACATCCAGAGTCTCCTGAAAGTCTTCCTCTGTCTCACCCGGGAAGCCCACAATAATGTCCGTAGTCAGAGAAATATCCGGAACGGCTGTACGGATTTTATCCACAAGCTTCAGATAGTGTTCTTTAGTATATCCGCGGTTCATTTTTTTGAGAATCCGACTGCTTCCCGACTGCACCGGCAAATGTAGATGTTTACATATCTTTTGAGAGTTTCCCATCACCTGAATTAGTTCATCAGATAAATCCTTGGGATGAGAGGTCATGAATCGAATTCTTTCAAGTCCCTCTATTTTTTCTATCTCCTGCAAGAGTTCAGCAAAACTCATAGGAGTTTCAAGACTTTTACCATAGGAATTCACATTTTGCCCCAGCAGCATAACCTCTGCCACACCATCGGCCACCAGTGCTTCTATCTCACGGATAATATCCCTGGGATTGCGGCTTCTCTCCCGCCCTCTCACATAAGGTACGATGCAGTAGCTGCAAAAGTTATTGCAGCCGAACATGATATTTACTCCGGATTTAAAAAAATACTTTCTTTCACTCGGGAGATCTTCCACAATTTTATCAGTATCTTTCCAGATATCAATCACCATCCGCTCAGATTCAAAGCGTGTTACAATCAACTCTGCAAATTTATAAATGTTGTGAGTACCAAAAATCAAGTCTATGTAGCGATAGCTTTTTTTCAGTTTTTCCACTGCCTTAGGTTCCTGCATCATACAGCCACATAAGCCTATCAGCATATAAGGGTTGTCTTTTTTCCCCTTTTTTAACTGTCCGATTCTTCCGTAAACCCTTTGATTGGCGTTCTCACGGACAGTACAGGTGTTATAAATGACAAAATCCGCTTTTTCCTCTTCCGTCTCCTCTTGATAACCAATCTGCTGTAAAATGCCTGTCAGTTTTTCAGAGTCCCTTGCATTCATCTGACAGCCAAAGGTCACTACACAGAAGGTCAGAGGACGTCCTGCCTTTTCACTCAATGCCTCTACATATCCCTGCGCCTTTTTTATAAAGTAATACTGTCTTTGCGGTTCTTCAGCCGGCGCAGGTTTCTCAAGGTTTATAGTATCCAGAATTTTTTTTAAGTCTTTATTCTTTACATTATCAGTCATTCTATATAATCCTTTCCTTATCACAGTTCATCACACAAACTGGTTTTGTACTGCATCGTATTCATAATCTATTGTTTTCAACTTTTCTTTGACTTCTGCCGGGGATATCTTTATGTCCTCGCACAGCTCATCCAAAGTTTTATAATAATCTCTGAGCCTGGTGTTGATTACACTCAGTAAAATAACCGGGTCTTTCGGAAGTCCATTCAACATGTGTAAATCTCCTCTTCTGTTATAATCATTTCCGGACGGATATCGTGTTTCTCAGCAGAGAATTTTCCCAGGCACTGCACGGAATAGGCAAGTGCTATTTTTCGGAACCAAGGATGCTGCCTTAAATAAAAATCATAAAATCCTTTGCCGTAGCCAATGCGGTTACACTGTCTGTCAAACGCAACCCCGGGCATAATAACCAACACAGAATCTCCGCAGGCCGGTGCCTTTTCCGGCGGTTCCATAATTCCAAAGTATCCTTTGCTTAATTCATCTGTACTTTCTATGTAATAAAATTCCATCCTTCTTTTTTGCTTAAAGGCTGCAGACTTTTCCAAAAAACCAGAAGTGTTCTCCTTTGCAGCGGAGTTATCCACAATAATCTTTGGAACCGCGACTTTTTTCCCCATTTTTAAAGAATAAGAAATCAGCTTCTCCGTGGATACTTCCTCACCAAAGGAAACATAACAATAAATTTCCCTGGCATGTCTATACAACGGATGGCTGATTATCTGTTCAAAAATTTTGTCACTGAAAGCCTGTCTCATTTCCGGATCAAGTGCGGCTCGTTCTTTTATTATCCTTGTTCTAATTTCCTTTTTTGTTTCCATACTTTTCCCCAAGGTTTACTACTGTTCCGTCTTTTTCCTTAATATCTATATTGTCAAGCTGACCGCGCAGATTGCGCTTGAAGGAATCAATATATTCCCGGCGCAGCACTTTCTGTTCCTTCTTTTCGGATTCTGTCAGACCTTCAGCTTTTGATTTTCTATATAATTCGTTAATTCTTTTAATCTTTTGTTGATCCATTTTATTCTCCTATGTGTAAACCAATGTTCTGTTGCATAACAGGAGTATTCGTTCATCGATCAGCTGGAATAGTTCTCCAGAAACCCATACACCTGCGACTCTTTTTCAACATATTTCCCAATTTCAACTTCTTTTCGTACATCCTCAGGTAATTCTGAAACTAAAATGCTGGTGACCTCATAAACTGTTGTTTTATCGTATAGATATACAACAACATATCCATTGAGTTCGCATATATAATACCCTTCATTTTTCTCAGCGTTTCCCTTTGTTGTCACACTTTCAGTTGTCTTCTCCGCTTCCGATTTGGCCTCCTGCCGGTCCATCGTGTGCCGATAACTGAGCTGATATCCAATACCCAATATAACAGCCAATAAAAATATTCCTGTAAGAAAGCCAACATAGTACTTCTTTTTCATAAGGATTCAACTCCTTTTTTTCATACAGTATTGGCTTTTTTACCGCTTTTATACAATTTTCTCTAATATTTCTCTTCAGAGAGCAGATGTAACATTCTGCAAAACCGCAGAATTTTATTCCCCTGAGGCAAAGCCAGGATATCATCTACAGAAAGGACTCCAAGCTTTAACACACTCACAGCATAGACAAGTACCGCGATCAAGATGGAAATTATGGTGGCAAAACGTCCTCCAATCAGGAGATCCAAAACCAAATGTACCGCATATGTCACAACTCCCATGATAACCGCCGCCAGCAAAGGACGTACATAGTTCTTCTCCACATCCTGTTTGTAGCCGCTTGCTTTGTGAATTGCTCTCATATTTAAAACGCACATGCAAAGTGCAAACACGATATTACTTCCCACCAGTGCATAAATATTCCATTTGAAAACTATTAGCATAATCAACAGTGCAATAATATGTATTACCAGGGAGATTCCTGCATTCTTTGCCGGTGTTGACATCTTGTCCAGGCCCTGAAGAATAGAATTTGACACTGTGGAAAGACAATACAACACTATTGTAATGGCCCCCAATGCCAGAATTGCGGCGGGGGTTGTGTTGGCATCATTGAACAGCAGAACCATAAGTGGAGATGCTAGCACTACAAACCCTACGAAACAGGGAATTGCAATCAACATAGTGAATCGAATTGACTGATTAATCTTATTATAAACCTGGGGCCTATTATTCGTTGTCACTGCAACAGTCAGACTTGGTATGACAGAAGCTGCCAGCCCGTTTGTCATAGCCAGGGGCACATTAATTAATGTATTATACTTGCCGGAATAAATACCTAAAAGGGCCATATACTTTTCTTCTGTGAACCCCTGGGCCGCCATGATCGTATTGAAAAGTGTCATGTCGAGAATCTGGTTGATATTATAAATTGCCGTACTGAAAATCACCGGAATAATAGTTACTATCAGAATCTTAAGTATCCGTCTATAGCTTTCTGTTCTTCGGCTTTTATCTCTGCGGATCTGCCTCTTTATAACGTCTTTATACACAAAGAAAGCAAAAAGCAGAAAAAATAATGCGAAAAGTGCACCTACAATTGTGCCTATAGTAGCCCCCGCTGCACCGTAGGCCGGCCCCAGTAATTCATTATTCTGTTTTACGGCTGCCCGTGTCCCGATTTTAAAAAGCAGCACCGCGCCGAGAATACTTACAACTGCATTTACAAGCTGCTCAATCACCTGGGACACTGCTGTGGGTACCATAGTTCCCAGACCCTGAAAATATCCCCTGAGCACCCCTAAAATGGATACAATAAAAAGGCCCGGTGCCAATACTTTAAGAGCCAAAGCACTTAAAGGGGATTTCATTAAATGTGTAGAAAACGCATCTGCTCCGGAAAAAATAATAAGTGCGAAGAAAGCACCTACTGCTATAGCAAAAAGTAAGGAGCATGTAAATACCCTGAATGCATTCTTGCGCTGCTTCATTGCCATCCTCGCTGAAACCAGTTTGGATACAGCAGTGGGAAGGCTCAAAGAAGAAAGAACCAGTGCCATAGCATAGACTTCAAAAGCATAACCATAAAAACCAATTCCCTCATCTCCGAGAATGTTCGTCAGGGGAATCCGGTATACAACACCGATAATTTTTGTAATAACACCGGCGGCGGCCAATATTGCGCCCTGCATCAGGAAATCATCTTTTTTTGCTTTTCGCTTCTGTGACTCAGCCATATGTATCCTCCGTCATCTACATTACCTCAATATTTGAACATTTTCTAAAATATCATTTTGCTTTTTCTCCATAATGAGACGTTCCTTGTCTTTCATATGGTCATATCCGAATAAGTGAAGCATACTGTGGGCAATAAGAAAAGCAAATTCCCGTCTGGGTGTGTGCCCGTAAGACTCTGCCTGGAAAAGAACCTTATCTTTGGAAATGACTATATCACCCAGCATCAGTTCTCCGGATTCTGGATTAAAAGTGTCTTGAATACTTTCCTCCAGCACGGAAAAATCCCCGGGAGTCTCATACTCCAGCAT
The DNA here is from genome assembly GCF_001517425.1 of Clostridium sp. C105KSO13. GTDB lineage: Bacteria > Bacillota > Clostridia > Lachnospirales > Lachnospiraceae > Muricomes. The sequence goes on along the minus strand of NZ_FBWL01000171.1, from coordinate 300,804 downwards.
TGGAAATGAAAGAACGTCTGTAGGCTTGTCTATCTGGCGGAACATTTGATTCATTTCTCTAATATCCTCATCTGTGGTAAGCAGCAGGTTTATTTCTGCCTCATATGGACAGCCCTCATATTCCAGTGCTGCTTCAATCACAAGTTCTGCTGTCTCTTTTGTGTCAAAAGGCAGAACAACGGTACCTTCCTCTTCCATGTATAGACTCATGATTTTCTCCTCTTTTGTTTCTTTTTTGATTTATAACTTGATTTATTTTCAAACCGGGTTTCTTTTTTTTCATAATCCTCATAGGCTTTTACAATTTTCTGTACAAGTGGGTGACGCACAACGTCTTTGCTTGTCAGAGTACAGATGCTTATATCTTCAATATTTTTCACCACTTTCACAGCCACATCAAGACCTGAAACGGTACCGGAGGGTAAATCTTTCTGAGTGGTGTCTCCGGTGATTACTACTTTGGAGCCAAATCCGATACGGGTCAAAAACATCTTCATCTGTGCAGGCGTGGTGTTCTGCGCTTCATCAAGTATAATGAAAGCATTGTCCAGAGTACGCCCTCTCATGTAGGCAAGGGGTGCAACCTCAATCAACCCCTTCTCTGAATTCTTCAGGAAACTTTCTGCCCCCATAATCTGATACAGCGCATCATAAAGGGGTCTGAGATAGGGGTCAATTTTACTTTGCAGGTCTCCCGGGAGAAAGCCAAGCTTCTCCCCTGCTTCGATAGCCGGCCGGGTCAGAATAATCCGACCGACCTCTTCTTGCTTAAAGGCTGTAATTGCCATGGCCATAGCGAGATAAGTCTTTCCTGTCCCGGCAGGTCCCAGTCCAAATGTAATCATCTTATTTCTAATGGCATCCACATAGCGTTTCTGCCCCAGTGTCTTGGGCTTAATCGGTTTTCCCTGGAGCGTATGGCAGATTACATCCCTGTCAATCTCTACAATATTCTCCTCCTGGTTTTCAAAAACAAGGGAAATGGCGTAATCTACATTTTGCTCTGTGATGACATTTCCACGCTGGGAGAGTTTGGTAAGCTGTTCCAGTATATTCTTGACTTTTTCCGCAGCTGGAGCTTCTCCTAAAATCTTAGTCTCCCCGTCCCGTGGTATCAGCGTGACATGGAAGGCACGCTCAAGCTTTTTTGCATATGCATCAAACTGGCCGAATACATTTTTCTCATGCTCGGCCGGAATATCAATTATCAGTTCTGACAGACTCATCCTGTTCGTTCCTTTCAATTTCAATGATTTCCGTATCTGCCTCCTGAGTAATTCTTTCATTCAAAAAAAGTTCTCCTGTGGCAGAAGCCTGGTTTTGGTCTATGTGTATTTTAACACTATTTTCTTTAATTTGAACACCTTTTTCCTGTAACTTTTTGGAAAATTGTGCAAAGTTTTCGCTCAATTGTTTTTGAATGGCCTCTTTTGTATACGCTTTTTCTTTTGTAGTGTATGATTTTATAACTTCGCTTCCGTAAGATGCCGGAAGATAAAAATTTTCTCCCAGCTTCAGCTGGTGTTCGCTTGTATGAAGTTCCCATTCCTTATAATTGTTTTTAAGCGTTCCCACAGTAACAAGCCAAGAACCTATTCTAACATAATACTGACACCTTTTGGACTTTTCATAATACTTTTTTTTATATTTTGTACTGATTGTATCCTCATAATGCATCTGCGTATCCGCAAAAATATCTGCATCCGCTTTTTGATATTGGTATCCCACAACTTCCAGACTGTCATCTACCACCTCCACTCTGCCTGACACCAATATATCACCTTTAGATACGGTATCTCCCTTATGAACCTGAGGCACACCTGTTCTGGTGATAATACTGGTAATAACACCGTCTTTGGAGGCAACCAGATCTTTAGGCTGTTCTATGTCATTCTGACTTTGTGTCTCCACTCCCTGTGGCAGACTGGATTTTTTGTTCTCCCCGTCTTCCCGGAAAGTATCCTCATTTTCTTTTATCTGTATGTTAAGTCTGCTTCCGTCGATAGATGCTGATACCCATACGATGTCATCATACTCCTTTCGGATATCTTTAACAATCTGAGCACAGTCTACTTTACTTTTTTGCATATGTGGTGCAACATCCTTTGTCTCCAAAAACTCCAGCAGTGTCTCATTGGTCCACTTCTCATTTCCTTCAAAATGAATGTCCCAAATAAAGCTGGAATACAAATAGAGCAGCCCCAGACAAAGAAAGAAACTCAGGAAAAAAAGTTTTCTTTTCCTGTATTTATATATAAAAAAAGGAAGACCAACTCTCGAGATAAGCAAAACTCTTGTATGCGTCTTCCTTACAATAGGTCTAAGTTTGCGAAATCCTTTCAGGCTCATATAAAGCTCATATGAATTGCCGCAGGGAGAGAGCCCCCATATGTAGATCTGATGATGTCTGCACATGTTTAAAAAGCGTTCCGGTGAATAGCCCCTCACCCGAATCTTTACATACCCCCGCACATACCGAATTATTGACTGAATCACAGTTTCTTTACCTCACTTACAATATTCTAGTGAAACTATCATGCCTGTTATCTTCATTTCATCATTGGTATAATATTCTATCTGCAGATGTTTTCCCTGGAGCTTGATCTGATATCCTTTTGTCTGCACACGTATCAATACATCTGTATATTCTATGATTCCCCTGTAATTTTCAATACAGACCTCTCCCGCTCCAATAATTGTCACAACAGCAGCCCCGAGAACTACGTCTTTCGGCATACTTGCAGCAGATGCAAGCCTCTCCTTTAATCTATCATTCTTTCTATCTTTGCCCATATCAAAATGCCACACATACGCCCTTTATTTGTAGTATATGTACGGCATTTTTGTCTTATTCTTATGCTGCTTCAACTCACTTCATAAATATGCATTTCCCCGTTTTTAACAAAAGGCACAGCTTCTCGAAAAAGGAGAAACTGTGCCTGTGGAATTTTTTGTTCCTTTAGACTCTTGCCACACCGGACTTTCTTGCCGCCTCTGCAACGGCCTCGGCCACTTCTTTAGCAACACGTTTGTCAAATGGATTAGGAATAATGTAATCCGGCGACATTTTGTCTTCTTCCACTAAACCTGCAATGGCGTATGCCGCAGCCACTTTCATCTCATCATTAATGTCCTTGGCACGCACGTCCAGCGCTCCACGGAAAATGCCGGGAAATGCCAGCACATTGTTGATTTGGTTGGGGAAATCGCTTCTTCCGGTACCAATAACCGCAGCACCTGCTTTTTTAGCCAGGTCCGGCATAATCTCCGGAACAGGATTCGCCATCGGGAAGAGAATCGGCTTGTCGCCCATGCTCTTTACCATTTCCTCAGTAACAGTGCCCGGAGCAGATACACCGATAAATACATCTGCTCCCTTTAATACATCTGCCAGGCTTCCCTTTTCCATATCAAGATTACAGATTTCTGCCATCTGTGCTTTTTGACTATTTAATCCTTCCCGGCCTTTGTAGATGGCACCATGGCGGTCACACATGATAACTTTTTTAAGTCCCAGGCTTACTAAAAGTTTAATAATGGCAATTCCCGCTGCTCCTGCGCCGGAAGTAACTACTTTTATTTCCTCCAGTTTCTTTCCTGTTAGCTTCAGAGCATTGATGAGGGCTGCTGCTGTCACGACTGCCGTGCCGTGCTGATCATCATGGAAAATAGGAATATCACAGCACTCTTTAAGTTTCTTTTCAATTTCAAAGCATCTTGGTGCGGAAATATCTTCCAGATTTACTCCGCCGAAGCTTCCTGCCAGAAGACTTACTGTCTTTACGATTTCGTCCACATCCTTTGTACGCACGCACAGAGGAAATGCATCTACACCACCGAATTCCTTAAATAGCACACATTTCCCCTCCATAACAGGCATTCCGGCTTCCGGACCGATATCTCCAAGCCCTAAGACTGCAGTTCCATCTGTAACAACTGCCACCATGTTACCGCGGCGTGTGTATTTGTAAGATAAGTCTACGTCTTCTGAAATCTTTAAACAAGGCTCTGCTACTCCCGGAGTATAGGCAACAGACAAATCTTCCGGTGTCTCAAGTTTTGCTCTGCTGGTCACTTCTATCTTACCTGCCCATTCCTCGTGCTGCTTTAATGCAAATTCCTTCTTGTCCATGTTTTTGTTCTCCTTTTCTACTGTTTTTTATTTGTTATATTGTTCCAATACTTGTTTTATTGTTCCTTTACTTGTGCCCAGAAACCTTTTAATATTTCTGCAGAATGATTCATTGCCTGTATCTCTTCTTCATTCATAGGAATTCTAAAGCTCTCTTCAATTCCTTCTCCTCCGATACGGCATGGAAGAGAAACAGCAACACCTTCCCATTCTCCAAAACACTCATCCAACACGTGGGCCACAGGAAGTATGGCACCTTCGTCTTTTATGATTGCTTCCACGATTGTTGAAACTGACATTGCAACTCCATAGAAAGTAGCTCCCTTCAAACCAATTACCTCGGCTCCGCCTACCTTCGTGTGTTCCGCAATGGCTGCTTTGTCAAGTGAAATCCCTGTCTGCTCTTCATACGCCTGCAGGGGAAGGCCGCCTACTATTGCGGAGCTCCATACCGGAACCTGGCTGTCTCCATGCTCGCCGACAATATAGGCCTGTACATCCTTCACATTTACATCAAGTTCTGTGCTGATATTGTAACGGAATCTGGCTGTGTCCAGGGAAGTTCCGCTTCCGATTACTCTTTGGGACTGCAGACCTGAAAATTCTTTTATTGCCCTAGTCATAACATCGGCAGGATTAGAAACAACAATAATCAGCGGGTTCTTTGCATATTCCATGATGCTCTTTGTAATACTTCTGATAATAGAAACATTAGTCTTGGCCAGTTCCAGTCGGGTCTGTCCCGGCTTTCTTGTAATTCCGGCAGTCACAATAATAATGTCTGCGCCCGCACACTCCTCGTATCCGGCCTGCCTGACCTGAATCTGGTGATGAAAACTGGTTCCATGTGCAATATCAAGGGCTGCACCTTTCGCCCTCTCCTGGTTTACATCCACTAGAACAATATCCTCGGCCTGAACTTTTGTCATGAGAGTATAGGCAATAGCTTCTCCCACATTTCCAGCACCGACTATAACAATCTTTTTTCCATTTGTACTTTGCATATCTGCACTCCTTTTGCCGTAAAATGAAGTTGTTAAAAAATTCACTTTTTACGAAAGTTTATCACATTACAGTATAAGCGTCAATTGTTTATATAATAAAACAATCCGTAAGTATCAAGGGTCAAAATACCTTTTGCCCCTTACATCATCTTTTATATTGAATAAATCCCAGGAGATTTTCTTCTCCCGGGACTTATTTATGATAGGGTGCTCCCTGTATAATTCGATAACTTCTGTAAATTTGTTCCAGCAAAATAGCCCTCATGAGCTGATGTGGGAATGTCATGCGTGAAACGCTAAGGGCATAGTCTGAGCGCATCAAGACTTTTGTGCCAAGACCTATAGAGCCACCTATTACAAAGATTATGTGGCTGATGCCGGATATGCCTAATCCCTCTATCTTCTCTGCCAGTTCTTCAGATGTAAGCGGATGCCCCTGTATCTCCAGAGTGATAACAAAAGCATCACCCCGGAGATATTTCATAAGGCGCTCTCCTTCTTTTCTCCTGATATTGTTATTCACAGTCTCACTGGCCTGATCAGGAGTCTTTTCATCTGCGACTTCTATAACTTCAAGTTTACAGTATTTGCTTAAGCGTTTACTATATTCCGCAACTGCATCCTTCAGATATTTTTCTTTTATCTTTCCTACTGTTAAAAGTGTAATCTTCATTTATATCTATTATTTATCTCTATTGCGCAGATATTCGTCGATTCCCTTTGCACCTGCTTTGCCTGCACCCATGGCCAGAATAACGGTAGCTGCTCCTGTCACTGCATCACCGCCTGCGTACACACCTTCTTTTGAGGTTTGTCCTGTTTCTTCTTCTGCAATGATACATTTTCTTCTGTTGACATCCAAGCCAATTGTGGTAGAAGCAATTAACGGATTAGGTGATGTTCCAAGAGACATGATTACAGTGTCCAATGCAATCTCATACTCAGAGCCGGGAATCTCTATAGGACGTCTTCTGCCTGATGCGTCAGCTTCGCCCAGTTCCATCCGGATTACCTTCATCCCCCGGACATGCCCGTTCTCATCTACAAGAATTTCTTTTGGATTGGTAAGGAGGTCAAAGATAATACCCTCTTCTTTTGCGTGATGCACCTCTTCAACTCTAGCTGGAAGTTCTTCCTCACTCCTTCTGTACACAACATGTACCTCTGCGCCAAGCCGCAAAGCAGTCCTTGCAGCATCCATAGCCACATTTCCACCGCCTACAACTGCAACTTTCTTTCCCGCAGCAATAGGAGTGTCATAGGAATCATCAAAAGCTTTCATCAGGTTGCTTCTTGTCAGGTATTCATTTGCAGAAAATACACCGTTTGCATTTTCTCCGGGAATCCCCATGAACATCGGAAGTCCTGCTCCCGAGCCGATAAATACGGCTTCAAAACCTTCTTCGTCCAACAGCTGATCAACAGTAACGGACTTGCCGATAACAACATTTTTCTCAAATTTGACTCCTAAACCTTTTACTTTTTCTATTTCTTTAGCCACGACTTTCTGCTTCGGGAGACGGAATTCGGGAATACCATATACAAGCACGCCGCCCAGCTCATGGAGTGCTTCAAAGACAGTTACATCATAGCCCATCTTTGCCAGATCTCCGGCACAAGTAAGTCCTGACGGGCCGGAACCGATAACTGCCACCTTGTGACCGTTTTTTTCCTCTGCACCTACCGGATTAATATTATTCTCCAGGGCATAATCAGCCACAAATCTTTCCAGTTTACCGATAGAAACCGGCTCACCTTTGATTCCCCGGATACATCTCTTTTCACACTGTGATTCCTGGGGACATACACGTCCACAGACAGCCGGCAGGGCAGATGATTCGCTGATTACCTTGTAAGCCTCTTCAATATTGCCTGCTTTTACTTCTTTTATAAATCCGGGAATATTGATAGCTACCGGACATCCCTGGATACACCTTGCATTTTTACATTCCAGGCAGCGGGTAGACTCATCCATTGCTTCTTCCTTATTATATCCAAGACATACTTCTTCAAAATTCTTTGCTCTTACTTCCGGTGCCTGCTCTTTTACAGGTACCTTCTTTAACATATCTGCCATTAGTTATCACCTCCACAGACACCACAGCCACCATGATGGGTGTCCCCTTCCTGCAATCTCAAAATTTCGCGGCCTTCTTCTGTCTTATACATACGGGTTCTCGCCATAGCCTGATCAAAATCCACAAGATGTCCGTCAAACTCAGGACCATCCACACAGGCAAACTTCACTTCATCGCCAACCTGAAGACGACAGGCTCCGCACATACCAGTTCCGTCGACCATAATCGGATTCATACTGACAATTGTAGGAAGATTCAGCTTCTTGGTAAGCAGACAGACAAACTTCATCATAATCATAGGGCCGATAGCCACACATACATCATAGTGTTTGCCCTCGTTCTGTACAAGATCCTCTATAACCGCAGTAACCATGCCGGAACGTCCATAGGAACCGTCATCTGTAGTTATATACAGATTGCCCGCTACAGCTTCCAGTTCTTTTTCCAGGATTAATAAATCTTTTGTCTTGGCCCCGACAATAACATCTGCTTGGATTCCGCGCTTATGTAGCCATTTCACCTGTGGATAAACGGGGGCAGCGCCAACACCGCCGGCTACATATAAAACCTTTTTCTTCTTTAGCTCTTCAATATCTTCGCTGATAAACTCAGAAGGCTGACCCAACGGTCCCACGAAATCACGAAAGCTGTCTCCGGCCTTAAGCTCCATCATTCTAGTCGTAGAAGCTCCTATTGCCTGAAATACAATTGTAATCGTTCCTGCTTCTCTGTCATAATCACAGATTGTAAGAGGGACTCTCTCTCCTTTATCATCCATCTTAACAATTATAAATTGACCCGGCTGACAATGAGCAGCAACACGCGGTGCATGCACATCCATCAGATAAGTCTTATCAGCCAGTTTTTCTGACTTTAATATCTTATACATTTTACTCCTCCTTCTGCCTTTTAAAATAGCAACCATTTTTATAATACGCCATAAACATTGCCTTGGCAAGTCCTCTTTTTTAACAGAATCGACCTGCTTTCAACAGCTTGGCTGTACTCAGAAACAAGGACAGACATTTTATGTCTGTCCCAATCTTGTTATGTATAATTTTGCTTAATCTTTTAAAAATATAGACTTTACAATTAGAAATCCACTTCTGTTCCGTAGTAAATGCAATAAAACAATTTCTCCATTTCTGCAGGAGTAATGCTTCTCGGGTTAGAACCTGTACAGGCATCCCCTACGGCCAGTTCAGAAATGTGGGAAATCTTTTCTTTGAACTCATCTTCAATAATTCCAAATTCCTTCAAGGTCTTAGGAATTCCAAGCTGCACATTAAAAGCATCTATCTTTTCACACAGGCTGTTAATCAGAGCTTTTTCAGACGAGCCTAAAAGCCCCGTGCGGCGTGCAATTTCGGCATAACGTTTTGCGGCTACTGGATCTTTTGCATTGTACTTGATTACAAATGGCAGATACAGTGCATTTGCACATCCGTGTGTAATGTGTCCCGTAGAAAAAGCAGCCCCGGTCTTATGGGCCATAGAATGTACGATGCCAAGCAGGGCATTGGAAAATGCCATACCTGCCAGACACTGTGCAGTGTGCATTTGCTCTCTTGCATTTTGATTGCCCTTATAAGATTCCGGCAGATAATCAAATACCATCTCAATTGCCTGGATTGCCAGTGGATCTGTAAACGGAGAATTCAAAGTGGATACGTATGCTTCAATTGCATGAGTCAGTGCATCCATCCCTGTATAGGCAACCTGTTTTACAGGAAGAGCCTCGACCAGATTGGCATCTACTATTGCCACATCAGGAGTAATATTAAAATCCGCCAGCGGATACTTTACGCCTGTATTATAATCTGTAATAACTGAAAATGCTGTAACCTCTGTTGCTGTACCTGAAGTAGAGGGGATTGCAGCGAATTTTGCTTTCTGCCTCAATTCAGGGAAGTTAAATGGAATACATAAATCATCAAATGTTACATCCGGATATTCATAGAAAGTCCACATTGCTTTGGCAGCATCAATCGGAGACCCCCCACCCATAGAAACAATCCAGTCGGGCTCAAAAGCACGCATCACCTCTGCTCCCTTCCTAACTGTCTCAACAGATGGATCCGGCTCTACACCTTCAAAAAGCTTAACTTCCATTCCCGCTTCTTTTAGATATCCTATCGCTTTGTCAAGAAATCCCTGACGCTTCATGGAGCCGCCTCCGACAACAAGTACCGCTTTCTTTCCTTTTAAGTTTCTGAGTTCTTCCAGACTTCCTTTTCCGTAATAAATGTCTCTTGGTAACGTAAATCTGCTCATTTAATTTCATCTCCTTTAAAGTCATGCTATTCACTGAATAACCATACTATACCACCGTTAATTTTTTAACGCAACCGTTTTACTGTGAATTCTCCGTTAAACCTTGTACAAAATCCAATACAATATAAAAATCTCCCTGAAATCATGTTCTTTCACGGTGATTTTATGTTTTCTAATGTATCGGGTTTTACGGACAACGCACTAGCCTGCTGGATCCAGAACATAGTTTCGTTTTGTTACCTGAGTATATTTGCCTTGTTTGCTGACCAGAATCGCGCTGAACATGGTCTGGCCTTCCGGCATATTTATAGGGCCTTCATATTTTGCGGACGCGTCAGTTGGCTCGCTGCCGTCCAGTGTGTAATACGCCGTATAACCATCGGGGACATTAATCGTAATCTGTGTCTCCCCATTATACTGACCTGTTGAAGGAGTGACCGCCGGCGCATCTGCCACTGGAATATCAATCGTATATACTTTAGAGACTGTCAGACTTGGGATTTCTTTCTTGTTCACTGAAATAGCCATAATAGTAGTCTCTCCCTCCGGTAAAAGGATGGGTTCTGTATACTTTTCTGAAGATGTGTCCGGTTCTGAGCCGTCTGTAGTGTAATAAATCGTTTCACCTGAGGAGCTTAAGGAAACCTCCTGCACCTCGGAATATGTACCTTCTTCCAGGCTAAACTCGGGGGCATTAGATACGTAAGCCCGAACCTCTTTTAAAACTTCATCATCCTCACAATTGTCCAAAAGCTCAGATATTTTGATAAGCTGATCAGTATCTATATAGAAATTGATTGCCGCTCTGTACAACTCCACATTAGAGGGCTGGGAACTGATTGCTGTCAAAAATACCGCCTCCGCCCCATCCGGATCATCCTGTTGAACATATACTTTTGATAATCCGGTATAGGCCTCGGCCTTCTTTTCATTTTTAGAAATTGCGTTTTTAAAATAGATTTCCGCTGCTGCATATTCTCCGGATTGCAGTGCCTGGTTTCCTTTGTTCATCTGTCCTGCATAAGAATTTTGATAAAGGAAAAAACCGGATACACCTGCCAGGACAACAAGAATCAGCAGAATAATCAATGCTCTTTTACGACGTTTCTTTGCCAGACGCTTTTTACGTGCTATTTGCTGGCGCCTTTTTTGTTGAGAATCTAAAGCAGCTCTTCTTTCCTGAGCGGCAGCACTTCTCCTTGAACGCATTTCATCTAGCTCGTTCTGGCTGAGAACTCTCGTGGAATTATTGTACTCCTGTGCTTCTCCCCGGCGGTATCTTCTGATATCGTCTGTCTTAATCTGTCTTGTGGCGTCTTCAACAGACCCCTTCACTTCACGTGCAAGGATGTCTTCCAGCGGATTATAATCTGGCACAATCTGAACTTCCATGTTGCATTCCGGACAATATAACATATCATCCGGAATTATGGCACCACAATGTGTACACCTCATACTGTTTCCTCCTATTTGCGTACAGTCTCCACGCAGTTGTTCATCAGCATGGCTATTGTCATTGGTCCGACTCCTCCGGGGACAGGAGTAATTGCAGATACCCTGCAGGCTGCATCTTCGTAATCTACATCTCCGCAAAGCTTATTATTTTCATCACGGTGCATGCCCACATCAACGACAACAGCTCCGTCTTTTATATATTCAGAGTTGATAAATTGTTTTTTCCCGACAGCAACAATTAAAATATCTGCTCTTTTTGCAATATCTTTCAGCCCTTTTGTGTGGGAGTGTGCCACTGTTACCGTTCCATTTTCGCGGAGCAAAAGTGCGGCCATGGGCTTGCCCACAATATTGCTTCTTCCGATTATAACACATTCCTTTCCTGCGATTTTAATATCCGAACGCTTTAAAAGCTCAATGATACCGGCAGGGGTACAAGATACAAATCCTTTTTCGCCTATCCAGAGACGTCCCACACTGACCGGGTGAAAACCGTCCACATCTTTGTCCGGTGAAATCGTACGTATAATCTTGTCCTCGTCGATGTGGGAAGGAAGCGGAAGCTGCACAAGAATACCATGGACACTTATGTCATTATTAAGTTTCATGACAAGCTTCACAAGGTCATCCTCTGTGGTTTCCTCCGGCAGTTTGAATGTACTGGACTTAATCCCCACGTATGCACAGGCCTTCTTTTTATTTCTCACATATACAGTGGATGCAGGATCATCTCCTACCTGTACAACAGCCAGGCATATATGCCCCCCCTCTTCTTTTATCCTGGCAACCTCTGCTTTAAGCTCATCTTTTATCTGGCTGGAAATTAATTTTCCGTCCATTATCCTTGCCATCTGTGTCCTCCTTAAAATAAACCGGTAATTTTACTGTCCTCTGTCACATCAATCTGGTTGGCAGCCGGTACTTTTGGGAGCCCCGGCATTGTCATGATGGCTCCTGTCAATGCAACTACAAATCCGGCACCTGCACTGACATAGACCTCCCGGATATGAATGTCAAAATCTTTGGGACGCCCCAATTTCCCTGCGTCGTCAGACAGAGAATATTGATTCTTCGCCATACAAACAGGGAAGGACCCAAATCCCATATTCTCAATTTTGACAAGTTGTTTTTCGGCGGCAGGTTCATACACAACACCCCGTGCTCCGTAGATTTCTTTGGCTATTGTTTGTATTTTATCTTTTAGGGATAATCCGTCTTCATAGAGCAGGCGGAAATGGTTCTCTTTCTTTTCCAGTGTCTCAAGTAACTTTTGAGCAAGCTGAAGACCACCTTCACCGCCTTTTTCCCAAACCTCAGAAAGTGCAAATTCACATCCACGCTCTTCACAGAACACGCGGATAAATTCATGTTCAGCAATAGTATCTGTGACAAAAGAGTTCAATGCAACTACTACCGGAACGTTATATTTCTTAATATTTTCTATATGCTTTTCCAGATTTACAATACCCTTTGCAAGGGCCTTTAGGTTCTCTTCACCGAGATTTCCTTTTTCAGCTCCACCATTATACTTCAAAGCACGCACAGTTGCAACCAAAACTACAGCATCTGGCTTAAGACCTGCTTTGCGGCATTTTATATCCATGAATTTTTCAGCTCCAAGATCTGCACCAAAGCCTGCCTCTGTAATGGCAATGTCGCTGAGTTTCATCGCCATCTTCGTTGCGCGTACACTATTGCATCCATGCGCAATATTTGCAAATGGTCCTCCGTGCACAAGTGCCGGCGTATGCTCCAGTGTCTGTACAATATTCGGCTTAAGAGCATCTTTTAGAAGTGCGGTCATTGCACCGGTGGCCTGTAAGTCCTCCGCAGTGACAGGATCTCCGGCAAAATTATAGGCCACGATGATTCTGCCGAGACGGCATTTTAAGTCGGCCATATCATCGGCTAAACACAGAATTGCCATAATTTCGGATGCCACTGTAATAACAAAATGATCCTCACGCACCATGCCGTCTGTTTTATTTCCAAGCCCTACAACAACGTTGCGCAGAACCCTGTCATTCATATCCAGACAACGTTTCCAGACAACCTGACGAGGATCAATTTGAAGTGCATTCCCTTGCTGTATATGATTGTCAAGGATTGCAGCCAGCAGATTGTTTGCCGAAGTAATCGCATGAAAATCCCCTGTAAAATGCAGGTTCAAGTCTTCCATGGGGACGACTTGTGCATACCCGCCTCCTGCCGCGCCGCCCTTGATGCCAAAACAGGGGCCCAGGGAAGGCTCTCTCAAGGCAATCAGGGCTTTTTTATGCAGCTTCGTCATTGCCTGTCCAAGTCCCACCGTAGTTGTAGTCTTTCCCTCACCGGCGGGAGTTGGGTTGATGGCTGTCACAAGAACTAGCTTTCCATCCTTGCGGCCTTTTATTCGATCCCATAAATCATCTGTCAACTTTGCCTTATATTTCCCGTAAAACTCAAGTTCCTCTTCCGAAATACCAATATCGGCCGCCACATCCTTAATGGGAAGCATCTCTGCCTCCTGAGCAATTTGAATGTCTGTTTTCATACACTTTCCTCCCTGCATATACATTTTTATATGTTTTCTTTTATGTATTGTTCAAACTCTTCCTTTGACATCAGTATCTTTCTTGGTTTTGTGCCCTCCTCCGGACCTACTACCTTGCACTGGGCAAGCTGATCCATAATACGGGCAGCCCTGTTAAATCCAATTTTGAACATGCGCTGAAGCATTCCAATAGATGCTTTTTCTTTATCTATGATTAATTTTCCTGCCTCCACAAAATAGGTATCTCTTTCATCTCCGTCATTGGACGCACCTGGGACCTGGCTTCCTGGGGTGTTGGAGTTCATATGCTCTTCCACCTCTTCACTGTAGGAAACATTTTCGCAATTTTGAATTAAGTAGTCCACTACCTTCTGCACTTCTTTATCTGAGACAAAAGATCCCTGCACCCTGACCGGTTTCGGGTAGCCTGTTGGATAAAACAGCATATCCCCTTTTCCGAGAAGCTTCTCCGCTCCGTTCATATCAATAATAGTCCGTGAATCCACCCCGGAAGATACAGAAAAGGCGATTCTTGAAGGCATATTTGCCTTAATCAATCCCGTGATGACATTGACGGAGGGTCTCTGGGTCGCCAATATCAAATGAAGTCCTGCCGCCCTTGCCAGTTGTGCCAGGCGACAGATTGCACTCTCTACTTCTCCGGGCGCCACCATCATCAGGTCTGCCAGCTCGTCCACAATAATTACAATTTGAGGCATCCTTTTCGGACCATCTTTTGTGGCATCCATCTGGCCAACCTTCTCATTGAATCCTTTTAAATCTCTCACATTGTATTTTGCAAATAGTTTATACCGCTTTTCCATTTCTGCAACTGCCCAGTTCAGAGCCCCGGCTGCTTTCTTCGGATCGGTGACGACCGGAATCAAAAGATGCGGTATTCCGTTGTAGACACTGAGTTCGACTACCTTGGGGTCCACCATAATCAACTTCACATCCGCCGGATCAGATTTATATATGATACTCATAATCAGTGTGTTGATACAGACAGATTTTCCCGATCCGGTAGCTCCTGCCACAAGAAGATGAGGCATCTTAGCAATATCCGCCACAACCACTTTCCCGGAAATATTCTTTCCAACCGCAAAGGGAATACTTGACTTGCTGTTTTTAAACCCATTGGATTCCAAAAGATCCCGCAGCATAACTGCTATATTTTCACTGTTTGGAACCTCTATTCCGACAGCAGCTTTCCCTGGAATAGGAGCCTCAATCCTCAAGTCAGTAACAGCCAGATTCAATTTAATATCATCCGCCAGCCCTACAATCTTACTTACCTTAACACCCTGCTCCGGCTGAATTTCATACCTTGTAACCGAAGGGCCCTGACTGGCATTCGTGACATGTACCTGTACTCCGAAATTCTGGAGTGTCTGTTCCAGCTTCAGAGCCGTCGCCCGAAGGTGCCCATCTGAATCACCTCCGGTCTTTTTTCCATGGCTCAGCAAAGTCAGGGGCGGCTTTTGGTAGCCATCGTTTTGCTGCCCCTCCTGCTTTTTTACGGTCTCTGCAACCTGAGCTGTCTCTGCGGCAACCTGGCGGGCGCTTTCTTTAGTTTTTTGCTTTTTCCCAGTTTCATATATTGCCCCGTCGGCCTGGCTGGGAGCGATTTCTACGTCAGGCTCAGGACGGCTGATCAAAAGGTCTTCAAAAGGAGAACCGGCAGGCGGTTCTTTAGTATCTTTAGCATCGGATACCGTTAGTTCCCTTAAGTCCGGTGACTTTCTCTTTGTCAGTGTGGTAGCAAAGGACACACCAGACACCTTTTGCTTCTGTCTTTTTGCACTTTCATTAGCTTTTCTGGCTGCTTTTTCCTGCTGTCTGTCAGTACGCTTTTGCGCAGATGCTTCTTTTCGCCTTTTTGCGTCCTCATAGGCTTCTATACCTTTGTGAGTCAGCGGTGAAAGAAGAGACTTCTCCGTAATCAGTATTACACAGATAATCATCAGAATAATCACAACCACATATGCCCCTACACGTCCAATCAGAGGACAAAGCAATTTTACTGCACAGCCCCCTATAAGCCCGCCGGCATTCTTGTGCAGACTGGAAGCTTTGTAATAAGACATTAACCTGGCTTCAGAATCATACGGGTTCATAATCAATTCTAAAAACGCTGCTAGCAGCAGTGTCAGAAAAATCGCTGAACCTGCTTTTATGTAAGCATGTGTGTTGCCTTTATTAGAAATAAGAAAGGCAACCACACCAAATAGAACAAAAGGCAAAATATACGCCATAAATCCAAATAATCCAAACAAGACCGAGGAAACTGCCTCCCCCGCAATTCCACCCAGGCCAAAGTTGCCTATTGCCAGCAGTATACACAACGCCAATACTGAAAGTATCGCGATTTCCTCCTTCAAGGCGCTGTTTTCAGCGGATTTCTTCGGCTTATTTCTAGTGTTTTTTCTCTTTTTTGTTGACTTTGCAGCCATAATACTTCCCCCTTGATAATTACACATACTGGGTTTAGTATATCATATCTCGTGAAACATTAGAAGTTTATTTTGTTTCTTCTATCATTTCGTGTAGTTTTTTCAGAGCCTGGCTGATGCCTCCTACTTCGCTTATAATGCCCTCGTCTACGGCTTCCTGCCCCACCAGAAGTGTCCCCACATCTTTCACAAGCTGTGTGGAATCCAGCATCAGTTCCTCCAGGCGTTCCTGTGTGATTTTGGAATGGTCGGCTATGAATTTTGTAATTCGATCCTTTGTTCTTTCCATATTACGGTAACTTTGAATCACTCCGATAAACATTCCTGTAGAACGGACCGGGTGTACAATCATAGTACCTGTGGGGACAATGAAAGAATAATCCGCCGAGACCGCCAGGGGGCCTCCAATGGAATGACTTCCTCCAAGTACAAGTGAAACCGTAGGTTTACTTAAGGATGCTATCATTTCCGAAATGGCAAGCCCTGCCTCCACATCGCCCCCCAGTGTGTTTAGTAAGATTAAAATTCCTTCTATTTCATCATTGTCCTCTGCCTCTGCAAGACGTGGAATTAAATGCTCATACTTCGTGGCCTTTACATTTCCGGCAGCAGCTTCATGCCCCTCAATTTCACCGATAATAGTGATGAGTTGAATATTATGTCTGTCTTTCTCCTTTCCCAGCCTCAAAGTACCTGTGTCTTCTATTTCCTCATTTTCTGACGCCTGTTTTTCCTGAATTTCCTTTCCTTGGTTGTTATTCATATCCTGTTCCATATTTATCCTGCCTTTCCGATACAATCGCCTTTTATTTTTGTATTATCTGAAGATAGGGCAGGAATTATACCAATTGTGGGCTGTAAAACATACAAAAATGGTATGAATGTAAATTGTATACATCCATACCATTAACCTTACATCAAGAGTATAAGTACTTCTTTTCCAAATTCCGGACCATATCGCTGTATAAATCTCTGCACTCTTCTTTCTTTTCTTCTTCAATCAACCGAAGACAGGGACTTAAATAGTCCTGCCAGATTCTGGCATATATTTCAGATGAATTGTCTTCTCTGTCTATTCTTTTCACAATTGTCGGCGCAATATTGTAATACTCGTTTACAATCTCTTCGCCCTTTTCACAATTCAAAAGATAATGATCTCTGTAGTCCCGAAAAAGCGTAAGCTCATAACAGTCATCTGGTTTGTTAAGGCTTCGGCAGACCGCAGTTGTAATATAGCAGAACAGTCCCTTTTTGAATCCACCCTGGATATGTTCCCGGGTAGAGTGTCCAATTTTATTCTCGGGCATTTTTTGGTTCCATATCTCCACCATCTTCTCTGTAAAAGGCTTGGTTTTTACACTAATAATCTCTCCCATGAGGGGAACGTAGTAAGACACCATATTCATGTTATTGTCCAGGCATGCAATGTCTTTCTTTCTCTTGGAAGGTATCCCCGACATCTGTTCTGCCACATAGTCAGGCACATAGGCGGCAATCTCCTCCATGTCATCGTCAGACTCCTCAATGATGCCCTTTATTTCATCCAGAAGCTCTCTGTACCTGTCTTTCAGAGTATCCATATCAGATTCATAGGTTTTTTTATGAAATTTCTGAGCGTATTTTCCTGTCTCCTGAAACAGGGAAATCATATCAGACCGTAAGTTCTTCTGTTCCATTTTTTCTCCTTTACTCGTCCCAGTTGTGATAGACGTCCTGTACATCATCATCCTCTTCAAGTAAATCTAATGTCTTCTGGATATTTTTAATATCTTCCTCAATTGAAAGTTCCACATAGGTCTGGGGAATCATAGTCACCTCAGCATCCGCCATGGTAATTCCTGCTTTCTCGAGTTCGAGACGGACATCGCTGAAATCCTCCGGTGATGTAAGAATTTCGTAACTGTCTTCATTCTCCAAAAAGTCTTCCGCTCCAGAATCTAAGACCAGCATCATCAATTCATCTACATCCATATCACATTCTTCCTTGTCTACCAGTATCTGTCCCTTTTCATCAAACATAAAGGATACGCAACCCGGGGTCCCTACATTTCCGCTTCCTTTGGTAAATGCATTTTTTACATTGGAGGCGGTGCGGTTCTTATTGTCCGTCAGTGTCTTTACAATGATCGCTGTACCGCCCGGCCCGTAACCCTCATATGTAATATGCTCATAATTATCCCCAGTGCCTTCTCCTGCAGCCTTCTTAATGTTCCTGTCAATAGTATCATTGGGCATATTGTTGGATTTTGCTTTTGCAATCACATCCCGCAACCTACTGTTATTGTCCGGATCCGGACCGCCCCCCTCCTTTACCGCAACAGCAAGCTCACGCCCGAGCTTGGTAAAAATCTTACCTTTTGCAGCATCATTTTTTTCTTTTTTATGCTTAATATTTGCAAATTTAGAATGTCCTGACATCTCAAATCTCCTCTTTTTCTTTTCTTAACGTACTTTATCTATTAAACTCGCTATACAATTTTATCATTCTTCTTGCGATATTTCAATTCTTTCTTTATAGATTCCTCTCTGTATATGTAGGAAGCTCCAGGCTGATTCTAATTGCATCATCCACTCTCCTCATCATCTGGCTGTCCACATGGCAGACAAATTCTTTCAGTCTCTGTTTATCGATGGTACGTATCTGCTCTAGCAATATCACAGAATTTTTTACGATATTGTATTTCTGTGCACTTATTTCAATATGGGTCGGCAGTTTTGCTTTATTCATCCTGGATGTAATCGCTGCACAGATAACTGTAGGACTGTGTTTGTTCCCCACATCATTCTGAATAACCAGTACCGGGCGGATGCCCCCCTGTTCCGATCCCACAACAGGACTTAAATCCGCGTAATATATATCTCCTCTTTTAATTACCAAAACCATTTCACACTCCGATTCTTCACTTTGATACTTGAGTATTCCCGCTTTTTTCGGATGTATGCAGACCGGCGTAAAAATTGGCCGGGATGATTTGTAAATCGGTATATTCGGCTCTAAGACAGGTATTCTGCCTGTTCTACAACCTCTCCGTTTTCTATGTAAACTCTGGGAACCCGTCTTCCAAGGCAGCATAAAAATTCATAGGGAAAACGCCCACTTATATTGCTTAATTCCTCCACAGAAATGTGCTCTGCCCCGTCCGAGCCGATTAGCACAGCTTTATCCATATACTTTGCTTCCGGTATGTCGGTGACATCGACCATAAACTGATCCATGCAGACACGCCCCAGTATTCTGGCACGTTTTCCGTGTATCAGCACATCTGCTTTATTAGAAAGTCCCCTGGAGTAACCGTCCCCATACCCCACCGGTATGGTAGCCACCCTCATTTTTTTCTGTGCTACGTATATGCCGCCATAGCTGATGGCGGTTCCTGCCGGTACCTCTTTGACGAAAGTAATATGGCTGATTAGTTCAAGCACCGGCTTTAAATGCACTGGCTCTTTAGAAACCTCATCGGAGGGATATATCCCGTAGATTGAAATTCCTGCCCGCACAAGATTATGTTTCATTTCGGGAAAATCAATGATTCCTGCACTGTTGTCACAGTGGTGATATGTAATATCTATTCCTTCACTTTTCAGTGATTCCTCCATCCTCACAAACTTATCATGCTGCTCTATTGTGTATCTTTTATCTTCTTCATCTGCCCTTGCAAAGTGTGTGAACATTCCTTCCAGTTTTACATTTGGGAGACTGCTTATTTCACGAATATCCTCCACACTTTTTCTGTCCGGTATGAATCCAAGTCTTCCCATTCCCGTATCAATCTTGATATGAAAGTATGCTGTTCTGCCTAGTTTTACGGCAGCCTCGGACATCGCCCGGGCCATCTCTTTCATGTAGACCGTGGCACGGATATTGTTTAGGAGCATTTCCTCATACTGATCAGGAAAAATACAGCCCAGAACTAGAATTGGTTTTTCTACGCCGGTGTTTCGAAGAGACACAGCTTCCTCCAGGCTCGCAGTAGCATACCCCCATATATATTCTTTTTCTTCAAAGATTCTGGCAAGAGGGCCGGCTCCATGCCCGTATCCGTCCATCTTGAGAACAGCAATCATCTGAGCTGTGTCCCCAATGTTCTTCTTCATTTGTTCCATATTGTAAACCGCTGCATCCAAGTCTATACCGGCATACACCCTGTTGTATTGCTTCATTGTACCATATTCTCCTCTGTCTTTTTTATACAGATTCCTATACCTGTAATCAAATCATCTGCCAATGTACTGTAAGAGCCTTTTGCTTTCTTTGCCTCATCCCCTCCGCAGGCGTGGAGATATACTCCACAGGCAGCTGATTCATAGCAGCCAAGCCCCTGTGCCATGAGACCGGCAATCACACCCGCAAGTACATCTCCGGACCCGGCTTTAGCCATAGAACTGTTGCCGGCCGTGTTCACGAATATCTGTCTGTCCCGCTTTGATACTAAGGTTCGTGCATCTTTCAAAGCACAAACCACACTGCATTGTTCTGTGAATGTCTGAAGTTTTTCGAAACGTTCTTTCTGAAGTTCCTCCATAGTGCACCCCAGCAGGCCAGTCATTTCCTTCATATGAGGAGTCAGGACAAATTTACGTTCCTGCCCTTTTAAAAGTTCCGTATGACGGCTTAGTATATACAGAGCATCGGCATCGATGACACATGGAGTTTTTACCCGCTTCACTGTTCCGACAACCAGGTTTTTGGAAACATCTGTCCTCCCCAGACCGCACCCTATGCACACAACATCGGCCCAGTCAAGAAGGCGATGCAGGTTTTCTTCATCATAGTCTGTATAAGTGGAAATAATAGCTTCTGGCAAAAGCTGCTGCAAAATACTCCTGTTTTCTTTTGCTGTGTAAACCTGTATTAGTCCTGCACCTGTTATATACGCTGCCTTTGCACTTAAAAAAGCAGCTCCCGCCATACCTAAACTTCCGGTGATCATCAGCACTTTTCCGTAGGTACCTTTATGAGAATTCGGTTTCCTCGCCGGGAGCAGTTTAGGTAAATCGGCCCTGTCAAAAGTGTAGCAAACCGATGGCTCTTTTTCAAAAATTTCTCTGCTGACACCAATGTCCGCGACAATTGTCTTTCCCGCATACACATGTCCGGGATACAGAATGCACCCTAGCTTTTCGCATGCAAAAGTAACTGTCAGTTCTGCCAAAAAAGCTGTTCCCAAAAGTGTTCCTGTAGCGGAGCAAATGCCTGAGGGAATATCCACAGCAACTTTCTGCCCCGGCAGATGGTTCATCTTTTCAATATTCTCCCGGTAAGCTCCCGTAATCTCCCGATTTAGCCCCACTCCAAAAACGGCATCCACTACACTAGTATATTCCTTTCGGTTTATGGATGTTACTATACAAACGCCGCATTTTTTAGCGATTTTCAATTGCTGCCTGCAATCCTCACTCATAGAAGCTTCTTTGCCGATGAAAGAGACAGTTACTTCGTATCCCTTCTCTTTTAACAGTCTTGCAATCGCAAAGCCATCGCCTCCGTTATTTCCTGAGCCACAGACGATCAGTGTTTTGTCCAGATTTACCTGTTCTTTTTCAAGAATATCAACAGTTTTAAGCGCTGCACGTTCCATCAATACCATGGAAGGAATGCCAATCTCCTGGATTGTATAGCGGTCTGCTTCCTGCATCCACTCCCCTGTCGGCAGATATCTCATACTTTCCTAACCCTCCTAAATCAATTCTTACAACATAACTGCTCAGAGCCAAGCTTGAAAACCTACGGTTTTATTGCTGTTTGGCTCTCGTTAAATATATCTGCTTGGTTCTAGCAATTGTAGAATGTGAAACGACGTGTAAAAAGACCACTGTCTTTATTACACGTCCTGCATTGTCAGTTATTTCCTTTGCCCTTTTCCAGGCTGCTGATATTATAGGATAATTCCAGTAGACTATCAGATAAATGCACACTCTCTACTACTACATTATCGGGCAGAATCAAATCTGTATGTGCAAAATTCCAGATTCCATGAATCCCACCTGCAACCAATATTTCAGCCACTTCTTCTGCTTTTGACTTTGGAATTGTCAGAACGGCAATTTCAATATCATTGTGTTTGATAAAATCTTTGAGTTCATCTATTCTTCTGATGGGTATACCACGAATCGCTACCCCCTCCAGTCTTGGATTTACATCAAAAAGACCTTTCAGTATAAACCCGCTTTTCTCAAATCCCATATAGTTGGCCAGTGCCTGTCCCAGATTTCCTGCTCCTACAATAATAATATTGTGTGTATGATCTAAACCCAATATTTTGCCTATCTCTGTATACAGATATTTGACATTATAGCCATATCCCTGCTGGCCAAAACCACCGAAATTATTCAAATCCTGCCGAATCTGAGATGCTGTAACACGCATTTTCTTACTCAAGTCGCTGGAAGAGATGCGCTCTACATCTTCATCCAGCAATTCTCCCAGAAATCGATAATATCTTGGTAGCCTCCCAATCACTGCACGCGATATTTCTCTATCTTCCACTGCTGTTTCCTCCAAATTTAGTTTAGGTTTATTATATAGAATCGTGTTCAGAAAGTCAATTTTTAGTTGTATTTTATAGTATTTTCGCTATAATTAAAGAAGTGTGTAATTATGCAGCGGTTCAAAAGGAACAGAAGACAGCAGAACTGTAAGCAAAAACCAAGGAGGAATCTTATGATACTTGCATGTCATAATCTTAATAAATTCTTCGGCGAACAGCTGATTGTAAAAGATGGATCATTTCATATAGAAGATATAGAAAAAGCGGCACTGGTAGGTGTGAACGGAGCGGGAAAGTCAACCATTTTAAAAATGATTGTAGGAGAAGAACCTGCCGATGACGGGCAAATTATACTGACAAGGGGTAAAACTTTGGGATATCTGGCCCAACAGCAAGATATGGAGGCAGGACGCACCATCTACGAGGAAGTAAAAACTGCAAAGGCAGATATCATCGAACTCGAACAGCAGATTCGGAGCATTGAAAAGGAATTAAAACTTTTAGAAGGTGAAGAATTGCAAAACAGACTTTCCACATATAACCGGCTGATGTCTCGGTTTGAGTCGGAAAACGGCTACGCCTACGAAAGTGAGCTGATTGGAGTCCTGAAAGGCCTGGGATTCCAGGAGAAGGAATTTGATAAAAAGACGGAGACATTATCCGGAGGACAGAAAACAAGGGTGTCTCTTGGTAAACTGCTTCTCACAAAACCGGATATACTGCTTTTGGATGAGCCCACAAATCATCTGGATTTAAATTCTATCACATGGCTGGAAACCTATCTGATCAATTATCCCGGTGCCGTACTTATCGTATCCCACGACAGATTTTTCCTAAACCGAGTGGTATCCAAAGTTATTGAAATAGAGAATGGCACTATTCGTATGTATGCAGGTAACTATAAAGCCTATGCCGATAAAAAACAGCAGATACGCGATGCGATGATAAAAGAATATCTGAATCAGCAGAATGAAATAAAACATCAGGAAGCTGTTATAGAAAAACTTCGGCAGTTCAACCGTGAAAAGTCCATACGGCGCGCAGAAAGCCGTGAAAAAATGCTGAACAAAATAACCCCTGTAGAAAAACCCCGTGAAGCAGCGAGAGAAATGCATTTTTCACTGGAGCCATCCTGTATCAGCGGTAATGATGTACTGCGGGTGGAAGGGCTGTCCAAAAGTTTCGAAAGTCAGACATTATTTCGGGATGTCAGTTTTGAAATCACGCGGGGTGAACATGTGGCAATTATCGGCGACAATGGAACAGGAAAAACGACTCTTTTGAAGATATTAAATCAAGTTCTCCTGCCGGATACGGGGTCCTTTACATTGGGATCTAAGGTTAAAATCGGCTACTATGATCAGGAACACCATGTTCTTCATAGCCGGAAAAATATTTTTGATGAGATTTCCGATGATTATCCGACTTTAACCAACACCCAGATACGCAGCACACTAGCCGCATTTCAGTTTACCGGAGATGATGTGTATAAACTGATCAAAGACTTAAGCGGCGGTGAGAAAGGCAGAGTGTCCCTTGCAAAGCTCATGCTCTCTGAGGCAAATTTTCTGATACTGGACGAGCCAACAAATCATCTGGACATTACCTCAAAAGAGATTCTTGAAAAAGCATTGAACGACTACACAGGAACTGTCCTTTATGTGTCCCATGACCGTTATTTTATCAATCAGACCGCCACACGAATTCTAGAACTTGTGAATCAGACCTTTGTAAATTATATCGGCAACTATGATTATTACTTAGAAAAGAAAGATGAACTGGTGAAAGTCTATGCTTCGGCGGGCTCCTCCCCTTCCATATCTTCTAATGGGGAATTTTTAAGCGCAGGTGCGTCAGAGTCTGTATCGGAGGGAAAATTAAGCTGGCAGGAACAGAAAGCACAGCAGGCAAAAGAACGGAAACGACAAAATGAACTAGAAAAGACGGAAGAGCGCATTACTCTACTGGAAGATAGAAATGCAGAAATTGATGAGCTTATGACCAGAGAAGACGTCTATTCTAATTCTGTCAAGTGTCAGGAATTATCTCTTGAAAAAGCTGTAAAAACAAAAGAGCTGGAAAAACTCTATGAAAAATGGGGAAACCTGGCTGACACTTAACGGCTCTCTTAACAAAAAGTGTATAAAAGGAAATGCCAGTTTTGATTTATATTTCAAAACTGGCATTTCCTTTTTATATAAAACTTCCCACCTATAATCGCATAGCAATTGTCTTTATGAAGTCCTCGCTGTTTAACACTGTGGCATTTGGAATGGTTGTAATTAAAGCAAGATCTTTTGTCATGCTTCCACTTTCAATTGTATCGATCGTTGCTTTTTCCAGTTTGTCTGCAAATTCCATTAATTCTTTATTACCATCCAGTTCTCCGCGTTTTCTGAGTGCTCCTGTCCAGGCAAAAATGGTTGCTACAGAGTTGGTAGAGGTCTCTTCGCCTTTCAAGTGCTTATAATAATGCCTCTGCACAGTTCCGTGAGCTGCCTCATATTCATAGTCGCCTTCAGGAGATACAAGTACAGACGTCATCATGGCAAGTGAGCCAAACGCGGAGGAAATCATATCGCTCATTACATCTCCGTCATAATTTTTACATGCCCATATATATCCACCCTCCGACTTCATAACTCTGGCTACTGCGTCATCAATCAGGGTATAGAAATATTCGATGTCCGCAGATTTAAACTTTTCATTATATTCTGTATCATAAATGTTCTGGAAAATGTCCTTAAATGTGTGGTCATATTTTTTTGAAATTGTATCCTTAGCAGCAAACCAGATGTCCTGCTTTGAATCCAGGGCATAATTAAAACAGCTTCTGGCAAAGCTTTCAATGGACCGGTTAAGATTATGCATTCCCTGTACAATCCCCTCACCAGCAAAATTATGCACCAGCTCTTTTGTCTGAGTTCCATCTTCTGCTGTATAAACAAGTTCCACTTTCCCCGGCCCCGGTATTTTCATCTCAGAGGCTTTATAAACATCACCGTAGGCGTGTCTTGCAATAGTGATTGGATACTTCCAGTTTTTTACGCAGGGTTCAATGCCTTTTACAACAATGGGAGCACGGAAAACAGTGCCATCCAGAATTGCACGGATTGTCCCGTTTGGACTTTTCCACATTTCTTTCAGGTCATATTCTTTCATACGAGCTGCGTTTGGCGTAATGGTTGCGCATTTGACAGCCACTTTGTATTTCTTAGTGGCATTGGCCGCATCAACTGTAATCTGGTCATTTGTCTCATTTCTCTTTTCCAGACCCAGGTCATAATATTCAGTATTCAGCTCAATATAAGGCTCCAGGAGATTCTTTTTAATCATCTTCCAGAGAATCCTTGTCATTTCATCTCCGTTCATCTCAACAATAGGGGTACTCATCTTAATCTTTTCCATCTCGTCAGTCTCCTTGTTAAATGTTAAATGTTTTGCCGGGTAATCTACTCATATCCCTGTTTCTTCAGGTTCTGCATTACATGCAGCATATGCTCATTTGCCAGTTGTTCCGCCAAATCGGCATCTTTTTCTTTGATTGCACGCAATATCTGTCTGTGTTCACGTATGGATTTTCTGGCTCTCTCCTCCGATACTACAGAAAACTTGCGGGCTCTCTGAACGTAGCCATGAAAATCTGCCAGCACATGAGAAAGTATCCTGCTGTCAGATGCTTCGTATAAAACATTGTGAAATCTGCTGTCCAGTTCTGTAATTTGCTCTGGATTGATATCTCCCTCCTTTTTTATGTGGAACTCGGAAAGCAGCATAATCTCATCAAGTTCATCCATCTGCACCGCTGTTATATTTTCAGTTGCCCATCTGGCACACAGGCCCTCCAGCATGGAACGGATAATATAAATATCTCTTACATCTTTCCCTGAGATTCCTGTTACATATGCACCTTTGTTTGGAACAATAGAGACTAAACCTTCCAGCTCAAGCTGTCTGAGTGCTTCACGCACAGGAGTACGGCTTACTCCAAGCTCTTTTCCGATTGTGTTTTCCCTTAATTCGTCGTGTTCCTCATATTTGCCCTTGAGTATGTCTTCCCGGATCTTCTGAAAAACACGTCCGCCCAGAGAATGTTCCTGATATTCTTCCATGTTATTATATTTCCTCCAAAATTAGAGTACGATATGCAGTTTGCCACATACATCATCTATTTTAGCAACTAATTCACCATCTGTCAAAACTGTAACACGTCCGTCTTCATACTCTTTATCTACCCACTTTTTAATTTCCTGTACAAGCAAAGATTTTTTATTCACCTGCTTCTCGGAGGGAAGTTTATAGTATGTATTGATCCAATAAGCAATGCCTGCAATTCCTGATGTATTGGATACAGAAACCCGGGCCGGGCGGTTAAGGAACTTACTGGTGTCAAATATGTTATAGATTTCTTCATTTTTCAGCATACCATCTGCGTGGATTCCCGCTTTTGTCACGTTAAAATTTCTTCCCACAAAGGGCGTCCTGGAAGGAACGTGATAGCCTATTTCTTTTGTATAATATTTTGCAAGCTCTGTAATAACGGTGGTGTCCATTCCATCCAGGGTGCCCCGAAGCTGGACATATTCAAATACCATAGCCTCCAGAGGCGTATTCCCAGTGCGTTCTCCGATTCCGAACAGGGAACAGTTTACCCCGCAGGCGCCATAAAGCCAGGCTGTAGTAGAATTATTTACCGCCTTATAAAAATCATTGTGACCGTGAAATTCTATCAGCTCGCTGGGGACACCGGCATGTGTCATCAAGCCATAAATAATGCCCGGGATTGATCTGGGTATTACCGCCCCCGGAAAATTTACTCCATAGCCCAGGGTATCACATACACGGATTTTCACTGGAATCTGGTACTCATCCATCAGCTTCATCAGTTCCACACAGAAGGGAATCACAAATCCGTATATATCAGCCCTTGTAATATCCTCCAGATGGCACCTTGGCCTGACTCCTGTCTCTATACATTCACGCACCACAGACAGATAATGCTCCAGTGCCTCTTTTCTTGTCATCTTAAGCTTATAAAAAATATGGTAGTCAGAACAGCTTACAAGAATACCCGTTTCCTTCAATCCGATATCCTTTACCAGTTCAAAGTCTTTTTTACTGGCTCGTATCCAGCTCGTAACTTCTGGAAACTTATACCCCTTCTCAAGACATTTGTATACTGCGTCTCTGTCTTTCTTACTATACAGGAAAAATTCGCTTTGTCTGATTTTCCCATTTGGACCTCCTAATTTATGCAGATAATCATAAATTGTTACAATCTGATCTGTTGTATATGGGGCGCGGGACTGCTGTCCGTCCCGAAAGGTTGTATCTGTAATCCAGATTTCATCCGGCATGTGATGTGGTACTATTCTGTCGTTAAAAGCAATTTTAGGTATCTGATCATAGCGGAATAAATTCTGGAATGTATTGGGAGTATCCACATCTACAAGTGGATACATGTGTTCCTCCAGTTCCAGTAAATTTGTGTGCCTGTTCAAAAATATTTTTCTTTCTTCCATGTTCTTCTTTACCTCCTGTGAAAAGACTGCAAGTGAAGCATAACAATTCACCCTATACATTGCATTCGTGTATAATCGTATACAATTATACACGAATTGTCAATACGTTACTGCGGTAAACTGTAAAAAATGCTGTGCAATGAACCATTGTGTCATTGCACAGCATTTTTAAGAACATAATTTACAGAAGAATCCTCACCTTAAGCACACCGTCTATCTGCGAAAATGCTTTCTCTACTTCTTCGGTGATATCTCCTTCCGTGTCAATCATTGTGTATGCATATTCTTTTCTGCTTTTATTGGTCAAAAGAGAAATGTTCATATCCGCTTTAGCAAGCAAGGCAGTAAACTGTCCCAACATGTTCGGCACATTGCGGTGAAGAATTGTAATCCTGGTATTTTCTCCCTTCTCCCCCATATCACAGTCTGGATAATTTACAGAATGTACAATGTTTCCGTTTTTCAGGTAATCCATGATTTCCCGGGTTGCCATTTTTGCACAGTTATCCTCGGACTCTTCCGTGGACGCGCCAAGGTGAGGTATTACAATTGCGCCTTTGACTCCGGCAATCTCCGGGGTGGGAAAATCCGTCACATATCGTTTTACCGCTCCGGATATCAGTGCGTCTACCATATCTTCCCCGTTCACAAGAATGTCTCTTGCAAAATTTAAAATCACCACATCTTTTTTCATAAGACTGATACTGTCCTTATCAATCATCTCTTTTGTAGTATCTGTAGCAGGTACATGGATTGTAATATAGTCACATTCCTTATAAAGCTCATCAACTGTTTTCGCATGATGGATACTTCTGGAGAGTTTCCATGCCGAATCTACGGAAACGTAAGGATCATAACCGTATACTTCCATCCCTAAATGAATAGCCGTATTTGCCACCAGAACACCGATAGCACCCAGACCAATGACACCTAGTTTTTTTCCGTCCAGCTCCGTACCGGAAAAAAGCTTTTTCTTTTTTTCTGTAATCTTTGCAATGTCCCCGTCTTCCTCATGCTCCTGTACCCAGCTGATTCCGCCTACAATATCCCGGGCGGCCAGAAGCATTCCTGCGATGACAAGTTCTTTTACACCGTTGGCATTGGCCCCGGGTGTATTGAATACAACAATTCCCTCCTCGGCACACCTGTCCAGAGGAATGTTGTTAACTCCTGCACCAGCGCGGGCAATTGCCTTCAGCTTGCTGTTAAATTCCATATCACACATTAAAGCGCTGCGAACCAGTATTGCATCGGCATCTGCAGCATCTTCTGTACCAGTGAAGTCTTCGTCAAATCTTTCCAGTCCTACCTGAGCAATAGGATTCAGGCAATGAAACTTATACATTCTTCAAATTCTCCTCTTCAAATTTCCTCATAAATGCCACAAGTGTCTCCACGCCTTCATAGGGCATAGCATTATAAATACTTGCACGCATACCGCCTACAGTTCTGTGTCCTTTTATATTTTCAAGTCCTGCCGCCTTTGCTTCCTTTACAAATTTTGCATCCAGATCAGCATTTCCTGTAACAAACGGAACATTCATAAGCGATCGGTCCTTCACAACCACCGTTCCCTTAAACAGCTTACTCTGATCCAGAAAGTCGTACAGAAGTTTCGCTTTTTTCTCATTGCGGGCTTTCATAACTTCCAGTCCGCCCATTTCCTTCAGCCATTTAAATACTTTGCCACAAATATAAATTCCGTAGGCAGGGGGTGTATTATATAGAGACTTTGCATCTGCATGTATCTTATATGTAAGCATGGACGGAGTGCCCGGCAGAACATCTTCTGTAATCAGGTCTTCCCGGATGATAACAATAACCACCCCTGCAGGTCCGATATTCTTCTGTACGCCGCCATAGATTAGGCCGTATCTGCTCACATCCACAGGTTCTGACAGAAAACAGGAGGACACATCTGCCACAAGGGTTTTGCCCTTTGTGTCTGGAAGCTCCTTATATTTTGTGCCATAAATAGTGTTGTTTTCGCAGATATATACATAATCCGCATCCTCTGATACCGGAAGGTTTGAGCAGTCCGGGATATAGGAAAAAGTTTTGTCTTCTGAAGAGGCAATCTTATGGATCTTTCCGTATTTCGCCGCTTCTTCGGCAGCTTTCTTTGCCCACTGGCCGGTTATAATGTAATCTGCAACTTTATTTTTCATCAGGTTCATGGGTATCATCGCAAATTGCTGGGAAGCTCCCCCCTGTAAAAAAAGGACTTTATAATTATCAGGAATATTCATAAGCTCCCGCAAATCTGCTTCTGCTGATCCTATAATTTCTTCAAAAGCCCTGCTGCGATGGCTCATTTCCATAACCGACATTCCTGTTTCATTATAATCCAGCATTTCTTCTGCCGCTGACTTCAATACTTCCTCCGGCAAGACTGCCGGACCGGCTGAAAAATTGTAAACTCTTCTCATTGTAATTTTAATCCTCCTGCATTCTTCATCCTCATATTTCCATATCATCTTCGTCAAATACATCGCTGATTGCTGCCCCCGGTGCTACCATTGGCCATACCTTTTCATCGCAGTCGATTTGACAGTCAATTACAATCGGTTTTTTTAGCTCAAGTGCCCTTGCAAAAGCATTTTCAAATTCTTCCCGGGTAGTGGCTCGTATTCCTTCTGCTCCCATAGCCTCCGCAAGCTTCACGAAGTCAACTGCATCTTCCAATACCGTTGCAGAATAGCGCTTTTCGTAAAACAAATCTTGCCACTGGCGTACCATCCCAAGCACGTGGTTATTGACGATTACCTCAATTACAGGAATCTGATATCTGACGGCTGTGGCAATTTCATTCATATTCATACGGAAACACCCGTCACCGGCAATATTTACCACCAGTTTCTCCGGGCATCCTGTCTTTGCCCCCAGTGCTGCGCCCAGGCCGTATCCCATGGTTCCAAGACCGCCTGACGTAATTAGCGTGCGGGGTTTGGTAAATTGATAATACTGGGCTGCCCACATCTGATGCTGTCCAACCTCTGTCACAATGAGCGCGTCCCCTTTTGTCTGTCTGTAAATCTCCTCCACAATAAACGGACCGGATAATACATCTTTATGATATTGGAGGGGGTATTTTTCTTTATAACCCTGAATTTTATCCATCCATTCCGGATGCGACTGCGGTGGCAGTTTCTGATTGACCTTCTTTAGAACCTCTTTGATGTCACCTGTAACGCTTTTCGTAATAATCACATTTTTATTCATTTCAGCTTCGTCCACATCGAACTGCAGTAATTTCGCATTTTTTGCAAACTTTTTTGTGTTTCCGGTAACCCGGTCACTGAACCGTGCTCCAACAACAATCAGAAGGTCGCATGCACTTACTCCGTAATTTGATGTTTTCGTACCATGCATTCCCAGCATACCGGTATACCTTTTATCTGTGCCCGGAAATGCACCTTTTCCCATCAGGGTATCTGCAACAGGTGCATCCACCTTATTTACAAATTCCATCAATTCCTTATCGGCGCCTGAGAGGACGGCTCCTCCACCCACAAAAATATATGGCCGTTTAGACTTATTTATCATAGAAATGGCTGTATCAATCTCTTTTTCAGAAACAGCTTCCGAAACAGGCACTGTAGGTTCAATTTTTGCCGGTTTATAATCCGTTTTTTCTGCTGTTATATCTTTTGGAATATCGATGAGAACCGGACCAGGGCGGCCTGTCTGTGCAATACGAAACGCTTTTCTGATGGTTTCTGCCAGTTTTGCGACGTCCTTCACAATATAGTTATGTTTCGTGATAGGCATGGTGATCCCTGCAATGTCAATCTCCTGAAAACTGTCCTTCCCCAGAAGGGAGACACCCACGTTACAGGTAATTGCCACAATCGGAATAGAATCCATGTATGCCGTGGCAATACCCGTTACCAGATTAGTCGCTCCCGGACCACTGGTGGCAAAACAGACGCCTGCTCTGCCCGTTGCTCTTGCATATCCGTCCGCTGCATGGGCAGCCCCCTGTTCATGGGATGTCAGAATATGCCTGATCTCATCACTATGTTTATATAAAGCGTCATATAAGTTCAGGATAGCACCGCCCGGATACCCGAAAACCGTATCCACTCCCTGCTCCTTTAAACATGCAATCACGATTTCTGCTCCAGATATGTGCATAATATTCCTCCTAACTAATTCTTCCCCGGAACTTCCAAGATGGCACCTCTGTTTCCCGATGAAACCATAGCAGCATATCTTGCCAGATATCCTGTTGTAATTTCAGGCTTTCTGGGCTGCCATTTTTCTCTTCTCGCCTCTAGTTCTTTCTCCGTAACATCCAGATCCAGCTTTAACTCAGGTATATTAATTTTGATAATATCTCCCTCTTCTACCAGGGCGATAGGTCCCCCCACTGCTGCTTCCGGAGAAACATGCCCGATGGATGCACCTCTTGATGCACCGCTGAAACGCCCATCTGTAATCAGAGCAACGCAGGAGCCAAGACCATATCCTGCAATCGCGGAAGTGGGATTCAGCATCTCTCTCATGCCGGGACCGCCTTTGGGCCCCTCATAGCGAATCACAATAACATCGCCAGGATGAATCTTCCCTGTATTGATTGCTTCTGTTGCCGCTTCATCACTCTCAAAGATTCTTGCGGGGCCCTCATGCACCAGCATCTCCGGAACTACTGCAGAGCGTTTCACCACACTGCCGTCCGGTGCCAGATTTCCCTTGAGCACGGCAATGCCGCCTGTCTCGCTGTAAGGATGGTCGATTGGTCGGATAACCTCAGGATCTGTATTCATACAGCCTTCAATATTCTCGGCCACTGTCTTTCCGGTTACTGTCATGCAGTCTGTGCTCAGGAGTCCTTTTTTATTCAGTTCATTCATAACCGCGTATACACCGCCGGCACCATGCAAGTCTTCGATATATGTATGTCCGGCAGGAGCCAGATGACAAAGATTGGGGGTCTTTGCGCTGATTTCATTGGCAAAGTCAATCTCGAAATCCATACCGATCTCATGGGCAATTGCCGGTAGATGCAGCATGCTGTTAGTTGAACAACCAAGCGCCATGTCCACCGTCAACGCATTCAAAATAGCTTTCTCTGTAATAATATCTCTGGGGCGTATATTCTGCTTTATCAGCTCCATCACCTGCATACCCGCATGCTTGGCAAGCTGCAGTCTTGCCGAATAAACCGCCGGGATAGTGCCGTTTCCCTTTAATCCCATACCCAGAGCCTCTGTCAGACAGTTCATACTGTTCGCAGTGTACATACCGGAGCAGGAACCACAAGTGGGACATGCCTTATTTTCAAACTCACACAAATCCTCCTCCGTTATCTTCCCCGCTGCATGTGCTCCCACAGCCTCAAACATACTGGAAAGGCTTGTTCTGTTGCCTTTCACACGACCGGCAAGCATGGGACCACCGCTTACAAAGATTGTAGGGACATTGATTCTGGCTGCCGCCATCAAAAGTCCCGGTACATTTTTATCACAATTTGGAATCATCACGAACCCATCAAATTGATGTGCCAAGGCAAGAGCTTCTGTGGAGTCAGCAATCAAATCTCTTGTAACAAGAGAATATTTCATTCCTACATGCCCCATGGCAATTCCATCACAGACAGCAATCGCAGGAACCATAACCGGAGTCCCTCCGGCCATTGCAACACCCATCTTTACCGCTTCTGTAATTTTGTCCAGATTCATGTGCCCTGGTACAATTTCGTTATAAGAACTGACTACACCTACCAACGGCCGGTCCAGTTCCTCCTGTGTCATTCCCAGTGCGTTGAACAGGGAACGATGTGGTGCCTGCTGTACACCTTTTGTCACTCTATCACTTCTCATGATAAAAACCTCCTTTTTATCTCACAAGATTACTCTTTTAAGCTTACCGATGTATATAAGAACAGATTCTCTGCCCCATCTCCCGGGTACCAATCTGAATCTTTCCTTCCGACATAATATCTGCAGTCCTATATCCTTCCCTTAAAACTTCTGACACTGCATTCTCCACCGCATCCGCTTCCCTGTCAAGATTGAAGGAAAAACGGAGCATCATCCCGGCGGATAAAATGGCTGCAATAGGATTTGCAATGTCTTTCCCGGCAATATCCGGGGCGGAGCCGCCGCTTGGTTCATAAAGGCCAAATTTTGTCTCGTTCAGGCTTGCGGATGGCAGCATCCCAATAGAACCGGTCACCATACTTGCCTCATCCGATAAAATGTCTCCAAACATATTTTCCGTCAAAATGACATCAAACTGTCCGGGGTTCTTCACTAGCTGCATTGCGCAGTTGTCTACAAGCATATGCTCCAGTGCCACTTCCGGATAGTCCTCTGCCACTTCTTCTACAACATTCCGCCAGAGTCTGGAAGAATCCAGTACGTTAGCTTTGTCAACACTTGTCACCTTTTTCCGGCGTTTTACGGCAACCTCAAAGCCTCTCTTTGCAATGCGGCGGATTTCTTCTTCGTTATATGTAAGCTCATCATAAGCAGTCCTCACACCATTTGTAACCAATGTTTTTCTGTTTCCAAAATAGAGGCCTCCGGTAAGTTCACGCATAATCATCATATCAAATCCGTCTTTTATTATTTTCTCTTTCAGAGGACATGCACTTTTTAATTCATCATACAACACTGCCGGACGCAGATTTGCAAAAAGCTTCAATTCCTTCCGAAGCTTCAAGAGGCCCGCCTCCGGTCTTTTGGCCGGTTCAAGCTGATACCATGGAGAAGTTTTTGCATCTCCTCCTATAGAGCCCATCAGCACCGCGTCACTGGCTTTTGCAAGTCGAATTGTCTCATCTGTCAAAGGCGTTCCGTTTACATCTATGGAAGCTCCCCCCATTAAAAGCTGGGTATAAAAACACTCATATCCGAATACCTCACACGTTTTATCAAGGACTTTCATTGCCTGAGATACAATCTCTGGGCCGATGCCATCCCCTTTAATCACACCAATATTCAATTTCATATGGTTTACTTCCTTCCGAAATAATAGAATTAAAAATTACTAAGCTTTATCATACCGTATTTTTATTTACGTTTCAACCCTTTAATTCGTAAAAGTGCTATAGGAAAAAAGAGAGAGTATCCGTCAAACCTTAAGCAGGTCTGACGGATACTCTCTCTTTATTGTTCTAACTTACGTAAAAGTTCTACTCCGCATTTGGTTTTTCTATCTGTGCAATTGCGGATTTCTGCATGGGAATTCTGCAGTTCTTGTTATTTCCGAATTCTACGATCACATCATCATCTGTAATATCGATAATAACCCCATAAAAACCGCTGGTTGTCAATGCAGTATCCCCCACTTCCATTGTGGAAAGCATTGACTGGACTCTCTTCTGCTCCTTCTTCTGGGGCCGCATCAATAAAAACCACATACCGCCAATAATGACAACATAAATCACGATAATGCCAAATGTTCCTGTCGCTCCGCCTGAAGCTGCCAATAAACCGTTCATCTTACTTCCTCCTAAATTCTGGCTTTACATAAAAGTACACATTCTTAAGTGTATGAAAAGCATATCTTTTTTACAGACAATTTAACTATACACAAAGTTCTCTGATTCTTCAAGTATCTTTTGGTAATTCAGGAAATTTTTATGATTCTCCTATTCCTGCCATGCCGTCCAGTTTCCTCTTTTTATAGGATTTAAATTCTCCTGCCTCGATGGCACCTCTTATCTCTTCCATCATTGTATTATAAAAGTAAAGATTGTGGAGAACACAGAGTCTCATTCCAAGCATTTCTTTTGCCTTCAGCAGATGACGGATGTAGGCTCTGCTGAAGCTTCTGCAGGCAGGGCACTTACAGCCCTCTTCTATAGGTCTGTCATCCAGCTCATATCTGGCGTTAAAGAGATTAAGTTTTCCTCGGTTTGTGTACACATGGCCGTGTCTTCCGTTTCTGGAAGGGTACACACAGTCAAAAAAATCAACTCCCCGTTCTACTCCTTCCAGTATATTGGCCGGTGTTCCCACGCCCATAAGATAAACTGGTTTTTCTGTCGGCAGATGAGGCACGACCACGTCCAGAATACGGTACATTTCTTCATGGCTTTCACCGACTGCGAGTCCACCGACAGCATATCCGTCCAGATTTAGCTCTGTAATCTGCTTTGCATGTTCCACACGGATGTCCTCATATATTCCGCCCTGGTTAATTGCAAAAAGCATCTGTTCCTTATTAATAGTATCTGGCAGTTCATTCAGGCGGTTCATTTCTGTCTTACAGCGATTCAGCCACCTGGTGGTCCTTGCCACAGAATTGGTCATATACTCTCTGTCAGCTACGCTGGAGGGACACTCATCAAAAGCCATGGCGATAGTAGATGCAAGATTTGACTGGATCTGCATACTTTCCTCAGGTCCCATGAAAATCTTTCTGCCGTCAATATGAGATTGAAAATGGACTCCTTCTTCCTTTATTTTTCTTAAATCAGCTAGGGAAAATACCTGAAAACCGCCTGAATCCGTCAGTATAGGCCTGTCCCAGTTCATGAATTTGTGAAGACCGCCCAGCTTTTTTATTACTTCGTCCCCCGGACGTACATGCAGGTGATAAGTGTTCGACAGCTCCACCTGCGTTTTGATTGTTTTTAAATCATCCGTGGACACAGCCCCCTTAATAGCAGCAGCCGTTCCCACATTCATAAAAACCGGTGTCTCAATGACTCCGTGAACCGTATGAAGACGGCCCCGCTTCGCAAGACCGTCCTGTTTTAATAATTCGTACATAGTTACCTCGTTTATTCCCGCGAGCAACGAGCCAAGCAAAAATGCCTGCATTTCCATTTGGCGACTGCCGCCAGGGTC
Source organism: Clostridium sp. C105KSO13 (assembly GCF_001517425.1). Lineage (GTDB taxonomy): Bacteria > Bacillota > Clostridia > Lachnospirales > Lachnospiraceae > Muricomes. The sequence continues at coordinate 264,061 of NZ_FBWL01000171.1, read as the reverse complement.
AAATACCCCGCAGCTTGCTGCGCTACAAGTTTGATGCCCCGTCAGCTTGCTGCGGGGTCTTTGAATCAATCATTAATAGTGCATAATAACCGGTGTGCCTACTGATATGGAGTTAAACAAAACTTCTGCCGTATCATAGGGCATATTTATACAGCCATGAGATCCTACATTTGGATTTTGATATAAAGTGCCTCCAAATGCAGGCTGCCAGTCCGCATTATGGAATCCAACGCCGGTCCATGTAATCCGCATCCAGAAGGTAACGGGTGTTTTATATTCAGGTTCGCCTGTTGCAGGATCTGTTTCTCCAATCAGAGTTTTGTCTCTCTGTATCTCCAAAATATCATATACACCTGCAGGAGTTTCCTTTTCCGGAATTGGAACTCCTGTTACTACATCCGATTCCATAGACACAGCACCATCTACGATATACCACATGTGCTGGGTCGTCAAGTCCACCTCGGCATATGTCTTTCCCCAGTCTGTCGCGGAATGCTCTGCTGCAGTCTGATAGTAGGCAGGATCTTTCGACACGGTCTCCCCCTTTTTAATGCTGTCTGTCAGAGCCGTAAATTCTGTATCTTCATCGATTGACCAGCCGTAAGTGCCCCCTGATACCTCCGCTGTCTTTCCGGTGGGAGTGGTGATACTTCTTGTTATCCCTACAGTATCATATGTATCACCGAAATCAGTAAGCCATGCTTTGACCTCATTCTCATCGAATGTCACATGCATATCGTCATCCACTGAAAGCCAGGTGGAAATCAATGCCTTATCAACTACCACCGGTTCTGTCATGTTATAGGTAATACTTGCTTTTGTATAGTTATTCATAATGTCACAGGCTTTTTGTACTTCTTTAGATTTGGAAGTATATTTTGGAAGAATATAGCACTTTTCTTTCTCCATATCCAATTTTGGCTTAAACTCCGTAATATACTGCGACACTTTTTTGTTCAATGTATCCATATCCACCGCTGTACCGATAACCTCCGGTTTGACAACAAACTTCTCTCCGTCAAATTCGGGATGGGCAGATTCGGGTGCTATCTGCTCAGCCGATACGGCCTGAAGGCTTTTAACCTTATTCTCAAGAGCAGACTGGTCATAGGATACTTTTATGTTTACTTCTGAGGAGTCCTCTGAGAAAAGAGCTGCCGGCCACAAAAATCCATTTTGTTTCTTCAATTCTTTTTCCACTGCATCGCTTTCTTTATATACCAGTGAAATATCGCTTCCTTTGACAAAGTCAGACTTTTTATCCTTTTCCAGCACAGTCAGTTCATAATCTTTTACTTTTTCTTTCAAAAAGGCCTCCACATAAGTTGTTTTCTTAGCTGAAAAATCACGGCCGTTTATTTTTGTATTTGGTAAAAAATGGTTCTCAAAAAATAAGGAAACACCCACGTACACCAGAAGAAGTACCGCAACTACAGATCCAGAAATAATCCAGGCTTTCGTTGAACCTCTGGTTTTAATTTTTCCACTGTTTTTTTCCATTTTTCCTTTGCTTTTGCCTTTTCTTTTTCGCCTGACCTTCCTGTTTGCCACCTGAGGATCCTCCTCTTCAAAAATATCACGGCCGATGACTTCCCCTGCAGCTTCAGAGGATTTCTCTGCCTCATCTTCCCCGTCATCAAGGAAATAATCTTCGTCCTCTTCACTTAACTCGTCATCCAGGCAGGTATCGTCGTCAAATTCATCTATATCATCAAGATAGTAATCTTCATTTACGTCATTATCCTTCGGGCTAAAACCATCTGATTGTTTTGTTTTCTTTTCGCTCATTTAGTATTACTCCCTATTTTTTAGTCTAAATCTAGTTCACATTATATTACGAAAGATTGCAAATGTACAGCAAAAATCTGGTATCTTAATAAAATGTTAAATTTCTGTAACTTGATTGCAGGTTTAAACAACTTCTTATATAATGATTCTATGCGTTAAGAGAAAGGAGTATTTCTATGAGTGGATCAACATTTGGCAAATTATTTCGAGTGACAACGTGGGGGGAATCCCACGGTCCGGCCATAGGTGCAGTTGTGGATGGCTGTCCTGCCGGGCTTTTTCTTCGTGAAAAGGATATACAGCGTTTTTTAGACAGGCGAAAGCCCGGTCAGAATAAATATACAACCATGCGGAATGAATCAGATAAGGTGGAAATTTTATCCGGTGTGTTTGACGGAAGGACAACCGGGACGCCGATTTCACTCCTCGTCCACAATTATGACCAGCGTCCTAAGGATTATGGTAATATGGTGCAGGCATACCGTCCAGGCCATGCCGATTATCCCTTTACCGAAAAGTACGGTTTTCGCGATCACCGCGGTGGAGGCAGATCTTCAGGCCGGGAAACTGCCGGCAGAGTAGCGGCCGGTGCCATAGCATCCTTATTCCTAAAGGAAATGGGAATTACAGTGACCGCCTTCACAAAATCTATAGGACCTGTTATAATTTCTGAAGAAGACTATCACTTTGCAGAGATTCCGGAAAACAGTCTGTATATGCCCAACAATGATGCTGCCGAAAAGGCAGAGGTTTACCTTTCTTCCCTGATGAAAGACCTAGATTCAAGCGGCGGGATTATCGAATGTTTAGCAGCCGGTCTGCCGGTTGGCCTTGGTGAACCTGTGTTTGACAAACTGGATGCAAATCTCGCCAAAGCACTGATGTCCATAGGCGCTGTAAAAGCTGTGGAAATCGGGGATGGGTTGGAAGCTGCCTCATCTAAAGGCAGTTTGAATAATGATGAATTTTACATTCAGGACGGACAGATAGCCAAAAAGACAAACCACTCCGGCGGCACCCTGGGCGGAATGAGTGACGGCTCCACGCTCCTGGCCCGGCTTACTGTAAAGCCCACATCCTCCATTGCGCGTACGCAGAATACGGTAACTTCAAATGGGCAGGCAACTACACTTGCCATTAAGGGACGCCATGATCCTGTTATCGTACCCAGAGCAGTTGTTGTGGCGGAATCCATGACTGCTCTCACACTGGCAGATCTGCTTTTAGAAAATATGGGCAGCCGCCTCGATAAAATAAAAGCTTTTTATTCGGAAGGAATGTAATAGAATGTCCAATAAGTTAATAGATATCGTAAATATCACAAAATCCTATGATGAAAATGTAGTGTTGGATCAGCTAAGCCTCTATATCCGTGAAAATGAGTTTCTTACCCTGTTGGGCCCAAGCGGATGCGGAAAGACTACTCTGCTCAGAATTCTTGGCGGTTTTGAAACCCCCGATTCAGGAGATATCATTTTCAACGGAAAAAATATCAACAGTCTGCCGCCTAACCGCAGGCAATTAAATACCGTATTTCAAAAATATGCCCTTTTTTCACATATGACTATTGCAGAGAACATAGCTTTTGGTTTGAAGATTAAAGGAAAAACCAAAGGCTATATTCAGGATAAAATTCGTTATGCATTAAAGCTTGTGAACCTGGATGGCTTCGAAAACAGAACCCCGGATTCGCTAAGCGGTGGCCAGCAGCAGCGCATCGCCATTGCCCGCGCTATTGTCAATGAACCAAAGGTTCTCCTTCTGGACGAGCCTCTTGGTGCGCTGGATCTGAAGCTCCGCCAGGATATGCAGTATGAACTGATACGTCTGAAAAATGAGCTGGGCATCACCTTTCTCTATGTGACTCATGACCAGGAAGAGGCCCTTACCATGTCCGACACAATTGTTGTCATGAACCGGGGTTATATCCAGCAGGTGGGAACTCCCGAGGATATTTATAATGAGCCCCAAAATGCTTTTGTTGCAGACTTTATCGGTGACAGTAATATTGTTTCCGCTACGATGGTGGAGGATAAAGTAGTCAAAATGCTGGGTGCCGTCTGGGAGTGCGTAGATGTCGGTTTCGGCACGAACAGACCCGTAGACGCAGTAATTCGACCGGAGGATATTGATCTGGTAAAACCGAAGAAGGGTATCATACAAGGGGTAGTAACTCACACCATTTTTAAAGGGGTGCACTATGAGATGGAGGTACTGGCAAATAATTACGAACTTCTGGTACACAGTACCGATATGTTTCCCGTAGGAACTGAAGTTGGAATCAAAGTTGATCCCTTTGACATTCAGATTATGCAAAAACCGGAATCTGAAGACGAGGAGGCTGCAGGAATTGAAGAGTAGAAAGCTGCTGACCGGCCCTTATTTATTCTGGGCAGTGTCATTTATTATTATCCCCCTTCTCATGATAGTTTATTATGGACTAACCGGCAAAGAAGGGAATTTCACATTGCAGAATCTTGCACAGGTTACAGCTCCTGAGAATCTCAAGGCTCTGGGGCTTGCTCTTCTGCTGTCTTTTATCAGCACTGTAATCTGTCTTCTACTGGCTTACCCCCTTGCCATGATTCTGTCTGAAAAGAATGTAAACCAGAGCAGCTTTATTGTTCTCATTTTTATTCTGCCAATGTGGATGAATTCCCTTCTTCGTACCATTGCCTGGCAGAATCTCCTGGAGAAAAACGGAATCGTCAATGCTGTGCTGGAGTTTTTCCACCTGCCTGCACAGGGTATGATAAATACGCCCTATGCAATTATTCTCGGTATGGTATATAATTTTTTACCCTTCATGGTGCTGCCTATATATAATGTACTCGCCAAAATTGACAAAGAAGTTATCTCGGCAGCCCGGGATCTAGGAGCCAATAACCTGCAGACCTTCACACGGATCATTCTGCCTCTAAGCGTTCCAGGAATTATCAGCGGAATCACCATGGTCTTTGTTCCCTCACTGACTACCTTTGTTATCTCTGATTTGCTGGGTGGAAGTAAGATACTTTTAATCGGAAATGTTATCGAACAGGAATTCAAACAGGGAAGCAACTGGAATACCGGTTCTGGACTTTCTCTTGTTCTTATGATATTTATTATTGTAAGTATGGCTCTGATTGCCAAATATGATAAAGATGGGGAGGGAAATACGTTTTGATTAAGCACGCTGCAAAAAGATTTTATCTGATCTTAATATTTGTTCTGCTTTATGCGCCCATTGCCACATTGATTGTGCTGTCTTTCAATAGCTCCAAGACTCGTGCAAAGTGGGGCGGCTTTACAGGTAAATGGTATATCACCCTTTTCCAGAATCAGGAGATCATGAATGCCCTCTACACTACACTTATCATTGCCCTTGTTTCCGCTTTGATCGCAACGATTATCGGGACGGCTGCCTCTATTGGTATTCAGGCAATGAAACCTAAATTTAGGACTCTCACACTGGGAATCACCAATATCCCTATGCTCAATGCAGATATTGTGACTGGCATTTCACTGATGCTTCTATTTATTGCATTCCGTTTTTCCCTGGGTTTCAAGACAATTTTACTGGCCCATATTACATTTAATATACCATATGTTATTTTAAGCGTACTGCCAAAACTTAAGCAGACTAATAAAAATGTGTACGAAGCTGCACTGGATCTGGGCGCTTCCCCAGCCTATGCATTCCTTAAGGTTGTGTTCCCGGATATTATGCCGGGAGTATTCTCAGGTTTTTTGCTGGCTTTTACCATGTCGCTGGATGATTTTGTCATCACTCATTTTACCAAAGGACCTGGGGTAGACACTCTTTCCACCAAAATATACAGTGAAGTCAGAAAGGGAATCAAGCCGGAGATGTATGCTCTCTCCACCATTATGTTCCTTACCGTACTAGTATTACTTATGCTGGTAAATGCTGCACCGGATAAAACAGGGGTTCATTCTCCGGGACCAACGGAAATTAAGAAAAAACATATGGTTTCCCGATTTATTTTTCATAGAATAGTTCCCGCTGCAATTGTAATTGTCATCGTTGCCGGCGGCTTCTTCTATGGATCACAGAACAGCGCGTCGGGCAAAAACCAGGTAATCGTTTATAACTGGGGTGAATATATTAACCCGGATGTACTAACAAAGTTTGAAAAAGAGACAGGTATTCATGTTATCTACGAGGAATATGAGACTAATGAAATCATGTATCCTAAAATTCAGTCCGGGGCCATTGCATATGATGTGGTATGCCCTTCAGACTATATGGTACAGCGTATGATTGAAAATAATCTGCTTGCTGAAATAGACTTCGACAGAGTGCCAAATATAAAATACATTGACCAAACTTACATGGAGCAGGCACGCCAGTATGACCCGGGAAACAAATATTCTGTGCCCTACCTTTTTGGCACCGTGGGAATCTTATATAATAAAACCATGGTGGACGAACCTGTGGACAGCTGGGGGATACTGTGGGATGAAAAATATAAAGACAATATCCTAATGCAGGACAGTGTCCGGGATGCGTTCGGTGTTGTACTGAAATACCTGGGATATTCGCTGAACTCAACGGATCTGGATGAACTGGAGCATGCTAAGAAATTACTTATAGAACAAAAGCCTCTCGTACAAGCCTATGTCATCGACCAGGTACGTGACAAAATGATTGGTAATGAGGCAGCTCTCGGCGTAATTTATTCCGGTGAAGCACTTTATACACAGATGGAGAACCCAAATCTGGAGTACGTAATCCCAAAAGAAGGCTCCAACCTCTGGATTGATTCATGGGTAATACCGAAAAATGCGGAGCACAAAGAAAATGCGGAAAAATTTATTAATTTCCTCTGTCGCCCTGACATTGCAAAAATGAATTATGACTATACCACATATTCTATTCCCAATTCCGAAGGACGAAAGCTGATAGAGGACAAAAAGTTCCGGGACAGCAGGATAACTTTCCCGGAACCGGAAGATTTAAAGAATTGTGAAACCTTCAAATTCCTGGGAGATGAAAACGATGCTTTATATAACAGATTCTGGAGGGAAGTAAAATCGAAGTAATCAAAGCTGGAAGCATCCGCCGCCTATGAATTCTCGTAAAAGTGAATTTGTAGGTACGGGTTCACTTCCGATTCCGACAAAATAGTCAAAAAACTTCAACAGCCTTTTTGCCTCTACGTATTCCGGACAGGTTTTTCCCATTCCAAAAAGAAGTGGTTCTACGTATTGTTTTAGTACAGCCAGCTCATATAACAGTGATGAATTGAACATTACATCTGCCTCCTCTTGATAGGGAAAGATGTTCTGTTCTTCTCCTCTTCTCACAGAAGGCCACATAGCAATCGTGTTTCTTGCAGAAGTTCCTCTGGTTCTTGCATCTCTTACAATGCGGCGTATCAGCCTTCCGTCTGTGGAAGGAATCCGGTTATGTTCGTCAATATTCAGCTGCGTCAGGGCACTGATGTATATTTTAAACTGATTGTCGGCATTTAAAGATTCCGGCAGTCCTGGATTCAGACAGTGAATCCCTTCAATCACAAGAATATCCTGCTTTCCAAGTTTCTTTGGTATGGTGTCATAATCTCTGGTTCCCGTTTTAAAATTAAATACAGGCAGGCGGACTTCTTTGCCTGAAAGAAGAGACTGCATATCTTCGTTGAACTTTTGAACATCGATGGCCTCCAAACATTCAAAATTATAATTTCCGCTTTCGTCCCTGGGCGTTTTCTCCCTTTCCACAAAATAATTGTCCACTGCTATCGGATGAGGATACATGCCATTTACCATGAGCTGCACAGATAATCGGTGAGAGAACGTGGTTTTTCCCGAGGAAGACGGACCGGCAATCAATACAAATTTTACATTCGGTCTTTTTGCAATCTGCTTCGCAATCTCGCTGATCTGCCTCTCCTGATAGGCTTCCTGTACCAGAACTACCTCACTCATGTCATGCTGGGTCACCCTATCATTGAGGGCACCAACCGTGTCGATTCCCTGAAGATCCCCCCACAAAATTGATTTTTTTAAAACTTGAAAGGATTTCGGTGTGGGTTCAAAGGAATCTACTTTCTCTGGTTCTTTTACAGTAGGCATTTGAAGAATAAATCCCTCGTCGTATAAGTAAAGAGAATAGTATTTCAAATAACCTGTATCCGGTACCATGTACCCGTAATAATAATCCTCAAATTCGTTCATGCGGTATATATTGACCTTGGATACACGCCTATATTCAAAAAGCCGTTCCTTATCATACATTCCATGCTTTCTGAAGAGTTTCACCGCCTCGTTTGTATGAATAGAACGCTTTTCAATAGGAATCCTGCTCTCGGTCAGGTTCTTCATACGAACAGTCACCAGGTCCAGAAAATCTTGGTTTAAATTCACATCTCCCTGTACTGTACAGTAGTATCCTTTACTCATTGAAAAATGGATCCGGACTCTTTCTACCTTGTCATGCCCGCCTACATCGTGTACAGCCTTAACGAGCATAAAGCACAGACTACGCTTATAAGTCTCATATCCGATAGCGTCTCCGGTTGTGACAAACTCCAATTCACAATCAGCCTCCAGCTTTTTTGTCAGTTCCTGAAGACGGAACTGACCCACAAAAACGAGTACAATCTGATGAGGGTAGTTTTTTTGAAAATCCTCTGCAATTTGCTGATACGTGATTCCAAAAGCATATTCTCTTGTCTCATTTCCAACCTTTACCTTACAGGTCTTTTTCCCCATAAACTTTAAACTTCCTTTCATACCTCAATATATCTGAAATGGATGGATAATCGGTGCGGTTATCACCTGCAGACCGGTCAGTTTTTTCTGCAGGAATTCTTTCATGTCTTCTATGAAAATATATTCCGTTCCATAATGTCCTGCATCAATCACTGAAAGTCCCTGCTCCAATGCATCTAGTCCGTCGTGGTGTCCGATATCTCCTGTCACCAGTACATCTGCTTTCTTGTTTAGTGCCGGTTCGATAGCACTTTTCCCAGAACCGGGAGAAAAAGCAAGTCTGGTTACTTTTTTATCCATATCTCCAAATACTTTTACTGAATCTAATTTTAGTCTATTCTTCACATACACGCAACATTCCTTCAGGGTCATCGTATGTTTGAGTGCTCCGATACGTCCAATTCCCTCAGGGTTACCGTCTTCTTCAGCGGTAATGTCCAGAACTTCCGAATTCTGCAGCTTTAGTATCTTTCCAGACAACTTTGCCATACCAAGCACATCATAATTCGTATGCATTGCATAATAAGAAATATTACTTTGAATGAGATTCACAACTCTGCGTCCCACAAAATCTTCATCCGTTACATTTTTCATTGGAGAAAAAATCAAAGGATGATGCGTAATCAGCATGTCAGCACCTGCCGCTTTTGCGTGTTCAATCGTCTGGCTTGTAGCATCCAAAGCCACATATATACAGTGGATCTCCTGAGTACTTCTCCCAGCCAACAGCCCCACGTTGTCAAAATCCAGCGCCGCCGACTTGGGATATGCAGCCTCTATCACCTTCACGATTTCTTTACAAAGCATAATATTCCAGCCCCTTTTCTGTATTGTTCAGTTCCTGCCTAAGTTCGTTTATCCGCTTTTTGGCATGTACACTGTCATGTTTCTTCAAGTTTTCCAATAACTCTGACTTTAAAGCCTTTTCTTTTTCCAGATATTTTTTCAATACAGGATGCCGTTTTTCAAGCAGACATTTTCCATACTGAATCTCCGTTTTTGTCCAAACGACAGTATTCTGTATCTTCTCCCCAGGCGGCTGCACTTTCATTACAGGATAAAATTTTCCTTCATCAAGAACCATGTCTTCGTCGATAAACAAAAAACCTTCCTGTAGAAGAAAGGCTCTCACTTTTGCGATTTCCGATTGGGGCTGCAAAATACATTCCTTCAGACTCATCGTAACATTCCGGTTCTTCGTCAAAATCCTCATGATAAGCGCACCGCCCATACCGGCTATCACTGCCGAATCAACTTCTGAGGGGGTAAGTTTTTCAAATCCGTCCGAGAGACGAATTTCAATCCTGTCCAAGAGAGCGTTCTCCAAAATATGTTCCTCGGCACGCTTCAAAGGTCCCTCATGAATGTCCATTGCCACAGCCAGTGAGATTTTGCCCTGCTCCATAAGGTAAATGGGAATATAGGCGTGGTCGGTGCCTATATCCGCCATTTTATATCCGCTGCTCACCAGATTTGCAACTGCCTGCATTCTCCTTGTCAGTTCCATCTTTGCCCGCCTAGTCCAGATAGTCTCGAAGCTTCCGGCTGCGGCTTGGGTGGCGGAGTTTTCTAAGTGCTTTTGCCTCTATTTGGCGAATGCGCTCACGGGTGACCTCAAATTCCCTTCCGACTTCTTCCAGGGTTCTTGCTCTGCCGTCGTTCATCCCAAATCGCAGGCGCAGCACTTTTTGTTCCCTTTCCGTCAGGGTATCCAGCACCTCATCAAGCTGTTCTTTGAGCAAGGTCTGAGCGGCAGCTTCTGCAGGAACAGGCACATTATCATCTTGTATAAAATCGCCGAGATGACTGTCTTCTTCCTCACCGATGGGAGTCTCTAAGGATACAGGTTCCTGAGAAATCTTAAGGATTTCACGTACACGGTCAACTGGCATGTCCAGTTCCTTTGCAATTTCTTCCGGCATAGGTTCACGCCCCAGCTCCTGTAAAAGCTGCCTGGACACACGAATCAGCTTGTTGATGGTCTCTACCATGTGTACCGGTATACGGATTGTTCTTGCCTGGTCTGCAATAGCTCTTGTTATAGCCTGACGAATCCACCAGGTGGCATAAGTACTGAATTTGTACCCTTTGTGGTAATCAAACTTTTCCACTGCTTTAATCAGACCTAAATTTCCCTCCTGAATCAAATCAAGAAACAGCATCCCACGGCCCACATAACGTTTTGCAATACTTACAACAAGCCGCAGGTTTGCTTCTGCCAGTTCTTTCTTTGCGTCTTCATCACCTTTTTCCATTCGCTGTGCCAGCTCAATTTCTCTTTCTGCACTCAAAAGCGGAACTTTTCCAATCTCTTTTAGATACATGCGCACAGGGTCTTCGATACTGACTCCGTCCGGTACAGTCAGATCAATATTCTCCATATCTACTTCATCGTCATCAGAAATAATAACTTCCACATCATCATCATTATCACTGTTGATACGAAGTACATCTATATTATTTGACTCCAGGTAATCAAATACCTTTTCCATATGGTCTGGGTCCAGCTCCATATCACTGAAAAAGTCATTAATCTCCTGAAGCTCGAGAATACTTTTCTTTTTCTTTCCCAGCGCAACAAGCTCTTTCAGCCTTTCGTCAAATTTCTGTGTATTTTCTTCCATGTGTCCATCCTTCCTTCGCCTATACCCAGTGCAGTATAGGGCTATCTTGTTTTATTTTATCCTTATTCAATGGAAATATGCAGATTCTTTATATCATCCAGCATACATTTCTCTTCCATCAGTTTTTGCAGGCCTGCAAAATCAACAGGATCTAAGTTCTTAATTCGGTCATCAATACTGTTTGCTTTTACGCGGAACATAGTCTCTTTTAAAGCCTGTTCCTGTTCCTCCTTCGTAGAGAGTTCTTTGATTTTTGTATGGAATAAAGAGGCCGCCTCCCGATGTTCTTCCTCTGCTGTAAAGTGATTCAGTATCTTCGCCGGATTTAGTTCTCCTAAAGCATACTGACTGTAAAGCAGCCTGGCAACTGTTTTATACAATTCTTCTGTGAAGTCCTCCGGGTTTATGTATTTCTGAATGATACTAAACAGTTCCTCGTCCTCAATAATCCATGTAAGAAGTATTTTCTGGGATACAAGAATCCCATCCTCTTTTGTTTTTTCTTTTGTCCCTGCAGCTTTTGGGCGGGCGGCAGGCTTTGCCATTCCGTCACCGATTGCGGTCTTTACCACTAGTTTCTTCAGACTTTCCTCGCTGACCTTATATTGTCCTGCCACTGCTTCAATATAATTATTTCTCTCCAGTTCCTCTTCAAAGACTGTGAGCCGTCTGGCAGTTTCCCGAAAAAAGGCCGTTTTCCCTTCGGGGGAGTCCATATCGTAGCCTTTGGAGAGAATCTCAAGACTGAAGAGGAAGCCATTTTTTGCATTCTCAATCCTTTTCTCAAATTCTTCTGCTCCCAGATTCTTAATAAATTCGTCCGGGTCTTTGTACGGTTCCATACGGATTACCTTAGCCTCAATGCCTGCGTCTTTCAAAATAGGCACAGCCCGAAGTGCTGCCTTTGTTCCGGCATCATCGCTGTCATAAGTTAGGTACACCTCCTGCACATATCGCTTAATCAGCAGAGCGTGTCCCGCTGTCAGGGCTGTTCCGAGAGAAGCAACCGCATTGGTAAAACCAGCCTGGTGCAAGGATATAACATCCATATACCCTTCGCACAATAAAAAATAGGATTTTCTGGATGTTCGCGCCCGATTTAGTCCGTACAGATTACGGCTCTTGTCAAAAATAGCCGTCTCCGGTGAGTTCAGATATTTTGGCTTTGCGTCACCCATAACACGGCCTCCGAACCCGATTACCCGGCTGTTTACATCCATAATGGGAAACATGACCCGGTTCCAGAACTTATCATATATGCCGTTCTTTTCATCTGTATTTATAAGTCCTGCCTGGCGTATTAATTCTTCACTATAGCCTTTGCTTTTCAGATAATGGAATAAATCATTGCTGTATTTGTTAGAATATCCAATTCCAAAAGCTTTAACCATATCGTCGGAAAGCTCCCGTTTTTTTAAATATGTATATGCAGCTTTTCCCTGTTCTGATTTCAGCTGTACATAAAAATACTGGGCAGCTATTTTATTGATTTCCAAAAGTGTGGATCGCAAATCTGCCTTTTCCTTTGCTTCCTTCGAGTATTTGGCCTCAGGAAGTTCCACCCCTGCCCTGTCAGCCAAAAACTTCAGGGCTTCTACAAATGAAAAGTTTTCATACTCCATCAGGAATGTAAATACATTGCCCCCTGCTCCACAACCGAAACAATAATACATCTGCTTTCCTCTGCTTACCGAAAAGGAGGGGGACTTTTCGTTGTGAAACGGACAGAGGCCAAAATACGAGCTTCCTTTTTTCTGGAGCCGCACATAGCTGGAAATCACATCTACAATATCATTTTTAATTCTTACTTCTTCTATCAGTTCCTCTGAATAATACATATAGGCCTCCACATATATATGCTACACTATATATATTCGACAAAACTTCCCTATTTCCTTTTTTAACTTTTCCACGCTTCCGGCACAAAGAACTCTTCATATTTTTTTACTGCATAATTGTCTGTCATCCCGGCTATATAGTCACAGATAGTCTGTTCCATAGATGTACCAGTTGTTTCCATACTCCGCAGATACTGCCTGGGCAAAAGCTCTGGGTGCCGTATATAATAATCATATAATTGCTCAATGAGATGTACCGCCTTATCTTCTTCCCCTTTTGCTTTGGGATTCATGTATACATTTTCAAACATAAATTCCCTAAGTCCGGTCATGGCTGTCTGCACTTTATCGGACATAGTAATGACCGGCCGGTCCATGCTATGTGTGATGACATCATGAACCATGGTATCGAGACGTTCCTTTCCGGAATTCCCCAGTGCTTTTCTGTATTCGGCGGGGATGTCACTTTCTGCAAGTATGCCTGCCCGGATTGCATCATCCATATCATGATTAATGTACGCAATTTTGTCTGAAAGACGCAGTACCTGTCCTTCAAGGGTATGGGGATGGCCCGATGTCTGATGATTCATAATACCATCCCGGACCTCCCATGTGAGATTAAGTCCCCTGCCCTGCTTTTCCACGCACTCGACTACCCTGACGCTCTGCTCATGGTGTGAAAAATGATATACACCATTTAATGCCCGCTCTCCTGCATGTCCAAAAGGTGTGTGGCCCAAATCGTGTCCCAGGGCAATCGCTTCTACAAGATCCTCGTTAAGCCTAAGGGCCTTTGCTATGGTTCTTGCATTCTGTGAAACCTCAAGGGTGTGAGTCAGCCTTGTCCTGTAGTGATCTCCCTTGGGCAGTAAAAAAACCTGGGTTTTTTGTTTCAGCCGCCGGAAAGATTTACAGTGCAGAATTCGATCCCTGTCCCTTTGAAATACAGGTCGTATATCACACTGCTCCTCCGCCTTTTTTCGTCCCTTTGAATTCCTGCTGCGTGCGGCATAAGGACTCAAATATTCCAATTCCCGCTCTTCAAGCTGCTCTCTGATTGTCATATTTTTCCTCACAATGAATCCCGATTGTCTTATATCATATATATACTATATTCTGCGACTTTGTCTTTTTTCCTTTATCTTAAGATTTTTCTGCCTTCCAATGTTTTTCTGCACCACTTTTTAATGATTTTGAGAATCGAACTGCCTCAAAAACCGTGTCAATGCATTTTTCTCTTTACTGTTTCCAATACCATGGGTATTTATGTACTCTTTGACTTTTCCCACATCTCCCTGCGAAAAATTCCACACCTTCTCTGCTGTTCTTCCTTTCTCCCATAAGCCCGATATTAATTCTTTATACTCTGGATTCCGATACCACCTGGAATCCACCTGTAGGCCTCCGTTTTGGTTCAGACTTTCTTTTTTAAAAGCGCTTAAGTTTTCTGCTTCCAGGTATGCATTTTTTTCGTAATTTTCTCTATTAATAAAGCGCACATACTTTGGTCCTTCCGGCTTTATAATTTCACCGTCTTCTAATATGTGAACGGTAAACTGGCGTAAAGTTTCCTTTCCTGCTCCCCCCGGTCCCATACTGTCTTGTACAGAGCAAGTGAGCACCACATATCCCGGCTTTTTAAATTCTAAAAACTCTTCCGGCCTGAAATCTACCAGTTTTAACTTTTCCTGTATACTCCCGGGATACAACGCATCATCTTCCTGATCTGAAGCCTTCATGCGCCCGGTCTTTAAAGCATATTGCCGAATTTCTTCTTCTGTAATTTTCCCTGTTTGAGCCTCTTCCAAAGTAAAATACCTGTCTGCCGCCTCTATGACAGGAAATTCATTGAACCTGACTTTCACTGTCCATTCTAGCACAGCTTCTGCCCCCGCACTGTCTGTTACTGCATAGGTGATGCGATGTATGGCAGGTGAATCGCCTTTTTCCATCTGCAAAAACCAGGTGTCTAATTTTTCATCAGAAGACATTCCTTTCTCCCAGACGGTCCTTTCTCCTTTATGTTTTGTTCCATCCGGACTATTTCTATCGGCATATTTTATAGAGATAATACGGACATTTTCTGTAATATCCCCATCTTCATTGTCAAAGGCTTTTATATTAGATAAGAGCATTTCTTTTGTAACATCGGTCCCTTCATAAAATGTTCTTACTCCATTAGCTGTGATTTTCGGAATTGCATTCCACATGGAGAACATTTTTACTTCCGGTATATCCGATTCTCCCACAATATCCTTCTGCTGGTCACCAGATATCCGGCATAATTCCTCAAATGTGACGATGTTTTTCTTACTTTCTGGAAACTTTACATCCCCCTTACCTATCTCCTTTTCATCATTTGTCCAACCCATAAAACTATATCCTTTTCGGGAAAATCTGGTATAATTTGTGTTTTTTCTTACTTCGTACCCATTATTCTCCCTGCACTCCTTTAAAGTGACATATTCTGACCTTGATGTCCCTGAATCCGCACCATTATTAACATAGATAACTTTAACTTCCATCTTCCAGAGTGCATAAAAAACCAATTCTTCATTGTAAGCTGCACTGAGTGCATCACCCGGCTGGTATGCCGCTGACGCTGCCTCAGGCTTTCTGGACCATCCTTTAAATCCTATAGATTCAAAATAGGGGACTTCTCTCGATATTGTTGTAGTTTCATACCAATACTTTTTCCCGTCCTTCGGAACCCGGATTCTGTCATCATCATAATTTCCTTCATAATGTATCGTATACGCCCTGCTGATTACAACATCCGTATCTGCCGTATCGGCACCGCCTGACTGGTAATCCCCGGGGCGCAGTAAATAGAATGCGTGCGGGCTCAAATTAAACTTCTGATAGACCCCACTTCCTTTTTCTTTGTTATAGCTGGCTCTCACACAGGTACGCCCCAGGGTATAGGCAGAAGGTGTTATAAGGGCCACTGTCTTTTTAGATGTAAGAGGACCTGTAACTGTAATAACTTTCCCCACTTCCGGAAGATAAACATCATTATTCTCTTCAATCCAGGCCTCTCCGCTCACATTCATAATTCCGTTCTGATAGACGGCACTGCCCGCCCGGGCAGTATTATTTACAATCGCTGTTTTATTTAACCCCAGTGTGCCTATATTATAAATACCACCGCCAAAAGTTCCCCTGTTGGAAGAAATCTCCCCGCCAGATAAAAAAAGAGATCCCGAATTATAAATACCACCACCATTTTTTTCAGATGTATTGCCATATACACTGCCTCCTGTCATGGTGAATGACTTTGACGTATGAATACCGCCATTGAAATTTTCATAAACTGCACCGCCGGACATAGTTGCGGCTGACAGATTAATGATACCTGTTGCATTTTGAAAAATATTAGGATCTCCAGAAAGTTTTAATGTACCGGATGACGCTTGAGATCTGACTCCTGCCTGATTATTAGAATAGATTTTACCACCTGAGATATTGGTAGTACACACCTCATTTGAGGCATATGCGGCGACTCCGTCCGTAGCGTTACTGTAGATACTACCGCCTGTGATGGTAATTGCTGTGCTGTTGTCTGCCCATTGAGTCTGTACCCCGGCACTCCCATTATGATGCACTTGTCCCCCGGCTACATTGACAACTTTTGCCCGTATCCCATTGGTAGCATTACCGTAAATCTCCCCATCATACATATTTATCGTACCCTGGGAGGCAATTCCTGCATGTAAATTATTATAAATTAGTACATCCTTATATATATTTGTGGTTCCCAAGCTGTTCCATACACCATTCGCCGCACCGTTTCTCAAGCGGACCCCGTTTTTAAGATTGATAGTTATTTTGCACAGAGATGATAAAATACCTGAGGAACATTTCCTGTTGCCATCAATAGTCAGTGTATACCCGTTATTTCCTGATAACGTCCATGTACCTGAGATATTTTTGTCAACACCGGTCGGAACCGCAAGGATTCCTGCTGACTCCCATTTAAGATTCGGGTCTGCAGTCACAGTAACGTTCTGTCCTTCTGGATAAATAGTGAAGGACTTGGTTGTAACATTGTGTCCTGCAATACAGTCTTTAAGTACATACATGGTACCGCCCGGCGGCAAAGCAGCAAATGCAGCATCAAAAGTCTTGTAGTAAGTATCTCCCACCCGTGCCACCGCATTAATCCGCATTGCTTCCATTTCCTTCTCAGCCTGCTTTTCAGCACGTTCGAATTTTCTGTCTTTTACTGATTTTGGCTCTGCTACCGGCCCGGTCTTTGATTCAGTCTCAGCAGGGATTCCATAAATCTCATAAAAACGCCTTTTTACTTTCTCTAATACTTTTTCCGGATCCAAATCCGGTGGTATAGTCTCTAAGCTATCGAGTTCAGTTAAAAGATCCTCGATTGAAAAATCTGCTGTATTCTGTAGGTACTGAGCATAGGACACAAAGTCTGTGACATGTTTCTCTTCCTCTTCCTGATAGTATATAAGATTTCCAACGTTGTTCTCCATAAATTGAAAAGCTTCTTTCTCCCATAATCGATGTTGCTCTTTGACCTGGATTTCTTCTCCTATTTCACTTTCTTTCTGTACCTGGGTAAGTGTCTGATAGGTCATTAAGACCTCATCCAGCTGTTCTTTTGTGTAACCCTTTTCTTCGTGTTTTGCTGCTCTGGATAATAATTCATATTTGTAAAGTATGGTGAGTTGATATTGCTCTGCGGCAGAAAGCCGGTCATAAAAAGAATTTTTCACCTCTTCTTCTACATTCTCCAGTGCTGTGACAGGTTCCGATTCCTGATACAGACTTTTCATTGCATCCTCGAAAGTACTTGTCTCATCGGCAAGCACATCCTCCAGAGTCCTTTTAACTTCTTCTTCCTGTGCCTTGCATGATATGGATGCACAAGCTGCCAGAAGCAGCGAAACCGCCAAAATCATGAAGGCTCTTCTACACCTTTTCATAGCCTCCTCCTGTTTTCATTGTTTTTATAATAGTTACAGTTGAATTTTTCGGCGAATCTGCCGATCAGAAATGGAAATCGAATGTTTTCCAGATTCTATGTAAGGGATTATAGCACAGCCTTCTAAAAAGCACAAGCAGGTAAAATTACGTAAAAAGAGAATCCGGCAAGCCGGACTCTCCTATTACTTTGCTTAAGAGTACAGGATAAACTTATCCACTTCATCCCGCAGTATATCTGCCTGAGCGGACATTTCCTCGCTTGTGGCAGAATTTTCTTCTGAAGTGGCAGCATTCGTCTGTACAACAGCAGACACCTGAACCAATCCAGTCTGAATTTGTTCAATTGATTCTGTCTGTTCTGTGGATGCCTGTTCAATGCTTACAAAGTTTTCCGATACATTCTGCATATTGGAACCAACCTGTTGTAGAATCTGAGCGGTCTGCGCCGTAATGGCAGTTCCCTTGGATACACTTGTTACGGAATTTTGAATCAGCTCTGAGGTCTGCTTAGCAGCTTCCGCTGATTTTCCCGCAAGATTACGGACTTCATCGGCTACAACCGCAAATCCCTTTCCTGCCTCTCCGGCGCGGGCAGCCTCAATACTTGCATTCAAAGAAAGAATATTCGTCTGAAATGCAATATCCTCAATCACTTTTGTGATATTCACAATCTCATTTGACGCTGCGTCCATCTCTCCCATGGCCTCTGTAAGATTTTTCATATAGATGTTTCCAGTATTGATATCTTTTTCAACCTGCTCCACATATCTGGTAGCAGCCCGGACATTTGAAGCATTTTGCTCCGCCTGTCCGGCAACTTTCTCTACGGAAAGGGTCAGTTCATCAATGGAGGATGCCTGTTGTGTAGAGCCTGCTGAGAGTGCCTGAGCCCCGCCGGATACCTGGGCTGCACCGGTACTTACCTGTTCAGCAGCAATATTTATCTGCTTCAATGTGCTGTTGAAGGAATCAAGTATAACGCCAAGGGCAGTCTGAATAGGTGAAAATTCTCCATTATATTCCATGTCATTCTGCAAGTTTAAATTCCCCTCTGCCATCTGCGTAAGTTTATCAGAAATATCCCCGATATATTTCTGGAGCGTATTGCGGGTACTGTAAATAGAACCTGCAAGCATTCCGATTTCAGATGTATCCACTTCCATGGAAAAATCAGAGGAGAGGTTGCCTTCTGCAATCTCTTTCATCTCCTTTTCAACCAATGTAATCGGGCGAAGTACCTTTCTACTTATGATTAGTATAGTAATCACCTGAAGCACTGCCGCGCCTATAAGCAGGGCAAACACAACAACCTGTACTGCTGCTATGCCATTGGTCTGTGCGGTACTTCCTTTGGAAGACAAGATATAGAAGCCGGCCCCTGCAAGAGCAAGCAGCAGCAGAGAGCATGCATTTAGAACATAAATAAGTGTGGACTGTTTCATTGTTTTTTTCATAGTATTTCTTCCTCCGAACTTTTTTGGCTTTAATATTTACCTAAATCAGATTCCTCATCGTTTTCCTCATCGATTTCTGGGCAATCCTCAGGTTCGGGGATTTCCTCAGGTGTAGAATTCTCTGAAGCATATTCTTTTTGGATACTATCTTTTAACTTAAATTTTTCTACTTCAGCACGCAGTGTATCTGCCTGCGCTGACATTTCCTCACTGGTGGCGGAATTTTCTTCTGCGGTAGCCGCATTTGTCTGTACTACAGAAGATACTTGCGTAAGCCCCTGCTTCATCTGTTCAACTGCATCGGACTGTTCGGCAGATGCCTGTTCTATCTGTACAAAGCTGTCGGCAACTTTTCTTGTATTGGATCCTACTTCCTGCAGGATCTTTGCCGTCTGATCCGTCAATTCAGTCCCTCTGGAGACAGCCGCAACAGTATTTTGAATCAGCTCGGCAGTCTGCTTTGCCGCCTCAGCGGATTTCCCTGCAAGATTTCGCACTTCATCTGCAACAACGGTAAATCCTTTTCCGGCACTTCCCGCCCGGGCCGCCTCAATTGCTGCATTCAGAGAAAGCATGTTTGTCTGAAATGCAATATCATCAATAGCTTTTGTAATATTTACAATCTCATTTGAAGCTGTATCAATCTCAGCCATTGCATCCGTAAGCTTCTGCATATAGTCATTTCCGCTTTTGGCTCCCTGACCTGCCTGTTCTACATATCCTGTTACAGTTTTCACAACAGAAGCGTTCTCCTCCGTCCTAGAAGAAATATGCTCAATGGAAGCTGACAGCTCTTCTATGGAAGATGCCTGTTCTGTGGATCCAGAGGCAAGAGCTAAGGCTCCGTCGGATACCTGTGAAGCACCTGCACTGACCTGTGAGGCAGCTGTACTAATTGTCTCCATAATAACATTCAGGTTGTCAGCCGTAGTTTCGATTGCTTTCTTTAAAATCTCATAATCGCCAGGGTAATCCATATCCACATTAAACTGCAGGTTTCCTTCTGATATGCTTGTAAACTTTTCAATGATGTCACCAATTATTTTTCTTTGCAGTGCATTGGACTCTTTAATGTATTCTATCATCTGGCCGAACTCGTCTCTGCTCTCATACTCAATTTCGGTGTCCAAATTTCCCCTGGCAGCTTCTTTATTCATGACTATAATTTTTTGAACCGGAACTAAAATGGACTTTCTAATGAAAATAATAATAAAAATTGTAATCAAAATAGACAAAACCGAGACAGATGCAAGAAGCACTTCTGAACGCAGCATAATCCTCTCCGCTTCCAATTTCTGAACTTTTGATTTTTCATGGGACGAAGCCGCAATATTTTCCATGATGCTGATTACTTTTTCAAGCTGTGGACTATATTGCTCCTGGTACAGCTCAAGAGCCCTTTTATGGGATTCATCTGTATTAGCCAGAATAAGTTTCGATATCTCCTCCCTTACGGAACTCCCCGAATTAATAATGGTTTTGGCCTGTTCAATGTCGGCATTTCTGCTGGAATCACTCTGATTCTTCTTAAAATCCTCCAGCTTGTCAATAGCTGATTTTGAATGTTGATCTGCTGAAGACAACATCTTGCCGGCCTCTTCTGGTTTGGTAAGCATAGCACCCAGCAGCTCATGCATGGTGCTTCGCAAATTTACCTGCATGGCTCTGATATATTCTGAATTTGGCACTGAATACTTACTGTACCGCTCCACCTCCGAATTAATTTCATGCAGGTTAAAGATGGAAAAGACACCGGACAGCAGCATCAAAATCAGTACAATGCCAAATCCGTTAATAAGCTTCTTGCTTACAGATAAGTTCTTCATATTGTTTTCTCCTTTGCACATTAGTTTCCTTATTCTTTTCTGTAAATTGCCGGTCTGATATATTTGTACTTTGTAGTCTCCCGATTCAGCCCCTCTGAATGACCGATAAACAGAAATCCACCCGGCTCCGTAATATCGTACAGCTTATCAATCAGCTTTTCCTTGGTCGGGCCATCAAAATAAATCATAACATTCCGGCAGAAAATAACATGCATTTTTCTTTTAAAAGGCAGAGACTTGTCCATTAGATTAATGTTGCCGAAAATAATCTCGTTTTTAATTTTATCAATTACCTCGCTCTGTTGAAAATCATATGCTTTAAAATATTTTTTCTGCCAGCTTAAGGGGAGCTCTGCTATCTTTTCATTTTCGTAAATGCCAGATTTTGCTGTTGAAATCGCTGCTTTTGAAATATCTGTAGCTAATATTTTTGTGTCCCATCCCCTCTTGTCAAATCCAAAGTATTCATCAATCAGCATTGCAAGAGTGTAAGGCTCCTCTCCTGTGGAGCAGGCAGCACTCCAGATGCGCAGATCACGGTCCCTTACTTTATTTGTCAGATAAGGCAGCACTGTGGTCTTAAAATAAGTAAAATGTTCCGGCTCTCTCATAAAAAATGTGTAATTTGTTGTAATCTTATCCAGCATTACGGATGTTGCCTTTCCAGATTTATCTGCTTTTACGTATGCCATATACTCATCCAGACTATTCATATGCATACTCGTTATTAAATTACCGAGCCGGCCCTCAATTAAAGTCTTTTTCTCAGCTTTAAAATGAATGCCGTAATTGATTCTGATATAATTTGCAAAGTCTTTAAATTCCTGCTCTTGTATGGCGATCATGAATGTCCCTCTTTCAGATGTAAAATGGCTGGATTTTTGCACAAAAAAATCCCCCTTCATCACTTTATATAAATAAAGCTATACTTTGAATCATAAAGGAGGATTTTTTTATATATTTGTAATATCTTTAATGCTTGTTACTTAAACTGCCATAAACCATGCAGATTGCAGTGTTCATATGCAGAAATAAATTCATCTCCGTCTGCCAGAAGGAATTCTGCCTTTGGCTCATCTCCCGGTTTAAGTGCCTTGCCCTGTGCACCCTCTTTTGTAGTGATGACAATCCACTCAATGAAATGTTCTTCTGCCATAGGATGTGGTACGGAACCTACTTCGACTGTAACCTTGTTGTCTTCAACAGTAACAACAGGAACATGCTTCTCTGCCGCAGCGTCTACACTTCCGGGTACAAGTTCCTTCATTGTCTGTCCGCAACAGACTGTAGGTGTCCCGCTGTCTTTTACCATGGCAATAATCTTGCCGCACAGCTCACATGCATAAAATTTTAATTCCATATTCTTACACTCCTTCTTATGTATTTTATTTCTACACTATTATACCATAATTTGGATTTGCAATCAATGAATATCTCTCTGTATAATTTTTTTAATGTCATCAATATGCGCTTTATCCATAACTGATTCCTGATTGACAATTATGGCCTCCTCCAGTTCTTCACGCAGTATTTTGACCTCCTTTGGCGCCTCTACGGCCAGCTTTACAGAATCCGACGAAACCTCCACAACAGATATTTTAATATTGTCTCCTATTAAAACCGACTCCCCCTTTTTGCGCTGCAGTACAAGCATGCCCTACTCCCCTTTCTTCCGGAACTCATTCAACGTGTGCCGCATACGATATTCCTCGGATGCAAGGATTACCTGCACCGCCTGTCTGTTCCCGGTATTTACTGCTATGGGGCATTTCAGATTTACAGTACTTTTTTCCGATGAATTTCCAATGACACAAACCACATAAAATGAAAGCAGGCTTACATCTTCCGTTCCCAGTTTTTTATAATCTGCAGAGGATAAAACAGGCCGGTAATCTTCTTTCAGATAAAAGGGATTCATAATAATAAATGACAGTTCCGGATCTTCCGTGCTTTGCAGGCAGAGAACAGCATCACTGGTCTCGTCGACAGGGAGAGGGATAAAGGTTTTATATTCCTCAAAGCCAAACAAACCCTCCCGGAAATAGATTAGCTCCTCCTCCATAAAAAGACTGGATTTCATTACTTCTTCCATATTTCCTCCCTTTTTAGTTTCTACGCCTTTGTGTCAATATTTTCACCGGTAAACCTGTCGGCTGCACTGGGCGGTACATAGATTGGGTTTCCCATATACTCGATATGTACGTCCGGATACTGCTGCACCGACAACTCAATATTACCTGGTACAAATTCTACATTTCCCCAATCTATCCTGGCATCAAAATTTAATTTGTCCATCTGGTAATTGATAGATATAGACGGAGAATCCCAATCAATATCCGGACCTGTCTTTGGTATAAATCCCAATTTAAACTGGCCTGTGGGCAAAGTGTTCCTCTGGTCCAATATAGACTGCAGAGTTTTCGCCCCCTCTCCTATCTTCGCATTCAGCAAAATCTGACCCTCCCTGGCAAACTGTGCCGTAGCTTCATATGTGGCCTGCTTTCCTTTCTGTGCAGCCTGGTAAATGGCTGTCTTCGTTGTGGGTACAACAGAGTTTCTGGCCTCATATGTATCTACTCTGAGGCGCACCGGCCTGCTCTTAATCTTCATTCCACCTTTATCGCGGCTGATTTCAACTTCTGCAGTGCCGTTCTTCCGTTCCAGATGAGCGTTATGTACAGTCAGCTCATACTCAATAGGTATCGTTGTAATTTTGAGCAATTGTTCCATTGCTTATCTCTCACCCTTTCTTTTTTTAATACTAGTAAGCTATCTTAAAAAGTCCAAAAGAGACGCAGAAAAAATACTTGTTCCTATTTTCAGTGATGCATTGTACACATACTGTGCCCAGGAAAAATTCATGATAGCCTCCGCCTCATCGATTCCCACATCACTTTTGTATTGCTCTTTAATGTTTATGGTTTCATTTTCCAGTCTGTCCAGCGAAGACTCAAGAAGCTGACTTTTTGTTCCAATTTCTGTTAACTGATTACTCATATCACTGCTGCCTTTATTGAACTGGGTCCACAGCTTTCCATACTCCTCAGCGTTAAATTCATCTTCATCAAGTAAATCAGCCATCTTACCTGCCAGAACAATAAGATTCTTGCTGGTTCCGTCTGCCGCCTGACCGTACCCCACCACATTTATTCCCGGGGAAGCCGAGTCGAATGCACTGGAAGAGACCACCTTCCCTTCAGAGAATGTAAGTCCATATCCCAAATCTACATATGCTGTCTCATTCGACAGTTCCGACAGAACAGCCTGTTCATCGGGATCCTTACTGTCTACATCTATGCCGCGGTAAAGAACCTTCCCGTCTGCCGATAATTCAAAGGGGCTATTGGAACCGTCATTTCCTGCCATGACATAAGCATTTCCATATTTTGCATTCAGCGTAATAATCATAGACTTCTGCATGGCTCTTAAATTTTGGGCATATGCGCTCCTTCCCGTCTCCCCAGTGGCATCGTTCATAGCTGATGCAAAATAATTTTTGTCAATTTCTTTTGCCATAGAACTTAACTGGGTAATTGTATCTTCCTGTATATCCTGCCACTTCTGTATGCTCTTCACGGTATTGGTATAATCTGTGTTCCTTGCAAGTCGGGTTTCCAGCACTGTTCCCCGGGCTGCAGCCGAAGGGTCTTCGTATGAATTGCTGAAACGGCGTCCTGTCTCCACCTGCCTGCGGGCCTGTTCCAGACCACTCATGGCAGAACCAAGATTATTCTGATAATTTCTTCTGATCATGTTTGTCGTAATACGCATACGGACACCTCCTATCTTCCGACAACACCGGTCTCATTAATCAATTTATCCAGCAGCTGATCCAATGTAGTCATGAGCCTTGAAGCGGCATTATAAGACTGCTGGTAACGCATCATATCCATCACTTCTTCGTCTAGGTTAACACCGGATACCGCATCCTTTGAGTCGGAAATCTGGTTTAATACAGAAATGTGATTTGATAATATAGAAGAGGATGCTTTCCGTTCTATAGCCTGTGTATTCTGGATATTGTCATATCCTGAAAGCATGGTTCCCCTAAATACCGCAAAATCGTGATCCTTATTGCTCAATTCATGTATCATTTTCAGTATATTACTATAATCTGTAGAATTTTCGGTGTCCCCGGCTCCCGTATTTTGTGTTCTCGTCAAAGTTACCGTACCGTTCATCCACTCATCCGAAATCTTAATGTTTCCGGCAGTAAATGTGTCGGAGCCATCGCTCGTAGAAAACAGGTCATGAGCAACCGTACCGTTTTCTGTGGCATTCATCCCATTCATCAAAGTGGCGAAAGTGTTCACAAAAGTATCAAACATGGAACTGTAATATCCTATTCCCTTTGTATCTGTGCCATCGAAAGACTCGGATTTGTTCAGCATGTCTATTTTGCCCTTCAGGACACCATTTGACATTAAATCGGCCACATCAATGTTGTTGACATTTGTAGGGTCTGACGGATTGTCTGCTGTAAGAGCGTCCTTAATCTTTAAGGAAACCGGGATTCCTTCTCCCGCTGTGCCAAGCTGGAATTCACCACCTTTATTATCAGAAATCAGGTTATGAACATTTCCTGCTATATCCCTAAAAGTCACCTTCAAAGTATCTACTGCCTGACTGCCGGTGCCCTCAGTTTCATAAGTAACCTCAATCGGAAGATATGTAGCCAGATCATCTAAAAGCTGATTTCTTTGATCTTGAAGCTCAAGGGCTGGATTTCCCATTATCTGGGTGTTCTTGATTGTGGTGTTCAGTTCCAAAATCTGTTGAATACAGGAATTCACATTTTTAATATCCGAGTTCTGAAGCTCATCTACCACATCTTTTATCATATTCTCAATGGAGGTAGCGTTCTGATGTATTGCATTTAAAAAAACCGTACAAGCTGAACGAACCAGGGCATCCGAGCTTTCCTCGCCGGCCTCAGAAGGCTGTGCTATATTTGTAAGCTGTGAAATGATATCATTAAAAGCACTCCGTATACCTTTACTGTCTGTCTCGTCAAAAATATTTCCTATTTTTTCTAAAATCTGGTCAGTGGCATCAGCTGTGCCTGCCTTAGCAATCTGATTTCTGTATTGTATATCTAGATATGGATCTCTTATCTGAGTGATACCGTTCATCATAACTCCCTGTCCCACTTTATTGTCGAACTTTGAGCTCGAAAAACTAGCGCCTATCGGGTTGATGCTGGTTAGATCCAGACGCTGCCTTGTATAGCCACTCGTATTTACATTAGAGAGATTCTGGCCTGCAACGTCAATTGCTCTCTGGCTTGCACTCAAAGCAAGCTGGGCCATCGTAAACCCTGAAAATGTAGAACGAATCATTGTATTCTCCTCCCTAAATCAAACTCTCCTGCTGATATATCCTTCTGTGCCATCAAGCCTCTTGTTAATCTGGCGTAAATTTACTGTCACAATCATCGTCAAATCTTCATGGGTTTCCTGAAACATCTGTACTTCCCGGCTCAGTTCCCTAAAGAGAGGAAGAAAACGTCCCCTCTTTTCTTCGCTTAATACCTCCAGTATTTCCCGAAAACTCATTTTCTGGTACCCGGCCTCAGTCTGTGCCTTATCCTTTTCTCTTTCCAGAGCCTTAAGCTGCATGATAAAAGCCTGTTCCTTCGTCATATAGTTTTCAAGGAGTCCGATACGCTTCTCTCTGGCAGCCTCCAGCATTTTGCTTTCAATAGCTGTCAAATCCCGGAACAAAAGAATCATTTTTTGGATTGCTTCCTGAAATTCATTCATCCGTCTGTTCTCCTCTTTGCAGCAGTATTTTATCGGCCAGTCTGTCTGCATCGACCAGATAAGTTCCCTGTGTAACTCTTTGCTTTAATTCCTCTATCTTTGCTTCCGGTGTGGGGGTATTTACTTCTGATAAAATCTGTCTGGTCAGTTCTTCTGCTATCTTCTTCTCCTCAACCTGACGGCTGCTGGATGTAATGATGACCTTATCAAACTGCCGTTCTCTTGAACAGCCCGAAAGATTTCTTTTTTCTGCGGCGTCTGAAACAGTTCGGTTCTTATAAGAATTTCTTATGTTATCCACCGAACTGTCTATAGATATATCCATCTTTCATGCCTCCTTTTTAAATCACAGCAATTCATGGCTTATTTTCTCTTATATTTTAATATCGGCGTTTCTGGGCTGTAATTAAGTTTTTGTTCTCCTGTTTTTTCGTACAGCCATTCGCAGCAGGCGAAATACCCAGCATGCAGGGAGCAGCCAGTGATGCTTCAAAAGTAACGGGAACATAGTACTCATATACTGCTTTTGGGGGAAAAGCTGCTCCAGCGTCTGTTCCCTTTGTCTGTGCTTCAAATCCTTTTTATAAAAATCTGCTACTTCTTTCACAAGAGGCAGTAATTCCTCATTTTCTTTTCTACACTGAATACCTTTTGATAAAATATACCTTTCCATATAATCAAAAAAATCTTCTTCTTCCGGAAAAAGCATGCCGCCAAACCAGAAAGCTGCCAACTTAATAATGTAGTCAGGAAAGTTTCCCAGATTCAGATAGGACAGTTCCTTATAAATGACCGTCCAGTCCAGACTTTTATATACATTGATATAATAAAACCAGATGTCCAGTATAAACTGAATGTCCAGGTTTCCCTTCGCATAGCTTTCCGCTGCACAGGCTATCACATAGACATAGAACTCCTCAGGTTCAAAAGCATGAATATAACGGCATCCATTCTCTTTTTTATAATCCTTTACAGAAAGAGAGAAATATTTCTTTACTTTCTTGTTTGTAAAAGTCATGCTGTTCTGAAAAATAATTAGTATTCCCGGTATCTTATAATACCAGGTCTCCCCTTGCGTCCTGGAATCCTGTTGTTCAAAATCCAGGTACTCCATTGCTTTTTTGACTGTATCTTCTTTTCCTTTTTCCACAAGTACCCGCGCATATCTGGTTGCTCTCATATCTGTCTGAGGGTAAAAATGCCGCATACGGTATTCATGGAGCAGAATGCTGTGTACTTTGTGCTGCTCCAGACTGTTTAGAACAAGTGGAACTGCAAAAGAAAAACGTTCATCACTGAGTACTGCCTGGTGAAAACGTTCTTCAAATTTCTTTTTCCAGGGCTTCAGTGCTTTGCTTTCTGCACCCAGAATCCCATAATAGACCATATTTGCAACACCGTGATAATCTGCCAGTTTATAGAGTCTGCCCCAGTCAGGCTCACGGGTCCATTTGGGAATCTCCTCCTGATTCACTAGTGCACCCAACAGTTCTGTCAGACATTTCACTTCATAACTTCTGTTTATTTTTTCGCTCACTTTCCACTCTCTTCTCTTCAAATATGTCCATAGCCTTTGCATTATAAATCCCGTGTTTTTCATCCAGCACCTTTACGCCTGACACCAGTGTGATTACCCGTTTTTTCATAATTGTAACAAGTTCTCTGGAGTGACTGGCAACAATCATTGTCACACCAAGTCTGTTTAAATCATCCAAAAGACACATCAGATCCCAGGAAGCATCCGGATCCAGATTAGCGGTGGGTTCATCCACAACCATGATTTTAGGATTAATTACAAGAGCCCTTGCCAGCAATACCCTTGCTGTCTCACCGACAGACAACTCGTGGGGAAAGGCCAAAGCCCGGTGGGAAATTCCCGTAGTGCTTAAAGCCTGCCCCACTCTCTTTTTTATCAGACGGGACGGCTGCTCGGTCGCATACATGGCAAGGCTGACGTTATCGAACGCTGTCCGATCATCCAGCAGTCCCAGTTCTCTCTCCATAATGCCGAACTGCCTGCGGAAATAAGGTCTTTTATAATCAGAAAGTTTTCCTGTGTCAATCCCGCCCACTAATATATCACCGGAAGTAGGTTCAATCTGACTGCTGAGAAGTTTCAGCAGAGTACTCTTACCTGAACCGCTTCGGCCTACTATAAATACAAATTCACCCTTTTCTATTTTAAAAGATACGTTTTCAATGCCTATGATATCATTATTAAATATTTTTGTGACATTTTTAAACTCTATTTCTTTCATGATATGACTCTTTTCTTTCTAACTTGCCTGCTTATCTTTTCCCGCACAAAACCGATAATAATATATGTAAGATTACTTAAAAAAGCCCTCGGAATTACAACCCAGTCTGCAATCCCGAAGGTTCCTTTGCCTGACAGTAGTAAGAGTCGCTGCCGGCAAGACGGCGGCTCAATACCCTGTCTACTTCAACTGTCTGCTTCCAGATACGTTTTGTTGCCAGTGTGGTGTCTGTTATCTGTTTCCACATGGCACTCTCTTTTTCATCTATAACATGGCCCGGCACAGTGCCTTTCAATGCAACATGAAGTTTTTCCCGTATATCCTCCGAAGCACCAGGGATAAGGCGCTCGATGCAGATGTCACAGTCTTTCATTTTTTCCAGTTCCTTCCCCCTCATTTCAAGCATCATGTGCACAACCAGTTTATCATCATTTGAAAGCCCTTCACCAAGCTCCTTTGTAAGCCGATATACTTCATTCATGGAGCAGTACTTTTTCTGAACCTCTGCCGTAACTGCCGACAGCAGCTCTCTGATATATCTTTCTCTCATACCGCTTTCTCCGCCATAGCAAATGCATCTTTAAGTTCCTTGACAAGAGACTGTAATTCCTGTATGGTTTCCTTTTTTCTCCCTGCCTGCAGTCTGCCTAGTTCATAGATAAAGAAATCATACATGCTGCCCAGTTCTCTGCTGATTGCATAGCTGTAATCCAACGTATCTTTCAGATGTCTTACAATTTCCACAGAACGATTCACTGACTGTTCAAACAGTTCATAATTTTTTGTGTCCAGAGCGATTTCCGCCCGCTTCAGCCTTTTCATCAGCTCATCATAGAGCAGGAGAAGGAGCTCCCCTGATGTCATCGTCATAATAGACTGCTCTTTATATTGTTGGTAACCATCCATATTCATTTTTATCCCACTTTCCATTTACGAACTAAACATAGAACTTAAATAACCACTCTGTGAATTCATCTGTGATATCAGTGTCTCCAGCGCTGTAAACTGTGAAACGTATCTATCTTGCTCCGCTGCCAGCTTTTTATTCAATTGGTCAATGTAATCTTTGATACTGTCAATCTGAGTCTGCATACCGTTTTTCAGCACCGAAGTGGGAGCATAGACTGAACCGGCCCGCTCTACCAGGATACCCTTTGTAGCACCTGTCATCGAGGCATAGCGGTCCATAATGGTCTTCATAGATGTCATCAGACCGCCTGTATTTGTTGTTTTGTCCTCATTCTTTCCGGCACCGGCCGTGAATGCCTGCATTACTGCATCCGGATCAGTTCCAAGAGCAGTCTTAAACTTTTCCTCATCAAATACAAGTTTTCCGTTATCACTGTAGCTGGTGGACACAGTAATTCCCATTTTTTCAAAATCTGCTCTGAGGCCGCTTGGAATAATAAACCGCAGACTGTCTGCCAGACCTCTTAAATCCGTATCATTAAAGAGAAGGCCTTTCTTAGCTTCTGTCTCCCACTTTTCAACCTGGCTGTCTGACATTTCTGCCCTCTGTTCATCGGTAAGAGGCTTATAATTCCTGTCCGGCTTCTGATTTACTTCGCTATTAATCAGACCAAGTACTTCGTTGTAAACGTCTATCATTTCCTTTACAATTGAAGTGGTATTGTCTGTATCCACATTTGCATCAAAGGTTACAGGACTTGTACCAGTCACAAGCCCATCATCGTCATATCCAAATGTGCCTTTCAATGTAATATTCAGTCCGTCCATTGATATAGTATTGCTTCCCCGGGTAATCTCAGAAACAGTATTGGAACCTGCATACTGCACACTGATCACTGCATCCTGCCCTTTTTCTACTGTATAATTAGTTCCAAATAAAACTGAGGCCAGATTGCCCTTCAAATTAATATTACCGCTTGCTCCCTGCTCTGTTGATTGTACCAAAAATTTATCTGTATTAGACTGATAAGAAACTTTTATCCCCAACTCTTTTGAATTATTAATGGCATTTATAATATCATTAACTGAACTGTCCCAAGAGAGACCCAAATCCTTTAAATTTACGGATTCACCATCATTTTCTATGACCATTTCCCCTGTAGGTGTTCCACTGACATCCTTCAAACCAGAATTAGCTATACTGGCCGAGAGATTCAGACGATTCGATTCCCCGCTGGGAATCCCAAATACTGTATTCGCGGCATCACCTAAAATCCCCTTGTCCGCCGCAGTAATAGCCAGTGAAGAGCTAAGATCCAGATTCTCATCTGATGTACCGCCCGGTGTTATAGTTGTGAATTCAAGATATGACGAGTTATCACCAGAAGTCCTAAGCTTCACTGAAATCCGCCCTTTTCCAAATGCATCATTCAGCTTCGACTGCAAATCTGCTGTTACAGTTTCTAATTTAGAATCCTCATCATACTCACCCAGAGTAATCCATTTTATAGTTCCATTGTAAGAAAAACTAATTTCCTTTCCGCTTAATATATTACAAATGGGGGTATCCTTCTGTAAATCAGCTGTTTTCTTTGCAGGCAGTCCTTCTTTTGTAATCGTAATCTCATCTGCGGTCAAATCCTCAAATTTCTGACCTTCCTCCATAAATCCCAGGTCTGCCAGCAGATCTCCTGTGCTCCCTGATAATGCCAGGGTATTTCCCGCTGTATCCTTGTTAACAAATGTCAGCTTGTTGTCCGACTCCGTTACTTCCATAACGTCTGCCAATGTCTTTCCGGTTCCAATCGTTACATCAGACAATGCTTTGTTGATGGATGCCGCTGTTTTATCAGCGCTGCTGTAATCATACGTGCTGCTGAGAGTAACAGTGTATGTCTTTGTTCCATAAGTAATATACATAGAGTCACCGGACACTTTATCTAAAGGTATCATATCCTCTAGATTATTACTGATGCTTCCCGTCTTCAGCGTCTGGTTGGAAACAGCATTATTAGAGATCATCTGTGCATTTTTTGCAAGGCTCTTCACTCCCAGGACGGAAATGGTATCCGCCGACGCCCCACTTCCGGTCACAGACAAATATTTGCTGTTTTCTCCAAGGGCCGTTACCAGGTTTCTGGAAAAGAGCTTGCTTGAAGTGAGATTTGATGAGGAGGCATAGGACATAAATTTTGAAGATAACTCATAGAGTTTACTTGTAATATTCTGCATTGCTGTCTGCTGCCACTGAAAGGTCTGCATTTTTTGCTTTTGCGCTGCAATCTTACGCCTGGTTGCCTGCGTCATATTTTCAATTAAAGAATCCCTGTCAAGACCGCTGGCCAATCCGCCATATCCTTTGATTGAACTGGTATTATTCACACCGGATGATGCCGCAGCGCTTAATCCACCGATTGATGCCATAATGTTCACTCCTTATTTATCTTATTACTATTCCCTGATAAGTTCCATATACTGATTATCGGCCGGACCTTTAGAATAATTAAGCACTCGTGTACTAGTCTCTGTTATGATGGGGAATCTCATTTACTCGAATACAGGCTTTCGTAATTTCAACAGTAACCTGACCCGCATATTTGCTGGAATAAAAATTAATTAGAGGAGAAACTGCAGCCCTGTTTACTACCACATACTTAGCAGGAAGCTTTGTCAGGGCAAGTGCCATAACATCCGCCTTGCAGCGTGAGCATGTACACACTCCGAACTGTTCCATATAATGGATTACCTTTTCCTCCACCAGCACCTCCATAACATTCAGAAACACAAATTCTTCCTGTTCTTTCTTCGGTTCTATTTCGACTGGCGCACCCTGTTCTTCGGGAAGCTCTTCTTCTGTTTCCTCCGCGAGCTCCGACTCCAGGGATTTCCTTATTTCATCTGCTAATTTGGCTTCTTCATTCACTGGATCAATCACAGAAACTGTATTTTCAGGGTCTGTGGGCGGATGTACTGCAGCATCCTGTTTGTTTGAAGCGTCCTTTTTTTCTTCATTGCCTGACAATAGATTCAGTACATGATCTGTCTTATTTGTTCTCTTTGCCATTTTTTCTCCCCTTCTATGCACCTTTATGTATCTTCTGAACCGCTTCCTCTACAAAATCCCGGTAATCTACAGATGGATTTGCTCTTGGTGCATAGTCAAAAATACTTAACCCATGAGCTGGAGCCTCTGCAGCGGCAACTCCACAGCGGATTTTAGTATCAAATACTTCCGTCCCTATCTGTGAAGCGACTGACTGAGCCATCTCCAGCACCTCTCTTGACAGCCTGGTTCTTCTATTAAATTTAGTCATAAGTATTCCCAGCACATTCAGTTTTGGATTCACCGAGCCCTGCACACTTTCTATCGTTTCCTTCAATTGGATGAGTCCCACAAGGCTCAAGATCTCAGCCGCCATAGGTATCACGAGATAATCTGCTGCTGCGTACCCGTTCACAGTTAATATATTTAAAGCCGGAGGGGTATCAATAATGATATAATCATAATCACCGCTTACATCATCAAGCATATTTTTTAGCTTAAGCTGCCGGGCAGTACCGGTGAGAAACATCTCTGCTTCGCTTAAGAGAATGTCGGACGCCAGTATGTCTGCACAATCTTCGGTGTGTCTGATAGCATCTCTGACTGGTATTTCTCCTTTGAGCACCTGGTACATCGTGTGTCCCTCTTCTATATCTAGTCCGAGGCTGAATCCTAAGTTTCCCTGTGAATCAAGATCTACCGCCAGAACCCTGTATCCGGCCTGCTTTAGACCCGAAGCCAGAGCTGCCGAAGAGGTTGTCTTCCCCACACCGCCCTTTTGATTTGTCAATACAATTGTTACCGCCACTACTATACCTCCACTTTACTTTAATATATCTTCTATATGTTCTGTATTATCCGATTTCTCTGAAAATAAAGGCTTCTCTCCTTTTCTTACATATTCTGTAGTCAGAGTGTTCCAGATTGTATTTACATTTTCTACACAGTCAATATAAATTTGTGCAAGGAGATACGTAGGAACTCCCAGCTCCTCTGCCAGAGCTTTACATACTTTCCAGTCTGCCCTCTCATAGGACAGAATCAGTTTATAAATATTCCCCACCACTCCGTTTCCTAATACAAGAGCTTCTTCCACAACTGAATTCAGAGGAATCTTTTCCAGGATTTCTTCGATAGGAGCATCGACCATATACTCCATTGTTGAAAACATTCCCATCATATAGGCCTCGTTATTTGTAATCGGGCATTTCTTTACATAATTTACAAGCTCGGAAGCAAACTTGGCCCTTAAAAATGAAAGCTTTAGAAGTTCCTCCAAAGCAGGGCTCCCCACATCCTGCCTGAAGCTTAACATATAGACCCATTGTCTGAGCTGTCCGATTCCCAATGTGACCAGTGCCTGACGTATGGAGGAAGTTCTCCTTCTAAGTGCAAAGTAGGCCGAGTTGACCAGTTTCAAAAGAGAAAAGGTAAGGCCTGCATCCCTGCTGATAATTTGTTCCACCTGAGAAATATCCGGTTCCGGTTTTGAAACCTCAACAAGGAGCTGGAAAAAGTTTCCCTCCATGAATGTCACTCTGTCCGTTTTCGTGATAAGCGTCCGTGCTATGTAATTTCCCTCCAGATAATCTACCTCCAGCTCAACTGCACACTGATAGATTTCTTTAGAATCAACATTGACAGCAATGCACTTTTTTTGAACGCCCCGGGCCATAGCTATAATATTCTTTAAACTGTTTTTTTCCTTTTCGTTTTCATAAATCTCTTTTCTATGCATGTCTAAACGTATATAGCTTACGTCATCTAACATGTCCAGGTACCGCAGAGAAAACTGGAAATCACTGACTGCAATCTGATAACCCGCCTTGTGGTACTTCTTGAGAAAAGGTTTTGCCAGTGGGTTCACAACCAGATTATCATCAACCTGTATGACCACCTTACCCGGTTCAAACATTTTGGGCGTATTCCTAAATAAGAGCGAGGGGGTAAAAGTGATAAACATAGTCTTATCACTTACGAACTTATTGCTGTTGCTCATCAAAAAACTGGATATCATATCCGCCGCGGTTGTCTCCGGCTGGGCAAAAAGATTATCTTTGTTTCCCTGAAACAGTAATTCATAACCGATCACTTTTCCAGTTTGCGTTTCCTTGATAGCTCTTCTAACTACACATCTGTCCATTTATGCGTTTCCTCTCTGTATCCGACCCGCCAAATCCTTTCTCCTCATCCGTCTGCAGCCCTTTCTCGGGTGCGATATCTGCGGCAATTTTCTCAAAGTCCAGTATTGTAATCAGCTCTTTTCCACACTGCGCAATTCCAGCTGCAATTCCATTCTCGCAGCCCCTGCTCAGTGTTTTATCCGGCTTCTTGATATCAGTCCGGGATATTCTTTGAATTCCTTCCACTGTATGTACACGGAAGGCTATGTTCATTTTATTAAAGTTTGTTACCATAAACAAATCTTTTACCCCGGGTGCCGTCTCATCCCCTGTAAGATAATAGGGAAGATCCACCACCGTAAGCATGATATCCCGCGGTTTAAATATTCCTTCTACTGCTTCATGAGCATGAGGTATGGGTTTTACTTTGTCAGACATCATAATCTCTCTCACTTTGACTACATCAATTCCATAAAGTTCATTATACACTGTAAACTCCATAATCTCTATTTCATTTGTACCTGATTCCAGCAAAATCTCTGTCTTTGCCATTTCCTGCTCCTCCTATCTGCGGATATTCACAATATAACATCCGGTCTTCCATAAGTATGTATAGTTACTGTCCCCGTTTCTGCAGAGACACGCATGGTTCTTGCATAATTGCTGCCCACATCCTGCCGTGTCAGCTGCATCCGTTCCTTTTGCAGAATATTCTTTACACTTTCAATATTTCTCTCTCCGATATTTGCCAGAGAACTATTTTGCAATACCTCAAACATTCTGGCACCGCCTGCAATTTTGCATATATACCTGCTTTTTATTCCCCCAAAAACAGACATTCTGCGAAGTGTCTCCTGGATACCTGTATCTGCGAATTTAAATACCTGGGAAACTTCTTTTCCCGGGGACATGGGCAGCATAATATGCAAAAGGGCTGTAAGCTTAATCATGGGGTCATAGATACTGATTCCGATACAAGAGCCCAAAGCATAGGTAATCAAAGTTCCCTCCTGCCGCAGAATCTTCATATCTGCAATTCCGACAATTACTTCTTTACTCATGGCCGGCCACCAGTGACCTAATCAGTTTGTTCAGGGATGAGATGTCCGGGAGCATCAGCAGACTGCTGTCAAGCTGATGTTTATTTAAGACAAATTCCCCTGATATTATCATAATCTTGTCTGTTTCATACCCAAGTTCTATCATAGGAACACTTAAGATTCCTCCCAGCATATTAATGGAAATCGCAGGGACAGATAATTCGATTTCCATGTCGGAGAGTCCTGACAGTGCATTCACATATGAGGATATCACAATATTTCCAACTTCAGTAAGGGCAGAAACCTCCATGTCATCAAGCATGGAATAATCCGAAACTGTCTTTCCAAGCATAGTATGAAGTACTGCATTGATAAAGTCTATTTTCAGAAGAAAAAGCATAATCCCATTCATATCACCTGACATCTGCACAAGAATAGCAGCCACCGGATCTTCGGGATTACCCAGCACTTTGATTGCCTCGTTGAATCCCTCAATCCGCACATCGGGCAGATTAATTCTTACATTTGCCGACAAAAGTTCTGAGACGGCTGTTGCCGCATTTCCTGTTCCGATACTGCCCACTTCCCGGATTACATCAAGTGCCGGTGCCCCTACATCATCATAGGTTCTAATTTCCATTTTCCCTGTCTCCTTCTCCGTTCGTTTATGATCTTAAACTATTCACGGTTTGTTCCACTTCATCCGAAGTTTCCATCATTTTAAGCATCAGTGAGTAGGCTCTGGAGGACTCCATGGTCTTTGCCATCTCATTAGCCAGCTCCACATTAGACATTTCCAGAACCCCCTCTTCAAGGCGTGCATTGTTACTTAAGACGGGTGTACCGTTTTTTGCCGTTGGCTGAAATTCATTCATTCCAGTACTCAACATACCGTCTGTGTTCTGAAATGTGTAGATTCCCGGAGTTCCCTGTATCTTCCTATTTACAAATCGAATGGGATTTTGACTGCTGTCTGCCACCAATTTGCCTGAATCAGAAACCAGATAGAAGCCGTCCTGCCTCCTGGAAAGAGAAAAATGTCCGTTCCTTGTATAAGAAACACCTCCTGCCGGATCCTGCAGCAGGAAAAATCCGTCCCCGGAAATTGCAAAGTTATAATTTCCGTCTCCTTTCTGAAAGCCGGCACCCGAAAAGTTTGTATTTGTATGATTAACGGCCGGTCCCGCACCAGCCGTCAACTGTGTGTCCCGACCTTCGGCGGCCCGCATATTGTAGTGCATTAGTTCCAGAAAAACCGCATCTTTTGCCTTATACCCCGGCGTATTTATATTTGCGATATTGTTAGATATCACATTCATCCTTTCCTGTTGTGTCATTGCACCCTGCATTGCTGTGTAAAATGAAGTATCCATTCTTCTCCTCCTATACCGGACCTAATTGTGACACAATTTTTCCTGTCAGCTGGTCATACATTTTCAAGATCTGTGCATTGCTCTGCAGTACTCTCTGACTGCCCATCATTGCTGTCATCTCTTTTACGGTATCCACATTTGAATATTCCAGTGCCTTTTGTACGACACTTCCGTTCACAGGGGTTCCCTGTGTCTCTGCTGTAAAGGTTTTGTCCCCCCCTCTTGTCAGCTGCTCATTCCTATTCTGGAAATCAACAACAGAAAGCCTGCCTAGATAGGCGTTTCCCCGTTCTGTGTAAATATTTCCGGCTGAATCGGCACTGACCTTGTCGGTCCCCAGATAAATAGGACCGTTGGTGCCGAGTACTCTTCCCACTCCCTGAAGACAAAGATACCCTCCGCTGTCCAGGGAAAATGAACCGTTTCTGGTATATACAGTGCCGCCTTCACCCTGAATGCAAAAGAATCCGTCAGATTCCAAAGCAAAATCCAGACTTCCGGATGTGCTTTTGTACCCGGCATTTGTATAATCCGTATAGTTGCGGTCTGCCGTTACAATACGGTTCATCCGGCCGATGGGAACCGCATTGCTTTTATCCTTATTGCCGCTTCTGTAAATAAGTTCTTCCTGGAATGTCTTAGCTGTAAATTGCTCGCTCTTATACCCGGCAGTCGCAACATTTGACATATTGTTGCTGATAACATTCAGGTTTCTTGTCTGTGTCAGCATGCCGGATGTAAGATTATATAATCCCTGAAACATAAGTCTCCTCCTTTTCCTCACCTCTGCTTAACTTTTCTATATATTTTCTCAGCTTTAAAACTGCGGCTGCATGTATCTGTGACACTCTTGGCTCACTTACATTTATGATCGACGCAATCTGTTTCATGTTTAATTCTTCTATGTAGTATAAAGAGATTACTGTCTGTTCTTTTTCCTTTAAAGAGCGTATGCCTTTCGCCAGGGTGTTTTTGAATTCCTGATCCAGAAAGTTTTCTTCCGGCTGGCTCTCTCTTTTGTCAGAAGGTATCTGGATTGCTCTGTAACGATCACTGGTCTCTTCAAGAACCATATCCAGTGACAATACAGAAGACAGATTTGCTTTTCCCATTATGCTGCGAATCTTCTGTGGTTCCATTTCCATACGTTCTGCCAGTTCCTCCATTGTAGGATACCTACCGTGTCCGGAATAAAATTTCATGGACACTTCATTTATATCCCGCAGATTTTTTCTGAGAGTACGGGGTATCCAATCCTGCTTCCTGGCAATATCAATAATCATTCCCCGGATTCTTCTGGATGCATAAGTTTCAAATTTGACATTTTTGCCTTCGTCGAATTTATCAATGGCTGTCATCAGCATCAAAACACCCTCATTCACGATATCCTCCATCTGGGTAAATCCGGTATAGACATCTCTCATCTGTATAGCAATGCACTTCACAATATAAAGATACCTGAGGGCCAGTTCTTTTTTCAGCTCCGGCTCTTTTGTCTCCTGATAAAGTGAAAGAAGTTCTTCATTTGTATACCCTTCCGGCACCTTGCTTTGCGTTTTTCTATCTTTCATGCCTGTTCCCCTCTTGATTTCCTTATTCCTGCCTGATATTTCCTATTGCCTGAATCTGTACGTTATCGGCTATCTCATTAAATGCCAGTATGTTTACCGACGGGTAAAACTGTTCCAGCATCTGATACAGATACACACGGATGACCTGACTTGTGAGAATAATTACATCCTGAGATATCTCCTGAAATTTTTTGATTTCTTCGCCCACCTGGGTAAGTATGCTCTGCATAATATCCGGACTTACCGCCAGATAAGTGCCCTGCTCACCTCTGGTAAGACACTGTACAAGGTTCTTTTCCAGTTCCGCATCCAATGTTACGACTCTAAGCTGTCCCCCCACACAAAATCTTCTTGTAATCGTACGCTTAAGTGATACCCGGATTTTTTCCGTTATCTTTGTAGTATCTTCACCGGGGACACTGGTGTTTGCAATCGTTTCCAGAATCGTCTCCATTCCTTTTATCGGAATTCCTTCTTTTAACAGGTTTACAAGTATTTTCTGGAAATTACCCAAAGTCATCAGGCCGGGAATTACTTCTTCCACCAGCTCCGGTACGGTCTTCTTCACAGTTTCAAGAAGCTGGTTTGTTTCCTGCCTGTTTAGCAGCTCATAAGCATGCTGTTTGATTGTTTCCGAAAGATGCGTAATCATAACGGAGAGAGGATCTATAACCGTATAGCCGTATATCTCTGCCATCTCCTTGTTCTCAGGTAAAATCCACTTGCTTGGGATTCCATAGGCAGGCTCGATTGTCTCAATACCGTCAATCGTTCCTGATGGATTTGGCGGCTCCAGCGCTAGATAGTGATCTACAAGAATTTCTCCCCGTGCAACCTCCTCCCCCCTAATCTTAATAACATACTGATTTGTATTTAAGGCGGAGCTGTCTCTGAGTCTGACCGAAGGGATAACAAATCCCATGTCCTGGGCATACTGTCTCCTGAAAATAACAATGCGGTTTATCATTTTCCCTCCGCTTGATTCGTCTATCAGCGGAATCAGACTATAGCCAAACTCCATTTCAATGGGCTCTACTTCAATCAAAGAATATATGTTGTTTATATCTTTGAAATACTCCTCCTCCGTGACCGGTGGGGCAGAAAGTTCAGCTTCCTGTACTTTTGCCTGTTGCTCCAGGACTGCATTTTCTTCCACCTTCTGACTGAGTTTGTGACCGCCGATGATGAAAACTGCCGCCAGAATTCCCATCTGGATCTTCGGCATTCCTGGCACAAGCATCAAAATCAACAGAACTGCGCCTGTCATCATGATTGCCCTGGGCTGCGCAAGAAACTGCTTTGATACATCTTCATTCAAACTGCCCTCTGAGACAGCCCTTGTCACAATCATACCGGTGGACGTAGATATCAAAAGTGCCGGAATCTGAGACACCAGCCCATCCCCTACCGTGGCAATGGAGTATACAGAAAGTGCCTGAGAAAGCTCCAGCCCTGACATTAAGATGCCGATGGCAAAACCGCCGATCAAATTGATCGCAGTTATGATCAGGGCCATAATAGCGTCACCCTTTACAATCTTTGTGGCACCGTCCATGGCACCATAAAAATCTGCCTCCCGCTGTATCTTATTTCTTCGCATGCGGGCTTCCTGTTCATTGATCAGTCCCGAGCTTAAATCTGCATCGATTGCCATCTGCTTTCCGGGCATGGCATCCAGTGTGAATCTGGCTGCAACCTCCGCCACACGCTCCGCACCCTTGGTGATAACAATAAATTGAACTAATACAATAATGAAGAAAATAATAAATCCAACAACAATATTCCCCTGAAGTACAAAACTGCCAAATGAATGGATCACCTGGCCTGCCTCTCCCTGCCTGGTCAGAATATTTCTGGTAGAAGAAACATTGATTCCCAGCCTGAAAAGTGTAGTAATCAGCAAAAGTGACGGGAATATAGAGAATTCAAGAGGTTCCTTTATATTCATACTGATTAAAAGAATAATCATTGATAAAGATATATTTATAATAATCATGACATCCAAAACAAACGGAGGCATGGGAATAATCAAAAGTAGAACAATGACTACTACGAAAAGAGCCACTGAATTATTTAATAACCGTTTCATGCTTTACCTCATTTTTCTTGTTCATCTTATATACAAATACCAGAACCTCTGCCACAGCTCCGTAATATTCCATGGGTATTTCATGGTTTATTTCTGCCTGGGCGTATAGTCCTCTGGCAAGAGGTACGTCCTCTATCACTGCAACCTTATGTTCCTCCCCAACCCTGACAATTCGAAGAGCAAGATCGTCCTGTCCTTTTGCAACCACAACTGGGGCATTATTCTTATCCATATCATACAAAAGAGCAACTGCAAAATGGGTAGGGTTTCGAATAATCACATCTGCTTCAGGAACTGCCTGCATCATCCTTGTTCTGGCGCGCTGCTTCTGCAATTCACGGATTCGGCCTTTAATTTCGGGGTTTCCTTCCGTCTGTTTAAATTCTTCTTTTAGTTCCTGCTTTGACATGCGGATTTTGCGTTCATAATCCCATCTCTGGAACATGTAATCAAAAATGGCAATGACCACAAACACCAAAGAAACTTTTGTAATCATAGTCATCATCCTGTCAAACATGTATGTTACTGAAGTACTTACAGGCATATCCATCGTCCGCATTACAGTCTCTGCATCGGTTTTGAGTAGGTTGTAAAGTATAGCCACAAGTACAATAACCTTTAAAATATTTTTTACAAGTTCAATCACATTTTTCAGTGAAAACAAGTTTTTTATCCCCCGTATAGGGCTTATCCGGTTGAATTTTGGATAAAAATTCTTCGGAGTGAACAAAAAACGAGTCTGTACCCCATGTATGATCACACCAACCGCCACACAAATGAATGCAAAAGGCAATATAGTTTTCGCAGCTGCCGCTGCGAACTCACGCCCATACCCTCCGATATTATTCAGGTTTAGTTCCCCGGCACTTCCTGCTAAATCCAGGTAGTGCTTCATAAAATCTGACACAGTTTTCAAAATAGAAGGAAACAGCTTCTTTAAAGAATAGAAAGCTATAAAAACAAATGCAACGTTGGCAACATCCGTACTTTTGAAAACATTTCCTTCTTTTCTTTCGTCACGCCTTTTTTTCGGTGTGGCTTTTTCAGTTTTTGAATCTGCCGCCAAAGTATGTCCCTCCCTTTAGGTCCCTGCAATCCTTAATACATCCTGTATAGTTTTCATCGTATCCGTAATAAGACTATTCAGGAAATTTCCTGCCGGCGAAACCATAAAAACCATCATGATAATCCCCAGAATTACTCTGAGCTGGATACTTATTACAAAAAGATTGATCTGGGGAATAATACGCATCAGAAGTCCTGTTGCAATCTCCATCAGAAATTCAAAGGCAATCATAGGGAATGCCAGTTTTACTGCGAGGACAATACACTCCACAAATATATTCAATATGGACCTGGCCGCATCCGGACCCAGTACAACACCTGCATAGGGAACTACTTTACCGGATTCTGATAATATTTTAATCAAAGCCAGATGACCGTCCACCGCAAAGAACAATAAAAGATAATATATCTGCAGTATGTTTCCAGTCATGGCTGTCTGTGTTTGGTTCTGTGCATCGTATACCGTAGACATGGATAATCCCATTTGAAAATCAATGACTGCTCCCGCATAGGTTACAACCATATCAAATAGCTGCATCACAAACCCTGTCAGATACCCCAAAGCGAATTCTTTCAGAAGAAGTACACCCAGTACAATCGCTGATGTAATCTCTGTATCCGGAATCTGAGCCAGGGGGTACACTCCTATGGTAAGAGCAAATACCATTCCGGCTTTGAACAAAGCCGGTATATTCTTTCTTCCGAGAACAGGGTTTAAAAAGACAAAGCCGGACATCCTCATCAAAATCAATGTAAATAACACAAACTCCGGCGTAGCTGTCAAAGACATATTGTCCCTCCTAACCTGCTATCAGGAGGAATATATGCTGTGTAAACTCCTGCAGTGACTTCAGCATACTATCTCCGGATACAACAAGGAGCACACCTATAACTATCAGTTTTGGAACAAAGGTCAGCGTCTGCTCATGAATCTGGGTTGCCGCCTGAATAATGGAAATGAAAATCCCCACCACCATACTGATGATTAATATGGGACCGGCCAGCTTTACCGCCATCAAAAACAACTGATACATCAGATCCGTAATTTCTCCCGTGGTCAGCATTTTTCTTCCTCCTGTCAGTAATTAAAACTTTTCACTATAGTAGAGAACAAAAGCTCCCATCCATTCAGCGTAACAAATAAAAGCAGCTTAAACGGCAATGCAATAGTTGCCGGCGGCAGCATAATCATTCCCATGGACATTAGCGTGCTGGATACGATGATATCAATTAGGAGAAATGGAATAAGCAAAAGCAGGCCGGCCGTAAATCCCCTTTTAAGCTCACTGGTCATAAAAGAGGGGATAACGACAGTCATCGGCAGGTTCTCGGGCTCTATTTTTTTATCTGTCCCGGACATCTCTATATACATATTCAGACTGCTTTTTTCTGTCTGTCTAAGCATAAATTCTTTCATAGGAACTTCTGCCCGCTTCAATGCCTCCTGCTGTGTAATCTGACCACTTTTATAAGGCTCATAGGCCTGAGTGTTCACATCCTTGATGACTGGATTCATAATAAACAAAGTCAGAAACAGTGCGATTCCGGTTAACACCATATTGGGCGGTGTCTGCTGCACCCCCAGCCCATTTCTCGCAAAAGAAAGGATAATGATAATTCTGACATATGAGGTCATCATAATGACAATGGATGGCAGAAGCATTAAAACCGTCATCATAACAATGATTTCCAGCGAGGGAACCTGATTCCCGTTTATATTAACTAAAGAATTTGTATCCATATATTTACTTCTTCCTTTTTGTCAGTCTCTCCAACTGCAATTTGAAATCCGGTATCTCCCCTTTGCCGGCATTACTCTCATCTAATTCCTCCAGGTCTTCAAACTCGTCCAGCACCGTAATCTGCGAGGACGTCATTCCCAGCAGGAGATAACTCTTTTTGGTCTGTACAATAGCAAGGGTCCCATACTGGCCTGCCGGAAGCTGGGCTATTATTTTCATGTAGGGAGTTTTACCGCCGATTTTTCCTGTTCTGCCTATATATTTTGAAAAAACATAGGCTAGCCAGAGGATGAGGCCCATAATAAGCAAGGTTCCCAGTGCCGTAGCCATTCCATCTAACATATGTATTCTCCCTTACCCAAGCAGTGCAATCTCATCATTTAAAATTTCTGTAATACGGATGCCAAAATTGTCATCTACTACAACCACGTCGCCTTTTGCGATGCACTGTCCGTTGACGAATAAATCCACTTGTTCCCCTGCGAGCTTGTCCAAGACTACAAGAGACCCTTTATTTAGTTCCAAAATATCTTTTACCAGTTTTCTTGTCCGCCCGATTTCCACAGATACATCCAGGGGCACTCCCATAATTAATTCCATATTTGCTTCCTGCTCTTTTGCATTTGGCTGGGTATCTATACCCTCTGTCAGATTGGGGCGGGGCAGCGGTCTTACGCCTATTTTCTTTGGGGAGTCAGACTGCTGCATCTGCAGCATTTGCTGCATCTGCTGCATTTGAAGTTGTTGAGCCTCCATCTGGCGGCGCATCAGCT
The DNA here is from genome assembly GCF_001517425.1 of Clostridium sp. C105KSO13. Taxonomy (GTDB): domain Bacteria; phylum Bacillota; class Clostridia; order Lachnospirales; family Lachnospiraceae; genus Muricomes. Next base: position 219,119 of record NZ_FBWL01000171.1, on the reverse strand, counting down.
CTAGTATATCATTAGAAGTCTCCCCGCCTTTTTGATTTTCTGTATTCATCTCGTCTGCTATATTCTGGGATACAGCAGACGATTCCTGTGCCTGTTCCTGGACCGGCACATCTGCAGATTTTTCTCTGTCAGGCTCCTGAGCTGGCAGGTCTGCAGGTGAAGCTATATCCGATTCCTCCACCACATCGGGAACCCCGTCCGCAAAAAACCCTGAAACAAGCTCACGGGCAAGCCCTATTGGCATAAGATTCATAAATTCACTTTGCAGTTTGTCTGCTATCTGAATGGTAAATCCAATTACAGCCATAACATTATCATCCAGAAAATACTTATCCTTAAATTGATCCGGACTTGTGATTTCAAAGGACTCCGGAGTCGAAATATTTACTGTTCTCCCCAGCAGTTCTGAAAGTGCGGTAGCCGACGCTCCCATCATCTGATTCATAACCTCGCAGATAGCACTGATATTCATTTCATCCAGTTCAAAATCTTCCTCTGCAATCTCCGTGCCCAACAGCTTTTCAACGATGACCCGCACATCATTGCGCTTCAGGAGCATTACATTACTGCCTGTAAGACCTTCTATATAAACAATCTCCACTCCCACAGCCGGCTCCAGATGATTGAACTTAAATTCATCTTTATTCTGGAGACGGACAACCGGAGTTGTAATATCTACCCGTTCATCCAGCATGGAAGAAATGGCAGTCGCAGAAGCACCCAGGCTGATATTCAGTATTTCTCCTATGGCATCTATTTCCATTGAACTTAATTTCTTATTGTCCATTTTCTAACTCTCTTTCCGGCAATGCAAAGCCACTCTTTATTTTCCTATTTCCAGCGCCTTTTGGGCCATCTGCTTCACTGCATTAAACGCAGTGATATTGGCTTCGTATGAGCGCGTGGCCGCCATTGCATCTGTTGTTTCCTGTACCACATCCACATTGGGCATCATCACATACCCCTTAGCATCAGCATCCGGATGACTGGGATTATACACTGCCTTCCATTGTGTACCATCCTCTACGACTGCAGCCGCCTCCACTCCGCCTTGCGCAGACTGTTTATCTTTTGCTTTAGCAAAGGCTGTGCGGAAATCATTTTTTGATTCCAGAACCACCAGCTTTCTGCGGTATGGACTCCCGTCCTGCGTTCTGGTTGTCTCAACATTTGCAATGTTTTCCGCCGCAACATCCAGGCGAAGCCGCTGAGCGGTCATGCCGCTTGCGCTGATATTCAGAGAACTTAAAAAAGACATATTGCCCCCTCCTGCCTATTGATCAATTATTTTTGATACTGTATCTAAAATACGGTTTGGTTTAAAAGGCTTTACAATAAAGTCTTTTGCTCCTGATTTAATAGCTTCAATAACCATAGTCTCCTGTCCCATTGCAGAACACATTACGACTGTGGCTCCTGCATCATATGCCTTAATCGCCTTCAGAGCCTCCAGCCCGTCCATGTTAGGCATGGTGATGTCCATCAGCACAAGATCCGGTTTAATGTCTTTATACATCTGCACTGCTTTTGCACCGTCTGCAGCCTCACATATATCGGTATACCCTCCCTTTGAGAGAGTATCCTTCACCATCATGCGCATAAACGCTGCATCGTCTACTACCATAATTTTCGCCATTTTTTTTACCTCTTTCTTTGATTAATTAATCTAATAACTCAGTCGTTCCTCTATTCTGACTGCAGCATTTTTCTTATGTGCCCCGAGAGTACCCTTAAACCAGGGCTGTTCCTGTACATACAATGTGATATCCATATCTTTTCCCTGATTCAGATCTATCACGTCCCCCACCCGGAGACTGCACACATCATGTAAGCTCAGTTCCGCCTGGCTAAGCTCCGCCTTTATTTCCAAAGATCCATTCTTCAGGTTATCTAAAATGATCTCCGGAGCGTCCTCGATACCCTCATCATAAAGACCGGATACATGTTTCCGCTTATCAATAATCGAAAAAATATTTGTCAATAAATTACCGGGAATGCAAATTGTCATATTCCCCTCTATCTCATTCATTTTCACATTAATAAGAATGATTGCCACCGGTTCCTCCATATTGATTTCCTGATATAACCCCGGGTTAGTCTCCAGAGTGAGGTCTCCCATTTTGACTTGAATATAATTGTTCCATGCGTCCTTCGTAACTCCCAGAAGATACTCCATCATCTTTTCATACAGAGCGCTTTCAATCTCTGTGTAACTGTAAGAAGAATCCACAGAGTCATCATCCCCGCTCCCGCCCAGCATCCGGTCAATCATATTAAGCATCAGCTTTTGGCTTATATGTACTAAAACAGGAGGTGCTTTTGAGTCATCCGGAAGCTTCAGAGGCATCAAGGTCATTACATCATTATCACTTAAAGCATTATTAAATTCATGATAATGCTGCTCTTCCACCGTTATGACTTCCATCTCACAGTTTGCTCTGAGAATCCCATTGACTCTGGAAGATGCAAGACGGGTATAATTATCATAAATTCCCTTAATTAATTTTAACTTATCCTTTGTAAACTTCTTGGGACTGGAAAAATCATATTTCTTCCAAGGTTTTTCCGGCTCCTTCTGAGATTCAGAGACGCTTTCTGTGTGATCCTTCAACATAGAATTCAGCAGTGCGTCTATCTGATTCTGAGATAATACTTCTGCCATAATTTTACTCCTGTTATTTTTGTTCTCCGTCCTGATATACCTGCTTATAATATTCATCCAGGCTTTGCTCTACAGCTCCCGACTGGGTAATTAAAATCTCCACTCTCCGGTTCTGCCTTCTTCCTTCCTCTGTTTCAAAAGTATCTATAGGACGGAACTGCCCATACCCGGCACTCACCAGTTTTTTAGGATCAATCACGTTTTTCCCCTGGATATAGGCAACCACTACAGCCGCACGGTCAGAGGACAAAAGTCTATCACTGACCAACTCATTTTGGATGGCCGGATCCGCCTGCGTGGTATGACCCAGCACCTGTATCTCCTTCACCGATTCGGCGGCCGGGGCTATAGCTGCTGAAAAGGAGTCCAGCACTTTCTTGCCTTCTTCTTTCAGTACAAAGCTGTCTCCATCGAAGAAAACCCGGTCTCTGAAAGTTATGAACTGGTACCCGTCCCCTCTCGCAATTTGAATATCCATAGATTCACCGGCTGAATTTTGTATTTGAACCAGACTGTTATACAGTTCTTCAAATTTCACATCTGAATCTGACTCGCTGGCTTTTGGGCTGTCCGCTACTTTGTCTGCCTTATCCTGGACTGCCTCTGCTGCCTCCGGGTTCATGCTTTTTACCAGGTTTTTCCACTTTGTCTGATCAACAGACGATATGGAATAGAGTAATACAAAAAAACAAAGCAGCAGCGTAACCATGTCGCCGTATGTGTCCATCCAGCTTCCGCTTTCTTCCTGTTTTTTTCCTCTACGTTTCACTGCTCTCTTCCTCCTGCCTATTTCTCAGTCATATACAAACTTTATAGTCATGCTGCTTTCCTTTTTCCCTTTTTCATGCCTTTTCCCGCAGGAGTCTCACCCTTGCCTGTTAGTATCTGTTTCTGTTGCTTCTGCCTGAGCAGAGATGTCAGCTTCTCTCTTATGATTTTGGGATTTTCTCCGGCCTGAATGCTCATGACCCCTTCTATGATAATCTGTTTGTAGATTACCTCTTCTTCATTTCGTATTCTGAGCTTTTTCGCAATAGGCATGAAAACAAGATTAGCCAGAATACATCCATAAAATGTTGTAATCAAAGCTGTTGCCATGCTGGCTCCCAGACTATTGGATGCTCCGTCTGACAAATCCATGCTCTTGAGCATGTTAATCAGTCCTACAAGAGTACCTATCATACCAAACGCCGGAGCATACTGAGAGGATTTGTCATAAATTGCTACTTCCTCCTCATGCCTGGCCGACATATTGTCAACCTCTGTTTCCAGCAATTCCCTGACCTTATCTGCCTCCATAGCATCCACCACAAGCAGGATCCCCTGCTTGAAAAAAGGGTCCTCCAACGCGTTTGCTTTATCCTCCAATGCCAGAAGTCCATTTCTTCTGGCAAGCTGGGCAAATTCAGCAATTGTATTTATTACCGGTTCCGGAGCATATTCTTTTGCGGAGATCAGTTTCTTCATATGCATCCCCACATTTTTAAGCATGCTGAACGGGAAGCTGGCAATAACAGAACATACTACACCCCCCATTACAATGGCCACACTGGGCATATCCACAAAATTGCTTATATCTCCACCGTCCATAATCGCGCTTATAATGAAGAAAAGTCCTCCCACTATACCGACAATTGTAGTAAAATCCATGAAATCAGTCCTCCCTGTTGTGTATATTGTGAATAGCTTTGTAGAACCTGATGATACGTACAATAATCTCATCCTTATATTCACAGACAATGTGATATTTTCCGTTCATCATAACAATCTTGGATTCCGGTATCAGCTCTATATATTCGATTTGATTTGGATTAATTAAAATAGGCTCGCCATTTAACTTGGTCAGCTCTATCACGGCAGCTTCCGCCTCCTTCCCTAATACACTAGCGTTTCATATTGACCAGCTGTTCCAGCATTTCATCTGTCACAGTGATCACTTTTGTGTTGGCCTGATAGCCTCTCTGGGTCGTGATCATATTAGACATTTCCGTTGCAAGATCAACATTAGACATCTCCAGATAGCCACTTAAAATGGTGCCAGTTGTTGTTCCCATTGTCTGTACTCCCAAAACATTTCCTGCATTTTCGCCGATGGTGTACAGATACCCCGCTGTCTGCTCCAGTCCACCGGGATTCTCAACCGTAGCCACAGCTATCTGGCCGATGGTAATTTTCTGGCTGTCCTTTGTGATACCTGTGATGACGCCGTCGGCACCGATTTTGTAAGATGATATATTGTAACGTTCTCCGGCATCATCTGTGGGAATTCTTATAGGCTGAAGGTTCTCTGTGTTCCATGTGCCGTCTGCAGCCTGTTCCGTAAATCCGTAAATATAATTCCCGTCGTTGTCTACCAGATATCCGTTATTGTCCACACTGAATATCCCCACTCTGGAGAGGTTCATATTATTTTCTGCAAGGGCATCAGCAGGGACGCTCTCCTGCATCGGACCTACGATAAAGAAGCCTGTCCCGTCAATCATACAATTCATTGAATTGCCGGTATACCCCCAGCTTCCTGTAGTAAAATTTGTCGAGATAGAACCCATATTCACTCCGTAACCAAGCTGAGAACTGTTTATACCACCGTTTCCTCCCTCTGTTGTATTACCCCCGGTGCTGTTTGTCAGATTCTGATACATAGCATCCTGAAAATTTGCAGTCCTGCTCTTAAATCCCCAGGTGTTTACATTCGCAATATTGTTACTGATTACATCCATCTTGTTCTGGTGTGAACGCAGCCCGGCAATGGCCGCATACATTGATTTAACCATGTTTTGTACCTTCTTTCTCTTATCCTATACTGCTAATTCTCCGTTTTTATTATTATCTGTATCCGTTCCTTCACTTCCCTCACCATCATCTATTACAGACTCCGGCACCTTGCCTACTGTCATGATCTGAGCCATATGGTAGGCCTTATCCCCCATATAAAGAATAGGATTGTCCCCCATCAGTATCCCAGACACAGTTCCTGTAGTATGTTCTCCCGTAAATTGACCCTGGGAGTCAGTTTCTGCCATTGTCACTTCTTTTCCAACCATGGAAGAAGCGTAGGTAATTGTATTAATTGTGGACATATTTGTAATGGCCTCAATCATATGGGTCTGTACCATCTGCGCCATCATCTCACTTGTGTCCATTGGGTTATCTGCATCCTGGTATTGCATCTGAGCTGCAAGCAGCTTGTAAAAGTCATTAATGCTTAAACCTGATGTACCCGTTGCGCTTCCTGCCTCTACTGAAGTACTGCTGTTATTGCTTAATGCCTGTATTCCATCCATAAGTGATCTCCCTTTCCTTCTTATGTTAGCCCTAACCTTAGCTGCTGCAGGAACTCTTCTGATCCTTCATTGGCAGGATTCTCTTTTTTCTCTTGCCGGCCTCTGTCTTGCTGCTCCCTGCCCTCCTGCCTTTTGCCCTGCTGTTCCAGATAATCCGTGTGTGGCATCTCAACCATTACCTGGGTTGGGCCGCCCAGCCTGGACTGAATTAGGTTTCCCAGCTCTTCTGCATTCTGGGCCATTGTATGCACGGTCTTAGATTCCATACATACAATAGAAATGACCGCCTTTCCGTTTTCATAGGATGCCTTCACAAGCACCGTCCCAAGGTTATCCGGTTTTAGCTGCACTTGAAATTCTTTCTTCCCTGTATTCATTTGATCTATAATTTTGCTTTTAAGATCCTGTATATCCGGCTGTATCTTTTCCCGGGGAGCTAAAGCAGCTTCTCTCCCGGCCTTTGCATCATGTACATATTCCGTGTGGACGGTAAATTTCTGAACAGCCTGCATTTCATTGCCTGTTTCTTTCGCAGCTGCCGGTCTTTCCTCCGTAACCTTCGGCATACTGCTCTTTCTTTCCGGAGCAGTTGCCGGCCTCTCTTTTCCTGCTGTCTCAACTGATGAAATCGTCCCCAGAGAATCTGCCGTCTGCCCCTTTAAGCTCGTGGATTGCGCTGCTTGTGTACTATTATCCTGGGACATCTGTATTACCGGCCGGATTGTATTAAAAGAATCTTCCGTTTTGCCTGCTATATTTTCCATCGTAGTATCCTGCACAGTCTCCTGTCCTTCTTTTGGATGACCGGCTAAAGGCCCTTCCTGTATTTGAGAAACAGAAGATAATTTACTCAAATCATTCTGAATCTTCACCGTTTTCCCGGGCAAGGTCTGGAAAAACATAGCCTGCATCTGGGGACAAACAATTGCCCCGTCCCCTGTAAACACTGTCTGAGCTTTCTTCTGCCCCTTTAAGATATCCTCAAAGCTCTTTTGAACTTTTTCCTTGTTTTTTCCTTTTCCCAAAACATGACACTTCTTCTCCTGTCGGGGCAAAGTCTCCGTGATCTGATTCATCTTCCTCCTCCCTTCACCTTCATATCTATAGTAATCTGCATATGACACCTCCTATTATGCAGAGGCACTGCCTGACATCATGTTGGATACAAACTCCTCTATCAGCCTTTCATCGTCTTTCTGGACCTCTTTATCATATTCCTGCATTCTTTTCGTCTTCAACATATCAATAGAAGCCGTATCCTGCTTCGCAGCAATTACTTCCTGTCTCTTCTTTTCTTCTATAACTTTAAGTTGTGCCAGGTTTTGTTTTTCTGCATTTATTTTATCTGAAAGAGACTGAAGATAATCTTCAAACGTACGCAGTCTGTTTACCATGGCACCACGTTCTTTCTCCTGATCATAATCAACAGCACACACTCTGTGTCTTTGCTCCAGTCCTTTGATCTGTTCTTCCTTTCTCATAACTTTCTGCACAATCTGTGCATATTCATTTCTCAAATTTCTTTCAATCTGGATTTTATAGTTCAAAACTCTGTCCAACGCAAATGAAAACCGTTTCAACTGCCTTCCTCCACTCTTATTTCAATATGTCTTTCATCATTTGAAAAGTCTCTTCTTTACTGTAACTGTTCTCTACCTCCTGCATCAAAAAGGCATTTATCTTGTCAATTTTAGAAATTGCTTCATCCAGTTTAGGGTTTGTCCCTGTTTTATATGCACCAATTGATATTAAGTCCTCGTTTTGTTCATACAGACTCAGGAGATCTCTGATTTTTGAAGCAAGTTCCTTATGTTCAGGCGTAACAATATTGCTCATCAGCCTGGAAATGCTGGCATTGACATCAATAGCTGGAAAATGTCCTCGGTTTGCCAGCTTTCTGGTAAGAACAATATGCCCGTCAAGGATTCCCCGAACCGTGTCGGCTACGGGTTCATTTGTGTCATCCCCCTCCACAAGAACTGTGTAGACTCCGGTTATAGAACCTTTTGCAAAGTTTCCGCTTCTCTCGAGAAGTTTTGGAAATTCGGCATAAATGGAAGGGGTATATCCCCGAGCCACGGGAGGCTCCCCTGTCGCAAGGCCAATCTCTCTTTGGGCCATAGCAAAACGCGTCAGTGAATCCATCATCAGCAGCACATCCTTTCCCTGGTCTTTAAAATACTCAGCAATAGTCGTTGCAACCATGGGACACTTCATTCTCAGCATCGCAGGCTGATCTGAAGTGGCAACTACCAGAACAGAACGCTTCATGCCATCCGGTCCCAGATCTTTCTCTACAAATTCACGCACCTCACGCCCACGCTCTCCAACCAGAGCAATCACATTGATATCCGTTTTTACATTTCTGGCTATCATTCCAAGCAAAGTACTTTTCCCCACACCGCTCCCGGCAAAAATCCCGATCCTCTGCCCTTTACCTATGGTATTCAAGCCGTCGATTGCTCTGACCCCGAATTCAAGTTCCTCGGTAATTGGAGGTCTCGTAAGAGGGTTGATCTTCGGGTTATCCACATAATAGTACCGATCGGAGTTAAACGCCCCCACATCGTCCAGAGGATTTCCCAGTGCATCTATGACCCTGCCTCTTAAAAATTCGCCCACAAGAACCTTCAGCCTTTTCTTTGTATTTCTGACAAAACTTTCTGTGCCAATGCCATGCATATTCTCATATGCCATCAGTTGTATCTTATCATCCCGAAAGCCGACAACTTCGGCGGGTATCTGCTTTTTCTGCTCATCATTATAAATCAGAACAATATCGCCTATGTTGGCGCCTCCGCCAGATGCTTCCATGGCCATCCCGGTAATGTTTTCAATTTTTCCGATATGGCTGATTGACTCAGATTTCATAATCAGACCGGGTAAATCTTTAAGCATCCGTTTTCCTCCATTTACTTTGTCTATATCCCCACACTTACAGACGCGCGTTATTGAGAATCTCTTTTATATTTTCAAGCTGCGTCTTTACACTCATGTCAATGACCTCATCTGGCAGCTCTACAATACAGGTTCCTGTCTCTTCTTCCTCAAGCATGATAATCTTTACATTGTCTGACAATTTAGAAAGTTCCTGCAAGAACTTTACATCCCCTCGGACATCCATAGTCTCCTGGCCTTTGCCGATATAAATCTTAGCCCATGCTGATTTTTTAATTCTGCCTGTAGCAGACAAAATCATACGTTCAACAACCTCACTGCTGGATTTTAAGCTGGTTTGTATAATCTTTTCACCGATTGCCAATGCTATGTTTTTCAAATCATCTATGTATTGTTCCAACAGAGTGTCTTTCGCAACTTCTACATCTTTTATATACTCTGCAAGCTGTTTCTGGAGAGCCTTAAACTCGGCCTCAAACCGAAGATTATATGCCTTCAGGGCCCGCCCGGCCCCCTGTTTGTAACCTTCCTCATTTCCGGCTTTAAAGCCGGTCTGATAAGCTTCAGTCCGTATATCTTCCGCCTCTTTTTTGGCAGCCTCAAGTATCTCCTTTGCCTGGGCATATACCCCGGCCATAATATCCTGGGTTTCACTTTCCTCTTCATCCTCTGCTGTTTCTTCCGCAGAAAGTATCTCCTCTTTCCCTTCAGCGGCGAAATCCGGATATAGTACATCCTTTCCCAGGCTTAGCACAGCCTCCGGCTCACTTTTCATCACCCTATACAATAATTTCATCCTTTCCGCCTTTGCCTATGACGACCTCGCCTTCCTCATCAAGCTTTCTGATAATTTCGACGATCCGCTGCTGCGCTTCTTCCACATCGCGCAGACGTACATTGACGGTAACCTCCAGATCAGACCGTACCGTGTCTGCCATACGGCTTGACATATTGTTATAGAACAGACTAAGCATTTCCTCACTGGCGTTCTTTAAGGCGTATACAATATCCTTCATATCGCACTCACGCATAAACCGCTGTATCGCACGGTCGTCCATCGTAAGAATATCCTCGAATACGAACATCTTCTTGCGAATTGTTTCGGCCAGTTCCGGGTCGTCTTTTCCCATCTCGTCAAAGATATACTTTTCATTACCTCTGTCCATACGGTTCATAACATCCGCAATATAATCCACACCTCCGATGCTGGTGAAGTCTGTCGTAAGAATATTGTCAAATTTCTTTGCCAGCTGTACCTCCACAATCTTAATTGCCTCAGGTGAAGCGCTTTCCATTCTTGCAATACTCTCTACTACCTTCAGTCTCATGTCTTCGGGAAGCTCCGCAATCAATTCGGCTGCCTGCGAAGAATCCAGGTAAGACAGTACCAGTGCAATTGTCTGGGGTCTTTCATGCTGAAGAAGGGAAAATAAATTTTTTGTATCTGTCTTTGTAATGAAGTCAAAAGACCGATTCTTCATATATTTAGTAACTTTCCTCAGAAGTTCATTTGCCACTGATTCCCCGTAAGTCTTTTCAAGCACAGCCCTGGCATACTCAAGCCCGCCGTCTGTCACAACCTTCTGGGTCAGACAGGTTTTATAAAAGTCATCCAAAATAGCCTCCGTCTGCTCCGATTCCAGATGGCCCAGTTTCGCCACTTCTAAAGTGAGCTGCTCCACCTCTTCCTCTGTCAGATACTTATATACTTTAGATGCTTTGTCTGCCCCAAGGGCAGCTATAACCGCCGCCGCTTTCTGCCCGGGTGTCAACTTTGGAGCTCTATTTGGCCGGGTTGCTTCCATCTTGATTTCCTCCATTCAGCCAGGTTCTAATCATTTGCGCAGAAATCTCCGGATTCGTATCCGCAAATTCTCTCACATTTTCTCTCAATTCCCTGCTCTTTTCATTTTGTGCATGCAGAATCTCCGGTTTTATAGTTTCCTCCGGGATAAGGAACTCATCAAGATCTTCTGTTTCCTGCTTTTGTTCCGCTTCCTCAGGCTCAGGATTTTTCTTTTTCCTTCTTTTCAGCAAAAGTACAGTAATTAAAATAACAACAGCTGCTAGGAGTGCTGCCACTGCAACAATCGGAAAATATTCCTTTACTTTGCCACTAATATCCGTCATTGCTGTCTCTTTAGCCTCCGCCTTTTGGGGTTCATAGAAGGGAGAATTCACAATTGTAATCTTTTCTTTTCTGTCCGCCGCCGCAATTCCCGTTGCATTTCCTACAAGATCTATCAGCTGGTTCATACTGATATTGCTTCGGGAATCACTGTTAACGGCAACAGATACCGTCAGGTCTTCCAAAACTCCCGGATCTAATGCGCCTTGTTCTTTTATCTGATTCACAAGATAATCCCTGGTTGTGCTTTCGTCCACCACACTGCCGGCATCTGTACCGCTGTCAGCATTGTATTCGGTGACATCGGAATTTGCCTCTGTTCCAGCTGTACCTCCAGCGGTCTCTCCTGAATCTGCAGTACTTTTGTCGGTGCTTTCATTGGATACGATTCCTGTCTTATCCTTTTCATCAACCTTCTCCGGTGTATTATAGGTTGTGGTTTCACGGACTACTTTCTCCATGTTAATCTTACCCCGCGCCGAAACCCGTATGTTATTATTTCCAAAAAAGGGACCCAAAACATTTATAACCTTTTTTGAAATCTGCGTCTCTATCAGCTGAGCAATTTGTTCTCCTGCATCACCGGAGGTGCCTGCCTTGTCAGAATCCACAGAGATTTCGATTCCATTTCCATCAAACACAGATACATTCTCCATCTGCATGCCCGGCACACTCCCGGCAACAAGTCTCTGTATAGCTAAGGCCTGTTTTTCCGAAGGAGAACCGTCATCTTTCATAGTGACAACGGCAGAGGCAGTAGCTGCTGATGTTTCATCTTCTTTATCCTCCAGAACATACTTCTGTTCATCTTCTAAGGCTATCGTTACTTTTGCATCTTTCACTCCATCAAAAAGACGGATTGTAGCACCGATACGATTCTGCAGATCATAGAGCTTATATGTCTGCTTTTCTGTATCGGTGGTCATTCCGCCCGCATGTTCAGTAAAGACATCATATGTAAAACCACTTTTGGGATATCCTTCATAGGCAAGGTCTGCTCTGGTTTGATCCGCGACGTCCTCGGGGACAAGAATATTACCGTTATCTTTATACTGATATTCTACTCCTGCCTCCGAAAGTTTCCCTACAATCTGGGCCTCTTCTTCCTGTGTAACCCCTGAAAAGAGCACTGTATACTCTTTATGATTTAAAATCAAAGCTACAATTATGGCTGCTGACAGAATAACAACCGCTCCTCCCACAGCCAACACCTTTGTCCTGGTACTGTACCTGTCTAAAAATTGTTTCAGATCTTCCACTTTTATTTTTATCTTTTCCATGCCTTCAGCCAACATCCTTCATCTTTTTATTACTTACAGGCTGATTCTCATCAGTTCATTGTAAGATTCAATCGCTTTATTTCTCAGCTGAACCAGCATATCCACAGACAGCTGTGCTTCCGATGCCGCAACCGACACACTGTGTACATCATCCATTTGTCCGGTTGCCAGCAAATACTGCTGCTGTTCTAATGTTTTCTGTGTATTCGTTACGTCCTTCACCGCATGCTCAAATATACTTTTGAACACATCACTGTCATTTTCTATCTGTCCGGCTTTTGTTGCCTCCGGAAGATTTTCCCATAATTTTATAGGTGTTATAAATCCTGCGTCCATCTTCTGCCTCCTACTGTCCTTTGATCGCGGTGCTAAGTCTTGCTATGTCGCTGTTTATTGCATTCAGACCGTACTGGTACTGCAGAGCGGTTCTGCTCATCTCTATCAGCTGCACATCTGCATTCACATTATTGCCGTCCAGCCTGGCCGACTCCTTTGATGCTTCCATAATGGTCGTCCGTGCCCCGGAAATAGCCTTTTGAACCTGTGACGGATCTTTTGCTTTCAATGCCTCCTGAAGTCTCTCCCTGTAGCTCTCTTCAAAAGTCACATACTTCGACTTATACCCTGGAGTTTCCGCATTTGCAATATTATTTGATATGGCCTGCTGTTTTTCCCATAAATAATCCAGGGATTTCTCCACCATAGAAATAGAATTCCCCCAAAGTCCATTGATACCTGACATATTAATCCTCCTTTTTGTCTGCTGTAACCTTCTCTTCAAACATAACCTGACCTTTTTCGACACTGCCAGTCAAAAAAAAATTAAGATAGTATATATTTTCTTTCAAAGTCCTCCACAGGCATGGGCCTGTCAAACAAATACCCCTGTCCAAGTTCACAACCATACTGTTTAAATATTTCTCTCTGGGGAACCGTTTCAATTCCTTCAGCCACCGTATGTGTCAGCTCCAAATCCATACACATATGTAATATATACTCTGCAATGGTTCTGGATTTTCCTTTATTTTCTATTTTATCTACAAGACTTTTATCCAGCTTAATCTCGTCAAAATTAGCAATTGACAAAATTGCAAGATCAGAATATCGGGAGCCGAAATCATCCAGAGATATGGAAAAGCCTGCTCTTTGAAGAGATATCAACAGGTGCTCCAGCTCACGGCGTCCCAGCACTCCCACGCTTTCTGTAATCTCAATCTTCACCATGGAAGGCGGAACTTTATGTTTTTCACAGATTGTTTTCATTTTTTTCACAATGTTGTCTTCAATCAGCGTAACACGGGAAAAGTTTACGGAAATATTCAATTTCTGTTTGCCGGATAACTGCCATTTTGCGAGCAGACGGCAGACACCCTCCAGCATATACATATCAATATAGCGGATTAGTCCCTCTGTCTCATACTTATCAATAAAAGCATTTGGGTAAATGATATTCCCTTTCTCATCTATATACCTCACCAGAGCCTCCGCTCCACCGATTTCCCCTGACTTCAGACTGATCTGAGGCTGAAGGAAAAGTTGGAACCGTTCACCTTGAATCTCAGCTTTTAATTTCTCTGAGCGGACAGTCTGGTATTTTCCTCCGTTTTCAGACGGTGTTCCTTCCAGGATCTGATCCTCACTCTCACTGTAATGATAAAGCTTGGCAAGATTCATTTTTTCATTTGCTGCAGAAATATGATATTCAATATCTCTTTCTCCGTCGTAATAGCTTGCACCCAGAGATACCTGGAACTGCTCGTCCCACTTTGCCCGTTCGGTAAGTTCTTTTACAACGCTCTCAAACCGGGCTTCATCCATATCCGTTCCAAATGCCATAAACTCATCTTCACCGATGCGGTAAAGTTCCTCCCCAAAGATTGATTTCAATACCTCGGCTGTATGAATTAATATAAAATCCCCCCACTGGCATCCGTATGCATCGTTGACATCCCGCAGCCGGTCTATATCTGTCACAAGGATGCCAATTCCGCCGGATTCGCATTCATCAATCCGGGACAGTCTGTCAAGGTAGCTTCTGCGATTTCCCGCTCCTGTAAGTTCATCCATCTTATTCAGGTAATTAATCCTGTTCTCCAGCTCCACCTGTTTTGTAATATTAGCTGCGATTCCCACCTGAAATATTCTATTCCCGCTTTCAACCGCTAGGCTTTTACCATGGAGGTGTTTTCCCATTTTCTTGCTAAAACATTCCCATTTTTGGACCTGGTCTGAAAGCCTAGGGCATGGACAAAAATTACATGGACTTTCGCTGCCATGCAGCACCTGGTAGCAGGGCTTCTCAAACCACTGTGTCCTGGGTGGATTTCCCAGTGCATTTTTTGCTGTTTTGTTGAGATAATATAGTTTATAATTTTCAGGATCAGAAAGATATATGATATCATTTCCCTCATCCAGAGCAGAGAGAAGAATCTCTCCAAAATCATTTTCCATAATTCTCTGTACTCCTTTATATATCTATCTTATATATTTATCGTATCATTTCTTTTCACATTTCATTATCGTGTGATTATATCCCCTGTAAACATCGTATTTTCTATTTCCTTTCGCTGAAAATATATCGTTAATATTTCCCCTTATCTAACAAATTCTACTACATATTGTTTCGATAATCAAGCAAAAATTATAAGACTATGTTATATTTTAAAATGAAAATCAATCGAATGAGAAGTAACTTGCTTAGGTTTTACATAAACAAAAAAGACTGTATCCATATATCTCTGACAAAACAGTCCTTTTCGAGCCTGATATTGAATAATTGCCTCTATATATTATATCACTTTGGCTGGATTTCTTTCTCAGGAACATAATCCAGAAAGTACATATAGATATCCACAATTGCCTGATATAATTCTTCCGGTACCTCCGTGCCCAGCTCCAGTTGGGTAAGTATAGTTGCAAGTGAATTATCTTCATAGACAGGTACTCCGTTATCCTCTGCCGCTTCAATTATTTTCTCAGCCATATACCCCATCCCCGACGCAACAATAACCGGAGCTGCCTGCCGGTGTTCATCATAAGTCAGTGCAACCGCCTTTTGATTGAGAAGTTCTTTAAATTCTGACATTGACTGAATTCTTCCTTTCAAATATTTTGGGAAACGCATCGGATACAGGGATAGACTCCTGCCCTGTTTCCACAAATAGTTCTTCTGCTTTTATCCCGTTTTCAGACATGATTTTTGAAATATCGTCTTTAATAGTGCGGCTTTTGTCTTCCAGTTTCTCCGGACAGTTCAGCTGCATCTTGATGCTGCCGCCCTGATAGATAAAATACAGATCAAAGAAACCCAGATTTCTGATATCAAATTTTAAAAGTCCCTGCACTGTCCTTTTTGCTATCACGGATTTCTTTTGTGTCTCCTGACCTTCAGCGTCCGGGTCTATCCACATCTCCGCAAACATAAGTCGTTCCCCCACCTGCATGGGGAGCATCATGTGGAGAACCGGCATATATACGCTTTCGTTAAGCAGAATGGAATGCATCATATTTTCAAAGGCTGCCTTCTGACTGCTTCCGGCCTCCCCTGCCATACCCGATTTAATAATCTCCGCAAACCGGTTCATCCATTCATTCTGCCTGGATGCTTTTTCATACTCAGTATTGGCCAGTACCTGCAGCAGCGCAGAGACGTCAAATCCCCGGAAACACTTCTGCATGTCCGGATATCTCATCAGTTGTTCAAAAGAAGCCTGAACCCTGTCCGGGTTGCCGTTTTCACAGCGTGCAGCAAATGATGCCAGAAGGGCAGCCATGTCTCTTAAGTTCCCTCTTTCATGGCTTCTGGATATGTAAAGATTCAGGAAAGGTAAAATTTTTCCGCGGATTGCTTCCATATTCTCCTTCATCTCTTCGCCGCCCGTACCATATTGAAGTTTTTCCTCCAACTGCTCCAGCTGTTCTCTTGAATCTCTGTACATCTGCCCTTTTATATTGTTCAGTGTACGTCGGATATTCTCCATAAGATGTGGTGTCTCTGCCATATCTGTGTACCGTCTCATAAAATCAAGAATGGACGCTTTAAGTTCCAGGGGAGAGTCGGAATTCATCACCTGCCTGAGCATAGAAAAAAAAGTTCCGCTGAAGCGGACAGCTGCATTGCTCTGATTCTTAAGTAGTCCCAGCATATCCCGGGGAGAGAACTCAATCATCTCGAAAAACTCTGTCAGCTTTTGTGCAAATCCCTCCTTCAGTCCCGACTCTGCCAGTGTGCCTGTGCCTCTCATAAAAATCTGTGAAAACTCCTCTGTCAGAGCAGGGCTTTCTTTCAGCTGCTGAAGGAAAGTTCCATAATTGGATTCATACTGAAACTTCAATCCCGCATCTTGTCCCGCCCCGGAGTCATTCCTGGCATCCGGCCTTACCACTTTCTCCGGATTTACCTGCCCCTGTATGGAAGGGTCCGCCGTCTTTAAAGGGTTTGTCTTTAATTGATTTGAATTTTCATATCCGGTCATTGGTGTTGTAACTTTTAAAACATTTGACATTTTATCACCTGCCCTGATTATTTTTTTGTTTGCCTTGCCGATATATGACTTATAGTGGATCTATGTGTAATAATGAAGCATTTTCTTTTATTGTCAAACATGCTAAAAGTACATTACCACACATACCCTTGCTTTTGCAATGTTTTTACCAAATATAAAATAAGGCGGTGCAATTATGGACAATACAACAGACAGCCTGCTCGAAACCTTCCTGTTTGAAACAAATTCCCTTTTAGAGCAGTTAGATGAAAGGCTTATTAATGCCGAAAAAGCAGGCAGCTTTACTGAAGACGACGTAAACGAGATTTTCAGAAGTATGCATACAATCAAAGGGTCCTCTGCAATGCTTGAATTCCAGTCTTTAATGGAAGTGGCACATCATATTGAAGACCTCTTCTTTTACATACGCGAAAACGGCATGGACACTTTGGATGAAGAACAGAAAAGTGATCTTTTTGATTTGATGTTTCAATCTATGGACAGGCTCAGTGCAGACATCATCCGGGTAGAAAATAATCAGCCTCTGGATGCAGACATTACAGATTTTACAGACAAAATTAACAGCTTTCTGAAACGAATACAAAAAGAAGACACCGGTAGTTCTTCCTTAGATTCCTCCGCAGTGAATTCTTCGGCTCAAAATTCTTTTGGAATAAATGCTCCTTACCAGATCCAGGTTTTCTTTGAGCCGGACTGCGGCATGGAAAACCTTCGCGCTTTTATGCTCGTGACAGCACTCAGAGACAAGAACCTGACCTTTCAATTTGTTCCAGAAGACGTGGAGACAAACTCCGGCACTAAAGATGCGATTGCAAAAGACGGATTTCTTCTCGGATTTTCTTCTGAAAAAGATGCCCAAAGTGCAATAAGTGTTCTAAAAGGCACCAGTAATATTCACACCTATGAATTGATTTCCAGCGAAGATGACCCACAAAAAGAGAAGGATACATCAAAAGCTGCCGCAGCCGGCAAAGCAAGGCATACCCCTGCAGCAGGTTCCACTCCGACCGCCGGCAATTTTGCCCCGGCCACACATACAAAGCAGAGTTTAATCAGTGTTAATCTCAGCAAGCTGGATAAACTGATGGCAGTTGTGGGTGAAATTGTTATTACAGAATCTATGGTGATTGCTTCTCCGGAGCTTCAAAATGTAAAGCTGGATAATTTTCTGAAATCAGCACGCCAGCTCCGCAAACTGACGGATGATCTTCAGGATATTGCAATGTCACTGCGGATTGTACCCGTTTCCAGTGTATTCCAAAAAATGAACCGCATTGTCCGTGACATGAAAAAGACACTGAATAAGGATGTGCGGCTGACTATAATCGGGGAAGACACAGAAGTGGACAAAACCATCGTAGACAATATATCAGATCCTATTATGCACATTGTACGAAACTCAATGGATCACGGCATTGAAGATAGCGTTCAGGAGCGTATCGATGCGGGAAAAGAGGCCCAGGCGGAGATTATACTTTCCGCAAAACATACGGGAAGCGAAGTTATCATTTCTGTGGAAGACGACGGGAAAGGCATGGATACGGATGCAATTCTTGCCAAGGCAAGCCGGAACAATCTACTGACTAAGCCTGCAGAGGAGTACTCGCAAAAAGAAATTTTATCTCTTCTAATGCTGCCCGGATTTTCTACAAATTCCGAAGTTACCGAATTTTCTGGCAGAGGGGTCGGGCTGGATGTTGTCCGTAAAAACGTAGAAGCGATTGGCGGTGTTGTCAGTATTTCCAGTGAAAAAGGAAAGGGGAGCAAGACAACCTTAAAGCTTCCTCTAACACTTGCTATTGTGGATGGTATGGAAATTTCAATTGGAGGAAGTATATTTACGATTCCTATCGCCAACATAAGACAGTCATTTAAAGCATCAAATGAGGACATCATCCTGGATGCCTCAGGCCATGAAATCATAAAATGTATGGATGAATTTTTCCCCGTCGTTCGAATCCGCAGTCTGTTTTGTATGGAAGAAGGCTTTACAGATATTGATGATGGAATTATGATGTGGGTAGAGGCAAGTGATAAGTCATACTGTATCTTTGTAGATCAGTTAATCGGAGAACAGCAGGTAGTTGTCAAGCCATTTCCGCCATATCTTAACAACTTTAATATTAAACACTCCGGCATCAGTGGCTGTACTGTTCTCGGTGATGGCAATATCAGTATTATTCTGGATATCGGCAGCATATACACCGCTGCCCAGGAAATGTTTTAGGCAAATAGATTGGAGGTTATATTATGTCAGACACAGCAGACACTTTGGAAGAAGAACAGCAGACTACTTCCCGATTTCTGACTTTCACATCAGACAAACTGGTGTTCGGAGTCAGCACAGATAACGTAATTGAAATTATTACTAACTATACAATCCGCCCACTTCCCCTGGTACCGGATTATATAAAGGGTATTATCAATCTCAGAGGACAGATTATCCCGGTCATGGACATGCGGCTTAAGTTAGGCAAGCCTTTTGTAGAATATACTTCTTCCACTTGTATTATCATTCTGGAAATAAACTCTATTCACATTGGTATTGCAGTGGATTCCGTTTTACAGGTTCAAAATATAAATACTGCACTTGCAGCCCCTATTCCTATTGAGAACCGCCAGGAACTTACAAATCTGATGCTTTCTCTTGAGGATGGTACCGTAGTTCTGCTGTTGGACTGCGAGGCCATCGTCAGAGGCTCACTATGAAAGTCCCATCCTCCATGCTGATTGCGGTGGGGGCCTCCACAGGCGGTACAGAGGCAACTTTGCAAATCCTCCGTGATCTTCCCGAAAATATTCCCGGTATTGTGATAACGCAGCATATGCCGGAGGGCTTTACAAAAATGTACGCCGATCGGCTGGACAAACTTTGTCGTATGGAGGTGCGGGAAGCAAAAGATGGGGATATTATATCTCCCGGACTTGCCCTGATTGCTCCCGGCGGTGATCTGCAGATGAAGGTGCTGCGTGACGGCAGCCACTATCGTGTTGGTTTATTTCCGGGGGAAAAGATAAGCGGACACCGCCCCTCTGTAGATGTTTTATTTCATTCTGTGGCAGAAACGGCCGGACAGCGCGGGGTGGGCATCATATTAACCGGGATGGGGCGAGATGGAGCACAGGGGCTCTTACACATGCGCCAAAAAGGAGCCTATACCATCGGGCAGGATAAAGATTCCAGTGTCGTATATGGAATGCCAATGGTGGCTCACCAAATAGGCGCCGTATGTGTACAGGCACCCTGTCAGAATATAGCCGGCTTGTTAATGGCATATCTTCGAAAGAATCTTCCACCCGAAATATAAAGCGTGAAATCCATGTAAATCAAAATATAATGTATCTAAAAAAGCATCTGTTTTAGAACAGATGCTTTTTTGTTACTACTATTACATTTTTCTATTTATCATGTGTGCTGACATAAGATGCAAGCTTTCTGTCTTCTGTACGAATATGAGCCACCAATATACCAATCAGCTTGTTTAGCTCTGCCAAAGACGCTATGTCCGCATTATGAGTCAGTATTTTATCCGCTCCCCCTTCTATCTGTATAATATAGTCTTCATGAAATTTTTTGTGTACCGAATACCCAGGATACTCAACACTTTTCTGCAGTTCTTCCTCATCTCGAAAATGTTTTTTTACATAATCCACAAGAAATTTTGCGGTGGGTTCAACCTTACCGCGTCCCTGCCCTTTTGCACAGGCCTCCTGTAAATTATTAATAATCCGAAACAATTCTCTGTGCTCGGAATCAATCAATGCGTTTCCGGTTTGCAAATCCTTTGTCAGTTCATACTTCATATTCTTTTTCCAGCCCTTTCAATTAATACACCTATTTCTGTTTCTTATAACTTACAATATATGCTGCCAATTTCTTATCCTCTGTGCGGATATGGGCGATCAGTATGCCAATCAGACGATTCAGCTCCGCCAGGGAGGCAATATCTGCATTGCTCACAAGTATTGTGTCAGCAGCAGCCGAAATTTGTGATATGTAATTTTCATGGAAACTTCTGTGTGCCGGGTATCCCGGATAGCTTACACTCGTCTGAAGATTCTGTTCATCCCTGAAATGCTTTTTTACATAATTCACAAGAAATCCGGCTGCTGTCTCCACCTGACTTCGCCCCTGCCCCTTTGCACAGGCTTCCTGCAGATTATTGACCATTCTGAACAGTTCTCTGTGCTCGGAATCAATCAATGTATTCCCCGTTTCCAGATCTTTTGTCAGTTCATATTTCATAGCTTTTTCTCCATCTCCTTATCTCATCTTTTTATACAATGACCCGAGAATGCCGGCTGCAGCTAATATAATTCCTGCAATCGAATATGTCAGCGGAGCTTTATCCCCGGTGAGAATTTCCTTTAAATCGCCGGCAGCATCTTTAAGCGCCTGACCAGATGTACCTGTTCCCGAACCTGTGTCACCTGCACCTGGGGTGCCTGCGCCTGCAGTTCCCAAGTTCTGTGTTTCTGAGCCTGGGGCGTCGGTGCTTTTTGTGCCTGTCCCAGGGGTACCGCCGGATGTGGTTTCATTATCGTCATCCTCGTCTTTATTTTCAGACCACTGTGCTGTTAATACTGTATCCTCCTTTATTGTATCCCTACCGAAATCCCATTTGTTTCCTCCTGCATCCGTCCAGCCTTCAAATGTATATCCATCCTTCGCCGGTGCGGATGGCTCTGTAATCAGCGAATCATAGGCCAGCGTCTGGGACTCGACAGGCTCCGAGCCCCCGGCGGTATCAAAGCTGACTGTGTACATGTTTGCTTTCCATCCGGAATAAATGATTGTGTTTCCATTCACAAAGTCCTCATTAAAATCCCAGGGTTCCTTCCACTGGGCATCTTTATACCAGCCCGTAAATGTATAGCCTGTTCTCTCAGGATCCTTCGGCGGCTCGAACTGTTCTCCCCAGATCATTTCCAGGTCTTTTATTTCCGTACCATCATAAGTTTCAAAATGTACCGAATACAATGTATCCGACCAGTATGCATAAAGTTCCGTATCACCTCGGACCTGATCCCGCTTAAATACCCATTTATCCTGATATGTATCATCCTGATACCAGGCACTCAAAGTTTTATGAGGTAGTGTCTTATTTGGTTTCGTAAGATAATCTCCGACTTTAAAAGCTTCCTTATAGGTCTCCACCTCTTCTTCATCACTGTCCGGGGAATCTCTATAGTGATAG
Source organism: Clostridium sp. C105KSO13 (assembly GCF_001517425.1). GTDB lineage: Bacteria > Bacillota > Clostridia > Lachnospirales > Lachnospiraceae > Muricomes. The sequence goes on along the minus strand of NZ_FBWL01000171.1, from coordinate 197,164 downwards.
CGCACTGTATATTTTTTCAGTTCCCATTTTGCATAAATGGTCATTGTATGGTCAACATATTCAGAAGCGGGCACAAAAAGCTGTGTCAGCTCGGGGTCACGGTACCATCCTGCAAGCACATATCCCTCTTTGGTTGTTTTCATACTTTCATCGGGAACATACGTGCCATAAGTTACTTTTACAGGCTCAAGGGCCGAACCACCGTTTGTCTCAAAGGACAATGTATAGACGTCCGGTGTCCAGGACGCATAAAGACACATATCTCCTGTTATTTTAGTTTTTTCAAAATCCCATACGGTTGTATCGTCTTCCGGGTTCTGAACCGTATGCCATGCTCCGAAAGTATAATGTTCCCTCTCAGGATCCGGTGAAGGCTTAGTTAGTAAATTGCCGTACCGCAGACCGGTTTGAGGTGGAATGCTGGTGTCCCCGTCAAAAGTGATAAACTGAGCTGTATATTCATCCCAGGTCCAGTACGCATACAGATTGAGAGGTTCGCTTTTCGGAGGTTCCACCCTGTTCAGTGCAAAATCCCACAGCCCCTCTTCCTGATGCAGCTCATCTGTATACCAGCCATTTAACGTATATCCGGGCCTCTTCTTTGTCGCTTCCGTTTCCTGATCCTCCACTTGTTCACGCGTTAAGAAGTCTCCAAAGCGCACTCCTTGCACATCCACCTGAACGTTCTTCCCTGGTTTCTCATTTTCCGGTTCGTATTCTATATTGAGGATAACATCTACAGGTTCCCCCTGCCACCCGGCATAGAGGGTCATATCTCCAGTTACTGTATCTGTATCAAAATCCCACGATTCTGTACAATTTTCATCCCTATACCATCCAAGAAGCTCATATCTTTCCCTGACCGGATCGTCAGGTTTTGCAAGCAGTTCACCGTAAAGGAATCCTTTATACGGTTCAGGAGGATTCTCGTCCTCTGCATAGGTTTGGAAATTAATTGTATATTCGTCCTGAGTCCAGTATGCGTAAAGATCTGTATCTCCTTCTACTGTATTTGCAGCTTGGGCGCCGGCAAAGTTCCATTTTTCTCCCTTACCGTCTTTTTCTGTATACCAGCCCTGAAACGTATGCCCCGGCCAAGTCTGCCCGTCTGCGGGGTACTTTGGTTCGCTTAATGTTTTTCCATATGCAACCTGCTTTGAGCTTTCACCGGAAGATAAGATGGGGCAATCCTCCTGAGGAGTCTTAAAGTTGATTTCAAAAATCTTCGGCGTCCATTGAGCTTTCAACTCAATATCTTCTGTCAATGGAGCAGACATATCCCACACTTTGCCTCCACTGGTAACCCAGTTTTTCACCTCATACCCGGTTCGTGTAATCATGCTCTCAAGCTTGCTCTCCAAATCAACATGAACTCCCTTTAAACTCTCGTTATAACCTACCGATAGGGACTGCTCCCCATGAAGTGCTGCATCAGTGCTGTTAGGCAGAAAAGTTGCCCAGCATGTATCTTGATGCCACTTTACATAAAGGTCAAATTTTCCATCAGAATCTTTCAGCCCCTCTGAAAAATCCCACTTATTTGTAAGCTTTTCATCCGTATACCACCCTTCCACTTTATAGCCTGTGGGCAGGCTTGTTTTACGCTCACTCTTTGCTGCATGCGGCGATGGGATTTTCTCCCCAAATGGGACGGTTCTTGAAGGAGGATCTACACTTTCTTCTCCTTCTTCTGCTACATGAAAGGTCACTATTGTCTCATTGGCTCCCCAGCCCGCATACAGCGTAATGCTGGTCGTAACCTTGTCGGCATTCATATCCCACGGCTTTGTACACTTAGCATCCCTGTACCATCCTATAAATGTATAGTCAGCACGCTCGGGCACCGTCGTTACTGCCGAAAGACTGGTAGTTGCCGGTACTGTCATTGGATTGATAGAAGGCATATTAGTTACAGTATCTTTACCCGCATTTTCTTTAAATGTAACTTTACAGTCTGCAAGTAGATATGGCTTAAGTATAGTAGTTTCTTTCGTAATCCTTGTTCCATCTTTACCAAATACCCACTTAGAGCCGTCCTCCGCAAGCCAGCCTACAACTGTATAGTTTGTCTTATTAATAGTAGGTGGGGTTTCCTCTGCATTTGACTCATCATCACTCAGTGTATCTCCGAATTTCTTCCCCTCTACTTTCTTTTTGATCTCATTTTCGTAGCGATATTCAACTGTACAGTTCCGGGGTATCCAGGATGCATAAAGCCAGGTACTGTCTCTTACTACCTTCGTGTCAGATTCCCATTCATCCCCGTCTTCAAAGGAATCCTTTGTTCTATGCCAGCCGGAAAAATCATGGTTATCTCTGATAAGGGCAGCTGCTGTCGGGAGACTGATCGTTGTTCCATATCCAATATCATACATTTTCTTGGGGTCTCTGTCTGAAAAGGTTCCTCCGTTTGCGTCAAGTAATACAGTGTATGTAATCTTCTGACTTTTCAGTTCTTTCAGTGAGGCAATTGTGTTGCCTGCGCCAGTAAGATTATAGCTGTGCTGCGCTTTATTTAAACTGTTCGCCAGCAGCATGGAATCCTTTACACCTGCATTTTCATCTGCAGCTATATAGGATACATAATCACCGCCTGGCGTTGTCGTAGACACTGCAAAGGATCTGAACTGATCCGGAAGATGCATGGTGTACTGCTCATTCCAGTCGTCCCTGTTTTCAGCCTTGATAATAGCAGCGCCGTCCAATGCTGCAGCAAGAGATCCCTGCAGAATTCGCCTTGTATCTGCAGTCTGAGACACTTTTACATTGATTGCACCATCTGCCATATTGCTGTATGCCTGAAATCTTGCGTCCTCACCGACCCAAAACGAACCTCCTGCAGTGTTTCCGTTTCCAACTGCATACGCACCTCCGCCCCCATATACAAGGATATCACCTTTCCCCTGAATACGAAGCGTGGCTCCTGTTTCCAAAGTAATTCCCGACACCAGCGGGCTTCCCTGCAGGAGCACTTTTGCCTCATCTTGTCCACCTGATAAAACAAGTGTAACAGTAGCACCGCTTTCTATATAAAGGGGACTTTTTGGAGCTAAATCATTGAAACCTGATAAATCGATTTTTAAATCTTCAAGTGTGATTACCGGATTAGCTCCTCGTTTTACTGTTATATTATACTGATCTGTCCAACCGCTTACTCCGCCGTTAATTACAAATTTTTCATCCGGCACCGTTCCTGCACTATCAAAGGATGAAGTATCATTTGTTTGACTGTATTCCCCACCCGGTTTCAAAACAATATCGCCGTTCTCCATATTAAACGTGTTGTCTGTAGTTTCTGTTCTTAACACATGCATTTTGCTTTTCAGCAGTACTTTGTTCGCATTGACTGTACCATCAGCCATTTTCTGAAGCTGTTCCTTCAGATGTAGTGCAGGACCTGTAGTATTCTGAGCCTCATCTTGTTGTTCTGCTGTTTGGGATGTGCCGCCTGATTTTAAAAGATTTTGAATTTCCTTTGCTTCTTTGGCTGCTTCACGGTCAACTTTTTCATCCCCTATGTTCTCCTGTACATAAACCCCTTGTGCCCGCACTGTAATCACTCTGGAAAGGAGCGCAAAGACAAGAATGGTTAGAAGAATACCACATACTCCTAATATTCTATTTTTCTCGTTTCTAATCCCCATGGTGCCCTCCCGTTTTTATCCAATGGTAGAACTACTATTATGTTATAATATCGACAAGACCATGAGATTTTTAAGTGATTCTCAAAAAAAACCTCAATTCCACTTATTTTTAGTAGAATTGAGGTTCTTTTATATTAGTGCGGAAGATGGGACTTGAACCCACACGAGCGCATTGCTCACAAGATCCTTAGTCTTGCTCGTCTGCCAGTTCCGACACTTCCGCATTTCGGCGGTGAAGAAAGTTTCTCGTTCACACGCCACAAGTGATATTTTACTATTTGTTTCTCCAAATGTCAACATATTTTTTATGTTTTTTATTGGCCTTTATTATGCAATTTTTTCTTTTGCAAGCTCTGCCAGTGTGGCAAATCCTTCTTTGTCACTCACTGCAAGTTCTGCCAGCATTTTTCTGTTCACATCGATATTAGACTGTTTCAAACCATACATAAACTTGCTGTAGGACAGTCCATTCATTCTTGCAGCTGCATTGATACGTGCAATCCACAATTGTCTCATCTGACGCTTACGCTGTTTTCTGCCAGCGTAGGAAGATGTAAGTGCTCTCATGACAGACTGTTTTGCAACCCTGTACTGTTTGGAGCGTGCTCCTCTGTATCCTTTAGCCAATTTCAAAGTTCTGTTATGTTTTTTCTTAGCGTTCATTCCGCCTTTAATTCTTGCCATTTCCTAATCCTCCTTATCAATTTCCAAATCTTACAGATATGGTAATACTTTCTTCATATTTTTAACATTTGTAGCATCTGTAATAGCCGGATGTCTGAGATTTCTTTTTCTCTTCGTAGACTTCTTGGTTAAGATATGGCTTTTGTATGCTTTATTTCTTTTCAGCTTTCCTGTACCTGTTACTTTGAAACGTTTTGCTGCCGCTCTATTTGTTTTAATTTTTGGCATAATAAGTTCCTCCTTCATTGTGTGCTTACTGGGAGCCGAAAGCGCCCGTAATGATTTATTTTTAACGTTTTTCAGTTAAAACCATGCTCATATTTCGGCCTTCTAACTTCGCCGGTTTTTCGATAGATGCAATGTCTTCCAGCTGGGCTGCAAAATCATCTAAAATATGTTTGCTCTGATATACATGTGCCATCTCTCTTCCACGGAAACGCAAAGTTACCTTCACTTTATTACCTTTCATGATAAATTTCTTTGCATTGTTGACCTTCGTATTCAAATCATTGGTATCAATATTCGGTGATAATCGCACTTCCTTCAACTCGACAGTCTTCTGCTTTTTCTTGGCTTCTTTTTCCTTGCGTGCCTGCTCATATCTGTATTTTCCATAATCAATAATCTTGCAGACCGGCGGTTTTGCCATCGGTGCAATCTTCACCAAATCAAGCTCTGCCTCCATAGCCTTCTTCAGGGCCTCTCTGGATGACATGATTCCTAGTTGTTCCCCATCCTCACTGACCAATCGAACTTCCTTGTCTCTGATCTGCTCATTAATCATTAAATCGCTAATTGTCGTATACCTCCGTTAAATGAATTCTTTCCAGGTTCTTTCCGTAAAAACAAATTTGAAAGATAAAAATTAAAGTCCCCCGCCGCATAAAAAAACGAGTGAACACTCTCCACTCGTACCTGGGTATGCACACATTATAAAAAATCATGTGAATACTTCAATATCGAACCAATAGTCACCTGCTTGTGCTATGGTGAGAGTGGATACTCTACTTTCTTTTTTGCCTCACGCACTATTTAAACTATCATATTCCAGAATAAATGTCAATATATTTTCACAAAAACATTATACTTCAGCCATAACTACGATTCTGCTTTGTTGTGTCTTACTATGACAGAACACACCAATGGAGCACCGAAGGTTTCTTCGATACTCCTTCAGGACAGCTTCGTTATGACTTTTATCGTTCATTTCCCATAAAGAAAAGTGCAATTACACCGGGGCCCGTATGGCTTCCAATCACCGTTCCTATATTGTTAATCAAAACGTCCGCTGCGCCCAGCTTTTCTTTAGCAAGATTCGCTACGTATTCGGCGTCCTCCAGGCAGTCACCGTGTGTGACCATAATTTCATCATTTTCCCAGCCTTTGGACTGCTCCACTGCCATTTCTACAATCTTATTCAGAGACCTTTTACGACCGCGCTCTTTCCCGATTACCTGAAGGGAGCCCTCGTTGTCCATATGGATAATTGGTTTAATCTGTACCAGAGTCCCTACAACTGCAGTTGTCTTTGACACTCTGCCGCCCCGATGCAGGTGATTCAAATCATCTACAGTAACATTGTGGCAGATATGAAGTTTGTTCTCTTCCACCCATTTTGCTATCTCATCCATGTTCTTTCCGGCATCTCTTAACTGCAGTACTTTATAGAGAAGAAGTCCCTCACCGAGGCAGGCGCACAATGTATCAATGACAACAATCTTTGCCTCAGGATACTTTTCTGCCAGCTCTTCTCCGGCAATTCTCATGCTGTTATATGTACCGCTCAATGCAGAGGAAAAGCCCAGATGAAGTACATCCCTTCCCTCTTTCAAGAACGGCTCCAAAGCACTCTTCGCCTCTTCGGGGTTCACCTGAGACGTAACCGACATTTTTCCTTCCCGAAGTTTTGCAAAAAACTCCTTACCAGTCAGACCCTCCATATCAGTATAGGTCTTACCATCAATTGTATATTTTAAAGGAATTACCTGGACATTTCTCTCCTCAAGCCACTCTTTTGGCAAATCCACGGTGCTGTTTACTGAAATCACAAATTCTCTCATCCCATCCCCATCCTCCTGAACTGTACTTTATTTTTTTATCATACCACCTTTTTCCCCTTTGCGCAAAAACTTTTTCTCCGCAAAGGGAAAAGGAAATATTTTCATTGAAAATTTTTATTAATGTAACTTTATATTAAGATAGTTTCTGCCGGACAAGGTCTTATTAAATGCGAGAAAACACAGTATAAGGACACATCCGATAATGAATCCCGGTAAGTTTAAACAAGCTGTCAGTATTAAGAGAATAAGCCGCATAAACTTCAATGCATAACCGAGTTCAAAGTTGGGCTGGGTATAGTTGGCAACCGCCACAAAGGCCATGTACAACATTACCTCTGCATTGAACCAGCCCGATTGTACCGAAAATTCCCCCATAACAAGACCTGCAATTACGCTTAAAGGCGTACTGAGCATACTCGGGGTATTCAGTGCCGCAAGCCTAAGCCCATCAATGGATAACTCCAGTATCAGGAATTGAAATATTAAAGGAATGTTGATTGTATCTTTGACAGCTACAAAGCGGAATATGTCAGGGAGCCAATCAGGGTTTTGCATAAACAGCATAAACGTCGGTGTCAAAAACATAGTGAGAATTGTAATCAATATTCGAGTAAATTTTAAGTAAACCCCTGTCATAGTGGGAAAATAGTAATCATTTGCCTCCTCGATCATATCCAGGATGGAGGTGGGCAGAATCATTGTAGAGGGAGAATTATCTACCAGGATCACAACCTTCCCCTCCAGAAGACACGCCACCGCTGTATCCGGTCTCTCTGTAAATTTAAATTTCGGGAAAGGGTTAAACCATTTTCTTTTAAACATTTCCTCCGCCAGGGTCTGCTGATTCATCCGCAAATCATCTATCTGAAGCTGGTTGATCCGATTTTGTATATTTTTCAGCATTTCCTCATCCACCCTGTCAGACATATAGCTTATGGCGATATCAGTTCTGGTAGTATTTCCCGCCTCCACCATTTCCATGATCAGATGAGGATCTCGTATACGCCTGCGTATCATTGCTGTATTAAATACAATATTTTCTACAAAGCCATCTCTGGAGCCATGTAAGGATTTATCTTTTTCCGGCTCCTCCACACTCCTTGCCGGATAAGTGCGGCAGTCAATGGCAATGCAGGCTTCATATCCTTCAATAAAAAGGCAGGAGATTCCGGACAAAACATTTTTTATCACCTCATCAAAGCTGGAAATAATATCCACTGAATCATAGGGTATATATTTACGGGAAAATGAAGTTGCATCTTTAGGCATCTCTCTCTCTTTTACACCCAAAAAGGAGGTTATGATCTTCTGCATGGTCTCCTCTTTCATAAACCCGTTAATAAAGTAGAGCGTAGCATATCTGCCTCCAATTATAATTTCCCGCCGAAGCATATCAAAACTTTCCTCCACCGGAAGAACCTGATTCATATATTCAATATTTTCTCGGAAAGAATCGCTTACTCTTCCCACTGCTTTCTTCACCATAGAACATTCATTCCTTTCCTGTTGCCTGATATTCTATGGTTAGAGTACCCAGAACCTTCCAATCTTAAACGGGGTCTGACCCTTTTGAGGCTCGTTTTCAGAATTGTTTTATAATTTTAGAGTTGTACTGCCAAATCCACCGTTTCTGGTTTCTGTGGCATCATCATCTACTGTAATTCCGTATTCTACAAATATGCCCTGCATGAATCCTTCTCCTCGGCCGATGTCTATAGTCTTATCTTCTTTTGTATCATTGGTTATTTTGGAGAAAATATGTCCTTCGTTGTCAGAATAAAAATAGTCACTGTCGATAATTCCCACCGTATTATTCATCTGTAGTCTGTATTTGAAGCCAAGACCGCTTCTGGGATAGCATTTTAAAACCCAGCCTTCCTCCATCTCTGCGCGGATACCTGTGGGAATTTTCACTGTTTCACCGGGTTTCAATACCAAGTGCATCGGTGCATAGAAATCATAACCCGCCGAACCGGAAGTAGCCCGCCTTGGCAGCTTGATTTCTTCATATATATTTTGAAGCGTTTCTTCCTCCTCCGATCCAAAGGTATCAGCCCAGTCTGTTTTAAATTGTTCAAGGCTTACTTTGTAAAATTTTGCAATTCTCTGCATGTTTGTCTCCTTCTACTCATCGTGCAGTACAATCACACCATTCTTAAGGCTTTGCTGTACATCGATTACTTTTTGATTTGCACTGCCTTTCCAGTGCAGTTTTGTATCTTTTAAATCCACATCGAATCTTCCGTCTACCACTACATCAAGATATTTCATGGCCGCCAGATCTTTGACCTCATCCCACTCATATCCTGTGTAAAGCCACTGGGTTTTATCTGGGAACTTTTGTTTTATCTCCTCTGCCAATGCTGTAATATCGGCCCTGTTAGAGACAAACAGCGGGTCGCCCCCGCTGTATGTGATACCACTGATATAGTCTCTTCTCAGATACCCATAAAGTTCTTCTTTCGCTTCCCGATCAAACAGAATTCCCCCGTTAGGATCCCAGGTGACAGGGTTGTGACATTCCCTGCAGCCATGAGAACAGCCGGCAACCCAGAGAACTACCCGCAGCCCGTCGCCATTTAACATATCGTCCTTTGTAATATTATGGTACTGCATATTACATACTTTTCCTTTCTGCAATCTCCGCCATCTTTGCATCATTGAGCCTTGTATCCCCCTTCACACGGGAATAGGACAGGTATCCGTTCATTCTGTCTATTTTTGTCAGGTTTTTGCTTTTGCACACCGGGCATATGTCCATATCCAATTCTTCGTGTCCGCAGTCATCGCAATAAGAAAGAGAAAGGTTTACTCCTTCGTAGAAACCCTTGTCCATAGCTCTTCTGACCAGGGACTTCACAGCTTCTATATTATAATTAATCGGATATTTTACATACTGAATCTTTCCGCCATTACATAAATTCCAGAACCGGCCCTCCAGATCCTGTTTTTCAATAGGTGTAATATCCTCGCTCACGTGACAGTGAAAACTGTTGCTTATATATTCCCTGTCAGACACATTTTCAATAATCCCGTATTTCTTGCGGAACTGCTGTACCTGTACGCCGCAGAGATTCTCTGCAGGTGTACCGTAGATTGCATACAGATGCCCGTCTTCTTCCTTGAACTCATTGATCTTATCATTAATGTGGCTTAAAGTCTCAACGGCAAATTCCCCGTCTTCGACCAGGGATTTTTTATTGTAAAGCTCTTGTAGTTCATTCAATGCCGTAATGCCGAAAGATGCTGTTGCCGACTTCAGGAGAGGCTTTATTTTATCATATAAGCCCAAATGCCCACCGTAGAATCCACCTTCACAGTATGCCAGCGGGTTGGTGGATGCCTTTAGTTCACCCAGATAATCATAGGTTCTCTGGTGCAGCTTCCTGATCAGGTTCAGATAATAATCCAATACTTCAAAAAATGGCTTGTTTTCCTGCTGAGACTTCGCATATATCATAGGCAGATGCAGACTGATAGCCCCTATATTAAATCTGCCCACAAATACCGGCTCGTCCTTCTCGTCTGCGGGCTCCATTCCTCCTCTTTCGTACCAGGGAGATAAAAATGCCCTGCAGCCCATAGGGCTTACAATTTTTCCGTACTTTTTGTACATACTCGGCACATAACCTTCTCCGGTCAGACTGAGCCAATCAGGATACATGGTTTTCCTCGAGCACTCTATGCCGGCCTCAAACAAATCCTCCATAGGCTTTCCCGGGCCGTGGAGATTCTCATCATATAAAAATACAATTTTGGGAAAGAGAACCGGCTTTTTGTGCCCCTCTTTTCCCTGCCCTTTCCGGCGCACCTCCAACATCTTAAATGTTGCCAGTTTGCCGTAAATGCTGGTACGGGTTCCAGCTGATACTGTAATAAAGGGATAATCACCGCGGCTTGAAGAAACAGAATTAAACTTGTACTCCCATCCCTGAAAGCCCTGCTCCATCTCTTTCTCTAAATCCTTCCATGCAACCTTCTGAACCATCTCTTCGGGAAGTTCAAGGCCTCTATACTTTTCAAGAAGACGTTTGTGTGATTTTTCGGCATAAGGCTCCAAAATCTCATCTACGTTTGGAACAGTAAAGCCGCCATACTGCTGGCTTGCCGCACTCAGCACAATATCTCCTATAACGTCAAAGGCAGTGTCCAGAGTTTTGGGCTCATTGTACCATAGATTTCCCATCTCAAAGCCGCCATTTAACACGCTCTTCACATCAAAAAGGCAGCAGTTCATTGTATCCCTTCTGGCAGACATATCATGGATATAGATGTACCCTTCGCGTATAGCCTGTATCTCCTCTACAGTCAGAAAGAACTTCTTATACAATTCTTTATTCAGTTCGTTGAAAATCAAACTTCTCTTAGTGGATACAAGAGCACTGTCGGTATTGCTGTTCTCTTTGTCGCCGATATACATAATAGACTGGCTCTTCTTGTACACATCATCCAGCATCTGTACAAAATCCTGTTTGTAATTCCGATAATCCCTGTAACTCTTTGCCACAACCGGATTCACCTTTTCAAGGGCCCCCTCCACTATATTATGCATCTCTGCAATGGGGATGTCTGTGACATTTAATGACTTTGCTTTCTCCTCCACAAATTGACAGATATAATCCAGTTCCTCGTCTGTGAATTTAATCAGGGCCCGATAAGCTGATTTATTGACCGCTACTACGACCTTCTGTACATTAAAATCTTCTTTTGTCCCGTCTTTTTTGATAATCTTCATCATAAGCCCCGCTCCTTTTCATACATTGATTTATTCTACATTTAGTGCTTATCTTTTTATATCCAACTATATAATGTGTTATTACTAATATTAACACTCAATCGAATACAGAGTCAATATTGAATCTTTCACAAAAAAGGACATGGATTTTTGAAGAAATCTTTTAACATTTCCAAATCATACTTTTTTGAATCTCAGAAATAGAAAATGCACCGCACATTGCCATGGTATCTTTCAGTTCCGATCCTATTTTTTCTATGTACGCAGCAACTCCTTCAGCTGCTCCTCCGTATACTGCCGTCACAAAAGGCCGGGCAATCAGAACTCCGTCAGCTCCCAACGCCAAAGCTTTAAACAGATCAACTCCTGAGCGAATTCCGCCGTCCACAAATATTTTCATCTCACTGCCCACAGTCTCCACAATGGAGGGTAGAGCCTCCGCCGTTGACGGGCACTGGTCGAGCACACGTCCTCCGTGATTTGACACGACAATCCCCTGAACTCCTGCTTCTTTTGCCTTGTGTGCTGCTTTCGGGGTCATGATTCCTTTGAGAATAAATGGAATCTCTGCCATCTTTACGATTTCTTTTAATTCTTTCACAGATTTACTTCCGGCCGGTGGATTTAAGTTTTTAAGAAACGGCAGTCCGGCTGCATCGATATCCATCGCCACAGCAAATGCGCCTGATTTCTTTACCAGTTCCATCTTCTCCCGAATCGTTTCCAGATCCCAGGGCTTTACAGTGGGAATCCCTATACCGCCTGCATTGTGAATTGCCTTTGTGGCCTCTGTCATAACAACAGGATTCGTCCCGTCACCTGTAAATGCGGCAATTCCATTTTCTGAACAGGCCGAAACAAGAATATCGTTATACTCCTGCTCCTCATATTTATCTCCGTAGTGCAGCTTTATTGCTCCTACCGGCCCCGCAAAAAACGGATAATCAAAGGTATTTCCAAAAAGTTCGATTTCCGTCTGTATCGGCTTTTGCTCGCAGAGAGTGTCCATATTGACACGCACCTCCTGCCATTTGCGATAGTTTCTTATGGCCAGATCTCCGGTGCCTTTTGCTCCCGGCCCGGGCATTGTATTCTTACATACAACTCCGTCACAAACATTGCACGCCTTGCAGTAAGGCCCGATGCATCCTCTCGCATTTTTAATCACTTCACTGTATTCCATCTCTTATATCCTCCCATTCTTTACATTCCCGTAACTATCCGGTACTTAGCCAAAGTAAGATGAAGCTAGTTACAAACTTCCTTTTATTAAATAAACATCTGATACCCAGCTCTCTCCCTTTTGATTCTGCTCCTGCAGACATTCATAAATCTGGCTCACGCTTTCTTTCAGATTCTGGACATACGTAACCACATGCCTTCTTTTGGCTTCTCGGAAATCATCTATGGATGCTATCTGCATCTGCAGTTTCAGCCGGCCGGCCGCTTTCGATACCGCCACACCACTTTCTCTGTCACCACAGATAATCGCCTGTGGGAGTCTTTCCTTGGAAGCTTTCAAACGGTTCAATACAAAATCACTGCTGCTGTTCCGGCATTTCCAGGGAAGCCTGAGAAATATCTCTTTTGCTCCTGCTATCTTCAAGTAAGCCCTTTCGCGCCCCCGGATACTGTAGATATCACTTCGATCCCAGCCTGCATACCCGATATCCGTGTACCCCATCTCTCTTAATTTCTCATAAATTTCACAAATCGCTCTATCATTATCCAAGGCCACACAGTCTGCATAAGGAAGTCCTTTATCTGTGTCGAAAAATACCATATTCATACCCATCGCCCTGAGTCTTTTCAGCTTCTCTATATCCACCGGCAAATCCTCCAGCCACACTGCCACATTCTGAAGTCCTCTCTTATAAAGCCGGTACAGACAGTTTTCCAGAGTTTCCCTGGGGGGGGGTTCTACATAGAGGACCATAGACCCCTCCCGTTGTGCATACCGCTGAAAATGAGCAATAAAGTCTGAAAAAAACGGGTTTTTAGCCGGGGCAATCAGTACGATCATATCCATATTACAGGCAGTTCCGTAATTGTGAAAGCAAATTCTCGTTCCACTGCCCACTTCTCTTACAATCAGGTTGTCTTCTTCTAAAAGCTCCAGTGCCTTACGAAGAGTTACCCGGCTCACATCCAGCTCTTCCGCCAGATTACGTTCAGCTGGTATCTTTTCTCCTTCTTTATATGTGCCATTAAAAATGGCTTCACATATCCGGTTTTTAACATTAATATATAAATTTTCTTCGCCCATAAATATTATTATAATCCTTCACGGTGAATACTGCAATCGAACAGCTCCTTATTCCTGGGATACAATTCCTTATAAACTTCATATCTTTCCTGGTATATTTTCTGGTTTTCCAAATCAGGTATTACTGTATCTTTGCTGAGGCAGACAATCCTGTCACACGCTTCTTCATAGGAGGCATACCCTCCTGTTCCTACGGCTGCTGTAATAGCTGCACCCACACATGCCTGTTCTTTTCCTATGCTTGTATAGATTTCTTTGCCAAACATATCTGCCTGTATCTGGCGGAACAATCTTCCTCTCGCTCCACCGCCTGAGGCAAAAATACGCTGGAACTCTATCCCCATGTCCCGAAAAATCTCCAGAGAATTTTTCATTCCAAAAATAATTCCCTCCATGGTGCTCCGAATCATCTCTGCCCTGGTGTGTTTCAGTGTCAGCCCCAGATAAATACCTTTTGCATCGGGATTATTATAGGGTGTCCGCTCCCCGCTTAAGTAGGGCAGGAAAAGGAGTCCGCTGCTGCCGGCGGGAACTTTTTCTGCCAGTGCCGTCATCTCATCATAGGACTGCATATCCAGGATGTTTTTCATCAGCCATTTGAGTGCCACCCCGCCGCTTAAATTAGCCCCCATAAGCATCCATCTGTCCTCCCGCACATGACAGAAGGTATTCGTCCGGTACAGGCTGTCATGTAAAGGTTGTGGAATGGTGCAGGAAAGCTGGCTGGAAGTGCCGATGTTAGCAGAAAGGGTCCCAGGAGATATAATTCCGTTTCCTATCCCCTGCATCAGACTGTCGCCACCTCCGTATACAAGCTTTGTACCTGCCTTTAAGCCTGTATTTCTTTCACATTCTTGCGTTACTTCTCCGGCAATTTCATAAGCCTCATGACAAGGAACAAAGAACTCTCTTTTAATCCCCAGTCTTTCGATAAACTTCCAGGCCCACTGCCTGTTTTTTGTGTCAAAAATGACTGCGCTGGAAGCGTCGGACATATCTGTTCCCAGTTCCCCACACATCTTATAGCGAAGGTAGTCTTTTGGAAGCATAACTTTAAAAATTTTTGCATAAATTTTCGGCTCATGCTTTTTTACCCACATAAGGGAAGTGATTAAAAAACCGGTGCTTAATGAATTCAGTACTACTTCTTTGTACTCTTCTTCCGGTATCACTGAATAAATATCCCTGATTTCTTCTCCGGATCGCTGATCAGCCCATATAATCGCATCCCTGATAAGATTTCTGTTTTTATCAATCATTACCAGTCCATGCATCTGCCCGGAATAACCGATTCCCCGTATATTTTCCTTTATCCCGGAATGTTTCACCAAAATCGCCTGTATTGTTCTCTCGGCGGCCTGACAGAGCAGGTTCATATCCTGCTGGGCATATTGCTGTTGGGGCTTTATGATGTCGTACCCTTCCTGCGCGATATCTATAATCTCGCCGTCTTCTCTCATCAGAAGGGATTTCACGCTGGAGGTTCCAAGGTCTATTCCGATATAATACTGCATCTTTTCTCTCCTTCTCACATACTTGCAGACGCCGGGTCCAGCCTTTTAATAATGTCCTCCTGAATATCCTGTGATAAATCCAGGAAGTTAACGAATGTCCCGTGAATTCTCACAATATACACTCCACTGGGGGCATATCTTTTGGGATTTGTAAGGACTTTCCTCAACATCTCAGGGGTGGCCACATTCACGTATAAGTAAAACGGAGATACTCCTTTTTCCTGTGGGTTGTAGAAAAGTGGCACCACAATCTTATCACGAAACTCAAGACCCTTGCTTTCAAATTCAGATGATTTAAAATAGTTTGGATTGATTCCCAAATGAGATGCATATCCTCCATTCATCTTTTCAAAAGGCAGCTTCATATTGGACAACATTCTAAAGCCCAGTCCCTGGTGAGCCTCTCCGTACAGCGGGTCTACGCCATAGCCCAGTTGTTCCCTTGCTTTTCTCCCGTCCGGTGTGGCCCCGACCCAGTATCCATACAAAAGATGGGTGGAAGGTGTGGACCAATCAGGTCTAAATGGATTGCCCAGATAATTCTTTCTGGACGCAACCATGTCGCTGACTTTGTTTGCAATCTCCGCAGCTTCTTCATCTACCACTGCTATATGATTTCCAAACTTTGGTGCTGTCATAAGGTACTGCTGCATTGCAGGATCGTTTTTAAAATTTGTGCTAAGTGCAGCTATCAGCCTGTCAGCATCCTGGGGGCGTTCCTTTAACAAGGTGTCAATTGCTATAAAAGAATCCGCAACTACAGACAACCCATGAATTAAGCAGCCGCTTCCGTTATATTTCGTCCCCTGTTTCTTTGTGTCTCTTGCGTCAATACCGCTTTTAACTCCCCCCATCATGGCAGACAAAAATGGAACCTGAAGAAGGCCAACTGCCTCAGATGCTGCATTTGCACAGGCAATCATTTTATCCAGATATTCGTTCAGATTTTGATAAAATGTTTTTCTGATATTCTCAAGTATCGACTTCTTATCTGCATACCCCAGCTCTTCATCGCTCTTGCCCAGTTTTTTTCCAGTAATGGTGGATATCCCTCCGTTTAAAGATAGTTCAAGCACTTTCCCCAGATTCAGCCAGCTGTTTGTTGTATTCCCATTGTCTTTTCCCATAATCAGCGGTTCCTGACAGCCTGCCACAGAATAGTCCTCCAAATCTTCAGCACTTATGCCACTCATGCTCTGCAGTACCGGGAAAACAGAATCGTCATTAAAAAGTGACGGTGTCAGACAACCGGGTGTAAAGAAAAATCTTCCCAGGCTTTCATACAATTCCTGCGGTGTGTTTTTGTGAAGTTTTACGGAAAGTATGGGCTGAGGAAGATTCATATCAAAATAAGCATCCAAAAGAGCATAAGACGTCGGATTCGTCAGATCTTCCCCCGTGTTTGATTTTCCACCTACAATAAGGTTCTGGGAAATTGCCCAGCTTCTATCAGCTACATTGAAGAAAACGAGCAAATGTTTGAACAGTGCCGCTGCTATCTCACGGTCTGTCTCTTCCATTGCACGGTATGGCTCAAATATTCTGTCCGCGTTTCCCACCGAAAAGGCAAATGGATTAGGCGTCTGCTCCAGACACATAGTCTGCCAGATTAAAATAAAGGACTGGATGGCCTCGTATAGGTTCTCCGCCCCTTTTTCCGGAACCTTTCTCAGAGTTTCTTCCATCAACGCATACCGCGGCTTATCTTTCTCTTCTGCTGCTTCATACTTTTCATGGGCCAGTTTAGCGTACCTTTCGGCCAAAATCAGTACTGCATCCAATGCAGTATCCATGGCCAGGAAATAGACTTTCTTCTCTTCGTCATTTTCCTTTTCCCTATTTCGATGTATTTCATCCTTGACACCCTGTACTCCATATTTCAGTAAGGGCCGCACGTCGGGAACCAGATGTCCTGTTACCTGTTCAATAAAAAAGATAGCCTCACTTGTACTGTCCCCTGCAAGGTCATATGCCCGGCGCAGTGCGTCCGAAAATGCCGTGTGATTATTGTACTCTTTCAAATCGTCAATTCTTTCCTGTGTAATATCCCCTATGGGATCAATGTCCTCAAATACCGCCACCGGATCACAATATCCGCAGAAAGAGTCCACGGTAAAAGCGGGGTTAATCAGCGCGTAGGAACGCGCAAAAGAATCATCCTGTGTTCCTGCGAACAAATGATAATCACTGATCCACAGAGGAAGCGCTTTCACAGTCTCCTTCAGCGTCTTTGCAATGCGGAGAGAATCCGGTTCGTCCTGAAACTCCTCATCGCAGCGCCTCATAATCTCTTTTGCCAGAAACCACCCCTCCAGGTGGTCAATACTACGTTCTTCCTGAAACCTCTCTTTCGCCAAAACGGTAATTTCAGAAGCCCATAATCCAAGTCTTGCTAACATAATTCCATCCTTTCTAAAGGGGGACTGTCCCTTTCTGAAGGGGGACTGTCCCTTTTGAGTTCCGTTTTCAGAATATTCTCATCTTTTCAGGAGGGCAGAGATGCCGCAAAGCGAACTTGCCCTCCTGAATCCCCGCCACTTTGCTGACATATATCGTTTTATGTACTCATATATTGCAGACCGCATTCTACAATTGCCTGCCTGAATTGCCTGACCCCTTGATCACTTACATAGGCTGCATCTGTCATCTTATATTCCCACCCACATTGATGCCATTTCTCTTTCCCAAATTCATGATACTGCAATACTTCGAATGTCACATTATCTCCACTTATAGATTTGAAGAACTCCAAAAATTCTTTCTGGTCCTCATCGCTGTCATTGATGCCACCTATCAGCGGCACGCGAATATGTACGCAGGGATGCGTCCTTGCAGCCTCCCCTATGTTTTTCATAATATGAACATTGGAGATCCCTGTAAACTGACGGTGCTTCACATCATCACACAATTTACAGTCCATAATAAGCTGGCTGATATATGGAAAACACTCCGCCAGTCGGACATGAGTCCCGTTGGTCTCCACAGCAGTATGTATCCCCTTGGCCCGCAGCCTTTTAAGCACCTTAAGAAGTTCCGAAAATTGTACTGTGGCCTCCCCCCCGGTAAAAGTAACTCCTCCGCCATCATAAAACATCAAAGAATTGGACACAGTCGCTTCCACCAACGTGTCTATATTTATCTCTTCATAAGACAACCTTATTCCCTTCGTCCGGTGTTTCGTAATACACTCATGCTCTGGGCAGCTTTGGCATATTTCCCGCTCAAGTATGCCATCTTGAATTGCACGGTGGGGACAGACTTCCTCCAGTAGCCACTCCTTTTCTGTAATTAACACCCCCTCTGGCTTCATTCCCTCGGGGTTGGAACACCAGGGACACCTCATATTGCAGCCCTGTAAGTGGTAAACAAGCCGATTTCCAAAGCCATCCTGAGAATAGTTGAAGCCTTTCTGAAAAATTTTCATAAAATCTTCCTCTTCTAAATTAGTTATAATTGTTCCTCTTCTAAATGGTATTGTATAATGATACCACTTAGAAGTCAACCCAAAGCATTTTTCAAATCCATAGGATTCATCTGGGCAAATCGGAGAACAAAATCACTTCCCAAAAGTTGACAATCTGCATAGACATGTTATATTTATGAGGTCATTATACAACAGGCAGCTTCAAAAAAACAGGCATGATACCGAAATGAAACTCAGCTCTTATTCTTTTATGGCAACGGATAAATTATTTTCTCTTTTCTCCACTGCAGAAACCGGACTAACAAGCGAAGAAGCCCTGCACAGGCAAGATGAAAACGGAAAAAATGTTATTACAACAGGAAAGAAAAATACAGTGCTTCACCGTCTGAGAGAGGCCATGATTCATCCTTTTAATGTTATCCTGCTTCCGGCAGATGTTCGCTTTCTGACAACGAAAGACACCTTTATTGCCCAGGCTGCATTGACAGGAGAATCCAACCCTGTAGAGAAATTCAGCATTTCAAAAAACAAACCGGAGGATGGATTGACTGATTTAACGAATCTTGGTTTTACAGGTTCCAATGTAATTAGCGGCAGTGCTACGGCTGTGGTACTTGCTACCGGCAATGACACCTACCTGGGATCTATGGCAAAGTCCCTATCCGGTGATCGGGCAAAAACCAGTTTTGAACGAGGGGTGGATTCCATCAGCCGTCTCCTTATAAACATGATGCTGGTTATGGTTCCTGTCGTATTTCTCATCAATGGTTTTGCCAAAAGTGACTGGACAAATGCCTTTCTCTTTGCCATTAGCATTGCTGTCGGGCTTACGCCGGAAATGCTGCCGGTAATTATGACTACAACGCTGGCTAAAGGGGCTGTTTCCATGTCAAAGCACAGGGTAATTGTCCGCACACTCGGCGCTATACAGACCTTCGGAGAAATGGATATACTTTGCACAGATAAAACCGGGACATTGACTGAGGACAAGATTGTGTTGGAAAAGTATATGAACCTTCACGGGGAGGACGATAGTCGTATACTTCGGCATGCCTATCTTAACAGTTATTTTCAGACCGGTCTAAAAAATCTAATCGACCTTGCTATTATCAACCGGGCCGCAAAAAATGGGCTGGAACCCATCTTGGAGAAGTATAGCCGTGTAGATGAAATACCTTTCGATTTCTCCCGCGGCAGAATGAGCGTAGTTTTGACGGACAAAACAGGAAAAAGACAACTTATTACGAAAGGTGCCGTGGAGGAAATTATCTCTATCTCCTCTTTTGTGGAAATGAGCGGACAGATTGTGCCTATGGATGAGTAAAGCTATTTCCACTCTTCTGGAACACGGTGTACGCACCGTTGTTCTCACAGGAGACAGCGAAGGCGTG
Organism: Clostridium sp. C105KSO13; assembly: GCF_001517425.1. Lineage (GTDB taxonomy): Bacteria > Bacillota > Clostridia > Lachnospirales > Lachnospiraceae > Muricomes. The sequence continues at coordinate 177,446 of NZ_FBWL01000171.1, read as the reverse complement.
GCATTGAAGGTCTGCGGCAAAGTAGGCGTAAACACTTCAAGCCTTGTAATCGGACGTGATGTAGACCAAATGGATGATGATGAATTATTGAAAGCCGTTAAAAACTGCGACTTATTCGCAAAGTTGTCCCCTGCCCAGAAAGAACGGGTAGTAAGAGCCTTTCAGGCAGCAGGTCATACTGTAGGATACCTGGGAGACGGTATCAATGATGCCTCCGCCCTGCGACAGGCAGATGTTGGGATTTCAGTGGACAGTGCCGTGGATATTGCCAAAGAAACTGCCGACATCATTCTTCTGGAAAAAGACTTAATGGTGCTCGAACAAGGTGTCATTGAGGGGAGACGTACCTTCGGAAATATCATGAAGTATATTAAGATGGCCGCAAGTGGTAATTTCGGCAATATGATTTCAGTCATTGCAGCCAGCATTTTTCTGCCTTTTCTGCCCATGCTGCCTGTGCAGATATTAACACAAAACCTGCTGTGTGACTTTGCACAGATGGGTATTCCCTTTGACAGCGTGGATAAAGAATACATGAAGAAACCGCGAAAATGGGAAACACACTCTATCAAGTCCTTTATCACGTATATGGGGCCATTAAGCTCTGTATTTGATATTCTGTGTTTTGCCATTCTATGGTTGGTGATCGGTGCAAATACGATGGAACAGGCCCCTTTGTTTCAATGCGGATGGTTCGTATTTGGAACGGTATCACAAGTATTAGTCATTTATATGATCCGCACAGCAAAAATACCGTTCCTTCAAAGCAAACCTTCGGCACCACTTTTCCTGTCCACACTTGTGATAACCGCGGCCGGACTGATAACGGGCTTTACAGATTTTGCAGTAGGTTTGGATATGCGCCGCCTGCCTCCACAGTTTGCTCTTTGGCTGGCTGTAATTCTTATTGGTTATCTTCTGTGTGTTCAGCTTGTGAAAAAAATATATGTACACAAATATGGAGAATGGATGTAAAAACAGCGGGGTATCCCCCGCTGTCTGCCGTCTCTTTAACACCTTATAACTATGCTATTTTACAAAAGCCGCTGAGATGTCACTGTCCTTTGCTCCATCCTGAATAATAAAAAGATTATCCGGGTCAAATCCTGCATCCTTTAACACTGAAACCCCTGTCTTTGCACATTTGTTTCCACTGTAGCACAAAAAATATACCGGTTTATCTTTGTCCAGCTCACCTGACAAATCATACATTGCTGTCTGAGCATCCGGATTTTCAACATCTTTTAGATCTACCTGCAGTGTATCCTTTAAATGTCCCTCTTCGTATGTTTTATCATCACGCACATCTACAATCTGAGGATCCTCCATTGACAGCACATCGGTACCTTTAACATACTGCCAGTCAATATTCTCATCTACCCGGTTCGTTGTAAGGGCGCCTTTTTCCTTTGCAAGTGCTTTTGCTCCACCTTCCACAGTATAAATCAGGCTCTCATCAACCCCCGCTTCTTTGAGAACGCCGGTTGCTTTCTGTGCACCTTTCTGACCGCTGTTGCAGACAATGTATATCTTTTCACCATCGCTTAATTTGTCTTTAGCATATGTTTTCATTTGGTCCACCAGTGAATCATCTTCCAGTGGGAAAATAGGACACCATTCGGAGTCTTCAATTCTTCCTTCGGCATAGTTGCTCCACTCACGTACATCCAATACATGTGTTTTGCCTTCCTTGGCAGCTGCCACTGCATCAGTAGTGGAAACAAACTGATATTCACCCTTCTCTTTTACCTCTGTCTCGGCCTCTGTACCGTTTTCTTTCGGGCTGCCGGTCTCTTTTGATCCGCAGGCTGTAAACATAGACATTGCCAATGCACCCGTCAATAAAAGTGCTAGTACTCTCTTCTTCATATCTTCCTCCTTAGTCATATCATACCATAGTAGTATACAATTCTTATACGAACTGTTCAAGTAAAGGAAGACAAATAGCCTATTGTTTTATTACATGGTAATATTGATATTTTCTATCTCTTCTGTTTGAATTTCTTTGCATCCTGAAAAACCGCAGCATATACTGCCTTATTGTATCTTCTAAGCTTGGCTTTCTGCTCCTCAAGCACCTCCTCTTTTGTCGCTGCACACAAAGCGTTTTATGCCGTAATTACCCCTGAAACATATTTTCTACATAATTTCTCATGGCCTCATGGCTGTGCTTTTGCTTTGCTCCCTCAACCACTTTCTCCTGCTCTTCTTTTGAAAGGTGTGAAAAATGGTTCAAAGCGTCTGAATGCTGCGCAAGTGCCATGGTAAAGCCAATAGGAAGTTCTTCATTATTTATCATTGTAAAGCTCCTTTCACAGGTTTTTTGTTAGTATGTGTTAGTTGTCATAATTCATACCAGTATATATTCTCTTTGTTTTATTTTGGCTTTCAGTTACAAAAAAATTGACATTACATTTGGAGCAGCCCAGGACAAGCCGGGCTGCTCCTTTTTACTTTATTTGAAGTTTTAAAAAACTACGCGAGTCGTATAACAGTAAGGGTAGCACCTGCACCGCGTTGGAGTACCGATGCCGCAATTACGCCAAAAAGCTGAAGTTCAAGTCTATCTCCGGCCGCCAGTGGAGTAATTGTAGTGGCAGATAAATCAGATACAGCTACAAGTGGAGCAAAAACGGTTCCGGGAAGTGTGGTGCCATTTAGTAATATTCTGGAAGACATAAGCACTGATGCCGTGATATTAATCTCGTAAGTCACCAGATAGGTGCCTGTGCTTGGTACAGTAAAAACAGTATTGGCACCATTTACCGTAAAGGTACTTAGATTCTGATTATTCGGCAGGCTTACCGTGGTACCACCAAGCACCACAGAGATAATACCTCCGGTTGTATTCTGTGCATTCATAGAAACCATTGTAACAGAAGTTCCGTCTGCTCCGGTGGGGCCTGTAGGACCGGTTGGCCCCGTAGGACCTGTCGGGCCTGTTGCACCTGTAGGACCTGCAGGACCTGCTGCCCCGTCTGCCCCTGTTGCACCTGTAGGACCTGCAGGACCTGCTGCCCCGTCTGCCCCTGTTGCTCCTGTCGGACCCACCGGGCCTGCAGCTCCTGTTGCTCCGGTAGGACCTGTAGGACCGGTTGCTCCCGTAGCTCCTCTTGCACCCGTTCCTCCTGTGGGGCCGGTTGCACCGGTTGCTCCCGTTGCTCCTCTTGCACCCGCTCCTCCTGTGGAGCCGGTTGCACCTGTTGCTCCCGTTGCCCCTCTTGGACCTATGTCACCTCTTGGACCCACATCGCCTCTTGGACCTGTATCGCCCGCAGGTCCCTGACTGCCGGTAGGACCTTCCGGACCCATCGGGCCTCTTGGTCCCATCGGGCCTCTCGGTCCCATCGGGCCTCTCGGTCCCATTGGACCAGTTGGTCCCGGAGGGCATACAGGTCTGGGGCGGCAATTTCCCGGGCCGCAGTTGCAGGGATTACAGTTTGAATTATTGTTGAAACAGCTTTGTTGTTCTATATTTTCATTTTCTTTCATAATTTTGACTCCTCATAATAAAACTAATGTTCCTTTAGTAATAGTATATACAATATCCATAATGTTGGTTACCCTTGTCAAAATCCTTTTATTGGTACTGGCTGCTCTTCTTGAAAGTAGTTACATCTCTTCGTTTATTTTCAAAATACTGTTTATTGTATAATACCGCAGCTGAACCGGGCTTGAGGTTTTCTGCCAGATTATTAAAAGCCTCAGCTTTTTCGTACTCTCCCAGTTTATCATAGCAGATACAGCACTCCAGTGCAGGAATATACCCCCAGTAATCTTCCTGGTGAAATCCCCAGGAATCTTCTGGTTTTTCAAGGCTGAATACCAGCTCAAACCAAAAAGCTGCCTGCCGGTATTTACCCGCTTCTTTAAAATACATTCCAATCTGACAGCACATTTCTCCTCTGGGGCTATCATACCAGAACCCCCTGAACATGCTCTGCAATACCTTCTGAGGGTTTTCCGTAATCTGATAACATTTAGCCAGTTCACTGCAAGCCACAATGTTATCCTCCATCCAGCCCAATCCTGAGTCAAGAAACTTTGTGAACATTAAAATAGCATCCTCATATCTTTTATGGTCCTTTAACTCTCTCGCATAATAGTAAGTCCCTCTGGCAGAAAGCTCCTTTCCGTCTTTCAGCAGCTTTTCGTATATTTTAAGGTTCCTGTCACTTCTGCTTTCTTCCAGTTTTGCATGTGTAATTCCTACATCCGCATGAACAATATTCCCCCAGAACTGCAGACATTCATGAACCGGCTCAACCCATTTAAATTTGTTGCTTCTTTTTACCAGTCTTTCTCTGAAATAGGAAAATGTTACTTTCCCATTTTCATCAAATCCAACATTATAATGCATCATCACAACATCGGTCTCAAGTGTAAGCTCTTTTTTTAAGGCCATAAATTTTTCCTGGTCTTCCCGTATAATAATATCATCCGCATCCAGCCACAATATATAGTCCATTTCTGCTTTTTCAAAAGCAAAATTGCGGGCTGCGGAAAAATCATCAATCCATTGAAAATTAAAGATTTTATGAGTAAATTTTTCTGCTATTTGTTTGGTTTTATCTGTGGAACCTGTATCCACAATAATAATTTCATCAACCAGATCAGCCACAGAGCTAAGGCATCTATCTAAGACATTTTCTTCATCTTTTACAATCATACATAAACTAATAGTTATCAACATCTGCTCCAGAATTTGCTTTTACCTATAATTTATGCAGAAAATATCTTATGTTTCTTCACTTGTTTTGTCAACTATAGAAACAGGATATACATTTGACCTTTGTTAAGCCGCGTCCGCCACTGCATTACTTCCAATACTTGTACAGTTTGTAAGCGCCAAGTTATAAATTTTTGTATGATTTTTGTGTGACTTATTTCTTGTTTTGAATAGACAAACACACCGGAACGTTGTAAAATAAACAGGCATTAAAAAGTTTAAAAGCATAGCAGACATCTACAGAAGGAGATTCAGAAATGAAACTACAAAGGAAACGAAAAAATAATACGAAAGAAGAGAAAATAACAACAATCAAGCGAGAGATTCAAAGAGTTATCATCAGCTTACTGACGGTATCATTGCTCTTGTCAGGCGGCATCGCCTGCTATCTGAATTATATTTCAACTGCCCGCGCATTGGAGGGAAGTATGCCGGTCACGGCAGCTGAAGCAGCCGGGGAGGTGAAAGCCAACTTAAAAGCCACCATGAATACTGTGGAAATGCTTGGTACAATTCCTCAATTAGCTTCAGAAACACTCTCACCAACTGAGAAACAATATATAATGGGCAGATACAAAGAACAGTACCAATGGGATACTGTGTTTGCCACAGATAAAAACGGAATAAATAAGATAAACAACACAGATATTTCTGACAGTCCGTACTTTGGCAAGGTTCTGTCCGGCAATACTGTCATAAGCGACCCTACATACAACAAGGTAAGCGGAAAATTAACGGTTGTCATCGCAGCTCCCCTGTGGAAAGACGGCAAACAGAATACACAGATTGCAGGTGTTGTAGGTGTCACTGTAGATGCCATGTTTCTTACAGATATTGTATCGAATATCAAAGTAAGCAAAAATGGCGGCGCCTATATTATAAACGGTGAGGGGAGCATCATTGCACATGAAGATTTCAATCTGGTTGTAAATGAAGAAAACGATATTGAGGATTCCAAGAAAGAGGCTTCTTTAAAAGATGTTGCCGCTCTGGAGAAAAAGATGACCCAGGGGCAGTCAGGATTTGGAAAATACACCTATAACAGTAAAACCAAGTATTTAGCTTATGCCCCTATAGGAATTAATGGCTGGAGTCTGGGAATCACCGCTCCCTCCTCCGACTTTCTGGACAATACCGTCAAGGGTCTTATAGGTATTGCAGTATCTACTGTAATTATTCTGTTTTTTGGTACCTTCATGGCAAGAAGAACCGGCAAACATATCGGCGAGGCCATCCGCTTGTGCACAGAGCGTCTGAAGCTTCTGGCTTTAGGAGATTTGACTACAGAAGTTCCTGATATCAAATCTAAAAACGAGACACGGACTCTGGCCCGGTCAACATCCTCTATAGTATCTGCCCAGCAGACTATTATTGGTGATGTAAGTTATCTTCTCTCAGAAATGGCAGCAGGCAACTTCAATGTGCATTCCAGAGTCAATGAAGAAATCTATGTAGGTGAATACCACGAAATATTACTATCCATGCAGGAACTCCGGCTGACTCTTTCAGAAACAATCCAATCTATAAGAAGCGCTTCCGCACAGGTAGACGCCGGTTCCCGTCAGCTGGCCTCCGGTGCTCAGGAGCTTGCACAGGGAGCAAGTGAACAGGCCGGTTCCGTAGAGGAACTGCTGTCTACCACAACAGCTGTGACAAAGCAGGTGGAGGATACGACTAAAGCTACAGATGCAGCCCATGCTAAAGCGAAAACAGTTGAAAAAGAAGCTGCTGTAAGCCAGGACAAGATGACCAAATTAACAGAAGCAATGAAACGTATAGAAAATACCTCCAACGAAATCAAAAATATTATTGGAGGAATCGAAGACATTGCCGCACAGACCAACCTTTTATCCCTGAATGCCTCGATTGAGGCGGCAAGAGCCGGAGCCGCGGGAAAAGGTTTTGCTGTGGTAGCCGATCAGATTGGAAAGTTGGCGGAACAGAGCGCACAGTCTGCAGCCAATACAAGAAATCTCATAGAAACTTCCATCACTGAAGTGGACGGCGGAAGCCAGATTACAGATGAAACCGCCGATGCATTGAAACGGGTAATCGCTGGCCTGAATGAAATTGTACAATCAATGGCTGCCGTCCAGGATGCTTCCGACAAGCAGACCATTGCCATAGAACATATAGAGGAAGGGGTATCGCAGATATCCACTGTCGTACAGAGCAATTCCGCCGCCGCAGAAGAAAGCTCGGCGACCAGCGAGGAACTATCCGCACAGGCACAGTCATTGAGCGAGCTGGTATCTCAATTTCAGCTAGAGGAACAATAGGCTATACTTACTATCCAGCCACTCCATCTTCTAGTTTCACAAGAGCTCTTAAACGTCTTGGAATTGCTCGCAATACTTTATCGCGAATACTAAATAATCATTAAGATAACCGGTCGAATATCAGCTAATAGATATTTGACCGGTTATAAATCTCAATTTATGATGCGTAAAATTTCACTGCTTTATTGTATTCCTTCATTATACTCTGCAAAATATCCGCATGCTTAAAATCACTGTGATATAAAATATTGATTTCGCGAATCATGCTGAGATTTTCTATAGGCAATACGGTAATCTTACCTTTTTTTAATTCATCAAGACACGCGCTTCTTGCAAGGATAGAAACGCCTATATCCTGTCGTATAAGATCTTTAATCGTGGCAATATTATGGACTTCTAAAATGACATTGAAATCGTCCAGTGACATGTTGTTACTTTCCAAGTGAGCGGTAAAGCCCGGGGCAATTTTGTAAATATGTTATTACAGGTAGTTGCTTTTGACGACGCTGTATGTCTAATAGTATTTAGCGTGGCAACTACCATTGTTAACGCCAGGACTGGGGCAAATGTTTCTTCCTCTGATATTTTAATGCCCATGGTATACAATATTAGAGCATTGGTAATTGGCTTTATAAGCGGTGTCGTTTTGAGCAAGCTAATGACTCCCAAACGAAGCAAGGATAACCGGCTAATATTAACCATTTCACTTCTTTTAGGACTTGCGGGATTATGCGCTGCGGTAGATATTTCCCCTTTACTTTCCTGTATGTTGTTTGGCACGACCTATATCAACATGACTAAAGACAAAAAATTATACAGGCAAGTAGAAAGATTTACCCCACCAATTTTGTCAATCTTCTTTGTTGTATCAGGAATGAGTTTGGATATTGGCTCGTTCGATACCCTGGGAGTAATCGGTGTATCCTATTTTATAATGCGGATTGTGGGAAAATACCTTGGTGCTTATTTGGGATGTATCCTAGCGAAAACCACAAAGGAAGTAAGAAATTATTTAGGGTTAGCTATATTTCCTCAAGCCGGAGTAGCAATTGGGCTCGCTTTTTTAGGCAAAAGAATCTTAACTGATACTATGGGCAATATGCTGTTGACGATTATTTTATCCTCGTCTGTTTTGTATGAATTAATCGGTCCTGCATGCGCTAAGACTGCCTTGATCCATTCCGGAGCTATAAAACAGGATAAGACAGCCATTGAAAAAAAACACAATGAATATCAGACAGGAAACTCGAAAGATCAACGTGTTGAAAATTATTAAAACGACGGCGTTCCATACAGGTCATAAGGGGTCATTTGATATACATAATAGTTCAGCCAATTAGAATACAGATTGTTCGCATGTGCCCGCCAGATCAGTTCTGGTTTATTTTGGGGATTATTATCCGGATAATAGTTGGCGGGTACCTGTATATCCAATCCCTTTGCCCTGTCTCTTTTATATTCTGAGTCAAGTGACATTCTGTCATACTCAGGATGCCCCATGACAAAAATCTGCCTTCCATCCTCTGCCATACATAAAAAGACCCCGGCTTCTTTAGAATCAGCCAATATGGTAATTCTCTCATCTTTCTCAAGAAGATCCTGGGAAACCGTAGTATGTCTGGAGTGGGGAGCGTAAAACACATCATCAAAACCTCTCACCAACGGAATTTTGCGGTTTTTGACCCTGTGTTTAAAAACACCAAATAATTTTTCCGGAAGCTGTACTTTGTCAATTCCATAATGATAATACAAGCCCGCCTGTGCTCCCCAGCAAAGATGCAGGGTGGAAGTCACGTTTGTTTTTGTCCACTCCATAATCTCTTCCAGCTCCTTCCAGTAATCCACAGCCTCAAACGGCATCTGTTCAATTGGAGCTCCTGTAATAATAAAACCGTCGAATTTATTGTTTTTGATGTTTTTAAACGGCTCGTAAAACTTTAAAATATGGCTGGTGGAGGTGTTTTTTGACTCGTGGCTGCTGACCCGCACAAAGGTCACATCTATCTGTATAGGTGTATTGGACAGGGAGCGGAGAATTTGAAGCTCCGTGTCCTCTTTTAAGGGCATCAGATTCAATAGCCCAATGCTTATAGGACGGATATCCTGATGTGCTGCACGGTATTCATCCATTACAAATATATTTTCTCTCTCCAGTATTTCTTTCACCGGTAAGTCATTTTGTACTCTTATTGGCATCTCTTATTCCTCTTTTTCCCCAGTATTTTCCTGGATTCTTTCTTCATCTGAATGTATATATTTTCCTCCGGAATTTACATAGCTTTTTTCTCCATATGCTTTCGTATGCAATGGAAGCTTCTTTTTCTCCAGCAAGTGGTCAATCAGCATATTCACAATATAATAGATTACCGCAAACGTAGGTACGCCCAATATCATACCCGGAATGCCAAACAAACCTCCGCCCAGCATGATTGCAAAGATTACCCAGAAGGACGAGAGGCCAGTTGTATCTCCCAATATCTTCGGTCCTATAATATTTCCGTCAATCTGCTGCAGCACTATAATAAATATGATGAAATAAACTCCCATCCTGAAGTCTGCCAGCATGATTAGAATAGCACTTGGTATGGCACCGATATATGGGCCGAAAAACGGAATTACATTGGTAACACCCACTATTACACTGACCAGCATTGTATAGGGCATCTTCAGCAGTGAAAGACCCAGAAAGCACAATACGCCTATAATAGCGGAATCAATAATTTTACCAATAATAAAACCGCCAAATATCTCATTTCCTTTCGTCGTCAGGTGAAGAATCATGTTGGCCTGCGACGGGCGAAAAATCGCATACGTTACTTTTTTGCACTGACTGGAAAACTTTTCTTTACTAAACAGTACATATATAGATACTATAATGCCTATGACAGCATTCAGCAGCTCTCTGACAATATTGATGACACCTACTGTCAGGTTGGACATCACAATATTAACTCGGTTCAGCAAATCACTGCGCATCCAGTTTTGTATATATTCCGTGCCCTCTTTGAGTATGCTGTTTAAAAACTGACTTAAGGTTGAATTCTGTGAGTTCATCTCCATGACTTTATCAACCAGCTGACTTAACTGACTGGGCACAGTAAGAACCATATCTCTGATACTTGTATATAACTCAGGAATCATCATATTTAACAAAGTGACAATCACAAAAATAAGTACAATAATTGCCGCAAAGATGCCTACACATCTGGAGATCCCATGTGCTTTCTTTTTGCTGGGAATCTTTTTTTCCAAGACCGGAATTAAACGGGAATCTATGAACTTCACGATGGGATTCAAAAGATAAGCAATTGTCAGCCCATATATAATCGGCTTCAAAACCTCAAATATTTCCTTAACCGCCCCTGAAATAGCAGGGAGCCTCAGCAGTGCAAAATAAAAAAGAAGGCCGGCTGCTATCACCAGAAAAGCGGACATTCCCCGCCCTATTTTCTGTAGGAATCTTGAACGACCGTTTCCATCGAATACTGGTCTTCCTGAATAATATCCCTTCTCCTCTTGTTTTTTTATTTTATCTCGTGTTTTATCATCCATTCACTTTATAATTCCTTCCCGTTTTTATGCAGATACAATGATTATAGCGCCACACGTGCTCTCACGTCAACAAAAGAAAGGGACGATTATTATCAATCGTCCCCGTCTGGTACTTATATATTCATTTCATTTTTCTAAATCAGCCTCTATATTCAAAGGTTGCACATGCTGTTCCGTCACTGTGACAGGCATTGCTTCCTTCTACACTGATTTTTCCGGCCTGGCACTTACAGCTGTCATTATACTGGCAGGCTGTAGCTTCACAGTCAACGTCACTGCGGTCGGATGCATTCCCCGTAATGTCATCTCCGTAACTGTTAGAGTAGCTTCCGTTTTCATAAGCTTCTCCTGCTCTTTCCTGAAAGCTATCACAGGATGTCTCTATCATTGATTTTGCATTGTTTCCGCCCACCTGAATTTTATCAAGGTCACATAAAAACTGCTTGTTGTGTGTACATGTCTGCACCGTGCATTTCAAATCTGGCATAATCATACCTCCTCCTATCATGTAATCAGTATCATTATGCCCAGCCAACAGTTAAATTATTCTGTCTCTTTCCTTTCACGGACAGATTTTTCGTCAATTTCTTTTTTTATAGATGCAATAAATTCGTCCAAATTCTTCTGACCTTCATCTCCTGTCTCTCTGCTTCTGACAGAGACAAGATCTTCCTCTTCTTCCTTAGCTCCGACTACAAGCATATATGGAATCTTTTTCATCTGCGCTTCACGGATTTTATATCCAATCTTCTCTGCACGTGTATCAATTTCTGCTCGGATACCTTCATCTCGTAATTTTTCCAGAACCTTTTGGCCATATTCCTTATGCTTATCTGAAATCGGCAGTATTTTAACCTGAACCGGTGCCAGCCAGGTGGGGAATGCACCGGCAAAATGCTCAATTAAAATACCAATAAAACGCTCGACGGAACCAAAGGCCACACGGTGAATCATAATCGGCCTGTGCTTTTCCCCGTCGGCTCCTGTATACTCCATCTCAAAACGCAGCGGGAGCTGAAAATCAAGCTGGATGGTGCCGCACTGCCATGTCCTTCCAATGGAATCCTCCAGATGAAAATCAATCTTCGGGCCGTAGAATGCGCCGTCCCCTTCATTTACCACGTAAGGAAGCCCCAACTCCTCCAGAGCACCTTGCAGCGCATCAGTAGCCATATTCCAGTCCTCATCGCTTCCCATACTGTCCTCAGGCCTGGTGGAGAGTTCAACATGGTACTTGAATCCAAAGAGAGCATATATTTCGTCAATTAGTTTTGCAACTTTTTTAATTTCATCTCGAATCTGTTCCGGTGTCAGGAAAATATGGGCATCGTCCTGGGTAAAGCAGCGTACCCGCATCAAACCATGAAGCTGGCCTGATTTTTCGTGGCGGTGAACCAGTCCCAGCTCTCCCAGTCGCAGCGGAAGGTCGCGGTAGGAACGGGGTTCTGATTGATATACTAAAATGCTGCCCGGACAGTTCATTGGTTTGATTGCAAAATCTTCATCATCAATTACCGTTGTATACATGTTGTCCTTATAATGATCCCAGTGCCCTGATGTCTCCCACAGGTGGCGGCTTAACATAATCGGAGTATTAATTTCCTGGTATCCGTTTTTTGTGTGTATCTGGCGCCAGTAATCCAAAAGTGTATTCTTGAGAACCATTCCGTTTGGAAGGAAAAACGGAAAGCCGGGTCCTTCATCACGCATCATAAAAAGACCGAGTTCTTTGCCCAATTTTCTGTGATCGCGCTTCTTTGCTTCTTCCATCATTGTCAAATACTCATCCAGCTCAGCCTTTTTGGGAAATGCTGTTCCATAAACTCTCTGCAGCATTTTGTTTTTCTCACTGCCTCGCCAGTAAGCACCTGCCAGGCTTGTAAGCTTAAACGCTTTTACGGCTTTCGTGTTCATCAGATGTGGGCCTGCGCACAAATCTGTAAATTCTCCCTGAGAATAAAAGCTAATTACAGAGTCTTCGGGAAGATCTTCAATCAATTCTACTTTATATGGTTCATCTTTTTCTTTAAAATACTCAATAGCTTCTTTTCTCGGTTTTGTAAACTGCTGAATAGGAAGTGCTTCTTTTACAATCTTTTTCATTTCCGTTTCAATTTTTTCTAGATCATCAGCGACAAGCGGCTCATCCCTATCAATATCATAATAAAACCCGTCTGCTACGGAAGGTCCGATTGCAAGCTTCGTGTCCGGATATAATCTTTTTATAGCCTGAGCCATAATGTGGGATGCAGTATGACGAAATGCTCCCTTTCCTTTCTCATCCTGAAATGTCAGTATATTGAGATTACAATCCTTATCAACAACTGTCCTTAAATCCACTACCTCTTCATTTATTTCTCCGGCTGTGGCCATTCTGGCCAGCCCTTCGCTGATATCTTTTGCAATTTCAATCAAAGACTTGCTTTCTGCATATTCTTTACTTGATCCGTCTTTTAAAATAACCTTCATATTCTTCTCCTCTCATAAATTTTTTTGCATTAAAAAACCCTTCCTACAGAAAAGCTGTAGAAAGGGACGAGTTTACAATAATCTCGCGGTTCCACCCTAATTGAGCCAGCAGACTTGCTGCCAGAACCACTTCATTTTGATGATAACGGAATCACCGGACTGTTTTCAGCCACTCAGAGGTAGTTTTCAGATGTTTCCGCAATGGGAAGCTTCCAGCCTTTGGCTTCCTTCTCTGTATCCTTTCACACCCTACTCGTCTCGTCAATGTGTTTTCTTCTAAATCTAGACTCATTATAACACTGTCGGCATTTTTGTCAACTGCTATTTTTCATCCAGATTACAGCAAAAAATTCTCTTACCAGATAATTTAACTGTAATACCGGGTTCGATGTGGCAGCAATTCCCCGGACATTCTTGAACCCGGCCTTTTTGCCAATCTGCAGCGCACGGTACATGTGAAAATTATTTGTCACAACTCCAACAGGTCTGCTTAAATCATCTATTATCTTACTGCTGTTTTTTAAGTTTTCCATTGTAGATTTGGATGTATCCTCCAAAATAATACGCTTTTCATCAATTCCGTGCTGATACAGATATTCTGCCATAGCAAATGCTTCACTAATATCTTCTCCCTTGCCCTGTCCGCCTGAAACAATTACGCTGGTTTCGGAGTTTTCTTCCAGATAACAAAGAGCTGCATCAAGCCTCCTCATCAATGAATTGGTTATTTTTGTTCCACGGACCTGAGCACCGAGAACGATAATATACGAAAGCCCGGCTTCTGCTCTTTTCGTCATTGCAGTGCAGATTTGTATTTCAACTGAAAGAAAAATAACCCAGAGCAAAAAAATTATAATCCACAGTAGAATACTCCACTTTCCCTTAAAAGCCAGGAGACCTAGCAGAATATGTATCCCGCTGCACACCGGCCAGAATAAAGCAAAGGTAGAATTGAGTTTTCTTGTATACAGACAAATGGCACTGTAATATAATAGACATATTATGCCGACAACTTCAAAATATATTCTCATTCGATTTAATTATGCATTTCTTCCACAGCACTTTTTATATTTCTTGCCACTTCCGCAGGGACAGGGATCATTTCTTCCTATTTTCTTTTCTTTGCGTATGGTGCCTGACTGCTTCTGCTCACGGTACAGACGCTTCCTAGTCTCTTCATCAAAAATCTCATTCCATTGTGGAAGCTCATAAAGCCAGTCTGCTTTTGCATCGACCATGTTTTTATATAGCTTTTCCTTATCGAATGCAAGGCTCACCTCTGTTGTCTCCTCCATTGTCTCAATAGGATTAGGAACCTTCAGACTGTCATTGATACCGTCCAGAAACCCTACCATTGTCAGGACTTCTTGTCCATACTTCCCAGCCAGCTCCTTTACGGTGCCTTTTACCTCTGTATCCGGTTTTTCCAGAAGCTGCTCATAAATTTCTTTCTCAATATTAAAATATGTGCCCCAGAACTTTTCTAATTGTTCTCTTGTCTGTTCTTTATCATAGGCCATATCTCTCCACTGGTCTAATAAACACTTTTCGCTCATGGTATATAACTCCTTTTTCTAAGTTTCACTTGCGCACCCATTATATAACAAAATATGATCATTTTCAATTCAAAGTTGAAATGCTTCCCCGTTTCAATTATAATAAATTTATTACTTAATAACATTATATGCAATAGAAAGGATTTAGGTTGTCATGAAAAAAGCCAAACGTATTCTCGCTTTAATCGGTGCTATTCTTCTCATTTGTCTATATGGAAGCACTTTGATTTTCGCCGTTTTTGATCGCTCTGCCTCCGCTGATTTGCTGAAAGTGTCAGTAGCCGCCACAATTTTTGTACCTGTTCTTTTATATGCTTATGGATTAATCTACCGTCTGTTTCAAAATGAAAAATCAGATGATACAGATGAAGAGTCTTAGTTTCTTATACATACAATAATTGTACAAGTTCCATAGCTGCACTCCATTCTGTCGCTCTGCTTCCCTTTACCGGATCTTCTGCTATTTCTGTTTTTCTTTTCTCTTGTCTTCTTTCCAGGTATTCTTCCATCGAAATCATCTCTTGTACTGTTTTTTTATTGTTGCTCTGACGCATAAAAATACCTCCTTGCCGATAGACACCGGCCTTATTATTATATGATTGCCCCCTCTTAAGTATGCTAAAAGTTTTACCAGGCAACTATACTATATTTGTGGAAAAGGTATAAGAAAAAGAGCCCTGCAAAAATACAGGGCTCGGGCAGTCAACACAACTGTTTATTCCCGCCAGCAACAAGCCAGGCAAAAATGCTGGCATTTCCATTTAGCGACTGCCGCGAGAGTCAAAATATCCCGCAGCTTACTGCGGGGTATTTGACTAATTTCGATAAATGATATCATCCCGGCCGGGGCCGTTACTGATCATAGTAATCGGATAACCAATCTGCTGTTCTATAAATTCAATATAGTTTCTGCAGTTTTCCGGCAGATCTTCATACTTTTTGATTCCGCGGATATCACATTTCCATCCTGGGAATTTCCTCCATACCGGCCTCGCTTTTTCAAGGAGATGGGTGACTGGAAATTCAGTAGTTACCTCCCCGTTTATCTCGTATCCAACGCATACCGGAATCTCATTAAGATAACCCAGCACATCCAGAACGGTGAAGGCCACATCTGTTGTTCCCTGCATTCTGCAGCCGTATTTTGATGCCACGCAGTCAAACCAGCCTACACGTCTGGGACGTCCGGTCGTAGCACCGTACTCTCCGCCGTCCCCGCCGCGGTGTCTCAGCTCTTCTGCTTCGTCTCCGAAAATCTCGCTGACAAAGGCGCCTCCTCCGACTGCACTGGAATATGCCTTGCACACCGTGATGATCTGCTTAATCTCATAAGGAGGAATTCCTGCACCTATTGCACCGTAAGCTGCCAGCGTAGAAGAAGACGTAACCATTGGGTAAATGCCGTGATCCGGATCCTTAAGGGAGCCGAGCTGCCCCTCCAGCAGTATATGCTTTCCTTCTTGCAAGGCATTGTGCAGATAAAGAGAAACATCACATACATAAGGTTCAATCATCTCTTTATATTCTTTGAGTTCTTTATATAAATCGTCAGGATCAATCGGTGACTTGTGGTATAAATGTTCCAACATCACATTCTTTTGCTCTGCAACACGCACAACCTTTTCTTTCAGAAGCTTGTCATCAAATAACTCACTGACCTGAAAACCAATCTTTGCATACTTGTCGGAATAAAATGGTGCAATCCCCGACTTTGTAGAACCAAAGGACTTTCCTGCCAGCCTTTCTTCCTCGTATGCGTCAAAATCTTTGTGATATGACATTACAATCTGTGCTCTGTCAGATACAAGAATTTTCGGTTTTGGAACTCCCCGATTAATAATGGACTGGATTTCTTTAAATAAAACAGGAATATCCAGCGCTACACCATTCCCGATAATACTGGTTATATGGTCGTAAAACACCCCGGATGGCAGTGTATGCAGTGCAAATTTCCCATAATCATTAATAATTGTGTGTCCTGCATTTGCTCCCCCCTGAAAACGAACGATGATATCGGCCTCTTTTCCCAGCATATCTGTAATCTTGCCTTTTCCTTCATCGCCCCAGTTAGCACCTACTACTGCTTTTACCATTTTGAACCCTCCTGCGTATATTGTCACTGCTAAAATTCATTAGCGGTTCTTATGAACCCACCGCCTTATGGATTATACTATATTTTCATCTTTATGTAAAATATTATTTCGATTTTCTCATTGTAATTACACCTGAAAAGTATTACAATAAGTGCTAAGTTCAATTATTACCCCATAGAAAGGAGACTTATAAATTGAAAAAGTTTTTAAAATGGTTCATAAGTCTTGCAACCGTTGGTACTGCAATTGGTCTTATCATAGCTTATTTCTGCAAAAGCAGATCTGATGAATGCAGCTGTGGTGACAGCCAGGACCTTACAGAAGATGAGGATTTTGATTTGGACAGTGATCTTCAGCCTGTCCGTGACAGAGAGTATGTCCCGCTGAAAAAAACAACGGACAATACTTCTGCGGACGGCGCCGGTGAGACTCCTGATGGAGCGGTTTCAGATGAAGAGAAATCGCCTTCTATTGAAATTAAATAACAGTCTGATTATTCTCACAGGGCCGGGGAATTATCCTTTGGTCCTGTTTGTTCTGCTATTTTTTCTCTCCACACTTTTTCCAAAATGGTGACCGCTTCTTTTATCCTCTCTTCATTCATATTTGCATATCCAAGCAGTATTGTAGCATTCCTCTTTTTCGGGGGTTCAACATAATACTCTGTCACCCCGTAAACCTTTATTTCTTCCGCTTTTGCCCTTTGTATCAGCTCTTCCTCAGACAATCCCTCTCCAAAGTGAAGCAATAAATGAACACCGGAGTTTTCTCCCGACACCGTGCAGATATCCTGCATTCCTTTCAAGCACCCCAGCAATACATCATGTCTGTTTTTATATAGAGCTCTTGTCTTATTCAAGTGGCGCTCATAATATCCCTCTTCTATGAACTTCTGTACGATCAGCTGATCTACCTTTGAAACAGTAGAATTAAGGAACCCGCTTTTCACCTGGTACAATGCAAGCAGCGGGTTCGGGAGCACCATATAACTCATTCGTATCGCCGGTGCAATGGACTTTGAAAAGGTGCCCATATAGATTACCTTGTCATGATTGTCATATCCCTGAAGCGCCGGGATTGGTTTCCCTTTGTAGCGGAATTCACTGTCATAATCATCCTCTATGATATAGCGAAACGCTTTTTCGTCTGCCCATTTTAAAAGCTCCAGACGCCTCCGGATAGGCATGACAATTCCCATAGGATATTGATGGGATGGCATTACAAATGCAATATCCGCTCCGGAATCCTTAAGCTGGTTGATTTTCATGCCTCTGGAATCCATATCCACAGTGCAAGTCTCATAGGAAAGATTTTTAAAAAGCCTGTAGGCCTGCTTGTATGTGGGGTTTTCCAGGGCAACCTTTTGATTCTGTCCGATAACTGTTGTCAAAAGCATTAAAAGATAGTCATTCCCAGCCCCTACAATAATCTGCTCTGGGCGACAGTTAACTCCTCTTGCCTGATGCAGATAATTGCAGATGGCATTCCTAAGTCCATATTCTCCCTGAGGTTGTCCCAGACGAAACATTTCGGCCTTGTCATCCAGCAGACACTCTCTTGATAATTTTCGCCACACATGATAAGGGAAACTTTTCAGGTCTACTCCATTGGGTGTAAAATCATATTTAAATCGATTTGCTTCTTTTGCAGGCTTTTCTCGAATCTTCTCCGTGCCCTGGTTTAGCTGATATAGACCTTCTATCTGTGCCACAAAATACCCACGGTAAGGTTCCGCCTCCACGTAACCCTCAGATAACAGCTGCTCATAGGCCAGCTCTACTGTGCTTCTGCTGACCTCCAGATATTTACTCAAGGAACGGGTAGAGGGAAGCTTTTCCCCGCTTTTAATTTTTTTACTCTGAATGTCCTTTTTTATATAGTCGTAAATTTGCTCATAAAGAGGAGTCTTAGAGTCAGTCTGAAGGTTGATCGTCAATTCATTCATCTCATGGTTCCCCTTGTGACTATTTTGGCAATTTAAAAGAGCTCTTAAGGGGAACAATCCTGTTGAATACCAGTGCATCTGGCTTTGAGTCCTTTGCATCTATACAGAAATAGCCATTTCTGACAAACTGAAAGCTGTCGGCCGGCTTTGCCATATCAAAGGCCTTCTCCACATAGCAATCCTTAAGGATAGTAAGCGAATTCGGATTCAAATTCAAAGAACCGTCTTCCTTGTTGTATACACCCTTCTCTTCATCTACAAGATTTTCATAAAGACGGACTTCCGCCTTTACCGCATGGGAAGCAGGTACCCAGTGAATCGTCCCTTTTACTTTTCTTCCGGTAAAACCTCCGCCACTCTTTGTTTCAGGGTCATAGGTACAGTGAACCTCCGTCACATTTCCTGCCTCATCTTTTACAAAACTTACGCATTTCACAAAATATGCGTACATAAGACGTACTTCATTTCCGGGGAAAAGACGAAAATACTTCTTCGGCGGCTCCTCCATAAAATCGTTTCTTTCAATATAAAGTTCTCTGCCAAAGGCCACTTTTCTGCTGCCCAGGGCCTCATTTTCAAGGTTGTTCGGCACATCCAGATATTCCACCTGATTCTCCGGATAATTGTCGATTATAAGCTTAATAGGATCGAGTACCGCCAGCATGCGGGGCTTCTTCAGCTTCAAGTCCTCACGGATGCAGTAGTCCAACATGGCGTAATCCACAGAACTCTGGCTCTTCGATATGCCGCACATATCGATGAACATCTTGATTGATTCTGGCGTGTAGCCTCTTCTTCTCAATGCCGCAATGGACACAAGACGGGGATCATCCCAGCCGTCCACAATATGGTCTTCTACCAGCTTTTTTATATAGCGCTTTCCCGTCACCACATTGGTAAGATACAGCTTTGCAAACTCAATCTGTCTCGGCGGCTGTTCAAATTCGCATTCTTTTACAACCCAGTCATATAGCGGCCTGTGGTCTTCAAACTCCAGAGTACAAATAGAATGAGTAATTTCCTCGATTGCATCTTCCAGCGGATGGGCAAAGTCATACATCGGATAAATACACCATTTATCCCCCGTCCTGTGATGAGAAATATGGGCAACGCGGTAAAGAATGGGATCGCGCATATTTATATTGGGTGATGCCATGTCAATCTTGGCCCTCAGAACCTTCTCCCCATCTTTATATTCACCTTTCTTCATAGCCGAAAACAGCTCCAGATTTTCTTCCACAGAGCGGTTTCTGTATGGGCTGTCTTTTCCCGGCTCAGTCAGCGTTCCTCTGTACTCGCGAATCTCTTCCGGCGAAAGATCGCAAACATATGCCTTTCCCTTTTTTATTAATTTCACTGCAAATTCATACATCTGATCAAAGTAATCAGATGCGAAATACAGATGATTGCCCCAGTCCGCCCCCAGCCATTGTATGTCCTCTTTAATAGAATCTACAAATTCCACATCTTCTTTTGTTGGGTTTGTATCATCAAAACGCATATGGAATGTTCCATTATACTCCTGGGCAAGACCGTAGTTCAAAAGTATAGACTTGGCATGTCCAATGTGAAGGTATCCGTTGGGCTCAGGGGGGAATCTGGTACTAACATGGTCATATACACCTTCCGCCAGGTCCTTATCTATTTCCTGTTCAATAAAATTCCTTGAAACTGTCTCGTTTTCCATTATTTCCTCCTCAAATACTAACATTCTGCCCAATTATATTACCACAAATTCTATACAACGACAAGTAATCTCCTGACAGCAAAAGAACGAGGTTTTTTCCCTCGTCCTTTTGTCAGTTCTCTCCCGCCCGTAAGAATTCTTCTACATTGGAAACAAGTTCAAGAAACCTGCAGTTCAGCTCATCTTTTTTGTCAGGATTGTCCGCACGAATATCAAATCCCGGGATTCCCAGCAGCATATGGTTTGCTGCCTTCCAGTCCCTTATTAGAATACTCTCCAGCTGTTCCCACCCCTCATATTGAACCAAACAGCAAATTTCCAGATTATATTTCATGTTTTCAATGGATCTGTAAAAATACGGAATTTCTTCTACCTTCAGTCCCTGTATAAATTCCAGTAATTCCTCCAGACATTCTTTCAGCGGGACGAGCTGATCTCTAAACAGGCTCATATCACTGCTACCTTTCACCTGTACTAAAGGTCCCCACATTTTTTATTCTAGCATAATCTCATATAAATCACACCACTAATTTCCTGTATTCCTCAAATCGTTGCATCTTGACAGTAGCATTCATTTTTTATAATATTTATAGCCCGTAATCTTATTGGTTTCCCAGGAAAAGCGTACTGGACTTTATGGTACATGTAGTATAAACTAAACAGCATATAAACTAAAACAAGGGGAAAGCATATGAAATTTGTAATACAACGAGTTACGGAAGCATCCGTGACTGTGGATGAAAAAGTAATTGGCGAAATAAAAAAGGGATTTCTTGTTTTGATCGGGATTTCAGACAGCGACACCCAAGGAACCGCGGACAAGCTCATTCGGAAAATGACCGGCCTTAGAATCTTTGAAGATGCAAATGGGAAAACGAATCTTTCCCTGTCCGATGTAAGCGGGAGTCTTCTCCTTGTTTCCCAGTTCACCCTGTATGCGAACTGCAAAAAAGGCAACCGCCCCAGCTTTATTGAAGCAGGAAAACCAGATATGGCAAATGCCCTCTACGAATATATCATAGAAAAATGCAGAAAAACTGTCCCGATAGTCCAGACCGGGAGCTTCGGAGCCGAAATGAAAGTCAGCCTTATCAATGACGGGCCATTCACAATCATACTGGATTCTGAAAATATTTAGCAAACCATATTGACAATACTGCCCTTTTTAGTGTATATTATCAATGTTGCGTGAAATTCACGTACAAGCTGCCTTGGCTC
The DNA here is from genome assembly GCF_001517425.1 of Clostridium sp. C105KSO13. GTDB lineage: Bacteria > Bacillota > Clostridia > Lachnospirales > Lachnospiraceae > Muricomes. Next base: position 155,918 of record NZ_FBWL01000171.1, on the reverse strand, counting down.
AGTAGGTAGAGCGTCGCCTTGGTAAGGCGGAGGTCGGCGGTTCGAATCCGCTAGGCAGCTGGCCCAAAAAATGTTATCGAAATTATATAAATATTTTAGCCCGGATTCATTATGGAACCCGGGCTATTTTTATTAATTGTAATCCCTCCAGAACATGTTGCACAATGCTGCAATATATTTTCACTCATAGGTCTTTTTCCGACTTTTCTTTTATTCCGGTAATAATCTTTCCGCCTTGTTCCTTATTCTCTGGAGTGCATTATCTATTGTCTTGGGACTCTTATCCAGCAATTCTGCAATTGTCCTGTAATCAGCCCCCATAAGATGAAGGTACAACACCCGGTTTTCCAGAGTACTTAAATTTTTCTTTAACTCCCCGGCAAAAGCTTCTGTGTATTCTTTGCCAAAATACAGAGCTTCCGGATTGTTCTCCACCTCCGGTTCGATAGTGTCTATCAAAGGAATGCTCTTCTCTTCGTCTGTATTACCTCCATTTTCATATAGGGATATATAAGAGTTTAGCGGCAGATGCTTTTTTCTTTTTGATGCTTCGATTGCAGTGTACATCTGTCTGGATACGCAAAGTTCAGCAAAACTGACAAACGAAGCCTTCTGAGAAGGATCATAATCACGGACCGCCTTGATAAGTCCAATCATTCCCTCTTGTATAAGATCTTCATTTTCCCCACCAATCAAATACATTGCCCTTGCCTTTTTGCGGACCATTGATTTATATTTTACCATGATGTAGTCCATAATTTCTGAATTTCCGTTCCGGAAATCTGAAATCAACTGCTTGTCTGTTATCGCATCATATTTACTCATCAGTCCAACCCTCTCTCATTCTGACCGCCTGTAATATTTTCCAGGTTTTTATTTCATTCTCTGACGAACAATTTCATATGCCAGCACTCCGGCTGCGACAGACGCATTCAGGGAATCTATCTCCCCTTTCACCGGAATACTTGCAACAAAATCACATTTTTCCTTTACCAGCCTTCCTACTCCTTCTCCTTCATTCCCTATGACCATGCCAATAGGGCCTGTGAGATTTAGGCTGTACATGGGTTCACCGCTCATATCTGCGCATACAAACCAAAGGCCTCTTTCTTTAAGTTCTTCTATCGTTTTAGATATATTTGTAACCTTTGCTACAGGAGTATAATTCAGAGCTCCGGCCGAGGTTTTCACAACTGTGGAAGTAAGACCCACAGCCCTTCGTTTAGGTATGATGACACCGTGTGCACCTGCCAGATTCGCGGTACGGATTATCGCCCCCAGATTATGGGGATCTTCAATATTATCAAGCAGAATCAGAAAAGGAGGTTCCCCTTTCCTTTCTGCCAGACTAAACATATCTTCAATATCCGAATAATCATAGGCAGCCACATACGCAATAACCCCCTGATGCTTTCCATTTTCGGAAAGCTGTGAGAGTCTTTCTTTTTCTACAAAGTTCAAAATCGTATCCTGTTTTTTGGCCTCTCGCACAATTGTCCTCACAGGCCCGTCCTGACAGCCATTCAAAACAAAAAGCTTATCAATTGTTTTTCCCGAGCGAAAAGCTTCCATAACTGCATTTCTGCCCTCGATTATTAAAGTATTTCCGTCGTTTTCTAATTTGTTTATTTCTTTTTCCTGCATATTACTCCTCTAGGCTATCCAAGCCGATTTTTACTAAATCGATAAGTCTTTTGTAATCCTCTTTCAGGTATAGATATCCCAAAAGTGCCTCAAATCCCGTGGCTCTTCTGTAATCCGTGATGGACTGGTTTCTTGCGGGGGAAACAGATTTTGCGTTTCGTCCCCTTCTGTAAATTGCATGCTCTTCTTCTGTCAAGTGTTCCTGCATAGCTCGCATCATCAATGACTGAGCAGAAGCCTGTACAAACCTGCTTGTCTCCTCATGTAGGTTATGTACCGGTTTATTTCCCCCGCTGATAACCATGGTCTTGATAACCAGATCGTAAATACAGTCACCGATATATGCCAGAACAAGAGGTGAATAGCCTGCAATATCCACCTCTTGAAGATCCAGTATCTCTTTTATATACTCGTGAAACTCAAATCCTACGCTTTTTTCCATTTTACCCCTTCTCGAGTATCCTCCAGTATAATACCTTTTGACAGAAGTTCTTCTCTGATTTCATCAGCTCTCGCGTAATTTTTGCTCTTTCTGGCCTCCTGGCGCTGCACAATAAGAGCCTCGATATCCTCTGCCAGAATTTCGTCATCTTTATCCACGATGATTCCAAGTACATCCGTCAGCTTTATCAGCAAATCCAGAAGACTTTGCAGATACTCTGCGGAGCTCTCTGTGTCTGCCGTTGTATTAGTGTATTTTACCAGTTCAAAGATGGAAGAGATTGCATCTGCTGTATTAAAATCATCATCCATTGCTTTTTCAAATCCATCCACATACTCCTGTGTCCGTTCAAAATCCTCTTTTTCTACGTCTGTCATATTCTGTAATTTCGCATTGTTCTTCAGAAACTTCAAATTATCTGCGGCGGTTATAATCCTTTCCAGCCCCGTCCCTGCTGCATCCATCAACTCTGCGCTGAAATTCAGCGGGCTTCGGTAGTGAGCACTGAGCATGAAGAACCGCAGGACCTGCAAGTCATATTTCTCGCCGATCTCTCTGACTGTAAAAAAATTGCCAAGAGATTTTGACATCTTCCTGTTGTCAATATTGAGAAACGCATTATGCATCCAGTATTTTGCAAATTCTTTGCCATTTGCAGATTCACTCTGGGCGATTTCATTCTCATGATGAGGAAATACCAGATCCTCTCCGCCTGCGTGAATATCAATCTGCTCTCCCAGATACTTCTTAGACATTTCGGAGCATTCGATATGCCAGCCGGGCCGCCCTTCACTCCAGGGAGATTTCCATGCCGGTTCCCCTTCTTTTTTGGGTTTCCATAAAACAAAATCTAAAGAATCTTCTTTTTCTTCCTGGCCGGACACTAGCAGAGAGCGGCCGCCGGACTGCAAATCATCCAGATTCTTATGAGACAATTTTCCATAATCTTTAAACTTTCTTGTACGGTAGTAGACGGTTCCATTCTTCTCATAGGCAAATCCCTTGTCAATCAGTGTTTGAATCATGTCCACCATGCCGCAGATTTCCTCGGTGGCGAGAGGGCTCTTTGTGGCCGCCTTCACATTCATAGCTTTCATATCCTTCTTGCACTCTGTAATATAGCGCTGGGAAATCTCAGATGTTGCCACGCCCTCCTCCATCGCCTTTTTTATAATCTTGTCGTCCACGTCAGTAAAGTTAGACACATAGTTGACCTCATATCCCTTATATTCAAAATATCTTCTCACTGTATCGAATACAATCATAGGCCTTGCATTTCCTATATGAATGTAATTGTAAACAGTAGGTCCACAGACATACATTTTTACTTTTCCCGGTTCCAGGGGAATAAATTCTTCTTTTCTTTTTGACAGTGTATCGTATAATTTCATACTTCCTCTCCTCTTGCTGTTTTTAGGACTCATCTTTTTTGTCCACTATTTTTGTCAAGCAGGTGTTTCATTTGCTTTTCCATATCCTTAACCTGACCATTGAGTCGAACACAGGATTCCTGAAGCTCTTTGATATCACTCAGAACCGGATCCGGCAGATGAATCTGATCCATATCTGTTCTGGGTACTTTCTTATTGTCCATACGGACAACACGTCCCGGAACGCCTACAACCGTACAGTTAGGCGGAACTTCTTCCAATACAACAGACCCCGCTCCGATTTTTGAATTTTCACCAATCGTAAAGGATCCGATAACTTTTGCTCCTGCACTGACCATCACATTGTCCTCCAGTGTAGGGTGCCTCTTTCCCTGTTCCTTGCCTGTGCCGCCCAGAGTAACTCCCTGATAGAGTGTTACATTATCCCCGATAATAGTCGTTTCTCCGATAATAACTCCGCTTCCGTGGTCGATGAACAGGCCCTTTCCAATCGTTGCACCGGGATGTATTTCAATTCCGGTCTTTCTTGCCGCTCTCTGTGAGATCCAGCGGGCTAGAAAATAGTGCTGCTTCAGATATAGCTTATGAGCCACTCTATAGTTAAGTATAACTTTAAAACTCGGGTAAAGCAAGACCTCCATATTTGATTTTATTGCAGGATCGCGCTCCCTGATTACCTGAATTTCATTTTTAATATAAGATATCATTCCCATAAAACTTTCTACCTTCCCTTCTTGTGAAAGAAAAAAGACCTCGTCTCCTGTAAGAGACGAAGTCATATCCGCGGTTCCACTCTAATAAAAGAATTTCTTCTTTCACTTATCACACGTAACGTATGCTCCCCGTACTCTGCTACTAGTGCCTGTCACTTTTGCAGAATCAGCTCCCGGATGCACTTCACAAACTCCTCCCTTGAGGCCACTTTCAGCCGGTGGCAGCCTCTCTCTGAAAGTTCAGAACCTGCTACTCTTTCCGCTCATTGCCTTTAAAACTCTATCTATATAGATACATATTATGCAAACTTATCAAATTTGTCAACTACGAAAAAGGGGACTGTCCCTTTTGCGCTCTGTTTTCAGAATATTCAGACCACTTCATTTAAGTATATTTTGTTCAATGGTTGAATTTTCTGTAATTCATCTGCTAATCTTTCAGAGATTACCACATCTTCTTCTTGGCTTACTTCTTTTAATGTCTTGTAACCAAACAGCAGACTTGTCAGTGCGCTGATTGTCAATACTCCCTCTGAATCTTCTGTCTCCCGAACTTGTACCGAGCTATCATTTTCGCTGCTTAGTAGTTTCCATACCCGGCTGTTGGCTGTTATGATCGGATCTAACACTGCAAAAGAACAGTCCAGCCTCTCTCCTGCCTTTACGTTCATAGATTTCAAAAGTGACTGCAAATGCAGTATTCTCACCATAATTGTAGGAACTTTTTTTGTTTCTGCACTTTCATTTCCCGCATATACTTTTGCCGATGCCTTAGCCCCGTTTCTTAATGTGTAAACGGCCTTTTGGAAGTCTTCTTCATATTCCCGTAAATATAAGGGTTCTCTGATGTAAAGATTATCCTCTCTGGCATAAGCAAACATTCCGACAATACGTCCGTCCAGCTTCATCAGCTTTACCCCGCCGTTTTCACTCATCTGTTCAAATATCATAGTCTGATAATACTTCTCATCTCTGAGGGCATATACCTGGTACTGCAAAGCAAAGTAATTTCTGAAGAATTCTGCCATATCAGCAGAGTCACCAGGCCCCGCATCCTTTAAGTCCACTTCCACAATCCCCTCTTTGCCATACATTTCTGTCTGGTTCTGTCTGTAAACAAAACGGAAATCATAAGGCGTATAGATAGCCTCTGCTGCTGGCATCAAAAATGTAAATGGCTCTCTTTGCCTATACATATCTTTCATAGATTTTCGCAGCAGTTCCCCCATATAGCCGCGCTTCCGGTAACTTTCCTCCGTGGCAACAGCAATAATATAGTTACACAGAAATTGCTTATCTTCCACCTGCAGAGCATAAGGATTCAACTGGAGCATGGAGCGGATTTTCCGCTCCTCCTCTATTACATAAATCTGGTTATCTCTTGCTTTTATAAAATAATAGTAATCCAGGAATTCTTTGCTGTCCTCGTTAAACACTTTCTCCCATAGACCTCTTGTCAGGCCGTGTTCACTGCTGTCAAGTTTTCGAAGCCGCATCTTATACTTCCTTTCCTCTACTCTCTTTTGCAGCCCTGGCATCCCGCACAGCCGGCTGTAGTCTGAGTGACATCAAAACTGCTGAAATTTGTTATCTTCTCCAGCGCACAGATTGCCTGGGAAGAAATTCCTTCTCCCTTTCCGGTAAATCCCAGCCCCTCTTCTGTTGTCGCCTTGATATTGACCTGGTCGTCAAGGAGACCAAGTGCCTTTGCCACAATGCCCCTCATCTGATCGATATAGGGCCGCATCTTAGGTTCCTGTGCAATTATCGTGGCATCAATATTTTCTATAATATACCCCTCAGCATCGATGAGCTGTGCTACACGCTTTAACAGCTCAATGCTCGAGACCCCTTTATACTGAAGATCTGTATCTGGAAAATGCTTTCCGATATCACCGAGGGCCGCAGCACCCAACAAAGCATCCATAATCGCATGAACCAGCACATCCGCATCTGAATGTCCCAGGAGTCCCTTTTTGTAAGGTATCTCCACTCCTCCGATTATCAGCTTTCTTCCGGTGGTCAGTGTATGGACATCATACCCCATTCCTATACGCATATTAAATTCTCCTTATCTCTGTTATAAAATCCACCCTATCACTTTTTTTCGTCCGTGATCTCTGTATTTCTTCCTTCTTGGTTTACATTGTTCTTGTTTTCATTGTTCTCGTCTTTGGCAATTTCCACGCTGTTCTGCGGTTCTCCTGATTCCCGAACCTCTTCCTCATCACTTTGCTCCCCGGGCGATTCTGTGCCTTTAAGTTCTCTCATATCTTTTATAGAAAGAATGGCAAATACGGCACCGACAATAACAAAGACTACTGCTATTATAAACATTAGGACCATATTGGCAGGTCTATCTGCCATAAGTCCCTGAATCAATTTAATTCCTGTATATACAAGATACAAACCTGCCACAAGCCTTAGTACAATTCTGGATTTTTCATTCATCACTTTTTCCTCCATTAATTTCTCATCTTCTGATTTTATCATAATCAGTAAAGTATTGCTACAAGAAATAGACTTAATATGCTCAAGGAAATATCTGACAACTTAGCAGATTTTTCACAAAACTACAAAATTTCAAAAAGCAGAAAAAGGTGTTGACATCTGACGAATTTTAATAGTATAATAGCAAAGCGGGTTGCGGGTAATACAATCGCAAACCGGTGAAGTTATGGGATCTTAGCTCAGCTGGGAGAGCATCTGCCTTACAAGCAGAGGGTCATAGGTTCGAGCCCTATAGGTCCCATACATTTTCAAATATCGTATATGGCGGAATAGCTCAGTTGGCTAGAGCACACGGTTCATACCCGTGGTGTCGCTGGTTCAAATCCAGTTTCCGCTACTAGTAGAAAGCCCAGATTTATGGGCTTTTTTGATATTCTTTGGAGACTACCATTATGAAAATACAACAGTTAAAAGAAGAAATCTTGCAGTGCAGAGATTGCGAAGAACTATTTGGGTATGAACCTCATCCGGTATTTTTTGGGCATTCCCAATCTAAAATTATGCAGATTAGTCAGGCCCCGTCTCTGCTGGTCCATGAAACAGGAAAGCCATTTAATGATATGAGTGGCAAAAAGCTTAGACAGGAATGGTATCAAATACAAGATGAGGTATTCTATAACCCCGATTACTTTTATATTACCTCTATAGCGCACTGCTATCCAGGAAAAAATCCAAAAGGAGGAGACCGTACGCCGCCCAAGAACTGTGCAAAAAAATGGATGCATCTTGAATTAGAATCTGTCGATAACTTGATTTACATTATAATAGGGAGACATGCATCTAACTATTTTTTCCCCAAAAGGAACTTTGCTGATTTAGTATTTCAAGACCAAGTAATTCATGATAAGCCGGCCTATATATTACCCCATCCCTCCCCGCTAAACACGAAATGGCTTAAAGATCGGCCAGAGTTTGAACAAAAGCGGATGCCTGAAATCAGGAAGGCTCTACACGCCGTTTTAAATATTAATTGAACGATAAAGGGCTATTTTCTTTAATGACCTCTTATATACAGTTTACGTATATTTTGAATATAAAAAATATTACAGAAAACTTATAATATTAGTTATTATTACTAGGATTCAGCCGATAATCATATATAGATTTTAAACTATAAAAAAGAGGTGCATAATTTGAAAAGCTTAAAAACGAAACTGACCTTAAATATCCTTGTTTTGGTCATTATCACATCACTTTCCACTGCCATAATTGGCGTTTATGAAAGTTTTAAAACCACAGACAAGATTATGCAAAAACAGGTGGAAGAGCAACTGACAGCAGCGCATAACATGCTCGCTGTTCAACTTAAAGAACAGTTTGGAACTTTATCACTAGATAGCAGTGGCGTACTCATCGATGAAAATGGGCAGAAAATTGAAGGCAGCTATGAAGCCATTGACCTGCTTTCTGAAAAAATGAATGTGGTTGCAACTGTTTTCGGAAAGGATGGCAACGATTTTAAAAGAGTATTGACCACAATCAAAGATAATAATGGTAAACGAGTCATAGGAACCAAGCTGGATACCAATGAAGATGCATACAAAAAGGGGTTAAACAAAAATACATATTTCGGTGAAGCAGACATTCTTGGGTCTAAGTATATGACAAAATATACCCCTTTATATAATAACAGCAAGCAAATCATAGGCATATATTTTGTAGGAATACCTATAGATACGGTAAACAGTATCCTTAGTGGTGGACTTCGTTCCGTTATTACCATTGTGTCTATAATGTTATTTCTTGTATTGGCTGCGGTAATCATAATCACCAGTATTGTAAGTGGTAATATTGTAAAGCCAATCCGCAAAATTACAGCTGCTGCGACTCGCATCTCTGACGGTGACTTTGATGTAGAACTCTCAGTATCTTCGAAAGATGAAATAGGACAGCTTGCCAAATCTTTCCGGCTCACCATAGGGCAGCTTAACAATTACCAGTCTTATATTGATGAAATATCCCATGCTCTGCACTTGATTTCCGAAGGGGATTTCACCGTTGAACTGCACAAAGAGTACGAAGGGCAATTTCGAAAATTAAAAACCTACATGCAGACAATGCTCATAAACCTAAATGCCATGTTAGGTCAAATTCATAACTCGGCAGAACAGGTAAACAGTGGTTCCGGGCAGATAGCAAATACTTCTCAAACACTGTCTCAAGGTGCAACAGAACAGGCAAGTTCTGTAGAACAGTTATCCGCTTCAATCGAACAGGTTACAGAGCAAATCACCCAAAATGCAGGAAATGCAAAATCTGCATATGACAAAGTGTCTCTTTCTGGAACAGAAATGAATATGAGCAGCAATGAGATGCAGAATATGGTGACAGCCATGGAGCGGATAGCGCAGAAATCCCAGGAGATTTCGAAAATCATTAAAATGATTGATGATATTGCCTTTCAGACTAATATTCTGGCTTTGAACGCAGCTATTGAAGCAGCCCGTGCAGGCGAAGCTGGAAAGGGCTTTTCCGTTGTAGCTGATGAGGTACGTAACCTCGCTGGCAAATCAGCGGAAGCAGCAAAGGATACTGCCTCTTTAATTAAAGCTGCAGTGGAAGCAATTGACAAAGCATCCTTAATTGCATCCGCTACCGCTGAATCATTGCAAAAAAGTGAAAATGCCACAAATGAGTCCATCACGCTGATTAACAAGATTGCAGATGCCTCCCAGATGCAGGCCGTTGCCATAGCACAGATAAATCAAGGTGTCGAGCAGATTTCATCCGTAATCCAGGCAAATGCCGCCACTTCTGAGGAAAACGCTGCTGCAAGCCAAGAACTTTCAAGCCAGGCACACATGTTGGAAGAACTAATTGCAAGATTCAAACGAGACAAACAAAAAGAGGAGTCTTATATTTCCTCATAATATAATTCCAGCCTCTGCTTCATTTCCTCCGGTACCTTTTTCTCAAAAGAAATGACCTCTGCCTGGGACAGATTTTTGGCGATATACAGCAGGATATCTGCACTGCGCTTTAAGGAACAGGAAGAAATCAGTTCGACGGTATCATAGCGTGTATGCATACCGAAACCGTCTCGGTTGAGTGTCATGGCCGGTATACCTTTCCAGGCAAATGTGTTGGAGTCACTTCCCCAAATGTCATTTTTAAATGATACACCCATGCCGGCTTCATGCATCAGATAAGATAGCATCTGGCATACTTTAGCTTCTCCTGTCACGCCGATTACTGTTCCGCCAATGAGCTGTCCCGCCAGGTCTACATTCATATTGAATCTGTGTCTTGCAAGTTCTGCTTCATGGGTCCTCACATAAGCCCTGCTCCCACAAAGCCCTGCTTCTTCTGCCCCAAACCAGATGAACTCAAGCGTACGCCTGGGAGGATTTTTAGCAAAATATCCTGCAAGCTCCATGATAATCGCTGCACCGGACATATTGTCATAGGCACCCGGACCCTGAGGAACAGAGTCGTAGTGCGCACTTAAGGTCAGTATCTCCTCTGCCTTGTCAAGACCTTCTACTCTGGCAACAATATTTCTTGAGACACGCGTCACCTGTCTTTGCTGCAGCTTTAATCTAACCCGGGAAGCCCCATTTTCTACCAGCTCCACCGCATCTTTATAGTGCAGATTCACGCCCTGTACGGGAGGCTCTTTTACGCCGCGCAGGCTGTACCCTGCAGGCTTCAGATCCTCCCCTTCATCGATTGGAGTTCCTGACATAGTGATGAATCCAACTGCCCCAAAGGAAACTAATTTTTGATAGGTTTTCTTCTGTATCGGTCCGTTTAGCATGACAATCTTTCCCTTTGCATAAGACAGACTGATTTCATCCCCGTTTTCAATATAAAGAAAGGGTGCCTCAATGCCGCTCTCCGGTGTGTTTCCGCATTTTTTATACCCTATTACCCGATACTCTTTTTCATATGGCTGTGTAACCTTAAGTCTCGCCTCCATAATCTCATATGCAGGAAATTCAAATTCTTCTGTGACAGCTGTAAGTCCCGTTTTCTCGAGATATCTTAATATCTCATTCGCTGCCTTTTTCTCACCTTTTGTGCCTGCTTCCCGTATATAATTAAATTTTTCTACAAACTGATATTGTCTTTTTCCGCTGATTTCACTTAAATCTATTTTCAACGTTTCCTACCTCCATTTCATTCCCGGGTATTCCGGATTTCTTCCAGAATCCTGAGCATCATATTTCCTGTTCCCACATTGTATCCGCTTTCTGCATAGGCCGCAGTTAGCTTTCCGGAGGTAACTATAATTAATGGAAGTTTTTCATGATCCACATACACACGTCTGCCCAGCAGCTCTACATTTCTTGCGAAATCATCGTAGAAGACCCGTATTCCGGGAAATGTCCGCAAAACCTGGGCAATATTTTTGTCTGCAAGCATTGCCTTTGACTGGACAATAAAAATCATCTCATTCTGGTATCCTGCATATTCCTCCTTTTGTCCCAGCAATTCGTTTAAAATATGAATAGTAGGCTCTCTGCTTCCCTCCAGCCAGAAAAAAATATGCTGACCGCTGCTGCTCAAATCACCTCCGCTAATTTCCTTTCCGCTGCAATCCCGGACATAGAAATCCGGCATATCAATATTCAACAGCATATCACTTAGGTCTGCCTCTCTCTTCATCAGACTGATTTTCTTTTCTTCACCGCTCTCCAGCCGGAGTTCATACCGATTTGTCAATACCGAACCATTGGGAATCCGGTTGGCGGTCAGAATCCTGTATATGCCGGGTTTTAGCTGCAGATGCAGTTCTTCATCTTCCCACAGGGTATCTGAAAGCGTTAAAGAAACATATTTTCCCTCTACAAAACGGGCTATACTCCAATCCTGGAAGTAATTCCATGCATCATCTGCCCCTCTTTCTAAGACCAGATGGCAGTCCGATAACTCTTCCGGCAAAACGGGAACAAATGTGTCTCCCGCCATGTATTCCATTGTACCGCTGACAGGATTCAGTCTTGCGGGAATACCCAATGACCTTGCAATAGCTACAAAAAGCACCTTTTGGGAGCGAGGGCTGGCGGTATGAAGCTTCAGGCTTGCAGCGGGAAGGGTTATAAGGCTGTCCTGTTCTTTTTTAGGACAGGTACAGATATTCAGAGTAATCCAGTCCCATATAGCGGCAGGCGTTCCCCTAAACTTACTCATCTCTTCGGCACCAAATGTCTGGATGATCTTCTTCCGATAAGTAGAAAGTATCTCATCTTCCACTCTCGGGTTTAAGATATACCGTACAAAGGTATCATGGGGATATTGTTTTTTATAGGGAAGGGCATACTGCAGATGTTCTTCCAGGACTTCATATTTACAGTCTGTCTGATCCTTTACTGTCAAAACATCAAGCATAGCCTGACGCAGCTCTCCATTTTCCCCCGGCTTCGTATCTCCGGTTAAAAAAGCTTCTCTGTCTGGATTTGTAAAGGTACGCATATGGGACTCTCTTATCCTGGCAGCTGCTTTAAGTCTTACATCACCTGACAGAACCTGTTCCTTTGTAGGGGCATCTGTATGTACAGGAGTGTCATGGGGAGCAGTCATATCGTAAGCCAGCCATTCTTCCTTAGGTGCTTTCTTTGTCAGCTTAATTGTGCAAATATCCTCTCTGTCGGTATCGATAAACCCATCCCCACACAACTCTGCCTGCTTGTTCAGCTCTGCACGAATATGCAAACTGCCAACCCCTGTAAATAAATATGTCTCTCCTGTCTCATCTGTGATAGTCTGAGCAATCGGGAAAAATTGTGCATAATTGAGTACTTCAAAGAAAACCTGTGCGCCCGGCACCGGACTGCCATTCTCATCTATTATGTGTACCTTTGCTTTTTTAACCACTGCATAACGGTCCAGTTCATTAAACATCACAGTTATTCCCGTCTTTCCAATCATCCGGCCGGCCAGAGCTTTTTCTACTCCGGAATCAAACCGGCGGGAATGTATCATCATGGCTCTGGAAGATGCATTGGTAAACCATCCTCTGTTCAAAATGGGCTGAGGTTCACAGGCACCAGTAAAATACCAGGTTTTGTGCCACCACATTTCTACCCAGGCATGATTGTCATCACAGTGGGACCAGTGGGGTGCATAAACCTGTCTTGCAGGAATTCCCACACTTCTGAGAGCATTCACCATAAATGTAGACTCTTCCCCACATCTGCCGTTTCCTCTTTTATACACTGCCAATGCCGACAAAGTTCTGTCATCTGTACTTTGATAGGTTGCGTTCTCCGCGCACCAGTAGTTGACCTCCAGCATGCGTTCCTTTGGAGCCATTCCCTGCACCCTGTCTTTTAGCTGATTGTAAAACAAGCTTCGGCAGGGCAGAATTTCTTCTTCATTTACTCTGTGACAAAGTACATAATTTAAAAATATTTCTTCCGGAAGCTTTTTTACTTCTTCAGATTCCTTCCAAAGTTTCACACCATGTTCTGCAAAATCAAGAAAATACTCAAAGGGATAGTTTCCCACGTCACTGTACGGTGAATACGTATATAAATATTGCAGGGCAAGAACCACCTCCTGACGGCAGTCTGCCATTTTTTCATCCACTTCCGCAAATAACCCGGGAAGCTCCTTTTGTCTGGCACAATATTCTCTTTTTATTCTCTCCTTGTTTTCTTCTAGAAACATGATCATCACCTCTGCTGCAGTTTATCCAGAACCTGCCTGGCTTCTCTGATTTTATTTTCATCCGTGCGCCAGATTTCATATTCATTGATGCCTGGACCGCCCATATTCAGTCTTTTGTTCCGGTGCTCCATAGGGCTGTTCATTACAATTTTGCCTGACATATGATAAGCAGCGGCACTTGTATATTCATACAGGTCGCGAATCACACCGGCATCCACGCCGCCCCCCACCTGAATGGAAATTCTCCCTGCACTTTTCTTTACAAGCTTTTTAAGCAGTTCCTTTCCCAAAACACATGTATTTTCCTGCCCGGACGTCAAGATTGTATCAATTCCAAGATGGACGGCCTGCTCCATGGCCGCGATTGGATTTGCGCATACGTCAAATGCCCGGTGAAGAGTAACTGACATGTCTCCTTTTCTCTCCATGAGAATTTTCATTCTTTCCACATCCAAAGTCCCGTCCGGTTTCAGGATTCCCACAACAATTCCCTCTGCCCCCAATTGACGGAAGGTCTCTACAGCGTCACAGATTAAGCTAAATTCATAATCAGTATAACAAAAATCGCCAAATCTCGGTCTTATGAGCGCATGGATTCTAATATCCGTATGCTGCCTGATTTCCTGGAAAAGCCAAGGCACCGGTGTTGTTCCGCCAATCAGCAGATTTTGACACAATTCCAGGCGGTCAGCTCCGCCTTTCGCTGCCGCAATGGCGGACTCTACAGAGTCTACACAAGCTTCTAATGTAAATTTTCCCATCATCTGTCCTCCCGGCATACATTCTGGCAATCTAGTATAAATGTACCCCTGCATTTTCTAATGTCTTGATAATTCCGGAATCCGGATTTTCATCCGAAATAATACCGTGAACATCATCAAGATGTGTAAATTTATAAGATTCATTAAAATAAAACTTATCTTTTTCCATCATAACATAACTGTGGCGGCTATTTTCAATGGCCGCCTTTTTTGTCAGCCCATCCTCGGGTCCAAATGTGGTTACCGAAAGATCTGTCATATCTATCCCACAGCTTCCGATGAAAGCACGTTCAAAGCTATACTGCCTGATAGCTTCGATCGCAGTTGCTCCCATAAAGCCGTTGACAGTCTGATACATAATCCCGCCTGTTCCGATTGCTGTGATCAAAGGATTTTTAGCCACTATCTGTAGAATATCTATCATATTTGTAACAACAAAAACCTTCATTTTTGCCTGGGCGAGCAGCCTGGCCAGCTGAATGTTCGTTGTAGAAATATCCAAAAAAATCGTTTCATTGTTGTGAATCAGGCCTACCGCCTTTTTTGCAATCGCCTTTTTCTTATCCAGATGATAATTTTTACGGTCTATAACATCCCGTTCCAGAGGATATTCCTGGGAGAGGATTGCCCCTCCGTATGTTCTCTTGAGCTGTCCGCTGCTTTCGAGTACTTTGAGATCCTTTCTGATGCAATCTTCTGTCACATCATATGCTTTGCTCAGATCCTTTACATATACTTTCCCCTGCTCCCGGAGAAGCTTTAGTATCTGCTCCTGTCTTTCTTCAGTAAACATAAAGGCTTACCTCCCTTGTATGTTATTTTAATGTGACCTCTAAAACTGTGTCAATTTCATCCGGAAGTATTGGATCCGGCCCCAGGTCGGCAAACACAATGTCGGGATAATCGCTGTGTACCCAGCTTGTGGAAATGGGAATTTCTGCTTTTGATCCCAGGTAACGTATCTTTTCTACCTCTTCTTTTTTTATCCCGGTAAGGGGAACAGGCCCGATAGTATTCTCAAATAAATGATAATAAAGCTTTTTACCGTTTCTTGTAATCCGCCCATAATCCGGCTTATCAATGCCCGACTTTCCGCAGCAATAAATGCTTTCTCTGTTCTTTTTCATCCACTTTCCGATGACGCTCAAAATGTCCAAAGATTCATCCGGAATATTGCCTCTCGCATCCGGACCCACGTTCAAAAGCATATTGCCGCCTTTGGAAACGCACTCCACCAGTTTCTTGATCAACATGCCCGCCGGTTTAAAGAAATGATCCGTGGCATGATAGCCCCAGTTGTTGTTCATAGTCACACAGGCTTCCCATATCAGGTCATTGCCGTTCACATCACAAATGCCGTTGGGTGGAATCATCTGTTCCGGACTCACAAAATCCCCATGGTATGGTGTGGGATTCCCACTGGCAAGTGAACCATAACCTTCCCCGCTGACCTCCAGCCGATTGTCAATGACTACGTCCGGCTGCAGCGTGCGCACCATATCCATTAATTCTGTAGCACGCCATGTTTCTCCTCTCATATCATCATAGGAAAAGTCAAACCACAAAAGATCAAGTTTCCCATAATTGGTGCATATTTCTCGAATCTGATTGTGCATATAAGTAAGATAGTTGTCAAAATTACGATTCTCATTACCATATTCTGGATTATTCCGCATTGGGTGAATCTTATCTCCGTAATGAGGATAGTCTGTGTGATACCAGTCAAGAAGAGTGAAATACAGACCGACTTTCAGTCCCTGAGCTCTTACCGCCTCGACGAATTCCGCCACAAGATCTCGCCCGCATTTGGTGTTGGTGGACTTGAAATCTGTATACTGACTGTCAAACAGACAGAAACCATCATGATGTTTTGCGGTTAACACAACATACTGCATGCCGGCTTCCTTTGCTGCTTTTGCCCATGCTGTAGGGTCATAAGCTGTCGGATCGAATTCCTCAAAATACTGCATATATTCTTCTTTCGATATCTCTTCTGTGCTGCGCACCCATTCTCCCCTGGCGGGAATCGCATAAAGCCCCCAGTGGATAAACATCCCAAAACGAGCATCGGTATACCACGCCATTCTCTTTTCATAGCTTGCTCTATCAAATTTATACATTCTTTTCCTCCTCGTTGCATATCGGATAGTGGCATTTTATAAAATGCCCTTCCCCAATCTCTCGCGTTTCGGGTCTTTCCTTGATACATTTTTCCTGGCAGTATGGGCACCTTGTATGGAACAGGCAGCCGCTCGGAAGATTTGTAGTGCTGGGCAAATCTCCTTTTAACAGAATCCGCTCCTTCTTCTTTGTGGGATCCGGAATTGGAACTGCCGAAAGAAGAGAACGTGTATATGGATGCATCGGATGTGCATACAGTTCTTTTTTGGAAGCGGTCTCAACGATAGTGCCCAGATACATAACCGCAATTTTATCTGAAATCATTTCCACAACGCTCAAATCATGGGAAATGAACAGATAGGTAAGGTTAAAGTCCTTCTGAAGCTGCTGAAGAAGATTTAAAACCTGTGCCTGAATGGATACATCCAGAGCTGAAACCGGCTCATCTGCAATAATTAGCTTTGGATGAACAGTAAGTGCTCTTGCAATTCCGAGTCTCTGTCTTTGCCCTCCCGAAAATTCATGGGGATAGCGCTCACCGTGGGCAGCACTTAAGCCCACGATTTCCAATAATTCATATACCTTTTTCAATCTTTCTCCCGCCGAAAGGTCTGTATGAATCAGCAGGGGCTCCGCAATCAGATCCTGCACCTTGATTCTCGGATTCAGAGAGCCATAGGGATCCTGAAATATCATCTGCACGTCTGCTCGAAGGGGACGCATCTCATTTTGGCTCAGTTTTGATATATCTTTTCCGTTAAACCAGATTTCTCCGAAATCCGGGGTGAGGAGATGGTCAATTAGCCTTCCTGTGGTTGACTTTCCACAGCCCGATTCCCCCACAAGTGAAAATGTCTCTCCCGGCATAATGTCAAAAGAAATATCATTTACTGCATGTACCTTTGCTTTCCTCGCAAACATGCCTTTCCCTGCGTCAAATGTTTTTGTCACGTTTTTTACAGAAACAATTGGTGTGCTCATGGTCTGGATACCTCCTTTTCCTCAAGGTTGTGTAAAACACATCTGCTGCAGCGGTGTTCCTGTCCCGGAATGGGAACCAGCTCCGGTTCTTTTCCTATGCAGATATCCATGGCATATTTGCATCTCGGTGCAAACTTGCATCCTTTGGGCATAACGGAGAGATCAGGAACACTTCCCGGAATCGAAGGCAGGGATGTCACATTACTCCCCAGCTTCGGTACAGACTCAATCAGCCCTTTGGTATAAGGATGCATGGGGGCCTCAAACAGTTCTTTTACAGGTGCCTCTTCCACGATGCGGCCCGCATACATGACAATGACTCTGCTGCACATCTCTGCCACCACACCCAAGTCATGAGTAATCAGCAGGATTCCGGTATTGCGCTCTTCTTTAATCTCCTCCATCAAATCCAAAATCTGCGCCTGAATCGTTACATCCAATGCCGTAGTCGGCTCGTCTGCAATGAGAAGCTGCGGTTCACAGGACATTGCCATGGCGATCATAACACGCTGACACATGCCCCCTGACAACTGATGAGGGTAGCTGTTCAAGGTCATACCAGGATCCGGAATGCCAACGGATTTCAGCACATCAAAGGCACGTCTATAGGCTTCAGTTTTAGAAATATCATTGTGAAGCAATATGGCCTCAGTGATCTGTTTTGAAATGCGCATACAGGGATTCAGAGAACTCATGGGTTCCTGGAATATCATGGATATCTCACGTCCTCTGATTTTTCTCATTCCCTTCTTGTTCACCTTCAAAATGTCCTCCCCATTAAAGAGAACTTCTCCTTCGGAAATCTTGCTGGATCCCGGCGGAAGAAGGCGCATCAAAGACAGGGAAGTCACCGACTTTCCACACCCTGATTCACCGACCAGACCCAATATTTCCCCTTTATTAATGTGGAATGAGACATCGTTGACTGCGGTGACCCAGCTTTTATCACGCTTAAATTCTGTTCGGAGATTTTTTACATCTAATAATTTTTCTGCCATATCTGTTCCTCCTAATTCATTTTTGGATCCAGTGTATCCCGAAGCCCGTCACCCAGCAGATTAAATGCCAGGACAGTGAGGAAAATCAGAATACCGGGGAATAGTACAATATGAGGAGCCGTGTTGAGGTAATTTCTCCCCTGTGAAAGCATAGCCCCCCAGTCCGGCTCTGTAACATTCGCCCCAAATCCAAGAAAACTAAGAGATGAGGCAGCAAGAATTGCCGTGCCCACCCGCATGGTAAAGTTTACAATCATAGACTGGATAGTTCCGGGAAATATGTGTACCCATAGAATTCTCCTGTTCTTACACCCGATGGATCGGGCAACCTCTACATAGAGGGATTCCTTTACCGAAATTGTTGCACTTCGTATAATACGTGCAAACGAAGGAACTGTAAAAACTGCAACCGCTATAATAACATTAATCATACCCGGCCCAAGAATTGCTACAATGGCAATTGCCAGCAAGATATCCGGAAACGAGAACAGAATATCGCAGCATCTCATAATCAGTGAATCAATCCATCCGCCATAAAATCCTGCAATCAGTCCAAAAATGATACCCAGAGCAGTTCCCACAATCGTTGCTGAAAGTGCCGAGGCAAGGGACAATCTCGTGCCTACCAGCAGCCGGCTGAAAATATCCCTTCCAAACTCATCCGTACCCCATAAGTGTGCAGCGCTGGGGCCCTGCAGGAGATTCGAATAATCTGCCTGATTGGCATCATACGGTGCAAGAAGAGGTCCTAAAATTGCTGCCAGCAGAAGAAGTACGATAAAAATAAAGGAAATGACGGCAGTCTTTCTTTTTGTGAATTTTTTTATAAACTCCTTTACTTTGCTCTTCGGTTTTGGAAGAGCTTCCGCATCCTCAAAATTCTGTATATTTACTGTTGATTTTATTTCTGCCATGCTTTTTCCTCCTAATCGTAACGGACTCTGGGATTGATTACGCCATACAGCAGATCGACAACCAGATTAATTACGATATACTCCAGCGCAAAAAACAAAAGTAATGCCTGCACAACTTTATAATCCCTGAACTTAATAGAATCTACAAGAAGACGTCCCAAACCCGGAATGGAAAAGACAGTCTCTGCCATTACGGAGCCAGACAGAAGTCCGCCAATCTGCAATCCACCTACAGTAACAATCTCAATCAGAGAATTCTTGAGAGCATGCCGTATTACAACCGGAAGCTCCGCGAGTCCTTTTGCTCGGGCCGTACGCACATAATCCTCTCGCATAGATTCCAGCATGGAAGAACGAGTAAACCTTGCCAAAATGGCCATAATTCCAGCTCCCATAGTCAGTGACGGAAGAACATACGCCTGCCAGCTGCCAAGCCCCCCTGTAGGAAACCACCCCAGCCCTACGGAAAATATCTGGATCAATTCCAGCCCCAGCCAGAAACCAGGAAGAGAAATCCCTGATATGGCAATCAGCATTCCGATATAATCCAAAGCCTTCCCTTTCATAACCGCAGAAATAATTCCAAGTGAGACACCGATAATGGTTGCCCAGATCATGGATGAAACAGTCAGTAAGATCGTTGGTTTAAATCGAGGCCTAATCGTCTCCACTACCGTCTTTCCGTTTTTAACCGAATTTCCTAAATCTCCTGTGACCAGGCCTTTCATGTAATTTCCGTACTGCACAGGCAGTGGGTCATTTAATCCCAGCTGATTTCTTACAAGCTCCACATCAGCTTTTGTGGCATCCATACCCGCGATCTGTCTTGCAGGATCCCCCGGGATAAGGTGTATGAACATGAAAATCAAAAATGAAATAACAATAAGAAGTGGAATTGCGCTTAAAATCCTTTTTAATGCATAACGCCCCATTCAGCTTTCCTCCTATTCTAAAAGAACTGCCATTACAGAAAATGGCAGTTCTATATCCGTCTAAGTTCTATATCTGCTTAAATCCTATGGCTGACTATTGTGCCAGGGATGCGTTCTCAAAATGGAAAGCACCATCCGGAGATACATACACGCCTGACAGGTATGTCTTCTCTGAAAAAATCACCTGGTCATTGCCAAGGAACAGCCATGGACATGCTTCCCATGCACGTTTCTGTGCATCTGCATATACCTTTGCCTGTGCATCCGGGTCTGCATTCGTGAGCCCTTCATCCAAGTCTTTGTCAAAATCTTTATCATTGTAATATGCCGTATTTGCACTTACCGGAGGGCACATGCTGCTGTAAAGCAGTGAACGAATAGAACCGTCCATTGTAAAATCAGAAGCTGACCAGTTTACATACCACATGTTTATATCGGTTTCATCTGCATCTACATAAATTTTATCATTGATTGTCGCCGGCTCCATTGGCATAACGTCTACTTCAATTCCAATCTGCTCAAGCTGCTGCTTGATAAATGTCATGCCTTTGATTTCCTGCGTGCTGTTATCTCCCCACAGTGTCAGCTTAAAACCATCTTCATACCCGGCTTCCTTCAGCAGGTCTTTTGCCTTGTCCAGGTCAAAATCATATGCCGGCTGCTCTTCATAACCTGTGATAATCTCCGGAACTACTGAAGTGGCAGGTTTTCCATAACCGGAATACATGAGCTGGACGTACCCGTCCTTATCAATTGCATAGTTCATAGCCTGCCGTACTTTCTCTTCCTTCAGTTCAGGAAGATTCATGTTCAAGGTTACATACCTCATAATGTTAGAGTCTGCAGCCATTACATTCAAATCCTTTGTATCCTGCACTGCCTCAATCTGATCTACAGGCATAGGATACACAAAATCAGCCTCTCCTGTCTGGAGCATTGCCGTACGTGTACCGGCTTCAGGAACTTCTTTAATTGTAACGGTATCCACTCCCGGTTTCTCTCTCCAGTAATCATCGTTTCTCTTCATTGTTGTATGGTCTCCCTCTTCCCACTCTACAAATGTATAGGGGCCTGTACCAACGGGATGGTTCATAATATCATTGCCATATTCCTCAAGAGCTTTCGGACTAATGATACAGAACTGTGTCATACGATTAATAAACGGAGACCACGCTTTTGTCAGCTTGAATACAACTGTGTAGTCATCTGGTGTTTCAACACTTGCCACCCGTGGCTCCTCTGAACCGTCATCGTTTGTGACGACAAAAGTTCTTCTCTGCCGTAAATTGTTATCCTTGTTTACAACTCTGTCGTAATTTACCTTTACTGCAGCGGCATTGAAATCGGATCCGTCATGGAATTTGATTCCTTCGTTCAAGTGGAACGTGTACGTGAGGGAATCATCAGAAATCTCCCAGTCTTTTGCCAGCTGACCGACGAGTTCATTCTCCTCATTGAACTGAACCAGGTTCTCATAGACACCTCGTGTTGCGGAAATCGCATTGGTATCCGGTATGTTTGCCGGGTCCATGGAGCTTACACTTCCTTCGATAGCAATGACCAGGTCATTGTCCTCAGATTTGGAATCCGTATCGGTGCCTTTTACAATGTAGCCGTCTTTGTCTACTTTGCCGGCCTCCGCTGTCTTCTGACTGCCTTTGGAAGATGAGTCCTTATCCTTCTTGCCTGAACATCCGGCCAAAGAAAATAACATCGTACCCGCAAGCAGAACTGCAATAATACTTTTGTAATTCTTCATAATCTTTCTCCTCTCATAGGGCTGTAAATTCTTTCTTGTTTCTTCGCGTTTGGTACAATTTTTTATTACTTGGTCTGATTATACCAACAGATGTGACAAAATGCAAGATTTTTTATGCAAATATTATTCACTTTTTCACTTCTACTTCAAAAGACAGGACACGCCAGCTGTGGGGTATTTGACTTACTGTACAAATAGCGGTACCAGTTCCTTTGTTGACACTTTGACCAAACCAAGGTCTGACATTTTTGCCTCGGGAATAACCGGCAATGCAAGGGTTACGATGCGAAGAAGGGGGTTCTCCATTTCTGTCAGTCCCAATTGACGGATAGCGTCCTTCATCTGTGCACTGTCAATTGCAAGTTCTTCTGCAGGTTTTAAGGAGATAAGTCCTCCCAGGGGAAGTTCCAGTGTATGAAGTATCTTCCCGTCTAAAGCCGCACACATACCGCCGCCGCAGGCTTTTAGAGCATTTGCGGCAGCCAGTGCATCCTCTGGTTTATCATAGACAATTGTCAGGTTATGGCTGTCATGAGAGACCGTAGACGCCAGCGCGCCCTTCTTTGTACCAAACCCACTCACTAAGCCCAATGCAATATTGTCATTTCCTTCATAACGGTTTACCACTGCCACGAACTTCAAGTCCTCATCCAGTTTCAGCTTGCCGTCAACTACCGGCAATTCTCTACTTTCTATCTGAGTAGTAGATAAATTTAAATCATAGTAGCGCATTACATTCACTTTTACTTTGTCTTGGCCTGGCTGCACTTTAATTGTGAAATCATCCTCACTTAACTCTTTGATAGTCACAGAATTCCTTTTTTCCAGTGGATATTTTTTATCCTCAATTGCCGCTGTGAGTTTTCCGTCTCTGGCAACCAGCTTACCCCGGTAAATGACGCAGCTTGGGTGAATCGATCTAAGGTCATCAACAATCAACATATCTGCGGCATACCCCGGTGCGATAGCGCCCAGATTGGTGATTCCGGCTTCTCTGGCTGAATTCCAGGTGGCGGATTTGATTGCTGCTATCGGTTCCATGCCGGCTTTAATCGCAGAGCGGACAACTTCATTCAACTGTCCGTTATTTAGAATATCATCAGCCTCTCTGTCATCCGTGCAGAGACTAAGGTTATCAAAAAACTTGCAGTCTTTAACACCATTCCACACCTCCTTCACATTTTTCGTGATGGAACTGTCTCTTGCATCAAGGCGCATACCACTGCGGTACTTCTCAATAGCTTCCCCTGCATCTCTTGTTTCATGGCAGGTATTCGGACCCGCGCAAAGATAGGCCGACAACTCTCTGCCTGTCAGAAACGGTGCATGCCCCTGGAGATAAAGTCCGTGTTTTTCTGCCACATCAAGAATATCCATCATTCTGTCTTCCCCGTGAATGACATCGATATAACTCATAACCTCCGCAAGTCCGATTACCCGCTCAAGTCCGGCCAACTCTTCAATCTCCGAAGCGCCGAAATCTGCACCGGCATTTTCCAGCCCGGGTACCGACGGTACACAGCTGGGGATATCAATGTACTGGCACATTGGCAGATTGCTTCCGGCATCATGCATGTAACGTACACCCTCCACGCCATATACATTTCCTATCTCGTGAGGATCAGTAATCACTGTGGTAGTACCATGAGGAATCACTGCCTTTGCAAAATTTCTCGGAGTCATCATAGAACTTTCAATGTGCACATGGCTGTCGACCAGTCCGGGAATCAGAAATTTGCCTTCGCCGTCAATGACTTCTTCGGCTGTGAAAGTGTTATCCTCTGGATTGTGCCATTCCACATGAGCAATCATTCCATCATACACATATACACTTGCCGGATATACTTCGCCTGTGATTACATTCACCAGGCGGACATTTTTGATCAGGAGATCACTTTGAAGCTCACCTAGTGCCGCCTTTAATAAGTTTCTTTTATTTTTGGGATATATTTTCATTTTCTTCTCCTCCTACATAAATATGAAATACATAACCAGTGGTATCGCTAACACATACATAACCGGATGCAGCTCTTTCCATTTTCCCGTTGCCAATTTAATCACGATGTGGGCCAGAATACCTGCAGCAATACCACTGGCAATCCCGCCGGTAAAAATCACGAATACAATCATGATAAAGGTGCCAAACAGCTCTGTAAAGTCACTGAAATCAATACTCTGAATACCATTGATCATCAGCAGACCCACAAAAATCAGTGCCGGCCCGGTAGCTGCATTAGGAATCATTAATACCAGCGGCGAGAACAGTACCATAATACCAAAAAGTACACTTACGACAACACTGGTAAGTCCGGAACGCCCGCCTGCTTCCACGCCTGCAGTAGATTCCACAAAGGTAGTGATCGTGGTATTTCCGGTAAAGGCACTTACACAGGTACCAATGGCATCCACAAGAAAAGGTTTCTGAATTTCCGGCATGTTTCCATTTTCGTCGAGCATACCTGCCTTTCCGCCCACCCCTAACACAGTACCCAGGGTGGAGAAAAAGTCTCCACAAAAGGCTATAAAAACGTAGACAATGGTCTGAAATGTGAGCAGGGATATAAAGTCAAATTCAAACATAATATTACTTAAGCCGGCAAAATCGGGAACCTTTGCAAAAGTTTCCGGTATCGTGGTGACCCCTAAAGGTATCCCTATAATTGTAACCGTTACGATACCGATAAGTATGGCGCCATTAACTTTATAAGCCGTTAGAATTGCAATAAGGAATAAACCAAGTATTGCCAACAGTACTGCTGGGTCTCTCAAATTGCCGAAAGAAATGCCATTTTCAAAACTTCCGATACCAGAATTTTTAAAGCCTAAATACGTAATATAAAACCCGATTGCCGTTCCGATCCCGGTTTTAATATTTTTGGGAATTGCCTTGACAATAAGATCGCGAACACCAAAAATAGTTAAAATTACGAAAATCACACCGGAAATCAAAGTTGTAGCCATAACTGCACCGAACGACAATGTGTTTGACTGTATCAGGCCCCCAAACATAAAGTTTGTGCCCATCCCCGTAGCAAGCGCAAATGGCAGATTTGCATACAGCCCCATAAAAAGAGTGATAATTGCACTTACAACGGCACATGTCACCATAATAGCCTCTTTGGTGATGACAATTCCGTTGATATCTGTATAAGTATCCCCTGAGAAACCTACTATAGCGCTGGGTTGTACTGCCAGTACATAGGCCATAGTCATGAAAGTTGTTACTCCGGCAATCACCTCTGTCTTAACATTTGTTTTCTTTTCCTCCAATTTAAAAAAACTTTTCATACTCATCTCTCTTTTCTCCTTTTTGTCTTAACATGCTGTCCGTTTCAAAAATTCGCATAGTACTTCAGCACCGACTGCACAGTCCTCTTTTGAGGTGTATTCTTCTTTCCTGTGGGACAGCCCCCTTTCTGATGGTACAAAGATTAAAGCAGTGTCGCATTTTCCTGCAAAATTCATACAGTCGTGCCCGGCTCCGCTGGTAAGACTGACTGCCAGAATGTTCTTCTCCAGGCAGATCTCGTCAACTATATGCCTATATTTCTCACTGCATAAATGTGATGGATTTGAAAGCTCCGGTACAAGTTGGATTTGCACGCCATGCTGTGTTTCCAGTTCTCTTCCATAGGCCTCCATAGTTTTCATAAAAATACGAACCTCCTGGTTATCAAGGGCTCTTATATCCAGAGAAAACCTTACTTTCGCACAAATTACATTCCGTACTCCCGGTACTGTAGTGATTTCTCCCACGGTTGCACGAATTTCCTCATTTGTCTCTGCCAGCAATGTAAGCCTTGTAATCCACTTACTCATGGCCACTACAGGGTCTTTGCGCCCTTTCATTGGGGTAGAGCCGGCGTGTCCGCTTTCACCCGTGACAGTAACCTCAAAGCGGGTCACCCCTGCAATGCCTGTAACAATGCCAATCTGTGCGCGTCTTTCCTCCAGTACTTTTCCCTGCTCGATATGCAATTCAACAAACATTTGCAGGTCATTCATTTCGCAGGAATCCAATTTGTCGGGATGAACTCCAAAATCTTTCATAGCCTGATAAAGTGTAATCCCATTCTCATCCTTTGACTTTAATTTATTTGGGTCTGCAAGCCCGCACACTGCCTTACTGCCGATCATACCGTAGCCGAAACGATTTCCCTCCTCATCCTTAAAACCGATCACGCGGATGGAATGTTTTGGGATAAATCCAGCCTCTCTCATGGTTTGAACGCTTTCTATCGCTGCCAGAACGCCTAATGTACCATCAAATTTTCCTCCGTTTTGAACGGTATCATAATGAGAACCTGTCAGAACAACGGGCAGACTTTTATCCCGCCCTTCCCATTCGCCGATAATATTTCCAACTGCATCTTCTCTCACAGCAAGTCCGGCTTCCCTCATCAATCTTTTTAAATATTCTCCGGCTTCACGGTCTTCATTCGTAAAAGGAAAACGAGTTACACTGCCATCCGGATTTTTTCCGATTGTTCCCAGCGTCTGGATCCATTCCCATAACTGCTCCTTATTTACCAATTATCTGCCCTCCAGTAAAATATTTCACACCTGATTCAAATATTTTCATATCCTGTTCTCCATATATGTTGATTGCCACTGAATCTCCCCGCCTCTCTGCATGAGCCATCTTTCCCAGCACACGCCCGTCAGGACTGGTGATACTTTCGATAGCCCGGTAAGAACCATTTACATTCCATTCTTCATTCATGCTGACAACACCGTCTATATCACAGTATTGGGTTGCTGCCTGGCCATTTGAAAACAGTTGATCCATGCACTTCTCGCCGGCGACAAACCGCCCTTCCCCGTGGGATACTGGGCTGGTATACACTTTTCCGACCTCCGCTCCCCAAAGCCATGGGGATTTGTTCGAAATTACTTTTGTATAAACCATTTTCGAAATATGTCGTCCAATCGTGTTGTATGTGAGGGTGGGGGATTCCTCTGTCTGCTCCACAATGCAGCCATGAGGAACCAATCCCAGTTTAATGAGAGCCTGAAACCCATTGCAGATTCCTAAAACAAGTCCGTCGCGTTCATGAATCAGTTTTTCTACCGCCTCCTTTATCTTTGCATTTTGAAAAGCCGTTGCAAAAAACTTTGCGGAGCCATCAGGCTCATCTCCTGCACTAAATCCGCCCGGAAACATGATAATCTGAGCTTTTGAAATTTCCCGTTCAAATACTTCAACAGATTCACGTATATCCGATGCGCTCATATTTCTGAACACTTTTGTTGTCACTGAGGCTCCCGCCCGTTCAAATGCCTTTTGGCTGTCATATTCACAGTTTGTTCCTGGAAATACCGGTATGAATACGGATGGCTGTCCTATCTGGTGACCACAAATATGTATATTCTCTGTTTGGTAAAGGTTTTCTTCTATTACTTCCTTGCAGTCTGAAGAAGATTTTGTGGCAAATACATTCTCCAGTGTCTGCGTCCATGCATTTTTTGCTTCCTCAAGGGGGATTGCCGTGTCTCCATAATGGAAGATCTGGTCTGCTGTTACTTCACCGATTACAGTACATGGAATCCTAAGTTCGCAGGCTTTATCCGCCGGAACTTCCGCCACAAGGTCTCCGAATGCCGGGGCGAACAATTCGTCTGCCTTTATGTCAGCTTCTATTCTAAGGCCAACCCCATTGCCAAACGCCATCTTACTTACGGCCGCAATAACGCCGTATCTGTCCAGTGCATAAGCAGATACAATCCTGCCACTGTGGATGTCCTTATAAAACAAGTCATACTGATCCTTCAGCTGACTGTATACAGGAATATCATATTCGTTTTTGGGGGTTTTCATCCATATAAGTTTATTTCCCGTTTTTTTCAATTCCGGAGTTATGATTTCTTTGTCTTTTGCCATAGCCACAGCAAATGAGACCAGTGTAGGAGGAACATCTCTATCCTGGAACGTTCCCGACATACTGTCCTTTCCACCGATGGCAGCAAGCCCGAATCCAAGCTGAGCGTCATAAGCTCCAAGCAGTGCTGCAAAAGGCTGACTCCATCTCTTTGGATCTGCTGTCATCCTTCGGAAATACTCCTGAAAAGTAAAATGTATTTTCCTGTAATCCCCTCCCGATGCCACAATTTTTGCCACAGATTCTGTGATAGCATAAATTGCCCCATGGTATGGACTCCAACCGGACAGATAAGGATCAAATCCATAGCTCATCATGGAAACACTGTCTGTTTCTCCTTTTAAAACGGGCACCTTTGCCACCATTGTCTGGGATTTAGTCAACTGGTATTTTCCTCCGTATGGCATGAGCACAGAACCTGCCCCGATCGAGCTGTCAAACATTTCCACCAGTCCCTTTTGAGAGCATACATTCAAGTCTCCCAGCACACTGAGCCACTTTTCTCTTACATTTTCTATTTGCTCTTTTATAAGCAGACTCGATATCCTGCTCGGTATTTCCACTTCCACGTCCGTCTCCCGGTGTGCCCCATTGGTGTCCAGAAATGTATGGGAAATGTTTACAATTTCTTTCCCCTGCCACACCATAATCAATCTTGAAGACTCTGTGACCACTGCAGTCTCCACTGCTTCCAGATTTTCTTCTTTTGCAAAGTCCAGGAATCGAGCCACATTTTCCGGATCTACAACAACTGCCATTCTCTCCTGAGATTCGGAAATCGCAATTTCAGTTCCGTCAAGCCCGGCATATTTTTTTGGTACCTTATCCAGATCAATGCAAATCCCATCTGCTAATTCACCTACGGCGACCGAAACACCCCCTGCACCAAAATCATTACATTTCTTTATTAAGCTGCTTACTTCCTCTCTTCTGAACAGACGCTGCAGCTTACGTTCTGTAGGTGGGTTCCCTTTCTGTACTTCTGCACTACATTCTGCAATGGACTCCTCCGTGTGGACCTTTGAAGATCCCGTTGCCCCGCCGCACCCGTCCCGGCCGGTACGTCCTCCCAGCAAAATAATTCTGTCCCCCGGATCTGCAGTCTCCCGGATCACTGCCCTTTTCGGTGCTGCACCTAACACTGCACCAATCTCCATGCGTTTTGCTACATAATCCGGATGGTATATCTCCTGCACAATACCGGTGGCGAGACCTATCTGATTCCCATAAGAACTGTAACCACGGGCTGCCTGGCTCACCAACTTTTTCTGTGGCAATTTTCCCTTTAATGTATCCTGTATAGATACCGTTGGATTGGCTGCCCCTGTTACCCGCATAGCCTGATACACATAGGTACGGCCGGAAAGAGGATCCCGTATTGCACCTCCAAGACAGGTTGCAGCGCCTCCGAATGGCTCGATTTCCGTCGGATGATTATGTGTCTCATTTTTGAAATTGATCAGCCATTCTTCTTCTGTGCCGTCCACCATTATGGGAACCACAATACTGCACGCATTGATTTCATCAGATTCCTCCTGATCGTTCAATTTTCCTTCTTTCTTCAGTTTCCGAAGCGCCATCAGTGCCAGGTCCATAAGGCAGATACATTCGTCTTCCCTGTCCCCAGAAATTTCTCTGTGATCCTGTAAATACTGGTGATAAGTCCGCATCATAGGCTCTTTATAGTCTCCATCACCAAAGGAAATTTTTTTCAGCTCCGTAGAAAATGTAGTGTGGCGGCAATGATCTGACCAGTAAGTATCCAACACTCGGACTTCAGTTATTGTAGGATTTCTCTTTTCCTCATCTCTGAAATATTTCTGTATATATAGAAAATCTTTGAAAGTCATCGCCAGGCCCAGGGAATCGTATAAATCTTTCAGCTTATCTTGGGTCATAGTCCCAAAATCCTCAAAAATCCGAACAACCTCCGGCTCTTCAAAAGATACCGCCAGTGATTCGGGCTTTTGGTGCCTGGCTTCTCTTGAATCTACAGGATTAATACAGTGGACTTTTATAGCTTCCAGCTCGCTTTCTGTCACATTTCCCTGGATGACATAGGTTACAGCCGTCCGGATCACAGGTTTTTCCTCTTCACTGATAAGCTGTATACACTGTTCTGCAGAATCCGCCCTCTGGTCAAACTGTCCGGGCAGATATTCTACTGAAAAAACATGGCTTCCTTCCTGTACAGGGAAATGTTCCTGATACAGTATGTCGACAGGTGGTTCTGCAAAGATACCTTTACACGCCCTTTCAAATTTTCCGTCAGAAATATTCGCCACATCATAACGAATAAGGACACGAACGCCAGTCACTGTCCCGATTCCAAGATAGTATCTGATTTCATGTCCTAATTCTTTTGCTGCAATATCAAATTCATCCTTTTTTTCTACATATATGCGTCTTACCTCACTCATAAGCAGTCTCCTTTGCATCTTCACTGTATCCTGCTTAATTATTCTACCATGACGCACCTGATAAGAATAATTAATAATATTAAACTAATTAATTAGTTTCTCTAATCTTTGTCTTTCTTCTCCATATAACACTGCAAATCAGCAGGATAACAAGACCTGCCGTAAATATACTGCCTATTCTCACAACAAAATCAGAAAACAGTCCTTCCGGCAGCATCCGGATCATAAAGTCTTCAGCCGGATCAAACACCCACAGATCATTCGTAAAAAAAACCTCATGGAACCTTATAAATGCAGATGTAAAATCCCTGGAAAGCACATATCCCAGTACTGCCGAGATTGCTCCTGTTACCCCCAATGCAATCTGAAATGCGCGGGGAATAATATATTTCCAGTCTCCCCTGGTAAATATTAAAAGAAGAAGGCATAGGAACAAAATAACAGCACTGCCTGCTCTCAAACGCAGGCCTCCTATAAATAATCCCTGCACGTCTTTCATATGGAGCTTGTCCTGGTCATTAAAAAAGTCCTGCTTTTTCCCTTCAACCGTTGTAATCACCTGAAGATTTTTCCTGTCCCCTCTCAGGTATTCCATCATTTCATGGGTGACGTACATCATGTCTTTCATTTTCATATCCAGCTCAGGAAGTACATTATATTTTTTATATTCATTTTCATAAAAGCTGAAATCTGTATACATTGCTGCTTCAAAACTCGAAATCAAAAGAATAATAATTACAGCAAACGATAAAATAATCCCCAGTGCCCAGTGTCCCGCCTTTTTCATTCTCAAATCTCCCGTCCTGTTTTTATCATGTTTCTCGGGTCCCAAAGTCATGCTTTTTCATGCAAGCATGAAATGCATGACCTTTTGACCCTGGTATCATTTTATCATAACAGGGGTTGTAATTCACTTCCATACATCTTATACTACAAGGAGTATTTATTAGGAGGTCTAATGGTGGATATAAATTATGAACTTTACAAAGTATTTTATCATGTGGCATCTGCTTTAAGTTTTTCTGAAGCATCCAAAAAGCTTTTCATTTCCCAGTCTGCGGTGAGCCAGTCTATAAAAACTCTGGAAAATAAACTTGACCAGACGCTGTTCATTCGCAGCACAAAGCGGGTTTCTCTGACTCCAGAGGGAGAGATTCTGATGCGCCACATTGAACCGGCCATGCATCTGATACAGCGGGGAGAGGCACAACTCCTTGATGCACTTTCCACAGGTGGACAGATCCGTATTGGGGCCACTGATACCATCTGCCGCTACTTTCTGATTCCCTATCTCGAAAATTTTCATAAGACATTTCCAAATGCACATATTAAAGTCATCAACCAGACTTCCATTAAATGTGTAAAACTTCTGGAACTTGGTCAGGTGGACCTGATTGTAGTAAACTATCCCAACAGCTATCTAAGCAATGTTTCTTTTTTTAAAAAAATAAAAACCTTCCGAGATGTTTTCATAGCCAATCAGTCCTTCCACGATTTAAAAGACAGGAAACTTACATTTGAACAACTTGTCAAATACCCTATTTTAATGCTGGATAGGCAAAGCACAACAAATGAGTTTCTCCACAGGATGTTCCAGCAGCACCAGCTGGACCTCGTCCCTGAAATAGAGCTGACCAGCAATGATCTTCTTATGGATCTGGCCCGCATAGGATTGGGAATTGCTTTCATCCCGGATTACTGCATCGCTGATAATCTTGAAGATTTGTTTATTGTCGAAACAGAAGAAGATCTGCCCGAGAGGGAGATCGTCATCGCACACAACGATCAAATCCCTTTAACCAGAGCAGCCCGGGAGTTCTTAAAATTATTTGGCGAGAGCGAAACTGAAAGAAAAGCAATAGAGAATTTAGAATAATAACCGGATATAGTGGCACAATAATTGTGAAGCCAATATTTATAGTGCTTCACACACTTTTCACGCATTTTTAGCACTCGCTTGTTGACAGTGCTAACAATGTGTGCTATATTACATTTAGAACAAAGGTAAGGGATTTAGTTAAGGAGGTAGGATTTATGTTATTAGCAAATAGAAATTTTTTCAATGATTTTTTTAAAGATCCATTTTTTGAGAGTCCAATTGAACGTTCTGCAACACAGGTAATGAGAACTGATGTACATGAAAATGACAACAGCTATCTAGTTGAAGTTGAATTACCGGGATATAATAAGGAAGATATTAAAGCGGATTTAAAAGATGGATATCTCACCGTCACAGCTTCTCACGAAGAGAATCAGGAGGAAAAGGATAAAAAGGGCAACTGTATCCGCAAAGAGCGCTACACAGGTTCTTGCAACCGCAGCTTTTATATCGGTGATCATCTGACACAGGAAGACATCAAAGCTTCTTTCAAAGACGGAGTTTTGCACTTGTCCATCCCCAAGGATGCCCCTAAAGAAATTGAAGATCAGGCTAAATATATAACAATTGAATAATGATACTATTTAGTTTACAAGTACTGGGAGGAGAAAATTTATTTTTTCTCCTCCCAGAATTTTTCTATATTTTCTCTAAAGTTTTCCAACCTGCATATCTGATATCTTTCCCATTCTCTTGGAAATATATCCCTGTATTTTCTTTGCATAAAGCGGTCATCCAACAAAGCTATGATGCCTTTATCCGTTTCTGTCCGTATCACCCTTCCCGCAGACTGCAGTACCTTATTCATTCCAGGATACAAATAAGCATAATCAAACCCTTTCATGCCTCTTCTATCAAAATACTGCTTCAGTATTTCTCTGTCATTGCACACCTGGGGAAGGCCTGTTCCTACAATTGCCGCCCCTATCAGCCTGTCTTTTGCAAGATCAATCCCTTCGGAAAAAATACCTCCCATCACACAGAATCCCACAAGGCTGCATTCTCTGTCTTCCTCAAAACTTTCCAGAAATATTTCCCGGGACTCTTCTCCCATATGCTGAGACTGGATAATACAGTCTATATCCTCCCTCTCCTCAATTTCTTTCTGAAAATCTTCATAGACGTCTTTCATAAACTGGTAAGAAGGAAAGAAAACCATATAATTCCCCATTTTTGCTTCAACCATATTCAAAATATAGTCGGAGAACTTTTGATACATAGCGTTTCCCCGCATAGTATATTTAGAGCTTACATCTGTTCCCAGTAAAATCAGGCAGTTTTCCCTGGGAAAAGAGGATGGGGCATAAATAGCATAGTCATCAGCTTCACTCAAAAGTTTTTTATAATAATGCATGGGAAGCAGCGTGGCCGAAAAAAACACAGTACTGTACCCCTGATCCAAATATGTTTTGAGGTTGACCGCCGGATTCACACAAAGTAATTTTAATTTAAAGCGCCCGTCACGTTCAAATTCTGTGTAAAGCATATAATTCTCATCCAGATTGTCATGAATATGCATAAAATTCCTGAGTTGAAAATAGAAATTCAAAACCTGCTCTCTTTTTTCTTCATCCTGTGCTTTTTCCAGGTACTCTTCTATTCCGGACATAATATGCATCAGCTTCACAGCAATATAGGAAACGCTCTCTAACACTTCATAATTTTCGCATGCTCTTTTCAGAGCCAGAAGCTGTTTGTTACATTCATCCAGTCTTTTGGCCAGTTTGGGGTCATCCTTCTTCACCAGACGCTTTATTTCAAGCACATCTTCCTTATACAAAACCGCACTGTACATTTCCCTGCCACGCTCTACAAGATTATGTGCCTCGTCAATTAGGAAAAGATATTCTCCTTTGTTTCCGTCAGAAAAAAAACGCTTCAAATGGGCATTGGGATCAAATACGTAATTGTAATCACAAATAACAGCATCCGCCCATGTCGATACATCCAGTGACATCTCAAAGGGGCAGACATTATATTTCCTTGCCTGAACTTCCAGGGACTCCCTGCTCATATCATCGGAATGAGTAATCATATCAAATACTGCATCATTCACTCTGTCATAGTGCCCCTTTGCATAAGGACAGTAATCGGGATTACAAACTGTTTCCTCACAAAAACAAATCTTTTCCTTGGCAGTGAGAGTAATAACTTTAAATCTCAATCCCTGCTCTTTTAATGTAAAAAAAGCCTGTTCCGCTACCGTTCTGGTGATGGTTTTCGCAGTAAGATAAAAAATCTTTTCTCCCAGATTTTCCCCCACCGCTTTTACCGCCGGAAATACGGTCGCCATAGTCTTCCCCACACCTGTAGGAGCCTGTATAAACAACTTTTTCTTTCTATTTATTGTCCTGTAAACGGAAGCCGCAATATCACGTTGGCCTTCTCTGTAATCAAAAGGAAACTCTACAGGTTTTATAGACTCCTGCCGTACTGACCTCCATTCCATCTGAAACCTGGCCCATTTTTCATATTGTCTTACCAGATACTGGAACCAGCTTTCCAGTTCCGAAAACGGATAGATATAGGAAAACCGCTTTACTTCTTCTGTCTCTAAATGGCAATACGTCATCTGCACGCCGATCTCTTTCAGATCTTTCTGCGCAGCATAGATATAAGCATAGCACTTGGCCTGTGCAAGATGCACATTTATAGGTGCTTCAATATGAACTAATTCCTTCAGAACTCCTTTAATCTCATCTATCGTAACATGACCTTTTTCCTCTACAACCCCATCTGCCCTGCCTTCTACCTGAAGAAGAAATTCTTCGCAGGGAATCTGAAGCTTTAAAGGAATCTCGGCACGGTAATTAGAGCCCATCTGCCGCTGTATCTTGCGGTGGATTCTGCTTCCCTGCTGCATAATGTCCTTATCCATGCTGCCGCGTATTCTATTGTCTATGTCCCCCTCGCGCAGAATAAATTCTACAAGATTACGGACAGATATTCTTATTACTTCGTTTTCACACATACTCTATGCTTCAGGTTTTTCATGCTGTGCAACTTCTGAGATTGTTTTTGTCAGGCCTGCTATTCCCTGCAATTCCGATGGAATAATAATTTTCGTTGCTTTACCGTCCGCAGCCCTGGCAAATGCCTCCAGACTCTTAAGCGTCAATACTGCATCATCAGCTCCCGCTGATTTAACAAATTCAATACCATCCGCGGTTGCTTTCTGGACACTGCGGATAGCTTCAGCCTGACCTTCTGCTTCACGGATTCTCTTTTGCTTTTCAGCTTCTGCTTTCAGGATAGCTGCCTGCTTGGAAGCTTCCGCTTCCAGGATTACGGATTCTTTTTGACCTTCTGCCACAAGGATAGTAGACTTCTTCTCTCCTTCTGCTCTCAGAATTGCTTCTCTTCGTTCTCGCTCCGCCTTCATCTGCTTCTCCATTGCATCCTGGATAGCCTTGGGCGGCATAATATTCTTTAATTCCACACGTTTTACCTTAATTCCCCACGGATCAGTGGCAATATCAAGCGAAGTACGCATCTGGGAATTAATTGCCTCTCTCGAAGTCAATGTTTCATCCAGTTCCAGATCACCTATAATATTGCGCAAGGTGGTAGCTGTCAGATTTTCAATAGCAGTAATCGGATTTTCTACACCGTATGCATACAGCTTTGGATCTGTAATCGCAAAAAATACAATCGTATCAATCTGCATGGTTACATTATCCTTTGTAATAACCGCCTGCGGCTCAAAATCTACCACCTGTTCTTTCAAAGAAACTTTTCTGGCTACTTTCTCAATAATCGGCACCTTAAAATGAAGACCCACACTCCAGGTAGCCCTGTAGCCTCCCAAACGCTCCAGTACATAGGCATGCGCCTGAGGCACAATCCTGATACTTGTCATTAAGACAAGCAAGACAATAACCAGTATTACTATTAAAATAAAAGCACTCATACTTATTCCTCCTCATATCTCTTTAGAATCAGTTTCACACCGGATATGCTGACCACCTTTGCCAGAGTTCCTGGCTCCAATACATCTCCGTCTTTCTCAGCTCTCGCTGTCCATTCTTCGCCGCCCACGACTGCAGTTCCGGTTTGAGCCAGATTATCTACAGTTTTAGTAACCCGCACTATCCTGCCGATCACTCCTTCATAATTGGTTTTCTCATGATGACCATTTATGTACTTTACCGCAAAAGGCCGGGTAAAAAACAATAGTAAAAAAGAGACAACGAAAAATGCAGCCACCTGCCATAATAGATTCAAGCCGGCAATGTTCAGGATTAATGCCACCAGAGATCCTCCTGCCAGCCAGATTGATGTCAGCCCAACTGTAACAATCTCAACCGCCAAAAAAACAATCAGCAGTCCAAGCCATATAAAAGCTTCTCTCTCCATATTACTCCCTTCTTATATTATTCCTATCATCTGGCTTCTTTACTCTTCCTGATGATAAATATATGTTAGTCTGGTCCCTTCTATTATACAATACTTTTTACATGAATGCATTGATTTGTTGTATTTTTTGTTACTCACACTCTCTGACTTTTTTTCTCAAAGGCAGAACCATGGCCGGTGACACGGAAAGTTCATCCACTCCCATCTTAAGGAACGTCTCCGTGAGTTCCAAATCAGCGCCCAGTTCACCGCAGATGCCGATCCGCCTGCCTTTTGCGTGGGCATTTTCCGCCGCCATCCTGATCATGGCAAGTATTGCCGGATGGTGTGGGTCATAGAAACTGTCAAGTTTGGGATTCTGCCGGTCTATGGCAAGTGTATACTGTGTCAGGTCATTGGTCCCCACACTGAAAAAATCCACCTCGCGGGCCAGCTCCCGGCTGATCATGACAGATGCGGGAGTCTCAATCATTACGCCCAGCTCCACATCCTTCCTAAAAGGAATTCCATCTTCTTGCAGCTCACTTATGACTTCGGCAATCATCTCTTTAATCTTCGCAATCTCCTTCATGGAGATAATCATCGGGAACATAATGGAAATATTTCCAAACACCGCCGCACGGTAAAGGGCTCGCAGCTGAGTCTTAAAAATATCAGTTTTTGTCAGACAGATGCGGATTGCCCTGTATCCAAGTGCCGGATTTTCTTCTTTATCCAGTCCAAAATAGTCCGCCTGTTTATCTGCCCCGATATCCATTGTACGGATAATCACTTTTCTGCCGGCCATATTCTCAGCAACCTTCCTGTATACCTCAAACTGCTGCTCCTCGCTGGGGAATGTGTCGTTCTCCATATACAGGAACTCACTTCGAAACAGCCCGATTCCACCTGCATCGTTCTTCAGAACAGCTCCCACTTCAGAGACATTTCCTATATTCGCATAAATGTTTACCTTCTGCCCACTCTTTGTCACATTTTCCTTGCCTTTTAGCTGTTCAAGAAGAGCTCTCTCCTTCAGGTCTTTCACTCGTTTTTCCTGCATCAGGGCAAGGGTCTTCTCATCCGGATCTACATACAGGGTGCCGGTAAAGCCGTCCATCACCGCCATCTTTCCATCTAGCTTGTCACTCAATTTCTCACCCAGTTGGATAATGGACGGAATGTTCATCGACCTTGCCAGGATTGCGGTATGAGAATTGGCAGATCCATACATGGTGGCAAAGCCGAGGATTTTGCTTTTATCCAGCTGCACAGTCTCGCTGGGGGCAAGATCGTCAGCGGCAATAATACTTGGCTTCCCGCTCTGCCTGCCCCTCTCATCTGCTCCGCCTCCGCAGAGAATATTCAAAACACGTTCTGATACATCCTGCACATCTGCCGCCCGTCCCTGCATATGCGCATCATCCATGGCAGAAAACATTTCTGCAAAATTATCTGCCGTTGTCGCCACCGCAAACTCTGCATTTACATTCTGGGTGCGAATAATATTCTCAACAGATTCTATATAATCCAGATCCTCCAGCATCATCTGGTGAACCTCAAAAATCATTGCATTCGCTTCACCTACATTCCCCAGGGCCTTTTCATAAAGCTTTTTCAACTGCTCGACAGCGACTGTCTTAGCACCCTGAAAACGGATGCATTCCGCCTTAGCATCGTCGATATGGATGCGCTTGGTCACTCTGCGATTTCGCTTATAAAAAGAAAGCTTTCCGATAGCAACTCCTCCAAATACACTTTTACCTGTTATTGTTATCATAATATTTTCCTTACTTTCCTGAATTATAGGTTTTCTTTGATAATTACTATATTACTTTTTAGAACTATTTTCAATATTCTGATACAGAGATTAACTGGAGAAGAACTAAGCTGATATCTGAACTGTTAAATATTAACCAATTTGTATATTTTTGCAGAATGTTTCATAAATGCGTTGACTTTCATTGTTAAATGTGCTACGCTAATACAGCGTTGTTGATAGAGTTTCGTGGACAATGCAAATACTTTATTATTTATTTTTTTATTTTATGGAGGGCAACACAATGACAGGTACAGTAAAATGGTTTAACAACCAAAAAGGTTATGGATTCATCTCTGATTCAGAAGGAAATGATGTATTCGTACACTACTCAGGATTAAACATGGATGGATTCAAGTCCTTAGAAGAAGGTCAGGCTGTTGAGTTTGACGTAACAGAAGGAGCTAAAGGACCTCAGGCAACTAATGTAGTAAAACTTTAATCAGAATTTTATATGTACCTTTTAATTATATAATTAAAATTAAATATTTAAAAGAAATACAGCGAAATATGATTAAGAATCCTAAAAAAGGTATCGGGAACTTCCCCGATACCTTTTTTCAGCTTTAAAACCTGTTATGCTAATGTGCCGAACAGGGTACTAGAGATCCAAGTTGGAAACATATGCTTCTGCTTCCTCCCAGACGTCAAATCCGCTGCCCCTCAAAATATCCGCCACTCTCGCCGGATCATCTGTCTTAAGTACAGCAGATGCATCCACTCCGTTTGCAAAGGCATACATGTATTCAATATTCACATCTCCCTCTACAATCTGGTGCATTGCTTTGCTCAAAGAACCTGTAGCATGAGGAACACGAAACGCCACCACATCTGTTAGCATTGCTGTAAACCCACCCTCCTTTAATACAGCCCTGCCTTTGTTCGGATTCGAAACAATCATTCGGAGCATTCCGTAATCCGATGTATCCGCCAGGCTCAGTGCCACGATATTCACATCATTATTTGCCAATGCCGCAAGCACTTCGTCCAGACGTCCTTCCCTGTTTTCAAGGAATACTGATAATTGCTGAATTGTGATTCCCACTTTTGCCTACCCCCTTTGCTTATTACAGACCACGTTTATCGATAACGCGCACTGCTTTTCCCTCGCTTCTTTGTATGGTCTTCGGCTCGACCAGCTTCACACGGGCAGATACCCCCAGTGCCTGTTTCAGCACTGCACCTATTTTATTTTTCAGCGCATCCAATTTTCTGATTTCATCGGAGAACAGGCTCTCATCTACCTCTACCATAACCGTAAGGATGTCCATATTATTTTCCCGCTCTACAATCATGAGATAATGTGGTGCCACTGCACCACCCATGCTCAGGAGTGCTGTTTCGACCTGAGTCGGAAATACATTGACCCCTCGGATTACTTTCATATCATCCGTACGTCCGGTAAACTGAGAAATTCTCGGTGTAGTCCTTCCACACTTGCAGGTGCTGTGGTCAATGCTGGTTAAATCCTTTGTCCGGTAGCGCAGCAAAGGCATTGCTTCCTTCGCCAGAGTGGTAAAAACCAGCTCTCCGGTTTCTCCATCTGCACACATCTCCTGGGTAGCCGGATTTAATATTTCCGGATAGAAGTAATCTACATTGATATGTAATCCTGCATGGTGAATACAATCCTGCGCCACACCTGGTCCGGTAATTTCACATAGTCCATAGATGTCAAAACAGTTAATATGAAGAATTTCTTCGATCTTCCTGCGCATTTTCTCTGTCCAGGGCTCTGCTCCGTGGATCCCTGTCTTTATCTGCAGTCTGTTTATAAGGCCGGCATCCTGCAGGGATTCTGCAAGATGAAGTGCATAAGACGGGGTGCATGCAATAGCAGTCGCGCCAAAGTCTTCCATGCACATCATCTGACGTGTGGTGTTGCCTGCAGACATGGGGATGACCGTTGCCCCCAGTGCTCTTGCACCGAAATCCACTCCCATGCCTCCTGTAAATAGTCCATAGCCATAGCAGATATGGATAATATCCTCCTGGCTAAGGCCTGCCATGGACAGACATCTTGCTACACATTCCCCCCAGACATCAATGTCCTTCTGAGAGTAGGATGCCAGTGTCAGCTTGCCCGTTGTGCCGGAGGTTCCCTGAACACGTACAACATCTCTCTTA
Source organism: Clostridium sp. C105KSO13 (assembly GCF_001517425.1). Taxonomy (GTDB): domain Bacteria; phylum Bacillota; class Clostridia; order Lachnospirales; family Lachnospiraceae; genus Muricomes. Next base: position 115,680 of record NZ_FBWL01000171.1, on the reverse strand, counting down.
GGTATTGCCAGAAGCCCGAAAGGATAATTGTCTCTTAAATCTTCTTTTGTTGTAAAAGGAAGCTTATCGATATCGGCAATTCCTTTAATATCTCCCGGTTCTACTCCCAGGTCTTTCATCTTCCTATGATAAAAGTCTACGTTGTGATAGACACGATTTACGACATCTACCAGACGTTTACTCTGCAGGGCTGCCATTTCATCCCTGCTCATACATTCAATTTCCGGGGTTCTGATTCGTTCCACCCAATTCTCCAGTGCCACTGCCGCCATCCTTTTGACTCCTTTATCTTTTACTTTGTAATTTACTGACTTTATAGCTCTGATTCTTCAATCAGTTTTATACCGGCTGCTCTTAAGACTCTCCAGGCCTTTTCATAATTATCTGTATTAAACACCATAACCGGGGCTTTTCCCTCCCTGATTACAAATGAGTAGATATAGTTAATATTGATTCCGCCTTCCGCGAGTACGGACAGCATATTGTTTAGATTTCCTTTTTTGTCTTTTAGTTCTACCCCGATTACATCATGCACTTTGACGACAAAGCCTTTGGCTGTCAGATACTCCTTGGCTTTGGCTGTCTGATCTACAACCAGGCGCAGAATTGCAAATTCCGGTGTATCAAAAGAGGCTATGGCACGGATATTAACCCATGCCGAGTTAAGCTCTGAAGTCACCCTCATAATGCTGCCGGGCCTGTTTTCTACAAATATCGATAGCTGCTTAATCATTGTATCACCTGCCTTTATTCCCACGAGCAACGAGCCAAGCAAAAATGCAAGCATTTCCATTTGGCGACTGCCGCGAGGGTCAAATACCTCGCAGCTTGCTGCGCTGCAAATTTGATGCCCCGTCCGCTTGCTGCGGGGTCTTTGACTTATAGGGTATAGCCCGCATCAAATGCTTTCTTGTTAATTTCGATTGTTTTTGGCGGCACGGTCTTCTCAATCACATCATACCACTGGTTCTTGGTAAAATCCATATGCTGAGCTGCAATTCCAAGCACGATTAGATTGAACACACGGGAATTGCCCAGCTTCCCGGCCTCCTTAGTTGCATTGACTTTATAAACTCTATGGTCTTTTCCCAAGTTCTCCAGAATGCGCTTCGGATACTCGGCTGCTCCGATTACGACCGGCATAGGGTCTATCCGCCAGTCGTTAACAATCATTACGCCGTCTTTTTTCAGGAAATGGGCGTATCTTAAGGCTTCCAGCCGTTCAAAGGCAATCAGCACATCTGCCTGCCCCTCTTCCACGATAGGCTCTGCAACCTTTTCGCCGTAGCGGACAAAGGTAACAACACTTCCTCCACGCTGAGCCATGCCGTGGACCTCTGAAAGTTTCACATCGTAGCCCCCTGTTATTGCAAGACTGCCCAATATTCTGCTGGTGAGCAGCGTCCCCTGCCCGCCTACTCCTACTATCATAATATTCGTTACTGCCATTTTTACACACCCGCCTTTACCAGTTCTATTGCACCAAATTTACATAGTGTTTCACACAAGCCGCATCCTGTACACATTGTATCGTCAATCTGCACTGTACCGTCTGGATTTTTTGTGACTGCAGGGCAGCCGGGCTTTAAGCACATACCACATTTCTTACATTTATTCTCGTGAGAAACATAAACCGGCTTTCTGGATTTATCTAAAAGGACACAGGGCGTCTTTGTAATTATCACAGATACCTCATCCTTTGCCACTTCCTCCTTTAAAATCTTCTCCAGCTGGACAATGTCAAACGCATTAATCTCCGTTACGTTCTTTACCCCTATGGCACGGCAGAGTGCGGGAATATTGATCATATATGTGGGATTTCCCTGGAGTGTTTTCCCGGTTGCGGCATGGTCCTGGTGCCCAGTCATTCCGGTCGTCGAATTGTCAAGAATCACAACCGTACCAGTGGCATTATTATAAACCATGTTCATTAGAGAGTTTACACCTGTATGTAAAAATGTGGAGTCTCCGATTACCGCAACCCAGTCCTTGATATATTCCTTTCCCTTTGCTTTTTCCATTCCATGTAAGGTGGAAATGCTGGAGCCCATACACATGGTAGTGTCCACAACACTTAATGGGGCAACCGCACCAAGTGTGTAGCAGCCGATATCACCGGCAGCATGGAGCTTTAACTTATTCATCACATGATATACACTCCGATGAGGACATCCCGGGCAGAGAATCGGCGGGCGCTGTGGAATCTCGGCCGGATGATCTGTCTCAAGATCTTCTCTTAAAATAGCTTTCTTAAGCATATTGGCGCTGTATTCCCCCTGTACTGTGAGAATTTCTTTCCCCAGCACTTTAATTCCCCAGGATTTTACCTGTTCTTCGATTACCGGATCCAGTTCTTCTACAACATATAAAGTATCAACCTTGGATGCAAAATCCTTTATCAGTTTTCTTGGAAGGGGATTTACCATCCCAAGTTTCAGAACAGAGGCATCAGGAAGAGCTTCCTTCACATATTGATATGGAATACCGCTTGTAATCACACCAATCTTCTTATCGTTCATTTCAACTTTGTTGATTGACAGGGTATTGGCAGCCTCTGCCAGCTCCATATTACGCTTTTCAATCTCTACATGACGGTACTTTGCATTTCCCGGCATCATAACATTTTTTCGTATATTCTTCTCATAAGACTTATCCGGAATGTTTTTTCGATCGTGAAGTTCCACAATACCCTGGGAATGAGATAAACGGGTGGTTGTCCTAAATATGAACGGTCTGTCGAACTGCTCGCTTAAATCAAAGGCAATTTTAAAGAAATCTTTTGCTTCCGCGCTGTCGGAAGGCTCTATAACCGGAACCTGGGCAGCTCTGGCTACCATTCTTGTGTCCTGCTCATTCTGGGAACTGTACAATCCCGGATCATCTGCAACCATAAACACAAGCCCACCGTTCACGCCCATGTAAGATACAGAATAAAGAGGATCCGAAGCCACATTCAATCCTACATGCTTCATACAGACCATAGAACGCACACCTGCCAGGCTTGCACCCACCGCTACTTCGGCAGCTACTTTTTCATTGGGTGCCCATTCCTCATAGACATCCTCTCTATACTGAACCAGATATTCACTTACCTCTGTACTGGGGGTTCCCGGGTATGCAGAAGAGACCTTCACTCCCGCCTCGTAAGCCCCTCTGGCTATAGCCTCATTCCCCAGCATAATTACCTTTTCTGACATATTTTTATAAACCATCCTTCCGTAAATCTGTAACCCTCTTTGCTTTTCCCTCAAACCGCTGAAGTGAGTTCGGTGCAACCAGTCTGATCTGAGTTGCAAGTCCAAGCTGTGACTTCAAAGCCGCCTTGATACCCTGTTCCAGACTGCTCAGTTTGGAATAACTGTCCAGTAGCCTGTCATCTGTCAACTCTACTGTAATTGTCATCACATCCAGCCTGTTCTTTCTCTCCACCAGAATCTCATAGTGAGGACCTATCTCCTCTATTCTAAACAGCACCTCTTCAATCTGACCTGGGAATACATTTACTCCACGTATGACAAGCATATCATCCGCCCTGCCGGATAGATTTGCCATGCGTACCGTTGTTCTTCCACATCTGCAGGGCTCATACATGAGTCTTGTCAGATCACCGGTGCGGTATCTGACAAGAGGAAGAGCTTCCTTATTCAGGCAGGTAACCACCAGTTCCCCTGTAGCTTTGTAGGGCAGCACCTCCTCTGTATCCGGATTAATAATCTCCGGAATAAACCAGTCCTCATTTATATGCATTCCACACAGCTGAGTACATTCCCCTGCAACACCGGGACCACACAGCTCGCTCATCCCATAATTCTGTGTACAGATAAACTGTTCCCCCCACACCTTGTGCATCTCATCTCTCATAGGTTCCGTCATTCCTTCACCCCCAAAGAGACCTGTTCTAAGTTTTAAATCAACAGAGGGGTCAATCCCCCGTTCTCTTAAAGACTCCCCTAAATGCAGTGCATAGGACGGTGTTGCCACCAGCAGGGTTACTCCCATATCCTGCAAAAACATCATCTGTTTGGCAGAGTTTCCTGAAGACATGGGGATCACCGATGCCCCTATCTTTTCCAGACCTCCGTGCAGCCCCAGAGCCCCCGTAAATGTGCCATATCCAAAGGAAATCTGTGCCACATCATCGGCATTGGCTCCTCCCATACAGGCAACTCTTGCCACGTTATTCAGCCATACCTCCAGGTCATTGGCCGTATATCCTACGACTGTAGGCTTCCCTGTAGTACCCGAACTGGCATGATATCGCACAATATCCTTTTTATCTACCGCAAATAGGCCATCGGGATAGTTTTCTCTAAAGTCAGCTTTATATGTAAACGGCAGCTTTCTTAAATCCTGTAAAGTCAGAATATCTTCCGGCTTCACCCCGGCCGCATCCATCTTTTTACGGTAAGGCTCCACACGCTCATATATATAAGCGGCCGTATCCTTTAAACGCTTCAGCTGAATTGCTTCGATCTCAGCTCTTGACAGAGTCTCTTCCTTTGCCCAAATCATTCTAAAACCCCCTTTGACATAGCAATCGTCAAACATTAGTATAGCACAATACTTTGTCGGTTTAAAGCATTAAATTCACGATCCAAAAGAGAAATTACTGCAAATCAGCAGTCAAAGACCCCGCAGCAAGCTGCAGGGTCTTTGACCATTATATCAGTGGGTATTTTTTAGTAAGCTCAGCCACCTGTTCTTTTGCCTTTTTCTCGTTAGCCTCATCGGCCATAACCATGGCTATAATTTCAGCTATGGTGTCCATGTCTGATTCCTTCATGCCTCGGGTAGTTACTGCGGGAGTTCCGAGACGTACTCCGCTTGTCACGAAGGGGGAGCGCGGATCGTTGGGGATGGTGTTTTTGTTACAGGTTACATGGGCATCGTCAAGACGTTTTTCCAGTTCCTTGCCGCTGATGCTATTTTCAGTCAAATCTACGAGCATCAGATGATTGTCGGTATCGCCGGAGACAATTTTTATTCCCCGGGACTGTAACCCCCGGCACAGTGCCTTTGCATTTCTAAGTACCTGCTCCTGATAGGCTTTAAATTCAGGAGAAAGAGCTTCTTTGAAGCAGACAGCCTTGGCCGCGATCACGTGCATCAGAGGTCCCCCCTGGGTTCCTGGAAAGATGGCTTTATTGAAATGAAACTTTTCATTCATCTCTTTGCTGGAAAGAATCATGCCGCCACGTGGGCCGCGCAGCGTTTTATGAGTCGTTGTAGTTGTAACGTGGGCGTATGGAATCGGGCTTGGATGCAGCCCAACTGCAACTAGGCCGGCAATATGAGCCATATCAACCATAAGGTAAGCACCTACTTCATCCGCAATTTCACGGAATCTTTTGAAGTCAATGGTCCTGGCATAGGCACTGGCGCCGGCTATAATTAGCTTGGGTCTGTGCTCTTTTGCAACTTTAAGTACTTTATCATAATCAATAACACCGTTCTCGTTCACACCGTATGATGCAAAATCAAAGTATTTTCCTGATATATTCACTGGTGATCCGTGAGTTAAATGTCCGCCGTGGTCCAGATTCATACCCATCACCTTATCCCCCGGCTGTACCATTGCAAACATGGCTGCCATATTTGCCTGGGCTCCGGAATGAGGCTGCACATTAGCATATTCGCAGTGGAATAATTCCTTTGCTCGTTCAATTGCAAGATTCTCCACTACGTCTACACACTGGCATCCGCCGTAATATCTCTTTCCCGGATACCCTTCTGCATATTTATTGGTCAGGGGACTTCCCATGGCCGCCATAACAGCTTTGCTCACCCAGTTCTCGGACGCAATCAACTCAATATGAGAATTCTGTCTCTCCATCTCCGCCTGAATTGCATCCGCAATCTGAACATCTTCGTTTTTGATTTCCTCAAAATCGTACATAATCCTTCTCCTCCCTGAATTCTATTGTCAGCATTGCACCATAAATACTAAGCTCGAAAACACCTTGCCAAGTAAGAGCATTATATCACACCCCTACACAAAATCAAACAAGGATAACTGGTTGCTCTGAGGCAGATTGCCGAACAGCCCCAGATCAGCCATAAAATCGATGACTGTCTTACTGACTTTTGTGCGCTGACGGAAATCGTCCAGTGAAAGATAGGGCCCGTCCTTGGATGCTTCTTCCACTGCCTCTGCCGCCTTCTCTCCCATTCCTTCAATGCTGGACAAAGGCGGCATCAGTTTACCGTCTATAATCTGAAATCTGGCTGCCTTTGCCTTGTAAATATCCAGGGGAATGAATTCAAAACCTCTGGCATACATTTCCTGAACAATTTTCATATCTTTCATTACATCCTGCTCCTTGTTGCTGAGAGAATCTGCTCTTCTCTTATAATCTTTTATATAATAGTTCAATTTTTCTTTTCCCTGACACATAATTTCATAGGAAAATGCATTGGCACGGATTCCAAAATACGCCCCGTAATATGCCAGCGGATAATTTATTTTACAGTAGGCAATGCGATAAGCCATCATAACATAGGCTGCCGCATGTGCTTTGGGGAACATGTAGCTGATCTGCTTGCAGGACCAGATGTACCAGTCAGGGACATCTTTCTCCTTCATAGCTGTTTCCCACTCAGGCTTCAAACCTTTTCCTTTACGGACGCTTTCCATAATTGTAAAGGAGAGTGCACTGTCTACCCCCTTATTAATCAGGTAACTCATGATATCATCACGGGTACAGATGCAGGTGGAAATCGTAGCCTTTCCAGATTTTACCAGTTCCTGCGCGTTGCCCAGCCACACGTTGGTGCCGTGGGACAGACCGGAAATCCTAATCAGATCAGAAAGAGTCTGTGGTTTCGCATCCTGAACCATCTGAATAACAAAATCAGTACCAAACTCAGGTATCCCGAGACAGCCCAGTTTACATCCGTCAATATCCTCCGGCTTAATCTTCAATGCACTAGTATCATGGAATAAAGAGAGAACATCTTTATCGTCCAGCGGAATATTCGTTGCAATAAAAGGATTATCCTTATTGTACTCATTATCCATTGCATCCGATGTAATATATTCCTCTAATGTGCGTATCATCGTAGGATCATCATGCCCCAGAATATCCAGTTTCAGTAAATTATGGTCAATGGAGTGGTAATCAAAATGTGTTGTAACAATGTCCGTTTCCATATCATTGGCCGGATGCTGCACCGGTGTAAATTCGTTAATATCATGTCCGTGGGGAAGTACCACAATTCCTCCCGGGTGCTGCCCGGTACTTCTTCTGATGCCTGTGCACCCCTGAGTGATTCTGTCAATCTCACATTTACGCTTTCTGTGTCCTCGCTCCTCATAATAATTTTTCACATATCCGAAAGCAGTTTTATCTGCCAGAGTTCCGATTGTTCCGGCCTTAAACGTATGCCCTTCTCCGAAGATCACTTCCGTGTACTTATGCGCTTTTGCCTGATAGTCCCCCGAGAAGTTCAGATCAATGTCCGGCTCCTTATCTCCCTTAAACCCAAGGAACGTTTCAAAAGGAATATCAAAGCCGGCTTTTATAAGCTGCCCGCCGCAGTCGGGACATACTTTGTCAGGCATATCAAAACCACATCCCCCCGCAAATGCCTTAACTTCGTCAGAATAGAAATCATTATAGTAGCATTTAGGACAGTAATAATGGGGACTTAAAGGATTAACTTCTGTGATTCCTGCCATAGTGGCTACAAAAGAGGACCCTACAGAACCCCGGGATCCCACCAGGTATCCATCTTCATTTGATTTCCACACAAGCTTCTGTGCAATGATATACATCACGGAATATCCATTGGATATAATAGAGTTCAGCTCTTTTTCCAGTCGTTCGGACACCGGCGCAGGCAAATCAGGTCCATATATTTCATGAGCTCTGTTATAACAAATGTCTCTTAAATCCTGCTCTGAATTCTCAATGACCGGGGGGCATTTATTTGGATTAATAGGTGATATCTTCTCAATCATGTTACAGATTTTATTGGGATTATCGATGACAATCTCTCTTGCCTTAGCCGCTCCAAGATACTCAAACTCTTCTAGCATCTCCTCCGTAGTCCGCAGATAAAGAGGCGACTGCTCGTCCGCATCATTAAAACCTTTTCCTGCCATAATAATACGTCTGTACACCTCATCCTCCGGGTCAAGAAAATGTACATCGCAGGTACCCACCACAGGTTTTTTAAACTTCTCTCCCAGCTCCACGATCTGCCGGTTAATATCCTGGAGATCCTCCATAGAATTGATGCTTGGATGTTTTGTGCTTTCCAGCATAAATTTATTATTCCCAAGAGGCTGAATTTCATAGTAATCGTAAAAATCAGCAAGCCGGGCAATAAATTCCGGAGACTTTCCTTCGAGAATGGACTGATACAGCTCTCCTGCCTCACAGGCGCTGCCCACAATCAGTCCCTCCCGATGCTTATTCAAAGCACTTTTGGGAATTCTCGGTCTTCTGCTATAGTAGGTAATATGAGATTGAGATACCAGCTGATATAAATTATATCTTCCAATATCATTCTGAATCAGAATAATCACATGATGAGTAGGCATTTTTCGGATTGCATTGGGATTCATATCTCCAAACTGGTTTATATCTCTTAATGTTGTAATATTCCGTTCCTTAAGCATTTGCACAAACTTTATAAATATTTCTGCTGTAGCCGCCGCGTCATCCACTGCTCTGTGATGATTTTCCAGTGAAATACCCAAAGCCTTTGCTACTGTATTCAGTTTGTATCTGGACAAAGCGGGAAGCAGCACTCTGGCAAGAGCCACCGTATCCACATAGACAAAATGAGGCGTGATATCCTGATACCTGCAGTTCTGCTCTATAAAACCAACATCAAACCCAGCATTGTGGGCCACAAGAACACCGTCCCCCACAAATTCGAGAAACTCCGGTAAAACAACCTCAATATCCGGGGATCCCATAACCATCTCATCTGTAATACTTGTAAGCTTTGTAATTTCAAAGGGTATCGGGCGTCTGGGATTTACAAATGTACTAAATCGGTCAACAATCTTGCCGTTTACAACCTTCACCGCTCCTATTTCAATAATTTTATCCTTTATAGCACTGAAACCGGTGGTCTCCAAATCGAATACAATATAAGTCCCACTTAAGTCCTCATCCCCGGCATTTACTGCGATATTCGTCAGATCATCAACAATATAGCCCTCCACACCGTAGAGAATTTTAAAAGGATCATCTTTATCCAGTGTCTCAATATAGTGATTGGCATCAGGAAAAGACTGTACCACCCCGTGGTCTGTGATTGCAATTGCAGGGTGCCCCCAGTCATGCGCTCTTTTTACAATATCTTTCACCTCGGAGACACCATCCATATCACTCATCTTTGTATGACAGTGGAGCTCTACCCGTTTTCTTGGACTTAAATCCTCTCTGGATACTGTAAAGTCACTGCTTTTTCTGATGCCGGTCACTGAGCCTATGGTCAGTTCACCGTCAAATTTATCAATCGTTGTAATTCCTTTTATCTTAACAAAAACCCCCTTCTTAAGTTCTCCTAAAAGCTCCGGGAGCTGCTCGTTGCGGGCAAACATCTTCACTGTAATAGTATCCGTAAAATCACTGACGGCAAACAGGAGGATCGTCTTTTCATTTCTGATCTCCCTGGTATCAAAATTGATAATCTTACCGTGTATTGTAATTTCTCCCATTTCGCTGACAACCTGGTCCAGACTGATTGGCTCATCTTCAAAATTCTTTCCGAAAATAAGACTTGGATCATCCCCCTGCTTTAATGGTCTGTAAAATTCTTTTCTCTTAAATCCGCCTTTTTTCGCAGAAACATTTCTCTTCTCCTGAGTGCTTTGCTTTTTCTTCTCATCCTTTTGAGAAGAATCTGCATTTTCTGTCTGCAATTCCCCCCTCTGTCTTGCCCGGCGCTCAAAAATCGCATTAATTTCCTGCTGAACTCTCTGTTCATCATATTCGCGTTCCTTATCATCCTGGCATTCCAGGCAGGAAACACGGATGTCTATTTTCATATGAAATCTTGTTCGAAAGATTTCATGGAGAAGATCAACAATGTACTCTCTTTTGCCTTCGGCTACTATGGTATCATTCATTTCCAGATATAAAATATCTGTACCCTCCATGTGTATTTTAGCCCGCTCAAACATATTTCCAGCCAGTACACTATGCTGCTTCAATTCCTGCACAATACTGTCATGGTATTCCATCATCAATGTACCGGGCGTATACTGTTCAGAGAGGATATACTGCTCGGCCAGTCGGATAGTAATTCTGACGTTTCCGAAGAGCTGCTCTTTAATCTTCTGCTCCATTTGCCATATATGCTTTTTTTGTATCAGATGTCTGCTGAGGATATGTACATTTAAAAAGTCATGTTGTGAGTTTGTGGAGATTTTCCGAACCTCCACATCCTGAAATAACATTTGTATGTCACCTTCCACCTTTAATGTGGGAAAGACATTGAAAAAAATCTTCTCGTTTCCTAGTTTTTCCAATTTAACAGCTCCTGTCGCAAAGTATCAAGAAGTTCTTCTTCTTTCACCCGTTTCACAATCTCACCCTTTTTAATCAGCAGTCCCATGCCGTCTCCGCCTGCAATACCGATATCTGCTTCCTTCGCCTCCCCAGGTCCGTTTACTGCACAGCCCATGACAGCCACCTTAACATCAAGTGGTATGTCCGTTACCATGTTCTCTACCTGATTTGCAAGCTGTATCAAATCTATTTTTGTCCTACCACAGGTTGGACAGGATACCACTTCAATTCCACCTTTACGAAGGCCAAGATTCTTTAATATCAGCTTAGCAGTCTTTATCTCCTCCAAGGGGTCTCCTGTGAGAGAAACGCGGATTGTATTGCCAATTCCTTCATACAAAATAATACCCAGTCCTACGGAAGACTTTATGTTTCCCGAATATACAGTACCTGCTTCCGTAATACCCACGTGTAAAGGATAAGAACATCTGTCGGCAATCAATTCATGAGCCTTCACACACATCATTACATCTGAGGATTTGATGCTCACGACCAGATTTTCATATCCCATCTTTTCAATCATGGACACCTTATCCATAGCACTTTCTGTAAGTCCCTCTGCAGTGACGCCGCCGTATTTTTCGACAAGATGCTTTTCCAGAGAGCCGCTGTTGACCCCCACCCGAATGGGAACCTTATACTCTTTTGCCTTTTCCACCACTGCACGCAATCTTTCTTCATTTCCGATATTACCGGGATTAATCCGGATTTTATCAGCCCCATTTTCTATAGCGGCAATGGCAAGCCGGTAGTCAAAATGAATATCTGCAACCAGTGGGATATGAATCTTCCTGCGAATCTCCTTCAACGCCAGTGCTGCATCCATTGTAGGCACTGCACAGCGTATAATCTCGCATCCTGCCGCCTCCAGCTTCAATATCTGTGCCACAGTGGCCTTAACATCCTCTGTTTTTGTGTTCGTCATAGACTGGACTGCAACCGGATGGTTTCCTCCGATTATCACATTCCCTATTTTTATTTCCTTTGTGTTCTCCCTTAAAAGACCCATAGCCACACTTCCTTTCTCCGGTATGTTTCCCCTTATGAAAGAATAAACAGGGAACGTCTTCCCTGTTTACCCATTACTTCTTAACGAAGACCATCTTTTCTCCGTATTCCCTGTCTGTCAGAATTAACTGTTTGTTCTCGATACTGTAATCAAAGGTGCCTTCCATCTGGTTCGCCGCTGATTCTAAAGTATCCGCGGTTACGCTGTCGTCTGAATCTTCTGCAGCCTCCCTTAGTGCTTCTTCTGAAACATTTATTGTAAATGTCTTTGTCTCCTTGTCAAGATTGTATTTTGTCACCACAGACACTTCTGCGTCCTCATACTCTTGCGGCCATTCGAGCTCCACTTTGCCATCTCCCCGGATGGTCATTACCAAATCAGTGTCTTCGCTGCTCCATTTGCCTTCCAATGGATTGGCCATAAAAAACTTCGTTATGAAAAACGCAGCTATGCAGATAATCACCACTGTAGAAACAGCCATTATTATTTTCCAGATCTGATTTCTTTTTTCCTCACCATTTATTTCATTCATGAATCTTCTTCCCTTCTTTAATTCCTTATTATACGAACTTTCCCCCACTGTGTCAACGGATATGCATTTACAGTGAAGGATATTTAAAAAGTCTAAATAAAGAAAGGAAAAACTCATGCAAATATGCCTCCGATTATTCCATAAGACAGGATGGTCATAATAATCGCCGCCATAAGGACTCCAAGCGCAATGGCGAAAAATGCTTTTTTGAATCGAATGCCCAAAAGTGCAGCAATCAGTGCCCCTGTCCAAGCTCCCGTACCGGGAAGCGGAATTCCCACAAAAATCAGGAGCCCCCAAAACTCATATTTCTCAATGTTAGCGCTTTTACTCATGGCTTTTTTTTCAAGTTTTTCCACCATGGGCTTCAACTTTTTTGTACCTTTCATCCAGTCAAGAACCTTTGTGATCAACAGTAATATAAAAGGAATCGGCAGCAGATTTCCAATAACGCAAATGGGTATCGCCTGCCATTTTTGCACATCTAAAAAGGCCGGGCCGGCAGCAAGCAGTCCTCCCCTAAGTTCCAAAATGGGGACCATAGAAATGATAAAAACAATTAGTTTTTTGCCTACCTTGCCGCCCAAATTTACGATAAACCAATTCATTAAAGCATGACTCATTGATTATAATCCCCCTGTTTCCCTATATATCTCTTCAAAGACTCAAAAAGTATTTTCATCTCTTCTCTTGTTCCCATCGTAATCCGCAGATACTGTTCTATCCTTTCACTGTCCCAGTGTCTGACATAAATATTTTCTCTCTTTAATGCCCGGAACAGTTCTTCCCCACTGTAATCCGGGTGTGCCGCAAATATAAAATTGGCCTTTGAATCAGGGAACTGAAAACCAAGATGATGCAACTCTTCTTTTGCCCATTCTCTTGTATCCATAATCTTCGCAGTTGTTTTTTCGAAATATTCTCCATCTTTTACTGCCTCAACTCCGGAAACTAAAGAAGGCAGATTCAAAGTATAAGAGTTAAATGAATATTTTACGTCATTTAAGCACTTAATCAATTCAGGACTCCCGATTGCATAGCCTACTCTCATACCTGCCATGGATCTTGCTTTTGAGAAGGTCTGCACGACTATGAGATTTTGATGTTTCGGCAAAAGCTCCAGTGCGGACCTGCCCCCAAAATCTATGTAGGCTTCGTCCACAATTACGGCCACGTCCTGATTGTGATCCAGAATGTCCTCTATGAACTCAAGATCCTCATATATAGCTGTAGGCGCATTGGGGTTTGGAAATATGATTCCCCCATTGTCACTGTAATAATCCTCTCTTTGTATGCGAAATTCTCTGTCAAGTTTTGGACATTCATACGAAATACCATAGAGTTTGGCCCATACCTTGTAAAAAGAATATGTTATATCCGGGAACAATATAGGTCTTTCGGAGTTAAAAAACGTCAGAAAACACATTGCCAGAACATCATCGGAACCCACACCCACAAACACTTGATTGCTTCCTACATGATAATAGTCTGCCAGTACATCCACCAGGTCTTTTGCCGCCGGATCCGGGTACAGGCGGAGACGGTCATATGCCAGCTCCCGCAACACTTTTTGCACTCCCGGTGCAGGCGGATATGGATTTTCATTGGTGTTTAGCTTAACAACCTTATTCTGCGGCTGCTCACCGGGTACATAGGGCTCCACTTGCCGGATATTTTTCAGAAGGTCTACATTTAACTTCATTTGCCGCTCCCATCTATTTATACTCTGCTGCCAGCTCCGCAAATTTCGGCAGAGAATTTACGATTGTTTCATAAGATACACAATAAGCCAGACGGACATACCCCGGACATGCAAAAGATGATCCCGGAACAATAAGAATATTGTACTTTTTAGCTGCAGCGCAGAATTCCTTCTCATTCTCGACAGGAGATTTCATAAAAAGGTAAAATGCTCCTTCAGGTTTGATACATCCAAACCCCAGTTCTTTTAATCCATTGTATAGGGTCTCACGATTTCTGTTGTAATAAGAAATGTCAGTCTTTACATTGAGACACTTCTTCACAATCTTCTGTTGCAGAGTTGGTGCATTGACAAATCCAAGGATTCTGGTTGCCACGTTCGCCGCATCCATAAGCTTGTCACTGTCGGCTGCCTCATCCGGTATAACCAGATAGCCAATCCTCTCTCCCGGAAGTGACAAAGATTTGCTGTAGGAATATCCTATCACTGTATTTGCATAGTATTTCGTCAGGTAAGGAACTTCAACACCGTCATAAGCCAGTTCTCTGTACGGTTCGTCTGATATCAGATAAATTGCTGTGCCGTACTCTTCCTGCTTTTTCTCCAGAATTGCCGCCATCTTTTTGATGGTTTCTTCAGAATATACGACTCCGGTCGGATTATTTGGAGTGTTCACAATAACAGCTTTTGTCTTGCAAGTTATTTTTGTCTCAAACTCATCAAGCTTTGGCTGAAAGTTATCTGTGTCCGGAGATATCTCTACAAGCACACCGTCATAATTATCGGCATAACTCCTGTATTCGCCGAAATAAGGTGCGAAAGCAATAACCTCGTCACCCGGGTTCAACAGGGATTTTAAGATTACGTTCAGGCCTCCTGCTGCTCCCACTGTCATGGTAATATTTTTCGCCGCAAAATTCGTCCGGAATCTGGCATTCAAAGACTCTGCCACAGACTGCCTTACATCCTGGTAGCCCGCATTACTATTTGTATAGCCGTGAAGTACAACCGGATCTTCTTCATCAAATATCTGCCGGACCGCATCTTGGACTGCCTTAGGTGCCGGCACGTTCGGGTTTCCAAGACTGAAATCATAGACTTTATCTGCCCCGTAAATTGCAGCCAGACGGTTGCCTTCTTCAAACATAGCACGGATTGCAGAACTATTTGCGACCATATTTTCCATTTTCTTTGAAATCATTACATTTCCTCCCTTATTTTCTGGTAACAATTCCTTTTTCCACCATAAAGATCGGTTTATATGAAAGTTTTGCTTTGCGCAGACCCGCCGCTCCGGTATCATCCTCACGATTCACATATTTATATCGGCCCACGCATTCGTGCTCCACAAACTGCTGGTTAATCATGGCATAAGCTCCCTGTGCATCAGTAAACGCCTTCTCGATATGGACGACAAATGTATCGTCGCATATGGCTTCTCCGATTGTAAATGCGACAATCTCGCCGCTTATCCGCAGAATGCCTCCGACTTCTCCCAATTCTTTATACAAACGGAGCGAATTGAGAGTTACACTCATTTCTGCATTCTTTTCCGGGTCGTCATCGACATCATTGAGATTCCGCCACTTTAAAGCCATCTGAAAACACTCTTCCAGGTTTGTATCGTTTAAAGGCTCATAGCTCCAATCAGAGTACAATGCTTTGAATTTATTGAGATGATTTCTTTTACTGTGCAGTTTCTTTCCTGATAATGTAGAAAGTTTCTCTGCATCATAAACATAATCTGCCGCATCACGAACATACTTTACCCGGAATTTTCCCGGATACCACCCGTCAAGCTGTGTGAAAAACTCTTTAGTTACATGGTAAAGCTTAAAAGGATACCCCTGCTCTTCATTATATTTCATAAGGAACTCCAGTGCACTTTTTACACACTGTGGTTCTCCGGCCGGATAGGTAAATGCCGGTCCGGCCTCTTCATCCTGGAACACGAGGGTGTCCTCTATAATTGCATACTTTACTTTATAAAATCTGGACCAGAGAAATACATTGCTAAAGGTTCTTTCACAGCTTCTGCTGGGAGCTTTGTTAAAATAGGTTGTGATAATATCTTTGTCCTCCAATTCAGGTCTTTTAAAATTTATTTCCTCCATGCTTATCCTTTCTATGTCTCCTTTCTTAGATTTTGTTAGTATACCATACTTTTCATTTATTTGACAATATTTGCATCATAAAGCCCTGCATAGATACCTCTTTTTTCCAGCAATTCTTCATGGGTTCCCTGCTCTGCGATTCCATTTTCGGTCAGCACAAGAATCCGTCCGGCGTTGCGTATAGTAGAGAGGCGGTGGGCAATGACAAATGTTGTTCTATTTTTTGACAGGCTTTCCATAGACTGCTGAACAACATGTTCGCTTTCATTATCCAGTGCAGATGTGGCCTCGTCAAAAATAAGGACCTCCGGATTTCTTAAGAATACCCGGGCAATGGACAGTCTCTGTTTTTGGCCGCCTGATAGCTTTACACCTCTTTGGCCCACATCTGTATCATATCCTTCCGGAAAGTCCATAATAAACTCATGGGCATTTGCGTTTCTGGCTGCCTTGACTACCTCCTCATCTGCAGCCCCCGGTTTTCCATACCTGATATTGTCCATTATACTGCCGGCAAACAGGTAAACATCCTGCTGTACAATTCCGATATGGCTGCGCAATTCATCAAGTTTAATATGGCGGATGTTTGTTCCGTCCAGATAAATTCCGCCTTCCGACACCTCATAAAATCTTGGAATCAAACTGCAAAGCGTAGTTTTCCCCACGCCGGATGGCCCTACAAGAGCAATATAATCTCCTGCTTTCACTTTCAGATTCAAGTTATCCAGCACTTTCTTATTTTCATCCTCATAATAAAAGGAAACTTTCTTAAACTCGATATTCCCTTTTACTTCAGACAGCGAAACTGCATCAGGCTCGTCTGCAATATCCGGTGCGATGGACATAACTTCCAAAAATCTTTCAAAGCCGGAGTAACCATTTTGGAACTGTTCTGTAAGGGCCACAAGTTTCTTTACAGGATCTGTAAGATTATTAATATATAGCAGGAAAGTAATCAAATCTGTCACGGCAAGTCTTCCAGACAACATCATTCCCACCCCGGAAATTAATACGACAACTGTAATCATAGTGCTCATGGCGCCAAGACCGGAGTTGTAAACAGCCATATATTTATAACTCATTTTCTTCGCCTTTACAAAATTATCGTTCCCGATTTTGAACTTTTTCATTTCTATGTTTTCATTTGCGAAGGATTTTACTACCCGGATACCAGAAAGGCTGTCCTCAATCTGGCTGTTGATTTCCCCAATCTTTTCCCTGTTTCTTTTAAAAGCAACCTTCATTTTTCTGTTAGTATAGGATGCAAAGATTACCATAAGCGGTATAAATATAAATGCGACAAGAGTAAGTTTGACATTTACGGTCAGCAGGATAACAAGTGAACCCACCATTTTAATAACAGATATCACCAGATCTTCCGGCCCGTGATGAAGTAGTTCGCTAATGTCAAACAGATCACTTGTAATTCTGGAAAGCAAGTGGCCGACCTTCTGGTTGTCATAAAAAGCAAAGGTAAGCTTCTGATAATGTCCGAAAATATCCCGGCGCATATTTGCTTCCATCTTTGCCCCCATAATGTGCCCAAAATTTGCAATATAAAAGTTACAGAACATTTCCAGGGCTACCAGCCCCAGCATAACCGCTCCCAGCAACAGAACTGCCTGTCTCGCCTGAGATGCTCCGAAATAAACAACTTCATTGGTAATGTACCTGACAATCATGGGAATCACCAATGTCACCGCTGCCCCCAGTATGGCAAATACCATATCACTGTAAAACAGCCCCTTATAGGGCTTGTAATAAGAAAATAATTTTTTTAATTTTTCTACCATATCCATTTCCTTTTTTTCTGTCGTTTGTGTCATAGATAACATATTACCGCAATTTCAGCCTGATTGCAAACCCCCTGCGGCAATATCAACAGGGGGTCATGTATTCTTGTTCTCCAATTAATATAGGCTGTTTTTTCAATTTCATCGTAATCAAATATCTTATCCATGTTTCACTTCCTTGTTGATAGAATTCATCACATTCAAAAGATTCTGGTAGCTGTCTACATCGTGGTAAACTACATTGTCAGTTGAAATCTCATTAAATAATTTTCTTGCACATGAAATTTTTGCTTTCTCTATAGGTCTTAGTTCAAGCGTCTCCATTGTACCTTTTGTCTCAGCTACAAAGAAAATATGTTTCACAGTTCCCTCATTAAATGCAATTGCCCAGTCTGGCGATCTAAGATTTCTTTATCTTTCTCCAGCTCATGTCTCCATGTCTTATAATCCATATCTGCAAGGTCTATCTTGACTTTTTTACCAATTGCAAAGATATCATCATTCTGGTCGTCTTCATCAAAATCTGATTCCCTGATATCTGATATGTCTTTCATTGATAAAGTTATCCTCTGAGCACTCTTTTCAAAATTATTAATCCTCGTTATCGTATCATCAATCAAATCCTTAATACGAGTGAGTGTAAGCCTGAACGAATACACTGAACTCTCCATACGCTTCATAAGATTGATTGCAGTAAGTCTTCTGATTCCCTGCTCACGTCCTGATTGTGTAAGTCCACCCTTTACGTGTTTAGAATCATATAAATCCATATACTTTTCCATCTTACTTGGCAGTATGTATAATGTAGGTGTGTATATGCATAATTCCAGTAGACTCAACTGCTCGAAGATTTCATTATAATTAATTACGGTATCTAAGTCTGTTAAACTTGCTTGTGGTTCTGTCCTCTGGTTCCCACTTGCTCCATGTATTAAAAGCTGTCTGTGCCTGCTTAAAGATATCCTCCATACTTCTGCTTGTATTGAGTTTTGCATCCATAACAGTGCTTTCGCCTTCATAGGCAAGTGCAATCTGATTCTTTAAATCTACGAATCTATTATTAACTGGTGTTGCTGACAGCATCAGAACCTTCGTTTTAACACCTTTTCTAATTACTTTATTGAGCAGTTTCAGGTAACGATTTTCTTTGTCACCATCTTTGGAAATCTTACCTCCATTACGGAAGTTATGGGATTCATCAATCACGACCAAGTCATAATTACCCCAGTTCAATCTGTCCAAATCCAAGCCATTTGACTGACCACTTCCCTGCTCAAATCAGTATGGAACAATACATCATATCTCATTCTATCTGCGGCAATTGGATTATTCATATAATTATCTTTATATGTATTCCAGTTATTAGCCAGTTTCTTAGGACACAGAACCAGTACAGATTTATTCCTGTTCTCATAATACTTCATCACTGACAATGCTGTAAAAGTCTTACCTAAACCTACACTATCAGCAAGAATACACCCATTATACTTTTCAAGTTTATTTATGATTGCAAGTGATGCATCCTTCTGGAAATTATAAAGTATATTCCAAATCTTGCTATCTTTAAAACCAGCAGCCTCATTTGGCAGAACGTCTTCTGACACATCTTCTAGGAATTCATTGAAGATATTGTAAAGGGTAACAAAGTATATGTAGTCAGAAGAATTCTCATTATAGACTGTGGTAATGCTGTCTATCACCTCATCTCTGACCTCTTGTAGCTTTGCTTTATCCGACCATATCTGTTCAAATAAAGAGATGTATGCCTGACTCATTGAAACATCTGTCTTCTGTACCATATAGTACGCATTATTACCCCTCTCACATCCGAGGTCAACAGTGGTAAAGCCATTTAGCGGCATATAACTCTTATCATCAACGTTCATAAATCCCATCATATTCTCATTCGTAATATTGGATTTAAATACTGCTTTTTGTTTAATCCACTCAGCACATTCTTTGGCGATTGCCTTCTGTGTCATTTCATTTCTTAGCTTTACCTCAAACTCAGAACCATATAAACTACGTTCTCTGGTCTGGCGTGGAATATAGAACTCTCTTTTTTCTCTCTTCGCTTTTTCCTTAACAAATGTAGGCGCAGTGAAAATAAATCGCAGTTCTTTCACATTCTTAAGTTGCTTCTTCAGTTCCTGAAATGCATAGATAGAAAAGCAGGCGGCTGCAATAGATACCTTGCTTCCTTTTTCAATTTCTTCTGACAAATCATCCTTTAATGTCTTAGAGACATTGTCTATCAGTTCCAAGAAATGCACCTTCCTTCGTATTATTTTTCGCTCTTCTTTTTAAGCCTTCCATCTTCAGGTTTCTTTGCATCTGATGGTATGAGCCACATCTTGCCTTTCTTGATAGCTCCTTCAATGCGACCCTCTGTGCATAATGTGCCTATTCTTCTGGAAGAAATATTCCATTCCTTTGAAATTTCTGTTGTTGTTGAATATTCCATTCTTAATACCTCTCATTCAAATCTCACAACTTCAAGTACTGTTTCTCTATTATAGTCCGTTATCGGAATAATCGCAATAACAATATTGCCAATATCGTCTCTTTCTGAGCCTATTCTGGCAAACAAAAAGAAGGCTATCTCTAACCTTCTCCAATCAACTAAATATCGTCTAAATTATTTCAATCCCTCCTGTTCTTTTTCCACTGTCTGACTTTTCCTGCCGGATATTTTTCCCATTGTTCTTCAAGTGATTACTAAGGGCAAAGCCAAGTCTTGCAAAGGCATAATTAATATTCTGAGCAAAACTGGCTGACCGCGTATTTGTTACCAAAACTGTGGACGGGCAGGCGTATGGTGCTTGGATGTGCTGAATAATTACGCATTTATTACCACTAGCTGCAAGTATGTCAAGCTTCAAATTTAGGGGGTGACAGTGTGGCAATCCTTTATAGGTAACAAAAAGACGAGCTGTTAAGGTATCAATGCTCGTCTTTTATCGATTTCTATTCAATTTATTATTTTACTATTTTCCAAAGAATCCAGTAAAATCAAGGGTTCTAGGCGTTATCTTCCATGTTGCTTAACTTCTTCGCTTGGTCTGCAGCGATCAGACTGTCTATGATCTCATCAAGATCTCCGTTGAGCACTGTATCCAGTTTGTGTAGTGTCAGCTTGATGCGGTGATCTGTGACTCTTCCCTGGGGGAAATTGTAGGTTCTGATTTTCTCGGAACGGTCTCCCGTTCCAATCTGGCTTCTTCGTGCCTCAGCCTCTGATGCCTGCTTCTTTTCCATTTCCAGATCATACAGCTTAGACCGTAGCAGACGGAAAGCTTTGTCCTTGTTCTGAAGCTGCGACTTTTCTGTCTGGCTGTAAATGACAATTCCTGTTGGATAGTGTGTCAGACGCACTGCCGAGTCCGTTGTATTGACGCACTGACCTCCGTTTCCTGAAGCACGCATAACGTCGATGCGAATATCCTTATCATCAATCACAACGTCCACTTCTTCTGCCTCCGGCATGATTGCTACCGTAACGGTAGAGGTGTGAATCCTGCCGCCGCTTTCTGTCTCCGGAACCCGCTGCACACGATGAACACCACTTTCATACTTGAGACGGGAATAGGCCCCGTGGCCCGAAATCATGAAAACACACTCTTTAAATCCGCCAATTCCATTTTCATTCAGAGAAATCATTTCAATTTTCCATCTGCGGCCCTCTGCATAATGTACATACATGCGGTAAATTTCCGCCGCAAACAGGGCAGCTTCATCTCCGCCAGCACCTGCACGGATTTCTACAATAACATTTTTATCATCGTTAGGGTCTTTTGGCAGGAGAAGAATCTTCAGTTTTTGTTCTAGTTCCAGGGCATGGCTCTTGGAAGCACTTAATTCTTCCTTAGCCAGCTCCCGCATCTCTTCATCGGACTCTTCTTCCAGCATGGAAAGACTATCCTCAATATCCTGTTTGCTCTGTTTATATTCTTTATATGCCTCCACAATTGGAGTTAAATCGCTCTGCTCTTTCATCAGCTTCCGGAAATGTTCAGGATCATCAGCCACACCAGGCTCCTGCAGCTCTCCCATCAACTCCTCGTAGCGAATCAATAGATCCTCTAGTTTATCAAACATCTTTCTCTATCCTTTCCTGCGTTCACGTTACCGTTATTTATCATACACGCCAATGACAACCCGGTCAAGACCTGACAAATCCTTTTTTACAGTGACCTCCCGATATCCCCAAAGGGACATCAAAGACTGCACCGCCTCTCCCTGATCGGCTCCAATCTCGAACAGCAGATGTCCGCCTTTGGTGAGATATCTGCCGGATGCCTCTGTGATTTTTCTATAGAAGTACAGACCATCTTCTTTCCCGTCAAGGGCCAGAACAGGATCATGATACTTTACTTCTTCCTGCAGAGTCTCTATAACATTGGTTCTAACATATGGTGGATTTGAAACGATCATCTGATAATGACCTGTTACCTGTTGGAACAAATCGCTAAGGCAAAACTCTGCCGGAATATGAAGTGTTTCCGAATTTTTTGAGGCAACCGCTAAAGCCTTTTCAGAAATATCTATCCCTATTCCTTCTATGTGAACCTTTGTCGATTTTTCAACATACTGCAAGATACTGAGCAAGATACATCCTGACCCGGTACACATATCCAATAGCCGAAACATTTCTCCTGTTTTTGCCGCCGTTGTTTCAATAAGCTTCAGAGCTTCCTCCACAAGCACTTCCGTGTCCTGCCTTGGAATCAGTACATCTTCATTTACCTGAAAATTAAGGCCCATAAATTCCTGTATACCTGTGATATGCTGAAGAGGAATATGCTGTGCCCTTATCTTTATACAGGCAAAATATTTTTCTTCCTCATCCGGAGTCAGGGCCTTTTCCGGCATTGCATAATACATGGCAAGACCAATCTTACTTATATACTCCAAAAGAAGCTGTGCGTCCAAATCCGCTTCTGAAATGCCTGCCTCTTTAAGAATACGGCTTCCCCGCTGCCTGGCTTCCTTAATCGTCATATCTACTGTCCTCCGGCATCCGCCTCAACCGGTATTGGTGCGCCGGCGTTTTCACTCCCGGATTTTTCCTGCAGGCTCCCAAAATTTTCTGCCTGATATGTCTTCCAGTCAAATACAGCCTCCACTGCACAGATTGCCACCTCAATCATGCTGTCGTCAGGTTCACTTGTGGTCATATTCTGTATCCACATACCCGGCTTACTTAGCAAATTAATCCAGTAATTGTCGCTGCTTCCCGCCAGCCTGATCAGCTCATAGGATACTCCTGCAATCAAAGGCAGAAGGACAACTCTGAGAATAACTCTCATAATTTGAGAATCGGCCGTAATAAAAAAACAGAATAGAATACTTACAATCATGACAAAAAACAAAAAACTAGTTCCACAGCGTTTATGCTGTCTGGAACTTTGACGAACATTGTACACATTCAAGTCAAGTCCGTGTTCAATACAATTAATGCACTTATGCTCCGCGCCGTGATACATAAACGTCCTCTGGATGTCTTCCATCCTTGATATCAGCAGGATATATCCCAGAAAAATTGTAACCCGAAGAATTCCCTCAACAACAGTGATCATACCCCTGGAGGTAATATGCTGTCTTAGGACATTACTGAGAAAATAGGGAAGAATCATGAAAATACCGACCGCAAGAACAACTGAAAATGCAACAGTCAAGTGCATAATTCTCTTTTCCTGTTTTTCCTTCCTTGCAATATCCGCCTCTGTCAACTTCTCCTTAGCTTCTTCTTCGTCTTCGAAAAAGCTGGCTGAAAATGTGAGTGTCTTCATCCCCAGCACCAGAGAATCAACAAAATTAAAAACGCCCCGTATAAAAGGTATTTTTCTCAGAGGCTTCCAGGGAATCACACTGTGGTATTCCTGCACATTAATTTCAATTTCCTTGTTAGGTTTTCTGACTGCCACAGCGTACTGATCCTGATTTTTCATCATAATGCCTTCCAGCACTGCCTGACCGCCTATATTCGATGATTTCATGCATCCTCCTGTCTTTCTATAGCAGAAAAAGAGGCTGAGATATCTCACCTCAGCCTGCCATCACTCATTCTTATTTCATGCCATATTTCTTGTTGAACTTATCAACACGTCCGCGAGCCTGGTTAGATTTCTGCTGGCCAGTATAGAACGGATGACATTTAGAACAAATTTCCACATGAATGTTTTCATTTGTTGAACCTGTTACAAATGTATTTCCACAGTTGCAGGTTACTGTTGCCTGATGGTATTCTGGATGGATTCCTTCTTTCATGATTTTCACCTCTCTATTTTCAAATTTACTTACACTCTTTAAACAGCTCTATTATCATATCATAGGATTTTTTGTTTTGCAAGTTTTTTCGATTATATTGTGATAACAGTTCAGCTTAGATGAACTTTTTTCTATTTACCATCTGAACCAGTTCTCCATTATTTTTCGTCTGTGAAAACATATTTAGCAGATTATCTACCGCTTCCTCCGCTTTCAGGCCGTTCATAGCTCTGCGGATGATATAGACTGCTTCCTGTTCTTCTCTGCTAAGCAGAAGGTCTTCTCTTCTCGTCCCTGACTTTGGAATATCAATTGCTGGGAACACTCTCTTCTCCTGCAGTTTCCGATCCAGCACCAGTTCCATATTGCCAGTTCCTTTAAATTCCTCATAAACTACATCATCCATCTTGCTTCCTGTCTCTACAAGTGCTGTTGCAAGAACCGTCAGGCTTCCGCCTTCCCGCATATTTCTGGCTGCTCCGAAGAATCGTTTTGGCATATACAGGGCAGCTGGATCAAGACCTCCGGAGAGAGTTCTTCCTGATGGCGGCACAGTCAGGTTATAAGCGCGTGCAAGCCTTGTGATACTGTCTAAGAGAATCATAACGTCCTTTCCGTGCTCGACCAGACGCTTTGCCCGTTCGATTACCATCTCAGATACTCTTTTGTGGTGCTCCGGGAGCTCATCGAAGGTAGAATAAATCACTTCCACGTTGAGGCCTGCAATGGCTTCTTTGATGTCTGTCACCTCTTCTGGGCGCTCATCAATCAAAAGAATCAGCAGATGCATATCAGGCTCCCTTTTCTGAGCGGAAAGGGCCACCTCCTTTAATAAGGTTGTCTTTCCTGCTTTTGGCGGAGATACAATCATGCCTCGCTGTCCTTTACCTATGGGGGAAAGTAGATCCACGATTCGCATCGCTGTAGTGCAGCCCGGTGTCTCCAGACGAAGGCGCTGATTGGGGAAAATAGGGGTCAGATCTTCAAAGTTGTGTCTTTTGGCTGCTTCTGCAGGTCTCATACCGTTAATCGTAGAAACATACAGCAGTGCACTGAATTTTTCTGACTGTGTCTTAACTCTTGTGTTTCCAGCTATAATATCCCCTGTCTTCAGGTTGAACCTGCGGATCTGGGACGGTGATACATATACATCGTTCTCTCCCGGCAGATAATTTTCACAGCGGATAAAGCCATAGCCATCTGGCAGCACTTCCAGTATCCCGTTGGCAGCATTGCCACTGTCCAGCTGTTCAATATCAGTGCCTTCCTTCTTCTCCTTCAATTCCTCTTTTACTTCCTCTTTTGCTTCTGCTCTTGCTGCTTCCATACTTTCTTTTTCGTCCTGAGCCAGCATGGCATCTATCAATTCACCTTTTTTCATGGTAGATACGCCCTTCATTTTCCGGGCTTTTGCTAAATCTTTCAACGTAGCAAGGGGCAGAGATTCATATTTTTCTCTTGTCATACAATATATTTCCTTTCCTGTGAAACCATAATATAATTTTCAAAACTGTTTTAATATAATGTTAAATATCGCGGGAACCTAAGCCTGAAGTGACTTGTCCGAATTTAGGTGAAAGCCTAAAGCTTCATAAAACATCAATGGAATCTGCTATTAGTATACATCATCTTTTGAAAAAAGCAAAGTTTTTTCGTGCAATCTCTTTGTCTCATGTTCCTCCTTGCACTGTATTTCTATGAGTGTTATGATAATGGATAGATAATTAAAAAGTTTAAGGGGCGACGCAGATGAACCGCTGGGCAGAAAAACGTTACCATTCACTGGATTATGATTTAAAAAACACCTTTGGAGAAAAGGTTTATAAAATCGTATTAAACGGCGGCATGACCTGCCCAAACCGTGACGGCAGCATTGGCCAAAATGGCTGTATTTTCTGCAGCAGCAAGGGCTCTGGCGACTTTGCAGACGACGCCGGCGCCACCATTTCGGAACAGCTTGCAGCGGGAAAACAAGCTTTAGAAAAGAAGCGCCCGGTACACTCATATATTGCGTATTTTCAGGCTTTTACTAATACATATGCTCCCGTTGTGTATCTGGAGAAGTTATATCGGGAGGCCATCAGGGACCCTCAGGTCAAGATTCTTTCCATCGCAACCAGGCCTGACTGCCTGGGTGAAGATGTTCTTGCTCTTCTTGGAAGAATGAATCAGATAAAACCTGTATGGATAGAGCTGGGGCTTCAGACGATTCATCCTAAAACTGCATCATACATCCGCAGAGGATATGAGCTTCCTGTTTTTGATGAAGCAGTTCGAAATTTGCGGGATTTGGGAATTACAGTAATCGTTCATACCATCCTCTGCCTTCCGGGAGAATCCTCCGAAGACATGCTGGAGACTCTGGATTATCTGAACCAGATGAATATACAGGGCATTAAATTACAGCTTCTCCATGTCTTAAAAGATACGGCTCTTGCCGCCGAATTTATAAAGCAGCCCTTCTATATCCCCGATATGATGGAGTATATCCAACTTCTGGGTATTTGTATTGCCCGCCTGGATCCCCGTATTACCATACACCGTCTGACAGGGGACGGGCCCGAAGATCTGCTGATTGCCCCTCTCTGGACCAGCAATAAGAGAACTGTTTTAAACACACTGCACCGTTACCTGAAGGAGCAGGATATATGGCAGGGAAAGGAATATTATGACTGAAACATTTACCTTATATAAGCTGATTGTATTGTACATGCTGGAGAAAGTAGACTTTCCGCTTACTACCTCCCAGATATCAGAATTCATATTGGATAAAGGTTATACAACCTATTTTAAACTGCAGGAAGCCCTGTCGGACATGGTAGATTCCGGACTGCTGAAAGTAGAGGCAACCCATAACCGCACACTGTATCACCTGACAGAAAACGGGGCTGAGACTATACGTTTTTTCGCGAATAAAGTATCACCCGGCATCCAAAAAGACATCAATGAATTCCTGAAAGAAAAAAAATATGATCTGAAGGAAGAATCCGCTGTCAAATCAGACTATTACCTGAACACAAATCACGAGTATGAGGTCAGCTGTCAGATTGTGGAAAACGGTTTCAGCCTGATTGATTTAAAAATAGCTGTCCCTACGAAAGCAGAAGCTGAAACCATCGCCAATAACTGGGCCGGAAATAGTCAGACCATCTATGCGTTACTCCTGTCTAAGCTTCTCTAAATATTCTCTGATTGTCTTTTCATATCCCAGGGCGCCTGGTTCATAGAATCTGGCGTCTTTGATTTCATTGGGAAGATACTGCTGTTTTACATAATGTCCGGGATAATCGTGGGCATACTTGTAGCCGGTCCCGCGCCCCATTTTCTGTGAGCCTTTATAATGTGCGTCCTGTAAGTGGGAAGGAACAGTTGTCTTCTGCCCCTTTACACTTTCATTCGCCGCAAATATCGCATTTACCGCAGAATTACTTTTGGGAGCGCATGCCACATAAGTCACAGCTTGGGAGAGGATAATCTGTGATTCCGGCATTCCTATACGCTCCACCGCCTGGGCAGCCGACACCGCGACTGTGAGTGCCATCGGGTCTGCATTTCCCACATCCTCCGAAGCACAAATCATTATCCGCCGGGCAATGAACTTAACATCTTCCCCGGCATACAACATTTTAGCCAGATAATAGACTGCCGCATCAGGATCAGAACCCCTCATGCTTTTTATAAAAGCTGATATTATATCATAGTGGTTGTCGCCTGCTTTGTCGTAGTGTACCACCCTCTTCTGGATGCATTCGGAAGCTGCCTCCAAGTTGAGATGAATGAGTCCGTCTTCGCTCCTCTGCGTAGTCAGCACTCCCAGTTCCACTGCATTTAGAGCCTGTCTGGCATCCCCCCCTGATACATCGGCGAGAAACTCCAGGGCATCATCATCAATTTCCGCCTTGAAACTGCCCATTCCCTTATCTTTGTCATATACTGCGCGTTTTAGAAGGATTTTGATTTCTTCCCGGCTCAGCGTCTTCAGTTCAAATATGCTGGATCTTGACAACAGGGCACTATTTACTTCAAAGTAAGGATTCTCCGTTGTGGCCCCTATAAGTGTTATAGTACCGTCCTCCACATAAGGAAGCAGATAATCCTGCTGTCCTTTATTGAACCTGTGAATCTCATCGATGAACAGAATCGTCTTTTTCTGGTACATACCCAGCAGGTCTTTTGCCTCTTTAATGACTTCTTCCATGTCTTTCTTTCCGGCAATCGTAGCGTTGATCTGCCTGAACTGTGCACTGGTGGTGTTGGCGATTACCTTTGCAAGTGTTGTCTTTCCTGTACCGGGAGGTCCGTAAAAAATCAGGGAACTCAGCTTATCCGCTTTGATCGCCCTGTACAGCAGTTTGTCTCTCCCTATAATGTGCTGCTGCCCCACTACTTCATCCAATGTGCCTGGGCGCATCCTGGAGGCAAGGGGTGCCTCCTTTTCCTTATTGGTCTCTCTCATATAATCAAACAAATCCATTGTTCTCACCATGCTTTCTCTTACTCTATAGTACACTAATTCAACATCAATTTATCTACTGTCACAAATTCAAACCCTTCCGCTTCCAGCAAATCAATAATGCGAAGGGCCGCTTTTATGGAACTGTCATAGCAGTCATGTAATAAAATGATATCATTTTCTCTCGCTTTCGTCACTACCTTATTGACAATTTCGTCTGTATTTGCCGTTGCCCAATCCAGTGGATCAATCGTCCACATAACCGGCAGCACGTGAACTTCCTGTTCCAGCTTTTTCTGCCACAGGCCAAAAGGAGGCCTCATATATTCTACTTCCTGGCCTGTTATATTCTTGATTGCATTATTGCCCATCACAATCTCCTGATAGGCAGTCTCATTACTCACTCTGGTAATTTCTACATGATGGTATGTATGGTTTCCGATCAAATGCCCTTCTTCATACATACGTTTCACGATTTCACAGTTGTGATCTTTCTCCACATTCTGCCCAATCAGAAAAAAAGTGGCTTTTACGCCTCTTTCTTTGAGTCCGTCCAGAAGGGTGGGAGTACAGTCTGCACTGGGTCCATCATCAAATGTAATCGCTATTTTAGGCTTTTCTTCTGTGCCAGCTGCATGCACATTGTCATTTGGGTCAGAGGCCTCCTGCGCCTTCTCTTTTGTATGATTCTTTGTAAAGGGTGTCGGGCAAACCAGTGCCAACAATAAAAGCACATAGACAAGTCCCACTCCCTGCATCATTTTTTTTAAACGCAAACAACATACAGTCCTTTATAAGTACTTCTTTATAAATATATGCATTATTGCAAACTTTTATAGATAATATGATATCGAAAATAAGATGGGAAGGCTATTCCCATAGCAGAGATTGCTGCTGCCGCGCTCTTTTCACTTCTATTCAAAAGGAAAATGCGATTAAAAATTAATGTTTTAAAAGAGTCGTGAGATAGTTTCTCCGATATTTTGACGGGCTTTGACCTGTATGCTTTTTAAAAGCTTTTGAAAAGTATAGGTTACTTTCAAATCCAACAGAATATGCTATGGCTGCTATAGACAGTGTGGTTTCCTTCAGCAGTCGTGAGGCCTGTTTAATGCGGAAGTCGCTCAGGTATTCTTTCGGAGACAGGTGCAGACATTCCCTGAAAACACGGTAGAGATGGCTCCGGCTGATTCCCACATAATCCGCCACTTCCTCTATCGATATAGGATATGAATAACCTGTGGATATGTACGCCTTGGCTTTCTCCACATAACTGAACCGAATATCCTTTAACTGCTCTGCTTGGACGGCATACTGCATGAATGTGGCAAGCAGAGTATATAGGGCACCCGTCATTGCTGCCGCTGCTTCATAGCTGTTTCCTTTCACCTCATATATTCGAGTCAGCTGTTTGTATAAAAGCCCCTTCGGAGGGCCGTCATTGTAAATCACGGGATGTTCCCTCGCAAAACCTGTAGAATGAATGATTGATGCTGCATCTCCGCCCATGAAACCCACCCATGCATATTCCCACGGATCCTGTATATCAGCATAATATCTTACCTCAGTATCCGGGTAAAGTATAAAGGTGTCCCCGGCAAAAAGATGGTATGTTTTCCCATTCACAATATAATAACCTCTGCCCGAAATAATGTGGTGAATGCAATAATGATTCCTTACTCCCGGTCCCCACTGATATCCAGGCTCGCACTTCTGATGGCCTACATTGTAGACCGACAGCGATGTCATGAGGTTCTCTCCTGCTTTATAGGAATGCTTGTAGACATCTTCCATGTTCTTTTCTCCTCCCGTAGACCAGATTCTAAGCCATCATATGACCGAACCCTAATTCTCATTATACCCTTTCGTTTTGCATTGATGCAACATAATTACATATTTTTGAGCAGTTTTTTTATATACATTTCTTTCCCTTCCCTCTATAATAATGTCAAGTAAATGCAATTGAATTTTTGCAGCATGTTTATCTGACGAAAGTGAGGTTTTTATATGAAAGAACAATTGGCTTCAATATTTGGAAAACTATTCGGAAATGCAGACGGCGCCAGTTTTTATTTTTCCCCGGGCCGGGTCAATCTAATTGGCGAACATACTGATTATAATGGAGGGCATGTCTTTCCCTGTGCACTTACCCTTGGAACATACGGTATCGCACGTAAACGCACAGACAGGACAATGCACTTTTATTCCATGAACCTGGACAGCTTCGGTGTAGTCGAAGCTTCTATTGATGATCTGACAAATAAACAAGATTATGGATGGGCCAACTACCCCCTGGGTGTTGTATGGGCCTTTGCCCAAAGGAAAGTCATTCTAAATACCGGCTTTGATATGGTAATATGGGGGAATATTCCAAACGGTTCCGGCCTCTCGTCTTCCGCTTCTCTTGAGGTATTGACCGGAATTATCCTGATGGATTTGTTTGACGTTCATAAATTCAGTAGGACTGACCTGGCACTCATCTGCCAATATTCCGAAAATAATTTTAACGGCTGCAACTGTGGGATTATGGATCAGTTTACCGTAGCTATGGGGAAAATGTACAATGCTATTTTCCTGGATACTGCCACACTGCAATATGAATATGCTCCCATTGAACTGGAAGATGCGAAAATCATTATCACAAACAGTAAAGTAAAGCACAGCCTGGTAGATTCAAAATATAATGAACGCCGGCAGGAATGTGGGGCAGCTCTGGCCGCACTGCAGCAAGAGCTGGATATTGATTCTCTGGGAGATCTGGATATGGACACTTTTGATAAATTCAAGGAAGTCATCAAAGACCCGGTTCTGATAAAGCGGGCAAAGCATGCCGTTTCCGAAAACCAGCGTACCATTGAAGCGGTGGAAGCACTAAAAAGCGGCAATATCACGCAGTTCGGAGTGCTCATGAATAAATCACATATTTCTCTGCGGGATGACTACGAGGTATCCTGTGAAGAGATTGACATTCTCACAGATCTTGCCTGGTCTGTTCCCGGCGTAATCGGCTCCAGAATTACGGGAGGCGGTTTCGGAGGATGTACAGTCAGCATTGTAAAAAATGACAGTATAGACGCATTTATTGAAACAGTTGGAAGAACCTACAAAAGCAAGGTAGGGCACGATGCAGATTTTTATACTGTGGACATTGGCGATGGAGCCCGTAAACTGGATGCTTCACAACTGCTGTTTTGCAGTACTAAAAGAGATTAACGGAGGCAGTATCTATGTTATATGAAGCAATCAAAAAATTAGTACAGTATGGAATTCAAACCGGACTGACTCCAGAGTGTGAACGTATATATACAGTCAACCTTCTTTTGGAACTTTTTGGAGAAGATAACTATGAAGACACCCCCTGTGATTTAGAACATATTGTGTTAGAGGATATATTAAAGGAACTGCTGGATGAAGCCTGTCGGCGTGGAATCATAGAGGACAGCATTTTACACAGGGATTTATTTGATACGAAACTGATGAACACTTTAATGCCGCGCCCTGCCCAGGTTCAGGCGCAGTTCTGGGAAAAATACAAAGAATCTCCCCGATCAGCTACTGATTATTATTATAAATTGAGCCAGGATAGTGATTATATACGCAGATACCGTATCAACAGGGATATAAAGTGGACGGTAGATACAGAATTCGGCACACTGGATGTCACCATCAACCTTTCAAAACCGGAGAAGGATCCGAAAGCAATCGCCGCTGCCAAAAACGCAAAAGCTTTATCCTATCCCAAATGCCTTCTCTGTATGGAAAATGAAGGATATGCCGGGAGGTCCAATCATCCGGCCAGGGAAAACCACCGCATTATTCCCATTTCCATACAGAACAGGCCCTGGGGATTTCAATATT
The DNA here is from genome assembly GCF_001517425.1 of Clostridium sp. C105KSO13. Taxonomy (GTDB): domain Bacteria; phylum Bacillota; class Clostridia; order Lachnospirales; family Lachnospiraceae; genus Muricomes. Next base: position 83,420 of record NZ_FBWL01000171.1, on the reverse strand, counting down.
CTCCCTATGTATATTACAATGAACACTGTATAGTACTGAATAAAGAACACGTTCCCATGAAGGTAGAAAAAGAAACATTCGAGAAACTATTTGAGTTTGTAAAACTGTTCCCCCATTATTTTGTAGGGTCCAACGCCGATCTTCCCATTGTGGGGGGCTCCATTTTAAGCCATGAGCATTTTCAAGGTGGAAATTATACCTTTCCCATGGAAAAGGCTCCTGTTATCCGTACCTTTGAAGTGAAGAATTATGAGGATATCACCACCGGAATTATAAAATGGCCTCTTTCAGTTATCCGGTTACAGGGACAGGACGAAAAGCGGGTAGCACAACTTGCAGCCCACATTCTTCGTACATGGAGAGGCTATACAGACGAAGACTCTTTTATCTTTGCTCAGACAGATGGAACGCCTCACAACACAATCACTCCAATAGCAAGAATGCGTGGCAATCAATATGAACTGGATCTGACACTCCGCAATAATATAACAACCGAGAGATATCCACTGGGAGTCTATCACCCTCATAATAATCTGCACCATATAAAAAAAGAAAATATCGGTCTGATTGAAGTCATGGGTCTGGCAGTACTGCCCTCCCGCCTTAAGGATGAGATGGACCAGCTGAAAAATTATATTCTCGAAGGGGAAAATATCCGAAACAATAAGACACTTGCAAAACATGCAGACTGGGTGGAGGGATTTCTCCCGGCTTACAGCCAGGTGAATCAAAATAATATAGATTTCATCTTAAAGCAGGAAATCGGCAAGGTATTCTGTCAGGTTCTGAAGGATGCCGGTGTGTACAAGTATACAGAAAAAGGACTGCAAGCCTTCGAAAGATTTATTTCTTCCCTGTAGATTTCTTTTTGCCTTTTGTGCTTTTCCGCACACTATATCCAAATGTTCCGAGGGTGTTTCCCAAAGAAAGATATTCACCGTGGGAATATGCCAGAAGGCCTGTTTTATTGAGTTCAAATTTATTTGTCTTATTCATATAGACATCATCCACCTGAACTCCCCTGACCTCAGCAATAAACATGTGATGGCTGCCCAGCTCTTTTACCTCTGTTACTCTGCATTCTATATTCACAGGGCACTCTTGTATAATCGGGGCATACTCCAGATTTTTAGCTTTTCCCGGAGTAAGTCCCGTCTCTTTCCATTTATTCACATCTTTTCCCGACCGTACGCCACAGTAATCTGTGACCTTTACCAGTTTTTCTGTTGTAAGATTGATAACGAACTCTCCGGTATTCTTTATCATTTGATAAGAATACCTCTCCGGCCTTACAGAAATGTAGACCATAGCCGGATTTGTGCAAATAGTGCCCGTCCAGGCAACAGTCAGAATGTTCTGTTTTCCCTTTAAGTCTCCCGTACTCACCATTACGGCAGGCAGAGGGTACAGCATGTTTCCCGGTTTCCATAATTGTCTGCTCATTTTCTTTTCCTTTCTATTCTCTGCCACTACTGCTGCAATGCTCCTACCAGCGTAGGCACAAGCTGCTTCTTCCTCGATACAACACCTTTTAATACAATATCTTCCGTATCTTCATTCAAGTCAAAAGCCATAAGCACCTTGCTCAGGGACTCGGGACCACAGCACAAAAGCTTCGTAGATTCGGTCACAATATCCGTCAACATGAAGAATATCATATCCAGATTATTTTTCTTTCTAACCTCTTCCAAATGAGGCAGTACCGTTATTTTTATTCCTTCCAGTTCTTCAGTGCTCATAGAGTTAACCTGCCCCACACCTATAACCGTCTCATTCACCGTAAATTGTTTGAAATCCAGGAAAATAATTTCTTCTGCACTCTTTCCTTTGAGGTTACTGCCTGCATTGAACATTTCCAGTGCCAGTTCCTCTATGTTAATCTTCCCAATCTCTGCCAGTTTCCGCGCTGCCGTCTCATCCAGAGGGGTACAGGTAGGCGAACGGAACATCAGCGTGTCCGATATAATCGCTGAACATAAAAGTGATGCTGTAACTGGCTCAATCTCTACTCCTTCTTCCTGATACATTTGGTAAATAATCGTAGCGGTACATCCTACCGGCTGATTTCTGAAAAATACAGGCCCGATAGTCTGAATGCTGCTCAGCCTATGGTGATCGATAATCTCTAACACTTCTGCCTCTTCCACTCCGTCCACGGCCTGGCTCTTTTCATTATGATCCACCAGGATAACCTGTTTTCTTCTACTGTTCAAAAGTCTTCTTCTTGAAATAAACCCCAAAAAGTTTCTACTTTCATCCAGAACAGGAAAGTCTCGGAACTTCTTTGTCGCCATCACTGCTTTCACATCATCTACGTAATCTTTCATGCCGAATGTGACAAGACCTTCTTTTGTCATAAAGCAATTTACCGGAATGCTTTGATTGATTAGCCTTGCTACCGTAAAAGTATCGTGAGGTGTACTGATAATAACAGTCTCTTTTCTCCTTGCCTGCTCTATAACATCTTCTGAAATCTCCGCACTCTGACACACAACGATGCAGCTCACATTCAAATCAAGAGCATCCTGCTGAACATTTGGTCTGTTTCCCAGAATCAGTAAATCGTCCTTCTCTACAAAGTCAGCCATCAACTCCCTGCCCGAAGCTGCAATTGCCACCTTCCCCCTTGACATAAAACGATGGTCATTCCCCACAACAACTTTCCCGCCAATGGTGCTGGCAATATTGCGGTACTGTGTTCTGGATTCAGACAAAATAGAGCTGTCATACACATCCATATAGGAGGTTGCAATGTCACCGATTGTAATCAGGCCTTCCAGCTTTCCTCCCCGGGTGACAGGCAATGTCTTAATATTCAGTTCCTTCATCCGGGCCCAGGCTGTCCTAATAGAGACACAGCCGCCTATCCCCTCAATTTTCCTTAATTCCACATCCTTTACCTGAACACGCAGGTCAGAAAGAAGTTTTGGAGTCTTTACTTTGAACCGCTCCAGTACATACTGCGTCTCCTCATTAAGCTGCCCTGCCCTCCGGGGAGTATATATTTCCCCTGTCAGTTTTGACTTTAGATCAGCATAGGCTATCGCAGAACAAATAGAATCAGTATCAGGGTTTTTATGGCCCACTACATATATTTTCTTTGTATTTACCATGTTATTCATCTCATATCCCCCTTTTACCATTGTTATCATTACATAATACATACTAAGATTGCCATTTTTTATGGAATTCGTCAACCAAAAATTGAAAATAATATGCTATAATAAACAAATACACAGTTAGCTGTGCCGATTACACTAATATAAAGTAAGAAAGAGTAGGTAGATAAATATGGCAGAAGAATATAACAGCGGCTGCAGCCAGGAATCTTGTTCTGGATGTGCCCAGGCCGGGACATGTCAAAGTAAAAAAGCCGATTTTGGCGCACCTGCAAATGCACATTCACAGGTAAAGCGGGTAATAGGTGTCATCAGCGGAAAAGGCGGTGTCGGTAAATCACTGATTACCGGCTCCCTTGCAAGAATGATGCGCGAGAAAGGATATACAGTAGGAATTCTGGATGCCGATATTACAGGGCCGTCCATACCCAAGATGTATGGCGTGCACGAGATGGCCAAAGGAACGGAAGATGGAATATTCCCCTGTGTCGCAAAAGACGGAACAAGGATAATGTCTGTAAACCTTTTAATGGAAGATGAAGATGCTCCGGTCATATGGAGAGGACCTGTTATTTCCGGAGTTGTAACCCAATTCTGGACAGATGTTATGTGGGGCGATTTGGATTACCTGTTTGTAGATATGCCGCCGGGAACCGGAGATGTCCCACTTACCGTATTTCAGTCTCTTCCCGTAGACGGAGTTGTAATTGTGACTTCCCCTCAGGATCTTGTCCGTATGATTGTAAAGAAAGCTTACAATATGGCAAAACAGATGAATATTCCGGTACTGGGAGTGGTGGAAAATTACAGCTATGTAAAATGTCCTGACTGTGGCAAGAAAATCAACGTATTCGGCGAGAGCCACCTGGAGGAAATTGCCGCAGAATTAGAAATTCCGGTACTCGGGAAAATGCCAATAGATACGAAAATTGCCGAGGCTGTAGAAGAAGAGAAATTCTATGAGACAGAAAACCCGTATCTGCAGTATACCGAGCTTTAACCCACACCTTCTAAATTAAGCCTTTTTGTTCTTCTCCGGCGAAAGAGTTTTTGGGTATATTAGTATAAAACAAAGCTTAAGAGCAGACCTTTGCATTGTTGATCTGCTCTTATTTTTGTGCTATTATTTTCTATCCGCAAATATGCTATAACATTAAGAGTTTGGATGATTCCTCTGTCATATGCCAGACCGATGCAGTTTCTGATTGATATTTTTTCCTATACAAACCACCGAAAATACCCTGTAAGTGCAATTAATGCTATAAAAACAATACTGACTGCCGCCCATGCAAATAATTCCACAAACAGCTTATCTGCTTTATATTTTTGGGAGAACTCCGAGTCACCGCCAATCGCCCCCATGATCAGAGCACCTGCTGTGGAAGCCGGGCTTAAACCTGCGCTGGAGGAAGTAAAGCCGATAGCCGCCACGATTTCCAGTACAGTTACATTACCTCCCACCTGTTCAATGATATTACCTACCGTCGGTACCAGTGTGGGAATTACAACCCCCAGCGTGGAACTAAACCAAGACAAGATACCTGCAGTAACTCCACTTAGGGCGGAGGCTGTCGCTGGTGTCATGATACTTCCAAGGAAACCAGACAGTATATCGATACCACCGCACGCAATAACCAGATTCATCAAAACGCCAACTCCTGTCACCAGGATAATTGTTCCCCAGGGTACATTTTTAATCGCAACACTTTCATCGCAGACCTTCAGAAGAATCAGTACTGCAGATACACTTAAGGCCGCCAATCCCGTCTCATACTTGAATATGAGAATCAGTACTGCCATCACCAGCATACCACCTAAAGACAAAATCTGCTGCCTCGTAAAATGTTGCTCAAATCCCGTAATATAGATGTCGGATGCTTTTACTTTGTAACCTTTATACCATATGTATGCAAGCACAGAGAGGATAACTGCCAAAATAGTTACACTTAAACACAATGGGAACATGATATTCTCCGTGTACCCCTGTTCCGCTAAAAGAGACGTAACCAGATTTCCCTCTACGGTCAGCATGGTAAAACGTCCGGCGTTTGCTGCATGTACGCCGATAGCAGCAAGCATGACAGGATGAAAACCCGTCTCATGAGCGATTGGAATAACCAGTACCGCGATGAGAGCCGCCGTTGGAATCAATCCGGGACCGCTGGCAGAAACCAGCCACGAGAAAACAAATACAATGATTGGTACCAGTACGACCGCGCGTCCCGTCTTCGCGATCACCTTCTTCATCAGAAGTTCCAGTGCACCGTTGGACCGTACAATTGCGAATAGAAGCGTCACTCCTGCAAGCGTCAGAAACAGCGATCCACTAAATCCGGCTATGACTTCCTTTCCTGTAAATAACCCACTACCGTACCCAAGAATGACCGCGAACAAAATTGCGATTACCCCTACGTTAATCTTTCGGAAAAATCCTATTAAAATTGCCAATACCAACAGTAACAGAGATATACCAGCTATACCCATACTATAATACTCCTTTCACATACAATTGTAAAAGTCCCTCCCCGGATCGGTATGTTTTACATTTTTTGGCACCTATATTTTAATTGTCTGCATATTATACAAGCTTTCTATTAGATTATATTCTGTTGTATGAGCTTTCATAATCTTTATCTTTTGTATATCTATTTCTATTGTTGATTCACTACATTAACCGGTTTACCTTCCACAAATGCCTTCAAATTATTGACTGCAATATTCATCAAACGCTGTCTGCTTTCCTTTGGGGCCCAAGAAATATGAGGTGTAATAAAACAATTCTTTGCGTGAAGCAGAACATTGTCCGCATTGATTGGTTCTGTGGACACAACATCCAAGCCAGCTGCATAGACTTTTCCTGAGTCCAGTGCGTCCTTTAAATCTTGTTCTACGATAAGCGGACCGCGAGAGTTATTTAAGATGATGACACCCTCCTTCATCTTTGCTATATTTCCCCTGTTAATCATTCCTTTCGTTTCAGGGAATAGTGGACAATGCAGTGCAATAACATCTGACTGAGCAAAAAGAGTATCTCTGTCCACATAAGCAGCAATGGCTTTTCCGGACTCGCTCTTAAATTCATCGTTTGCAATAACATTCATTCCAAGAGCCTTAGCAATGCGGCCTGTTGTTTGCCCGATACGCCCAAACCCGACGATACCCATGGTCTTTCCTGCCAGTTCGATAAGCGGATAATCCCAGAAACACCAATCGTCATTGCTGCTCCATCTGCCTCCATGTACAGCATCTGAGTGATGTCCTATGTGGTGGCAGATTTCCAGCAGCAGTGCAATGGCAAACTGTCCCACGGCATCGGTTCCATAGGTGGGAATATTAGTAACCGGGATGCCCTTTGCTTTTGCAGTGTCAACGTCTACCACATTATACCCGGTTGCCAGCACGCCTACATATTTGATGTGCAGACATTTTTCAAAGACCTCTTTCGGGATGGGGGTCTTATTAGTAATAACAACCTCTGCATCCCCAACTCTGTCAATCGTCTCCTGGGTATCTGTGAGAGATGTTCTGTCATATACCGTAAGTTCCCCCAGTGCTTCCATTTCCTCCCAGCTGAGATCGCCGGGATTCTCTGTATATCCATCTAGAATAACAATCTTCATGCTATACTCCTCCTTCCTACTCTGCCAGTGCCCATGCTCTGTTGATAACTCGTTTTGTATTAGCAAGAATTAAATCACAATCTTCCTCACCCCACGGCTTCACTTCAAACGACAGTACATATGGTTTATCTGCACAAAGGAAGCCCTCCTGCTTCAATACTGTAAAAAAGTCCGTTAGCTCCTTTATATCATTAGCACTATTTTGGAAGCCAAATCTCGGATGCTGATCGCCATACGCCTCGCATCCTTTCTTAACCACGGCGTTTCCAATATGGAAATGTGTAATATACGGACGCAGAGTTTGAATAACAAATTTAGATGTTTCATAGGTCGTCGGGAAGTGAGATAAATCCACTAAAAGCCCAAAGTTGTTATTTGTCTTACGCATATCTGCCGCAAATTGTGCCGCATAAGGTGCAGGACCAATGAGAGCTGCTTTATCCATATCAAAATCGAAGATTTCGAGCTCCACCATCATGCTTTTGGACGCTGCATAGTCACATACATTTCTTGTTGTCTTTATGAGCTGGATGTATGCCTGATCTTTCGTCTCTTCCTGCCATTTTCCAGCCAAGAAAGCTATACCTTTGGCACCGAGATACTCTGCCTCGTCTACAGCTTCTATCAAGGTAGTCTCCGCTTTCTTCCTCTCCTCTTCGGCAATGTCATTGGGGTTTAATCCTGGTCCCAAGAGTCTTGGCTGGGCACCGTAGCAAACTCTCATGTGAGCCTGTTCCAACATGTTTTTTACTTTTTCTCTTGTCCCATCATCCGCTATTTTTGATATTTCCAGCGCATCAAAAAATTCATCACACGCTATAGTCTTTACAGAATCCAGAAGTTCGTAGCTGTTTGGCGGATGGCTCATCCACTGGATGGTTCCAATCTGAAAATATTTATGAATTGATTCTGTCATGATCCTTCACTCCTACTCTTAAATTTTCGTTACCTATCTGAGAAGTTACATTTACAAACTTTTTGGAAAAACTATCTATGGCTGGAATATCATGTTTCTCACTTTTTCTGAGTATAGACTTTCCTCCGTCGGAATTATTTCCTCCACCGGTCTGGAGACTGTCGTCGTGTTAGTGATGTCTCTCCACGTCACATTTCTGCAGGTGCTGTTTCCGCCCCATGTGGCACATCCAAGAGACATAGTAATCGGTAGTCCGTTGAAGTACGCACCCGAGTTTCCAAGCGACTGTGGCTGGTTTACCAGAATTCTTGCCACTTTAATCCGAAGCGCCATCTGATTTATCTTTAAATCATCCTTAGTATGTATACCGCAACTATGTCCGTTTCCCTGATAATCCAGGATTCTCTCCATCTTCTCAAGGCCATCTTCAAAGTCCTTTGCCTTGATTAGACTTACAACCGGGCACAGTTTCTCACCTGTTGTCACAAACTCCTTTCCAACGCCATCCAACTCTTCTAACAATAGAAACTTGGTTGAGAACGGAAGTGTAATCCCTGCAAGCTCTGCTATAGTCTGAAGGCTTCTCGCTGCAATCTTGCGGTTAAGCTTATGGTTTGCCGGCCACTCTGGCCAAATCGTCTTAACCAGCGCTTCTTTTTCCGGGGAACCATTTTCAATTAGATATCCTCCCTCATTTCTGCAGGCTTCAACAAAATTATCGTATATAGCCTCGTTGGCGATGATATTATTCTCTGAAGAACAGCTGGAGGAATTATCAAATATCTGAGATTTACAAATCTTTGCCGCTGCATCTTTAACATCCGCCGTGTCATCGATGTAAGTAGTCGCGTTGCCGGCTCCGACACCGATCGTTGGCGTCCCAGAAGAATACGCAGTCTTCACGAGTCCCGATCCACCAGTTGTTACGAGAAAATCACACTGCTTCATCATCTCTGCAGCACATGGGCGGCCCACATACTCCGGATCAACACAGATCACCAGATCCTCTGGTGCCCCCATCTGTTTTAATACATTTCTTAAGTAATTCACTACATACACAGCAGTATTCTTTCCGCTTCTGTGGGGGGAGATGATCAGCGCATTTCTGCTCTTTAATATCCACAGCGTCTTTACAATTGGGGTTGCCTCACCATTGGTAACTGGAGTGATAGCTCCAATTACACCCATAGGTTTTATGTAGGTTACCAGATTTTTATCAGAATCTGTTTCAATGATGCCTACAGATTTTTCACCTTTCATGTCACGATATACGCCCATAGCCTTATTGCGAATCTTGTTAAATTTGTCCTCATATACGCCCATTTTAGACTCTTCTACCAGCATTCTGGCCGCTTTCTTTCTAAAATCCTCATTACAGGCAGCATAAGATACCGCCTCACATAACTCGTCAACCCTCTCCTGATTATAAGTCTCTGCAATCTTCTGCGCTGCGCTCGCTCTCGCCACCAGACCTTTCATATACTCTTCATAATTTGATTCCTGCTGCTCTGCCATCTTCGTTTCTCCTCTCATTTTTTATTCATATATGTTTTTGTATCTTACCAGTTCCTAAATTTCGGCGGTGCCTTGTAAAGACCTTCGGACCAATCTGTGATTTCCTTCATGTTCTTTGCCGCCAGCCGCTCTCTGGTTGCCTCGGACGGATCAATGCCCAAGTCCTCAGGGAACATCACTTTGCCTGCTGCCCGAAGCTCATTTATCTCCTTAGTTGTAATCGTGTGTCCAATCGGTGTGTCTCCTGCCACTGCCGCAATAATCTTTTTTCTCTCTTCAACATTTTCAGCCATGTATACATAACCAAGTCCGACTTCTGTAATCAAGTGTGTCAAATCCTCTCCATAAATCATTACAGGGGGCTCCGGGAAGCCTGCCTGTTTTCCCACCTTTACTGCATCCAGCTCTTCCACAAAGGTTGGCCCGGCCTTAGTCTGCGTACGGACAATCTGTGTTACCAGCTTCCGTCCTTTGGCCATCGGGTCGCTCCTATCAAGAATCATGCTGTCCCAGGCTGATGAGGAATGTCTTCTTCCATGAGGATTGGATCCCATATTCGGCGCTCCGCCAAAGCCTGTAATCCTGCCTTTGGTGACAGTAGAGGAATTACCCATCCCATCCATCTGTAAGGTGGCACCTGTGAACATATCCATACCGTAGAGCCCGGCCATCTGTGCATAGCAGCGGTTAGACCTCAAACTTCCGTCAATACCGGTAAAAAACACATCCGGTCTTGCTGCCACATAATCCTCCATACCAGCCTCGCTCCCAAATGCGACCACACTCTTAATCCATCCAGTCTCAATTGCCGGAATCATCGCTGGAATTGGATTAGAAACCCAGTTCGTACATATTTTGCCTTTGAGTCCCAGCTCCTCACCATAGGTCGGAAGCAGAAGCTCAATTGCCGCTGTATTAAATCCAATACCGTGATTCATTCTCGTTACAAGATGCTTTGCATAGACTCCCTTTATGGCCATCATACCCTGCAACACATGTACATCTTTGATATACTGCGGGTCACGGGTCATTAGAGGTTCAATGATACTCGGGTCTTTGGTGGGCACTACAAAATCAACCCATTCCCCCGGAATATCAATCCTCGTAACCTTATCTACCAGTTTATTTACCTGTACAATAACGATGCCACTCTTAAATGCAGTTGCTTCAATAATCGTCGGAGTTTCTTCTGTGTTATTGCCGGTATATAGGTTACCGTTCTTATCTGCTTCCTCTGCAACACAAAGGCATACATTGGGAATTAAGTCTGTAAACAGCCGGCTGAACAGTTCAAGATATGTATGAATGGCTCCAATCTTAATTGTTCCTGCCTTAATCATCATCGGTAATCTCTTTGCGGAATTCCCAGCAAAGGAAAAATCTAATTCTCTTGCAATTCCCAGTTCAAAGATGTCCAAATGTTCCTCCATTTGCGGAGCAGACATCACAATATGTAAATCATGTACTTTCCTCGAGTCTACCTTAGCAAGTCCTTTTGACAACTGAACTGCCTGTTTCTGGTTATCTCCTTCAATAACTACAATCTCGCCAGGCAGGATTGCCGTCTCTAAAAGGTCCACAATCTGATCCTCCCCTATTACCTTTCCATCTGAAAAGCGGCAGATTGTTTCTATTTTCCCCCTTTTCTTCTTTTGCTGAGTATTCCACTCCGTTACTTCATGTCTGATCATTTGCATTTCTCCTTTCACTTTTCATTACATTTAATAAATTATTGAATATTTATTTTTTTGCGCTATATAATGTAAAAATCCCAAAAAAGAATATTTATTAGGAGGTAAAGAATTGAAACTCTCGCAGCTCCGGTATTTTAAAACCATTTGTAAATATAACAACATAACCCGTGCATCGAATGAATTGCACGTTTCTCAGCCCAGCCTTTCTAATGTCATCAAAGATCTGGAAGACGAATTCGGTGTTACTTTGTTTTACCGGCTGAGCAAAGGACTTATTCTTACAAAAGAAGGAACTCTTTTTCTGGACAAGGCATCTGATATATTAGAACAGGCAGATGCGCTTATATCAGAAATGACCGCTATGGGAAATACAAATCCAGCAGTCAATCTTGGGTTACCGCCCATGGTCGGATCCCTGGTTTTTCCAGATATTCTGGCGAATCTGCAGGAGGCTTATCCCAACACCCGGCTTTCTATTATCGAACACGGCTCCCTCACTAATAAATCCATGGTGACAGACGGAACTCTCGACGCAGCCATCATATCCAGTACCGGACCGCTGTCTTCAGCACTTAACTACATCGATATATGTAATCTGGATGTCCTGTTCTATACATCCATCGAAAACCCAATTGCCTGTATGACTGAGATTAATTTTGAACAGCTTCGCAATATTCCTCTGGTATTGCTAAATGAGGACAGCTTCATCACTTCCTTCGTGGTCCAGCACTTTCGACAGTATAACCTGCAGCCGAATATTCTCTTTCATACAGACCAGTTACACACGATTCAAAAGCTGGTGGATAATAATACAGCATCTACTTTCCTATACGACGGTACTTTGTCCCCCAACGAAAACATCGTTTCAATCTCTCTTTCTGACTGCCCGAATATTAGGGCGCGTCTGATTTGGAATAAAAATCGAAAGCAGAAAAGTGGGATGAAAAATTTAATTAATTTCATGCATAACCGTTCTGAATCAAGGCAGTTCTCATAGGTTGTGTCCTTCTTATAATTAATATATGGAAAAGCCGTTATTAGTTTAATACCAGAGTGTTATCATGATATAGGTATTTTTTATATCAATTTTGTCTTTGATTTCGACACAAAAAAAACTCCTTCTTAACAAGAATCTTAATATCATTATTCTTGTTAAAAAGAAGTTATTTTCTATCAAAAGCTCAAATTTCCTTGCCCTGTGCTCTTGAATAATTGCTACAGTTTTAAGTTTTTAAATAAATCACCTAAATTTGTTCCGATTTGTTCACTCTTGGGAAGCTCTACTTTTTCTGCTGCTTCTTCCTGGGAGTCCTCAAGAGCCTTTATACTCAGACTGATTTTCCCATCCTTAACTCCAATAACTTTAACTTTGACAGAATCGCCTACTTTAAGTACTTCTCCCGGAGTCTTAATATGCTTTTTAGAAATCTGTGAAATATGAACGAGCCCGGAAAGATGATCTTTCAGATTGACAAATGCACCATAGCTTTGCAGACTATCTACCTTACCTTCCATGACTGTACCAATCTTAATATTCTCAATCTGTTCTTTTCGTGCCTGTTTTTCTTTCTCTTTTAATATTTCGCGGGCAGACAATACAAGGCGGTTATTAGCCTGATCGACTTCAATAACTCGTACTTCCATGTCTTTCAGCAAATATGTCTCCAGATCTTCGATATAGGAAAGTGAAAGCTTTGATGCCGGGATGAATCCGCGCAGTCCCTCCACCATCGCTATAGCTCCGCCATTTACAATGCCTTCTACTTTAATCGGTAAAATGGTCTTCTTCTCCATATAATCAAGAACTCGATTCCATGGGTTGGCATCGTCAAAATGTTCTTCATAGTCTGCCATTGTCTCTTCACGCTCTTCCCTTGTCTGTAACTCTTCTGATTTCATCTTTTCACTCATCATAGCACCTCAACTTTTTCTTTCATAATTCGTATAAATCACATGTTTTAAGTATAACATAGCTGACACCAAAAAAACACCTAATCTTGAAATTTTAAACAGATGAATTCCTTTGCACGATTGATTTTGGAACGCAGTGAACGAATCCATGACACAACTATATAAAGCATATGGGACAAAACAAATAAAGCTTATAAATTCCGAAAAATTGAAAAACTTGATTCAAATCAATGTTTTTATTTCCTTTGTTGGGTATACTCTACTTAAACAAAGAATTATCCAATGAAAAGGAGGTGTTTTTTATGATTACTAAAGAAATGACTGTAGCAAAGGCTATACAGGACAATCCAGAGATTATTCAAATTCTGTCCGATGAAAACATCGATTACTGCTGTGGAGGAAACAGACCTCTGGCAACAGCCCTCGAGGAAAAGAAACTGGATGTAGATTCTTTTATTAATTTGCTGAACCGCCAGAAGAAAAATGTTAATGTAACAGAAAACCCCTTGGATTTAAGCAAGAAAGATTTAATTGCTTATATCGTGAAAACACATCATGTACCGGAACTTAAATGGATAGACGAAATGGATAAAAGTCTGCAAAAACTCATAAATGTCCACTATGAGAATCACGGGAAAGAACTTTCAGATGTCTATGATACTTTTTTATCAATAAAGGCGGACTTAATTCCTCATTTTGCAAAAGAGGAACAACGTGAATTTCCGGATTTTACAGCAGGCAATGATGTGGATTTTTCTGAACTGGAGAGGGAACATGAGCACGTAGGCAATATGCTGAAAAGCCTTGCCGAGAAAACCAACAACTATACCGCTCCAGCGGATGGATGTGCAACCTATCAGTTTACTTTCAAACAGTTGAAGGATTTACAGGATGATATTCACAATCACATATTCTTAGAAAACAGTATATTATTTGTAAAATAAATCAGGAGGAATGACACAATGAAAAGAACAATAAAAGGTAATGTAAGCTGGATTGGTTATATAGATTGGGAACTGGAACATTTTCATGGAGACGACTATTCCATTTTTAATGGTTCAAGTCAAAATGCATATCTGGTAGAAGAAGAGAAAACGGTATTAATAGATACTGTATGGGCTCCTCACAGATTTGAATTTATAGAGAATTTAAAGAAAGAAATCGACTTAAATAAAATTGATTATATTATAGCTAATCACGGAGAGGTGGATCATTCCGGAGCCCTTGTAGAATTGATGAAGGAAATTCCCGATACGCCTGTCTACTGTACCGCTAACGCTCTCAAAAGCCTGGAAGGGCAATTTGGTAAGCACGGATGGGACTTTCATGTTGTAAAAACCGGAGACTCCTTAGATATCGGCAACGGTAAAAAATTAATCTTTGTGGAAATGCGTATGCTGCACTGGCCGGACAGTATGGCGACTTATCTGACAAGTGACAATGTCTTATTCTCCAATGATGCTTTCGGACAGCACTACGCCGTGGAGGAGTTGTTCAACGATAAAGCTGACCAATGCCTGCTCAACAAAGAAGCCATGAAGTATTATGCGAATATATTAAATCCATTTTCTCCTCTGGTTTCTAAAAAGATTGATGAGATTGTGGGATTAAATATTCCGATTGACATGATTGCGCCAAGCCACGGGGCTATCTGGAGAGATAACCCCTTACAGATTGTGGAAAAATATGCCACATGGTCAAAGGCGTATCAGGAGGACCAGTTTACCATCATATATGATACGATGTGGCAGGGTACGGAAAAGATTGCTCACCGCATTGCAAAAGAAGTTCAGAACGTAAGCCCGGATACTGTTGTAAAAGTGTTTAATTGTTCAAAATCAGATAAAAATGAAATTATGACCGAGGTTTTTAAATCCAGAGCAATCGCAGTAGGCTCTCCAACCGTCGGCAATGATATACTGTCCAATTTGGCCGGGCTGCTTCATTTCTTGAAATCTTTGAAATTCAGGAATAAAAAGGCGGCTGTATTCGGCTGTTACGGATGGAGCGGCGAAGGAAACAAGGTTCTGGCAGAACAATTAAAGGACTCCGGATTCGATGTGGTCGATGAAAATATTAAATCGCTGTGGAATCCCGAAGCCGGGGATTTTGAGAAAGCCAATGCACTTGTAAAGGCTGTACTTGGATAGTGAACTTGTATATAAAAAACAGCAGTTTTATGGAGCAGGTATTTTTCTTCTGCCATAAAAGCTGCTGTTTTCTATTTAATGCTTCCTATTAATTCATTCATCAAAAGCTTCTTTTACCTTCCCCATGAAACCTTTTTTCTTTCCTTTTGACCTAGCACCGCTCTCTGAACCGGATTCCGGATTTAGTGAACCTCCGGTCAGTCTGTCAAATTCACGAAGAGCATCCTTTGCCTCGGAACTCAGCTTCTCCGGTGTCTGTATGATCAAAGTAACGTAGTGGTCACCGCGCACCTGTGAATTTCTCAGGGAAGGAACACCCTTTCCTCGCAGACGAACTTTTGTGTCGGTCTTTGTTCCCGCTTTTACCGTGTAAAGCACATCACCGTCCACTGTAGGAATTTTCACATCGCCGCCCAGAGCTGCCTGTGCAAATGAAATCGGAACAGTTGAGAAAATATGAACATCCTGTCTTTGGAAAATAGGGTGCCTGGAGACGTTCACCTCTACCAGTAAATCTCCTCTCGGCCCGCCATTGACACCTGGCTCACCCTTTTCACGGATACGGACACTCTGTCCATTATCAATTCCGGCAGGAATGGATACCTTAATCCGCTTTTTGCTGGACTCATAACCCGTTCCATAACAGGATGGACATTTTTCTTTAATAACTTTTCCTGAACCACCGCAGTTCGGACAAGTCTGGACGTTCTGCACAGTGCCAAAGAAGGACTGGGATGTATAAACCACCTGTCCCTTACCACCGCACTTCGGACAGGTCTCGGGAGATGTGCCCGGCTTTGCTCCTGTTCCATTACACGTTTTACAGGGATCCTTTAACACAACCTCCAGCTCTTTCTCGCATCCGAAGATTGCCTCCTCAAATGTGATTCTGATACTTTTGCGTATATTGGAGCCTTTCATAGGTCCATTGCTTGCACGGCCCCCTCTTCTGCTGCTCCCGCCGAATAAATCGCCAAATATATCGCCAAATATATCGCTGAAATCAGCACCGTTAAAATCAAATCCTCCGAAGCCGCCTGCACCGCCGGCGCCTCCTTCAAATGCTGCATGTCCAAACTGGTCATACTGGCGGCGTTTTTCAGGGTCACTGAGCACTGCATACGCTTCTGATGCCTCTTTGAACCTCTTCTCAGCCTCAGCATCGCCCGGGTTCATATCCGGATGGTACTTTTTGGCCAGCACACGATATGCTTTTTTTAGCGCCGCATCATCAGCATCCCGGCTTACGCCAAGCACCTCGTAATAATCTCTTTTTGACTCTGCCATAACACTCTACCTTTCATTTATAAATAATAACATAAAAAGTCCTACGAAGCCGTTTTGTGCGGCTTCGTAGAAACATCCCTTTTAAGCAGGGTCTTAAACTTCCTTATAGTCTCCGTCTACTACATCATCTCCCTGGAAGCCGTCCGGTGCCGGACCACCTTCAGATCCCGGGCCTCCCTGTCCCTGTGCACCTGCAGCTGCCTGAGCCTGCTCGTACATCTTAGTGAATAATTTATTGGCACTTTCTGTCAACTTTTCTTTTGCTGCCTTAATTTCACCAACCTGGGCCTCTGTTGTCTCTTCAGGAGCAGATTTAGCAAGGAGATCTTTGAGAGCCTGGCAATCTGCTTCTACAGCACTCTTGTCTGCGGCATCCAGTTTATCTCCCACTTCTTTGATAGCCTTCTCGGTCTGGAATACCAGCGCGTCAGCCTCATTTCTTGTATCAATCGCGTCTTTGCGCTTCTTGTCCTGTGCTTCAAATTCAGCTGCTTCTTTTACTGCCTTGTCGATATCACTGTCAGACATATTGGAGCCCGCTGTAATTGTAATATGCTGTTCTTTTCCTGTTCCAAGATCTTTCGCCGATACATTAACAATGCCGTTAGCATCAATGTCAAAGGTTACCTCGATCTGTGGGATTCCTCGTGGAGCCGGCGGAATTCCATCCAGTCTAAACTGTCCCAGAGACTTGTTGTCTCTTGCAAACTGTCTTTCGCCCTGTACGACATTAATATCAACTGCTGTCTGATTATCTGCAGCTGTGGAGAATACCTGGCTCTTCTTAGTCGGAATTGTTGTATTTCTCTCAATCAGCCTTGTTGCAACACCGCCCATTGTCTCAATGGAAAGTGACAGCGGAGTAACATCCAAAAGAAGAATGTCACCTGCACCTGTATCTCCTGCCAGCTTACCTCCCTGTACGGACGCACCCAGGGCAACACATTCATCGGGGTTCAAAGATTTACTTGGTTCTTTTCCTGTCAGACGTTTTACTTCTTCCTGAACTGCAGGAACACGTGTAGAACCACCTACCAACAGTACCTGCCCAAGATCGGATGCATTAATACCCGCATCAGAAAGAGCACGTCTAACCGGTTCTGCTGTCTTTTCAACCAGCTCAAGGGTCAGTTCATCAAACTTCGCTCTTGTCAGGTTCATATCAAAATGCTTCGGTCCCTCTGATGTTGCTGTGATGAACGGAAGGTTAATATTGGTTGTTGTCGCTGAAGAAAGTTCTTTTTTAGCTTTCTCCGCAGCTTCCTTTAATCTCTGAAGTGCCATCTTGTCTGTAGAAAGATCTACACCTTCTTTTGCCTTAAAATCAGCAAGCATGTAATCTGTAATCTTCTGGTCAAAGTCATCTCCGCCAAGTCTGTTGTTTCCTGCTGTAGATAATACTTCAATAACTCCGTCGCCGATTTCAATGATGGACACATCGAATGTACCGCCACCTAAATCATACACCATTATCTTCTGCTCTTTTTCATTGTCCAGGCCATATGCAAGAGCTGCTGCTGTAGGCTCATTAATGATACGCTTTACATCCAGGCCTGCAATTTTTCCGGCATCTTTTGTTGCCTGACGCTGAGCGTCATTGAAATATGCAGGTACGGTGATGACTGCTTCCGTTACTTTCTCGCCCAGATATCCTTCTGCATCAGCTTTCATCTTCTGCAGAATCATTGCTGAAATCTCCTGAGGAGAATATTTTTTGTCATCGATTTTTACTTTGTAATCTGTTCCCATCTCTCTCTTGATGGAAGAAATTGTCTTGTCAGCGTTCGTTACTGCCTGACGTTTTGCAGGCTCCCCCACTAAACGCTCCCCTGTCTTTGTAAATGCTACTACGGATGGAGTCGTTCTTGCACCCTCCGTGTTTGCGATAACTGTAGGCTGGCCGCCTTCCATTACTGCTACACAGCTATTTGTTGTACCTAAATCAATACCAATTATTTTGCCCATAATATTTCCTCCTAAAAATTTTAATTACGGATAATACTTAATTTGCTACTTTTACCATGCTATGTCTCACTACGCTGTCCCGGTAAGTGTAGCCTTTCTGAAATTCTTCCGCTACAATATTCTCACCAAGATTTTCATCCTCCACATGCATGACCGCATTGTGGAAATCCGGATTGAATTCAGCGCCGAGCGCTTCAATCGGCTTAACGCCGATCTCTTCAAATGCAGCCATAAGCTGTTTGTAAATTTTCTCCATGCCCTCTGCAAAGGGATTGGATTCTTCTCCCTCCGACACAGCCTCAAGGCCGCGTTCAAAATTATCAACCACCGGAAGAATCTTTTCTATGATATCTCTCGCACCTATTTCGTACATCTGGGATTTCTCCTTGTCAGTACGTTTGCGGAAGTTATCAAACTCTGCTATCTGACGAGTGAGTCTGTCTGTCAGTTCCTCTATCTTCTCGTCCTTTTCATCTTTCTTTGATTTTCTGCCAAACTTTTTTCTGCCGGACTGTTCTTTCTCATCCTTGGGCTCTGGCTGCTCTTCTGCTGTTGCACCGGAATTTTCTTCCTGTTGGGTATCCGGTGTGTCATCCGAAACATCTTCCACGGGGGGGGCCGGCCGGTCTGCTGCATTCTTTGCAGCCTCGTCTTTAGCTGTCTCTTCTTCGGTTTCCACAGCTGCTTTAGCTTTTGCTTCTTCCACTGCTTCCTTTACCATATCTTCATTGCTCATCTTTTCTCCCACCAGCTATTCACCTTCCTGTTCTTTTGATTCCCTATTATATATCGCGTCCAACTCACTTTGCAGAGTTTTCAGCGTCCTCATAACATGTTCATAGTCCATGCGCTTAGGGCCGATAATGCCTATGGTACCTTTCATACCTTCTCCCAGTTCGTATGTTGCAGTTACAACACTGCAGTCTTTCATGGTCTTGACCGGAGTTTCATCACCGATATATACTTGAATTCCATGACTGTCTTCACTGGCCAGTGTCTCAGTAACAAGATCCGCCAGCTGCTGCTTTTCTTCAAATGCACTGATAATCTCCTGTGCACTCTGGTTATCACTCAACTCGGGATATTTGAAGATATTAGTGGCACCGCTTGTATAAATCTCCATATCTTCATCTACATGGATAATATCAGCTACTGCATCCAGAACCTCACCGATCACTTCACTGTGAATTCCTGCCTGCTCTTTCAGCCTTGCTATCAGACCCAGATTAATCTGCTCAATAGACATGCTATTCAAAGTTGTATTTAGAAGCATGTTCAACTTCAGTAAGTTTTCATTACTTATGGTCTCTCCCACTTGAATAATCTTGTTCTTAATAACATTGCCGCCCAACACAATCACGGCCACAACTTGTTCTGCATCCACCTGGGAAAGCTGAATAAATTTCAGAGTATTCCTGTTATTGACCGGGGCTGACACCATAGTCGCATAATTCGTATTTGCAGCCAGCACCTTAGCAGCCTGCTTTAATACTTTATCCACCTTATCGGTCTTCTCCAGCATGGTGTTACGCAGTTCTGTGATTTCCTGCTCTTTGTCCTCCATCAGCATATCCACATACAGCCGATATCCTTTATCTGAAGGAATCCGCCCTGCTGAAGTATGAGGCTGGAAAATATAGCCCAAATCCTCCAAATCCGCCATCTCATTGCGGATGGTCGCTGAACTCAAGTTAAGATCTGTATATTTTGAAAGAGTTCTGGAACCTACCGGTTCCCCTGTCTCCAGATAATTCTGAATAATGGCCTTGAGTATTGTCAATTTTCTTTCACTTATATCTGCAGGCATAGAACCCTCCTCCCTAAGTCAGCTTTTTATGTTTATTAGCACTCTTTTGTTTCGAGTGCTAATACCTTACGTATATTAAGATATCACCGGCATCTCTTTTTGTCAACACTGTTTATACATTTTTTATTAAAAGATATAGCAGTTCAGACCGTTCATGTATTTTTTGCCCTTCTAAATAGTTACAAAAATTCAACAAAAACTGTATTGCTGATATCGACCCCCCGTTTTGTAAGGTAAATTCTGTCCCCTGCGCACACAAGCAGATTTCTTGATTCCAGCTTTTTTAATTCTTTTCCGTAAACCTCCGTTATTGTTTTTCCAAATTGTTTTTCAAATTCCGCTGCCGAGACTCCTCTTGTCTCTCTAAGACCGAGAAACATAAACTCCTCTATTTCATCAGACCTGGACAGTTCTTCTATCTCCTCACGAATATCCTTCTGCTCTTTTATTCCTCTCATATATTTTTTATAGTCTGCAGTATTGTGATACCTGGTATGATTTACAAGAGAGGATGCTCCCAATCCGATTCCCAGATAATCCTTACGCTCCCAGTATCCCAAATTGTGACGGCATGCATACCCTTCTTTTGCATAATTAGATATTTCGTACCGGCTGTAGCCGTATCGTTTTAACAGCTCACCTGTTGACTCATAAATAGACCGTTCCGTCTCCTCATCAGGAAGGGGAAGATACCTGTCTGTACCTTCCCCGGATTGTAAAGAGTCCTCGGTCTTTTTCGTAATCTTTCCACTTCCTTTGTACCTCTGATAAAATGGTGTCCCTTCTTCCACAATCAGACTATAGGCGGAAATATGCTCAGGCTCTAGTTCAGCCACCTTAGCAAGTGTTTCCTTCCAGCTTTCCAAGGTCTGCCCCGGTATGGCAGATATCAAATCAATATTGACATTTTGAAATCCCTGCCTTCTCACTGCACCGTAAGTATCCAAAAATTCTTCGTAGGTGTGAATTCGTCCCAGCATTTTCAATTCTTCATTATTTACAGACTGAAGACCAATGCTTAACCGGTTAATTCCCGCCTGCCTCCAGAGGCAAAGTTTCTCATCCGTTACTGTTCCGGGATTGATTTCCATTGTAATTTCTGCATCTTCCGAAATTTGAAAACTTTGACGTAATGCCCCGCATATATGCCGTATCTGTTCCCCCGTTAAAACGGAAGGTGTCCCCCCTCCCACAAAAATCGTGGATATTTTAACCCTGTCATGATAAATATTTCCATACCCTTTTATTTCCTTTATCAGAGCATCCACGTATTTCTGCCGTATCTTTTCGTCCGCTGCCCAGGAAAGGAAATCGCAGTATGCGCATTTTCTGACACAAAAAGGAATGTGCAGATACAGTTCCATCTCTTTAATCATCATCCAGCTTCAGTACGCTCATGAAGGCCTTCTGTGGGATTTCCACATTGCCCACCTGACGCATCCTCTTCTTTCCTTCTTTTTGTTTCTCCAGGAGTTTCCTCTTTCGTGAAATATCGCCGCCATAACATTTTGCTAAGACATCCTTGCGCATTGCCTTTACTGTCTCCCGGGCTATCACCTTACTGCCGATTGCTGCCTGAATCGGAATTTCAAACAGCTGCCTTGGAATCTCCTCCTTCAATTTTTCGCACATCTTTCTGCCTCTGTCATAGGCAGTGCTGGCGTGTAAGATAAAGGAAAGGGCATCTACTTCTTCTTTATTAATAAGGATATCCAGTTTCACAAGTTCAGATTTTTCATAACCCAACATTTCATAATCAAAAGAAGCATATCCTCTGGAACGAGATTTAAGGGCGTCAAAGAAATCATAGATAATCTCATTGAGTGGTAAATGATACTTCAAAACCGCACGGTTCTCTTCCATATATTCCATACCCTGATAAACGCCCCGGCGCTCCTGACACAAGTCCATGATTGCACCGATAAATTCAGAGGTAACCATAATTTCAGCCTTTACCACCGGCTCCTCCATATACTCGATTTCCGCAGGATCCGGCAGATTTGTGGGATTGGTCAGTTCTATCATTTCCCCGTTTGTCTTATACACTTTGTAGATAACGCTGGGTGCTGTGGTCACCAGATCCAGATTATATTCTCTTTCCAGCCGTTCCTGCACAATCTCCAAATGAAGAAGTCCGAGAAAGCCACACCTGAAGCCAAAGCCCAACGCCACAGATGTCTCTGCCTCAAATTGAAGAGAGGCATCATTAAGCTGCAGCTTTTCCAAAGCGTCTCTCAAATCCGGATATTTAGCTCCATCTGCAGGATAAAGACCACAATACACCATAGGATTTACCTTCTTGTAACCCGGAAGCGGCTTATTACAAGGCCTTTGAGCATCTGTTATTGTATCGCCCACATGAGTCTCCTTTACATTCTTCAGACTGGCGGTAATGTATCCTACCATCCCTGCTGCAAGTTCTTCACAAGGTATAAACTGTCCCGCTCCAAAATAGCCTACTTCCACAACCTCTGCCGTTGCTTTTGTGGCCATCATCTGAATCCTGTTTCCTTTTCTCACTGTTCCTTCCATTAAACGACAGAAGACAATGACCCCTTTGTAGGAATCGTAAACCGAATCAAATATCAGTGCCTGCAGAGGGGCAGATGAATCTCCCCGGGGGGCAGGTATCTTCTCCACAATCTGTTCCAGCACTTCTTCTACATTTTGTCCTGTCTTTGCGGAAATCAAAGGTGCATCATCGGCGTCAATTCCTATGACATCCTCAATTTCCTCTTTTACTCTGTCCGGATCTGCACTTGGAAGATCAATCTTATTGATTACCGGCATGACATCCAGATCATGGTCTAATGCCAGATATACGTTTGCAAGTGTCTGGGCTTCCACCCCCTGTGCTGCATCCACTACAAGGATTGCACCGTCACACGCAGCAAGACTCCTGGACACTTCATAATTAAAGTCCACGTGTCCGGGTGTATCAATCAGGTTAAAGATATATTCTTCCCCATCTTTCGCCTTGTATACGGTACGTACAGTCTGTGCTTTAATCGTAATTCCTCTTTCCCTCTCCAGTTCCATATTATCCAGAACCTGGGACTGCATCTCCCGATTGGTCAGAAGCCCCGTCATTTCAATAATCCGGTCCGCCAAAGTGGATTTCCCATGGTCTATATGTGCAATAATACAAAAGTTCCGTATTTTACTCTGATCTATCTCCGACAATTTCCATTCCTCCCACATTTCCATATATAATTACTCAAATTTAATATCACCGTCAATTTCTCGATGAATGCTTCACAATAAATAGCTCCACAGCAAGTGTATCCGTAAGGCGCCCCGTCTTTACACTTTCTTCTATCCCAGCACTGTCCTCCATAACAGACCGAAGCTCCCGGGACTGAAAATGCTTTGCCTGTTCCATACATTTTCCTGCTACAAAAGGATGCAGGCCGGCCCTGGATGCAATTTCTTTTCTTCCATAACCCTTTTTCAACAGATCTTTCACCTGATACAATATCCTGTACTGCCGGGTCATCATAAACAGAATCCGCATGGGAGGCTCCTTTAAAGCCAGCAGTTCATAATATAGATGAAGGGCCTGCTCCTGTTTTTTATCCGCCACTGCATCCACCATATCAAAAATATGATTGGATACCTGAGTGATGCAGACTGCATCCACATCCTCCGGCATAATGGTCTTCTTGTCCAAAGTGTAGCACAGCAGTTTTTCCAACTCTTTTTGAATGTTTTCCATATCTGTACCTACTTTATTCAATAAATGCATGACGGTAGATTCCGAGATCTGCTTATTTTCTCTGCGAACCTGCCCCAGAATCCATTTTTTCAGAGTTCTCTCATCCTGAAACGGCAGCTCTACAATATGCCCTTTGTCCTTCACAGCCTTATACAGTTTACTGCGCTTGTCCACTTCCTTTTCAATGAAAATCAAAGAGGTAGTCTCCGGCATATCCTTGACATATTCGGCCAGATCTGCTCCCGCGCTCTTAAAAAGGCCGCTGTCTTCAAGTACAAGCAGACGACGGTCGGAGAAAAAAGGCAGCGTCTCAGCTAAATCGATCACTGCCCTGACATCTATGCCTTTCCCTTCAAAATAGGCATAATTCATAGTATCCCCGTCTGGAATCATCGCTTTTGTGAGGCGGTCTCTGTATTGTTTCTTCAGATAATTTTCTTCGCCATAGAGAAGATATATCTGCTTGAATTGTCCTGTCTTTAAATCTTCATTCAAACTCTTCATAACGCTTCTATTATATAGGAAAGCTCTCTAATTTGTAAAGATAAACCTTAATCTGCCTCTGCAATATGGGGTGAAACCCGTATTCTTTTCCCATCTGTAGTCAGATTTACAGCCCCCGATTCTTGTGTACTGTAAATCCGGCTTCCTATTGCCTCTAATTTTTTTAGTGTCTCCTCGTGGGGATGCCCATACCTGTTATTTTGTCCTGATGATATCCATGTGATTTTAGGAACAGTTTGTTTCAGAAATTCCTCTGATCCGGAATTTTTTGAACCGTGATGTGCTGCCTTTAATACGTCATATTCTCTCAGGTCTCCGCTCTCCTCTAAAAGTTTTTCTCCAGCTCCCTCTAAATCTCCTGTAAAAAGCATATCAAATTCTTTATATTGTAACTCCAGTACCATGGAGGCAGCATTTCCTGTTTCTCCTTGATATTTTGTAGATGGCGCTATGCAGGTAAACTTCATTTCCCTCTCTTTTAGGACCTCCCCCTTCTTCATTGTTACAACTCTTGTCTGGTATCGGTCTGCTTTCACCGCAAGATCTTTTAGTGCATCATCCTGTACTTCTTCCGGAGGCAGCACAAGATTTTTTACATGAATTCCCATACCCTGATTTTCCAACAGCTCTTCTATCCCACACATATGATCTATATCGCCGTGAGAAATAAAAACATAATCCAGGGCTGCCACTCCCTGGGATTTCAGAAAAGGTTCTATCCGATATTTCTCCACAGAGGAGACATCACTGCTCCCGCCATCCACAAAAAAGTTGGTACCCTCAGGACCCTTTATGTATAAACCGTCACCCTGCCCTACATCCAGCATGGTTACTTTAAGTTTACCTCGCACACCATAAGTAAGCTGACATGATAATATGAGGGCCAGAACCAGTACCGCCGGTATCATACCTCCTATCACTTTTCTTTGCCTGCTGTCACTCAATACAAAGATGCCTTCCTTCTCATATTCCTGATGCTCTCTGCACCTGCCAATAATAGCGCAAAACAAGACCAGAACTGCATAATAAACAAAAACCATTATTTTAGATGGCTGTCCTGTCACAATCCTGCTCCCCGGAGGCCCCAGACTTACCTGGCATGCTTTATCATACAAATAAAGGATACATTTGCAGCCAAGGAAAAAAAGTCTCCCTGCATGACTACTTACAAGTACAGCCACAGAGCCTATGATTCCTCCCCCCATCAAAGCCGATGTCAGGGGTATTACAAAGAGATTTAAAAGAATAGAATAAGGCGGAAATTCAAAAAAGAAATAGAGCATAATCGGAAGAAGTGCCGTGTTGACTGCCAGGCCGGAGCAAAACCCTTTCAGATATCGCTCCCCCTTCTTATCTCTAATAAAACAGAATTCCATGCAAGGAGCCACCACAATGATTCCTGCAAGGGCACCGAACGATAACAGGAATCCGGCGTCAAAAAGGTACAGTGGCTGCCATGTCGCGATTACTGCCGCTGATAGTGCAAGACTGGTAGGCATATCGTAGTCCCTTCCGGTTATATCAGCTCCTATCCTGATCCAGAACATAATAAAAGCCCTGATACTCGACACACCGCATCCGGTCATTAAAGTATATGCCAGCAGGAAGCAGATTCCGGCTGTGCCCGCAATCGTAAAGGACAATCTCATTTTCCGCAGAAGCTTGTAAATTCCATTTCCTAAAAATGACATGTGAAGGCCGGAAATAGCAAGAATATGACCTATCCCGCTCTTCTGATATAAATCCTTTACATCACTGTCCAGATTTCCCTTATCTCCCAGAAGAATGGCACTCATGATGCTTCCGTAATACTCTCCCATATATTCTATAAGAAGATCTTTCCAATGTCCTCGAATTTCGGCCAGCCTCTCACTGATCACATTTACTTTTGTATCACGGATCTGTATCTCGTCTGCCCATACCAAAACATGGATGCCTTCTTTTCCATAATAAAACCTTTGATCAAAATTTCCCGGATTCCTGGCATCTTGCAACACCCCCGCCTGGCCTGAGATTTTTATTCTGTTACCGATTCTTGTTTGATTTTTTGTTTCGAGATAAACTAGAATTTTAGATTCATGAAAAACCTGATTGTTCAAATTAACTTGACTGTTTTTCAGATATAATGCTTCATACTCCGTCTTTTCTTCTCTGCGGCATACAGTCCCTTCCAGAACCACACGGGCCTTGCCGGCTATGTGCTTTTCCAGCCCGGAAGGTTCCCTCTCGGGTGACAGATGAACCCCTCCGGTGAGAATTGCCTGTATACTCAGGAGAAGAATGGAAACCACGCATAGAGGCCGTTTTATCATTCTTCCTCCGTTTTTTCTACCCAGCTCATATCTTCTTTAAGAGGTTGGGTTAAGTCTATCTTTTCCATGTAGGAAACAATTTTTTCTCCACTTACCATAATCTGCACTTCATTGGCTGTTGTTCCTTCTACCAGAGAGTTGACAATAGAATATATCGTAATCTCCGGCTTAACGTCAACCCCGCCGCTTAAGAATTCATCGTCCAGATTCACATAACATATCTCATCTTTAATCGTAACACTTAAGAGAGTGACTTCCGGATTGATTGTAGGATAGCCCGTAAATTTCCGGGGTCCTTTCATCAGCTTTTCTACAATCAACTTCTCCCTGGACATATTGCTGTTGTATTTTGCGTCTATTTTCTGTTCAACAAGTTTGTCTCCTGTTGCGTTTGCAAAATATAAAGTCAGACTTGCGGTCTCATAAGAATTCAAAGACGAGCTTATATTCTGAACAAAATCGTCTTCATTTAAATATCCTGTCACTTTTCCTGAACTATCAACTAAATCTTTTCCCTCAACGGTGAACCATAAACCACTGATTCTGTCTATCTGGATAAGAGACCTGACAACTGCTGCCCTTATCAGCTTTTCTTCCAAAGGGTCTATTTTTGCATATTGATTGTTAAAATCCAGATACAGAATCTCTCCTTCCAGTTTATAACTATTAATTTTAACTCCTTTTGGAATAGGTGCTGTATAATCAATGTCCTCCGACGGCTTCTTCAAAGCCTTCAACATATACTTTATTGCCTTTTGTGCATTTTCACTTTTCGACACTTCGCTGGATGCCCTCACCAGACCGGTCCTATCAGAATTCAAATAAAATATGTCCAGATTGTTCTTCTTTTCATCCATCTGTTTTCCACAGGCAGACAGCATAAAGAGCATACAGAAAAAAACAGACACTACTGCTGATATTTTCCTTTTCATATATATTCTGCCTCCTTTAAACAACATGAATCAAAGGGATTCTCACTGTAAATGTGGTTCCTTCTCCTTCATTGCTGTATACTTTTATAGAACCTCTATGCATAAGCACCGCATTTCTTGCAATTGCGAGTCCTAAACCTGTGCCGCCGATTTCACGGGAATGGGACTTGTCTACACGGTAAAAGCGTTCAAACACATGGGCCTGATCACTCTCCGGTATTCCAATCCCCGAATCAGCCACTTTCACATAGAAATACTTATGGTCAGCATTCAGAGAAACATGAACCCAGCCATCCTCATAATTATATTTAATGGCATTCTCCACCAGATTGGAAAATGCAAGAGTCAGTTTTACCTCATCAATATCGGCAGATACCGGGCGAAAACTCTCTAAAACAAGTTCCACATTCTTGGTTTTTGCTATTGGTTTCAGCCGCTTTAGAATCTGCTCCATCAGCTCATTGATATTTACTGACTTAATATTCATATCCTGGGCTGCTTTGTCCATCTTAACAAGAGTCAGGAGATCTGTAATGATATGATTTTCACGGTCAATCTCTTCTCCTATATCCCCCATAAATTCCTGATATAACTCTATGGGAACGTCCTCCTGTGACAAGAGGGAGTCCGCCAGTACCTTCATAGAGGTCAGCGGTGTCTTTAGTTCGTGAGATACATTGGATACAAACTCCTCTCTGGTTTCGTCCAGCTGCTTTAATCTGCCCAACATTTTATTGAAGGCCTCAGAGAGCTGCCTGGTTTCCGTAAATGTATTAACATGCAGCACTTCATCATCATATCCCTCAGATACATCCGCAATAGATTCTGTGATTTTATGCAGTGGCTTCACAATCCAGTTTGCCAGAAAAAGACTCAGTCCCAGCATCAGTATAAACACAATTCCCAAAATAGTACTGCCTTTCGTGCGCAGTATCTTAATACTGTCCTCAATTGTATCCGTAGATACGCTGGCCAGCATCACGCCCGATATCTTCTTGGATTCCCCTGCCGTAATAGGAGAAGTCACCTCTATGTATCGGTTCTTTTTGTCATAATAATTGGTGCTGCTGCCCTTCATACACCGGATAACATCTTCCGATACCATTGTCTTTCCTTCATCCAGTCCATAAGTATCCTTTACGACTCCAAGATCCTTATTGATAATCATTACCCTGCCATTGTATATATTTGTCAATTGGGTTAAGTTTGCATTAATTACCTCAGAAGACGGGTCTGCCAGGTAATTGTAGCTGTTAAGCTGATTGCTTAGAATTGTACACTGATTCTGAATGTCTGCTGTCCTCAAAGAAGCTGCTCTTATCTCAAAAGCTTTAATAATTCCGCTGTAAGCTGCAAAACAGGGAATCATAGATATCACGAGAATCAAAAGTATGATGCAGAACCGCAGACTTTTCAGAAACTTTCCGTTATATTTAAAATGAAAATTATCCTTGGAAATAATAACCAACTCCCCACTTTGTATGTACGTATTTTGGTTCACTTGGATTCTTCTCTATCTTCTCTCGCAAACGTCTGATATGTACATCTACCGTTCTCGCATCCCCCGGATAATCATATCCCCACACCAGGTTTAACAGGTTTTCTCTGCTGTATACCTTGTTTGGATTCGTTGCCAGAAGCTCTAGTACATCGAATTCTTTCGCTGTTAGATTGACCTCCTTCTCGCCGATAAATACCCTGCGGCTCTCACAGTCTATCCGCATAATCCCTTTCACGATAACAGGGCTGCCTGCCGGTTCCTCCCGCTTTGCAGTCCTTCTCATAATAGCTTTAATGCGGGCTTTCACTTCCAGAATATTAAAAGGCTTTGTGATATAATCATCTGCTCCATATTCCAGACCCAGTATTTTATCCATATCTTCGCTCTTTGCCGTCAGCATGACAACCGGCATGTCTGAAAACTCCCGTATCTGCTGGCATACCTGAAATCCGTCCAGCTTAGGAAGCATGACATCCAGCAATACCAGATCATATTCACAGTTTCTGGCATATTCCAGTGCCTCCTCACCGTCATAAGCACAGTCCACTGCCATGTCATCCTGCTCAAGGCTGAAACGAATCCCTTTTACTATTAATTTTTCATCGTCCACTACTAAAATTTTCTTTTTTCCCATTCTCTTCTTTCCCTTAGCTCCCTTAGCTTCTATGATACCTGCGGATTGCTCCGCACTTCGTACCCCCGGGTATCATATCATGATTTTGTCCTTTATTTTATTAAATACTCCTTCTTTGATTCCCTCCACCTGCATCAAATCTTCTACAGCCTGAAACCCTCCGTTAGATTCCCGGTAAGAAATAATGCTGTCTGCCTTCGAATCACCGATTCCCGGCAGACTTTTCAGTTCCTCTCTTGAAGCGGTATTAATATTTATCTTTCCCCCATTTTCACGATCCGCACCTGTCACTTCCGGCATACTGCCGTCTACAACCCCTTTTTCCAGTTCCTCCGCTGTAGGTATATAAATGCGCTCTCCGTCTGTCACCACTCTTGCCTGATTCAAAGCCTCACCGGCCGCTGCTTTTGTCACACCGCCCGCACGTGCAAGAGCTTCGTATACCCTGGAATCACTGTCTAATTCATATACTCCCGGTGTATGCACCGCACCACAGACATAAACAAAAACCGTGGAAGGTTTCTCCCTCTGTTCCCCGGCGTCCCCTTTCGTCTTATCGGGAACTTCCTGTGTTGTCTCTGTGCCCTTATCACCGCTTATCCCTAACTCCAACTCTGTTAAATCGTCTGCTTTATCCTTCGTACATCCTGCGGTCAGTACCGCTGTGGTAAAAATTATACACAGGAATCTGCAGATTCCAATATTTCTTCTGTCCTTCATAATTCCCTCACAGTCTTCTGGCTGCCTGGAATCCCCTCACCGGACATTAATATTGTAACGAATAACGGTCTAAATTACAATACATATTTTTACGTTTCTGTTACATTTTTATTACAGGTATCATCTCTCCCACTGAAAAATTGCTATTCCTATCAGTGAAAGAGCCAGCCCTCCCACTTTTCTCCAGTCAAGGGGCTGTTTTTCCACACCGAACAATCCCAGAAGTTCAATCACATATGCAACAATTAACTGGGCAATAACAATCAACAAGGCTGCTTTGGCGGGTCCTAACGCTGACATACTTTTTATGACGGTCCAAGTGATTCCTGCACCAATCACGCCTCCCAGCAGCATATATTTAGGGTCTACTTTGCCAATTGCAGTAATGCTGTCTCTTCCTGCAAAAAACCAGGCCACCATACAAACAAGAAATGCCGTCAGCTGAACCCATGCATTGCCGACCCACATTCCTGTTGTTTTAGTCACCTGTGTGTTAAATACTCCCTGCACACTCATGAGCGCACCAGATAGCAGTGCAATAAAAAAACCAATCATATTCCTCATACCTCCTGCCTTACCATAGTATGTCCTCAATGATTGGTTTTTATCCCGGCGAAAACACTGCATCAGCAAAAATCAGCCAGTACCTGCTCCAGTTTTTCCACCATCTCATCAATATGTTTTTTTTCCAAAATCAGCGGCGGTACAAAGCGAATCACATTTCCTTCGGCTTGAATGACCAGAAGACCACTTTCTACAGCTCTTTTATTAATTTCTGCAACGGGAACCTTAAATTGAAGCCCCTGCATAAGCCCCTTACCTTTCCTCTGTATGATGCATTCCCACTTTTCGGTCATTTCATCCAGACATTTTGTCAGATAAGGTGAAATCGCATTTACATGATCCAGAATATGTTCCTTCTCAAAAATCTCCAGTACTTTTTTTACCGCAGTGCAGGCCAAAGGGTTTCCGCCGTAAGTTGTGCCGTGTTCTCCCAGCTTTAAGGAATACTCTGCCACTTCTTTTGTCATGGCAAAGGCCCCTACCGGCATTCCATTACCGATTGCTTTAGCCACAGTAATAATATCTGGCTTCACGCCAAACCCCTGGCAGGCAAACATGGAGCCTGTGCGCCCCATTCCACACTGTACCTCATCACAGATCATTAAAATATCATTCTCATTGCAGAGCTGCCGGATTCCCTCCATAAATGCCCGAGTGGCAAGGTTAATTCCGCCTTCTCCCTGAAGGGGCTCCAGGATAATGGCACAGGTTTTTTTGCTGATCAGTGACTTTACACTGTCAAGATTGTTGAATTTTGCAAAGTACACTCCCGGCACTTGCGGCTCAAAAGGTTCTCTATAAGAAGCATGTCCAGTGACAGACACGGCGCCAAAACTTCTGCCATGAAAGGAATTTTCCATGGCAATAAATTCATACCTTCCGGTTTGCTTTGTATAGGCATAACGTCTTGCGGATTTTAAAGCACCTTCGTTCGCCTCACTTCCGCTGTTGGTAAAGAATACCCGGTCCATCCCTGTTATCTTGTTCAGTGCCGCAGCGGCTTCTCCGCAGTTTTCGTGATAATAAAGGTTAGAGATATGGTAAATTTTATCAATCTGTTCTTTCAATGCCTCATTCAACTCTTTATTATTATATCCCAGGCCTGTGACGGCAAAGCCTGCAGCAAAATCAAGATACTCTTTTCCGTCTGTATCATATACGTACATCCCCTCCCCGTGATCCAGGGCAATGGGAAAACGATTATACACATGCAGGAGATTTTCTTCCCCTGCCTGAATTTTACTGTTCACCATGATAATACCTGCCTTCCTCTCCATGTAAAATTGCAGTGCCGATGCCTTTATTTGTAAAGATTTCCAGTAAAAGGCAGTGGGCAATCCTGCCGTCCAGAATATGAACTCTTGAAACACCGTTTTCTATTGCATCAATGCAGTTCTTAAGTTTTGGCAGCATCCCGCCCCCTATGTAGCCCTCCGCCATCAGTTTCCCGGCCTCCTCCACACTTAATTCTGAAATTAAAGTTGCCGGGTCAGTGGGGTCTTTGTAGACGCCTTCAATATCTGTCAAAAATGCCAGCTTCTCTGCTTTTACCGCACGGGCAATGGCGCAGGCCGCGTCATCTGCATTGATATTATATGTGTTATAATGATTATCCAGTCCTACAGGACAGATAATGGGAAGAAAATCTTTTTCCAAAAGATCATAAATAATATCTGTGTTTACCTGGCTGACTTCGCCTACAAAGCCAATGTCTTTCCCATTTGACAGCTTCTTTTCCACCTTAAGCAGACCGCCGTCCTTGCCGCTGATACCGATTGCACGCACACCCAGTTCTTCCACCAGCTGGACCAGACTTTTATTCACTTTTCCCAGCACCATCTCGGCAACTTCCATTGTTTCTTCATCTGTCACACGCAGACCGTTGATAAACTGTGGTTTCATACCTACCTTGCCGACCCATCTGCTGATTTCTTTCCCGCCGCCGTGGACAATAATTGGTTTAAAACCAACCAGCTTCAAAAGAGTGACATCCTCGATGACTTGTTTTTTCAGCTCCTCATCAACCATAGCACTGCCACCATATTTTACAACAATAATCTTGCGGTTAAAACGCTGTATATAAGGAAGCGCTTCTATAAGTACCTGGGCCTTGTCCAGATATTGCTTCATATTTTTGTCCATGATGTCCTCCTAACTCCTGTAATTTGCGTTGATGTCAATGTAGCCGTGGGTCAGATCACAGCCCCAGGCTGTTGCGTTTTCTGTCCCCTCTTTAATGTCTGCAACTGCTGTAACCTCAGGCTGCGATAATATTTTGGCTGCCTGTTCCTCGCTGTAATTCACAGACGATCCGTTCTCAGTAATCTGCATTTTTCCGGCTCTGCTCTCAAAGAACAAATCTACTTTTTCAGGATCAAACTGTGCACCGGAATATCCCATAGCACACAAAATACGTCCCCAATTTGCATCGTGTCCTGCAATGGCAGTCTTCGTCAGATTGGAACACACAATAGATTTCGCAAGGGTTTTTGCCTGTTCTTTCGTGGATGCCCCAATAACCCTTACTTCAAATAAAGCAGTGGCACCTTCTCCATCACCGGCTATTTTTTTGGCCAGATACTCGTTTACCAGATGGAGAGCCTCCGCAAATTTCTCATATTCCTCCGTTTTATATTTAATTTTTTCATTCTCTGCCATTCCATTTGCAAGGAGAAGTACAGTGTCATTTGTGGAAGTGTCACCGTCCACAGAAATCATGTTATAGGTGTCTTCTATATCCTCACTCAGGGCCTTCTGCAGGGCCTTTTTTGAAATAGCAGCATCCGTGGTAATAAATGAAAGCATTGTACACATATTTGGATGGATCATCCCCGAACCCTTTGCCATTCCCCCGACTGTGACGGTTTTATCTCCCACCTGAATCGATACTGCAATTTCTTTATGGAACGTGTCCGTAGTCATAATCGCCTTCGCTGCCGATGTCCCGTTTTCAAGGGATTCGTTTTTATTTTCCGCCAGTTCATGAACTCCGTTTTTCAGCTTATCTATGGGCAGCTGCATTCCTATAACCCCTGTAGAGCCCACAAGAACCCCCCTGGCATCCACCCCCAGAGCTGTTTGGGCTGCCATGGCAGTCTCTTTGCAGCAGTCATACC
Organism: Clostridium sp. C105KSO13; assembly: GCF_001517425.1. Classification (GTDB taxonomy): domain Bacteria; phylum Bacillota; class Clostridia; order Lachnospirales; family Lachnospiraceae; genus Muricomes. Next base: position 49,438 of record NZ_FBWL01000171.1, on the reverse strand, counting down.
CTTCTTCTCCGGTGCAGGCATTGGCAATGCCGGAATTTATGATAACAGCCTGACTTTTTACATCGCTTGCTATTATATTTTTGTCCCATTTCACCGGTGCCGCTTTTACTACATTTGTAGTAAATGTTCCTGCCGTCTTGCAAGGTTGCTTACTATATATAAGAGCCATATCTGTTCTATCCTGATACTTAATCCCGGCAGCTGCTGAAGCTGCTTCAAACCCTTTCGCTGCGGTAACTCCACCTTTGACAATCACCATACTCAATTCTTCCTTTCTAAGTACATTTCTTTATCTACTGTTCATTAAACTCTGTAATATTTTCTATATTCAGCACAAAATCATAATAGTTTAAATCCATTCTCTTTATCCAGCCAATTGTATTCCAGAATGCGTTCCCTACATCATTTTTTGTAAAAGCTATGAGGGACACCTTACTGATTTCATCACGCCTTAGGGCCTCCATCGCTTTTACGACCATAGCCTTCCCTATGCCCCGTCTCCGGTAATCCTCGTCCACACATACGTGGTACAGACACCCCCTGCGGCCGTCATGTCCGCAAAGAACCCCTCCCACAATCCTGCCGTCCTCCTCAGCCACAACACTGGCAGCCGGATTTCTTTTCAGGAATCTTTGGATTCCCTCCCGTGAATCATCAACACTCCGCAGTCCAAAACCATTGATTTTTTCCCATAAACTATATAAACCTTCATAATCCTCCATTGTCATAAAACGAATCATGCTTATCCTCCTGCTTATACTACTTAGCGAGGTCTTTTCGAGCTTAGTAGTAAAGTACAACCTGCTGGCTTAGCGAGGTCCTTTCGAGCTTAGCGGCATGGTTGTTACCCTGCTTATACTACTTAGCGAGGTCTTTTCGAGCTTAGTAGTAAAGTACAACCTGCTGGCTTAGCGAGGTCCTTTCGAGCTTAGCGGCATGGTTGTTACCCTGCTTATACTACTTAGCGAGGTCCTCTCGAGCTTAGTAGTAAAGTACAACCTGCTGGCTTAGCGAGGTCCTTTCGAGCTTAGCGGCATGGTTGTTACCCTGCTTATACTACTTAGCGAGGTCCTCTCGAGCTTAGTAGTAAAGTACAACCTGCTGGCTTAGCGAGGTCCTTTCGAGCTTAGCGGCATGGTTGTTACCCTGCTTATACTACTTAGCGAGGTCCTCTCGAGCTTAGTAGTAAAGTACAACCTGCTGGCTTAGCGAGGTCCTTTCGAGCTTAGCGGCATGGTTGTTACCTTACGGAAACATCGGTACCAGCTCAAGACCTTCTGACTCTTTGAGACCGAACATCAGGTTCATATTCTGTACCGCCTGCCCCGCTGCCCCTTTTACAAGATTATCTATGGCACCCATCATTATAATGCGTCCGGTTCTCTCGTCAATCTTAAAATTAATGTCTGCATAATTACTTCCCTCTACCCATTTCGTCTCGGGAATTTCATCCTTTTCCAGTATCCGAACGAATTTCTCATCTGCATAATATTTATCATAAATAGCTTTTACTTCTTCATAGGTGACCTGTTTCTTTAGCTTTGCATATTCCGTGACAAGTATACCCCTGTTCATGGGAACCAGATGGGGGGTGAAATTCAGCAAAACCTTTTCCCCTGCTGCCAGTCCCAGCTGTTCTTCGATCTCAGGTGTATGCCTGTGGGTAATCACATTGTATGCCTTAATATTTTCATTCACCTCACAGTAAAGGTTCGGAAGTTTCACCCCTCTACCGGCGCCTGAAGTCCCTGATTTAGCGTCAATAATCAATGTACTCATATCTATCACGCCTTCCTTTGCCAGGGGATATGCCGTCAAAATGGAACAGGTAGTATAACATCCCGGATTTGCAACCAATCTCGCTTTTTTTATACCCTCTCTATTGATTTCGCATAAACCATACACTGCTTCTTCTATAAATTGGGGGCTTTTATGTCTCAGGCCATACCACTTTTCATATGCAGCTACATCCTTTATTCGGAAATCTGCGCTCAAATCGATAATCTTTACCCTCGACAAAACTTCTTCATTCACCAGAGAAGCACACAGCCCCTGGGGAGTTGCTGTAAATACTACATCCACCTGGTCCGCAAGTTCTTCCATATTGTCATCCATACATACAGCATCTACAATCTGGAACATGTTCTGATATACGTCTGCATATTTCTTATCTATATAACTTCTGGATCCATACCATACAATTTCTGCATCTTTGTGTGCTGTTAAAATCCGCACAAGCTCCCCGCCGGCATACCCGGTTGAGCCTATTATTCCTACTCTGATCATATATGTAACTTCCTTTCTCTGTACCCTACTGCACATATCGAAAATAGCGTTTGCATAATTATACATCTATCGTGCATAATATGCAAGCGCTATTTCTAATCTTTTTATTTTCTAATCTGTCCATTTCCAAAAATAATATATTTGTACGTCGTCAGCGCCTCCAACCCCATCGGGCCTCTGGCATGAAGTTTCTGTGTACTGATTCCAATCTCTGCCCCAAATCCAAACTCAAATCCATCTGTAAATCGTGTAGAAGCATTTACATAAACTGCGGCGGCATCAATTTCATCCTGGAAACGAAGTGCGTTTTCATAATTTTCTGTAATGATTGCCTCGGAATGTCCTGTGTTATACGTGTTGATGTGGTCAACCGCTGCTGCAAAAGAATCCACAATCTTTAAAGAAATGATTGCATCAAGATACTCTTTGCCCCAGTCCTCTTCTTTAGCTGCCGTAATGTCTTCGCTGTATGCGCATGCTTTCTCATCTCCCCGTATTTCTACCTTATCTAGTTTTAAGCGATTGACAATCATTGGAATTATCTGACATGCCACGTTCTCATGTATGACGAGAGATTCGCAGGCATTGCACACCCCCATTCTCTGTGTCTTGGCGTTTTCAATAATATCCACTGCCATGTTCAGGTCCGCCCATTCATCCACGTATATATGACAGTTCCCGGTCCCAGTCTCAATTACCGGCACAGTACTATTCTCAACCACACTGGAGATCAGGCCGGCACTTCCTCTTGGTATCAGTACATCAATATAATGATGCAATTTCATCATCTCATACACGATCCCTCTGTCCGTATCTTCCACAAGAAGAATCAAGTCCTGAGGCAACTTTTCCTTGCGCAGTCCTTCCTTGACTGCATGTACAATTGCTTTATTGGAGTTGATTGAATCGCTCCCGCCCCGGAGTATCACTGCATTTCCTGTTTTAAAACACAGTCCAAATGCATCTGCGGTTACATTCGGTCTGGACTCATATATAACCCCCACTACTCCTACAGGCACCCTGCGTTTTCCGATTCTCAGCCCGTTAGGTCTGTTCTTCATAGAAATGACTTCTCCGACCGGGTCCTCTAAAGCAGCGATCTCCTTAAGTCCCTCCGCCATATCCTGAATTCTCTGTTTTGTCAGCCGCAGACGATCCAGCAGAGCACTCTTCATCCCATTTTCCTCTGCTGCCTGAATATCCTTCTCGTTTTCCAGCAAAATAGCGTTCGTGTTCTGACACAATTCTTCTGCGACAGACATCAGTCCTCTGTCTTTTTCCTCTGTTGTAAAAGTCATCACTTCTCTTGATGCGGCCTTTGCCCGGCTACCTAGTGTTTCCATGTAACTGACCATGACACCCTCCAATCGTTTGAATTGCTGTTTCCATTGTTTTCTGTTCTATAGGATAAAGAGACTTTGCATACCCTTCTCTCTGATTTTCTTTTTTCTGTTTTTTAACCGGCCTCCGGTATTGTGCCCGCTGGGGAGAGAGTTCATACTCCGCTTCCCGTTCATGCTGCCCGGATAAGAACAAGGTTCCGATCTTTTTGCCTGCCATAATGTCATTAATAGAATAAATATTCCCGCCATTGGCAATCACCATATCTACACCTGAGGCGGCAGCGATCTTTGCCGCAGCTATTTTGGTTCTCATGCCCCCGGTTCCCATATCACCGGAAGCTCCTTTTGCCATCTTTTCCAGCTGTCCGTCAATGCCGGTGACTGTGTGAATGAATCTTGCATTCGGATTCTGCTTTGGGTCATCAGTGTACAGACCCTCGATATCAGACATCAAAATCAACAGGTCTGCATCTACCAGTTCCGCCACATAGGCAGCCAGCGTATCGTTATCTCCAAAGTTGCCGTATAACATTTCATCTGCAGATATGGCGTCATTTTCATTTACAATAGGAACCACTTTCATACGGAACAACTCGTCAAAGGTCAGTCTGGCTTTTTTTCTGCACTCCTCATTTGTGATAGATTCTTTGGTAAGAAGCACCTGTGCAGTCAGCTGGCTGTATTCATTAAATAATTTTTCATAGATCATCATAAGCCTTCCCTGACCAACGGCCGCACACGCCTGCTTTGCAGCTATCGTTTCCGGCTTTTGGTCAAGTCCAAGCACATTCCGGCCAATTCCCACCGCTCCGGAAGAAACAACAATGACCTCTCTGCCTTTATTCCGGAGATTAGTCAAAATCCTTACGAATTTCTCCAGTTTCCCCAAGTTAATATTTCCGGTTTCTTCATGCGTAATTGTAGTTGTTCCTACTTTAATGACAATCCTCTTCTTACCTTCCAGAATCTCTTTTCTTTCCATCATATACGACCTTCTTTCACTTTAATCTCACGCATCTGCCGAATCGTCTCTGTGGAAGGTCTGTAATTCCCTGCTATACAAAAAGAGAGCCGGATATTCTCACCCGCCTCTCCCGCTCGATTTCTTTTACTGTCTAATTTTCTTTTCATTCATTTTCTAGAAAAGAAAGACTACAGAAAAAGGATGGAGGTATATTGTCATACTCCACCCTTTGAAACCTATCCCTATCAAACGTCTGGCACAACGGTATCCTCTTTGCTGTCATTATTCATTTTTATACTATGCGCATACCCCAAAGGGACTCGGGACGCACGGCACAAAAACAACACTGTCAGCAAGTGGCAGAACATGATTAAAATGATTCATGATTTCAAGACTATTGTGCTTTGCTCTCATTACTACAACTCCAATCATTCATGTGTGTCATATAATTTCTTCCGTTTTGTTTCATTTTACACATATTTTATGGTTTGTCAAGGAATTCTTTGATAATTCAAGCTGTATTATAACTCCGCCGCTTTCCGGTATATCTGATAAATATCATCCTGATCCAGGGCTTTCACGCATCCGATTGTTCTTTCACCCCAGAAGCTGCACTTTTCTGCCATTTCTCTCATCTGCTCTTCCGTGGGTTCTATACCAAGTTGTTTTAAGGATGTGGGCATATTCACCGAACGGTAAAATTCTTCCATGGCTTCAATCCCTTTTAGAGCTGTTTCTGTTTCACTGCTCATCTCCGGTACTCCCATCACTTTCACTGCAAATGCGGCAAATCGCTCCTGCCTTTCAGAGACTACATACCTGGCCCAGCTTCCCCATACCGCCGCCAGACCTGCTCCATGAGCCACATCAAACATACCGCCAAGTTCATGTTCTATCTGATGGGTTGCCCAGTCTCCTCCATCTGTGCCGCAGCCGGTCAGACCGTTATGTGAGAGACTGCCCGCCCACATTACTTCTGCCCTTGCATTGTAGTTCTTGGGGTCACGCATAAGAAGCTTTGCATTTTTCATTACGGTACGGATAAGATGTTCACTGATTCCATCTGTCAACTCCATATTGTCCACACGGTTTAAGTATCGCTCCATTGTATGCATCATAATGTCCACACAGCCGCTCATGGTCTGATATTCCGGCAGTGTCATGGTCAATTCCGGATTCATGACGGCAAATTTAGGACGGGCAAAATCACTGCTGTACCCTCTCTTTATTCCTCCGTCTTCTTTTGTAATAACAGAAGAGTCGCTCATCTCAGAGCCCGCTGCAGCAATTGTCAAAATTACCCCTATAGGAAGACATGCGTTTGCTTTCCGTTTCCCCTCATAAAAATCCCACACATCTCCGGAATTGGTCACTCCGTATCCTATTGCTTTTGCAGAGTCAATCACACTTCCGCCTCCGAGGGCCAGAATAAAATCAACCGCTTCTTTTTTACACAGTTCTATCCCCTCATAAACAAGAGATAAATGAGGATTTGGCACAACACCTCCCAGTGTAATGTATGAAATACCACACGCTTCAAGAGATTTACATATTCTGTTAAGAAGTCCGGATTTCTTCACGCTCCCTCCGCCATAATGTACCAGGACTTTTTTGCAATTATTCTCTTGTATCAGGCTCCCTGTCTGTAACTCTGTTTCCCTTCCGAAAACCACCTTTGTCGGTGTATAGTACTGAAAATTCTGCATACTTATCTCTCCTTCCTTATCTGCAATAATTATAATATATCTTCTGCAAGCTTCTGTACATTTTCTTCCATTGTGGCCCAGCTGGTGCAAAAACGCACAGCACTGTGGGATTCGTCTATTCTCTGCTGATAGGAAAACGCATACTTCTCCCGAAGCTTATCCAGCTTGCTGTCGGGCATCACCACAAAGATCTGATTTGTCGTATTTTCAATCAAAAGAAGATACCCTGCTTTTCTGCATGCCAGGCGGATTTTATCTGCCATCCCATTTGCCCGCTTTCCCAGTTCAAAATAGAGTCCATTCTCCAGCAGTGCAAGAAACTGTATCCCAAGCAGTCTCCCTTTTGCCAGCATCCCGCCTTTCTGCTTTATAATATAACGAAAATCCTTCTGAAGCACCGGATTTGCGATTACCACAGCTTCCCCGAACAAGGCGCCCACTTTTGTTCCTCCGATGTAAAACACATCACAAAGTTTTGATATTGTCTTCAAATCCAAATCATTTCCCTCTGCCGTCAGTCCATATCCAAGCCTGGCCCCATCCATAAATAGATACAGGTCATTCCTCTTGCACACTGCAGACAATTCCTCCAGTTCAACTTTGCTGTAAATCGTTCCCAGCTCTGTAGGATTGGAGATGTATACCATCTTAGGCTGCACAGTATGTTCAAAACTCTCATCCTCCACATGACTGCGGTAAACTTCCTCCACCTGCCGGGCCGCAATTTTCCCATTCTCCGAAGGAACTGTCAGCACTTTATGCCCGCATGCCTCAATCGCTCCTGTCTCATGCACATGAATATGTCCTGATTCAGCCGCCAGCACCCCCTGGTGGGACCTAAGCGCAGCAGCAATCACCGTCAGATTAGCCTGTGTTCCTCCGACCAGAAAGTGTACCCCCAGCTTATCATTCCCACAGAGTCCCCGGATAACCTCTCGTGCCCGCTCACAATAACTATCTTCCCCATAACCGGACGTCTGCTCCATATTCGTCTCACAGAGCCTGTCCAGTACCTGGGGATGAGCCCCCTCATTATAGTCACAATTAAAATAAAGCATACCCAAACTCCTCATCTGTTATAGTAGTGGGGTTATTATACTACGAATAGAGGAAAAGAAAAAGGGGTCAGACCCTTTTGCGGTCCATTTTCAGAATATTCTGTCTCTTTATTATTGACATATGACATAAAAAGCGTATAATAATATTGACATATATCGATAACTGAAGTGAGGTAAAAAGATGTCAAGACCAAAGAAGCGTAGGCGTGTATGCTCACATCCCCAATGTACCAGTTTCAAGCCATGCGGCAGGAGCGGTCAAGTAATCACTATGACCCTCGACGAATATGAGGTTATTCGCCTGATCGACTTAGAAGGATTGACACAGGAACAATGTGCTAAACAGATGGAAGTCGCCCGCACTACTATACAGGCCATTTATGCCAGTGCCAGGAAAATATTGGCCCAATGCATCGTGGAAGGGCGCCCTCTGGAAATTGCCGGCGGCGATGTATGTATTTGTGAGCATTATCATCCATCCTGCAGCAAAGGCTGTTGTTGCAGAGGACAAAATTTTCAAAGTGAAAATGAACGCAGAGTTCGAGAATGACAATCTAAACGGAGCAATCAACCTGTTTACAGAAATGGAGGAAAAAATGAAAATTGCAGTAACATATGAGGATGGAAAGGTATTTCAGCATTTTGGGCACACAAAACAATTTAAGGTCTATACCGTTGCGGATAAGAAAGTTAAGCTAACTTCTACTTTGAACACAAACGGCAGCGGCCATGGAGCGTTAGCCGGCTTTCTGAAAGAAAATGGCATTACCACCTTGCTATGCGGCGGAATCGGAGACGGTGCAAAGCGTGCTTTAACCGAGGCAGGCATCAAGTTATACGGCGGCGTTTCCGGAGACAGCGACCGGGCTGTGAAGGATTTTCTTATGGGTAATTTGCAATACGATTCTGCTGCAGCGTGCAGCCGCCACGGTGAGCATCATCATGGGGAGGGCCACAATTGCAGCGGCCATAATGAATCCCACGGAAAAGGGCATAACTGCGGCGTCCACAGCGAACAAGCACTATCATAGATGATCCGCTGTATGCCCGGTCTTAGGGAAAACATCAATCCATTTCTTTGCATGAGAGTATTTTTGTAATTCAGCAACGGTAAGCTCAATATCACTGTTTCCGCTTGCTGCTGGAAATACAGTTTCAACTGTTTCCCCTTCCGTCAAAGTTGTATATTTTTGTTGTTTATATGCATATATATTTGATTTTTATGTATAAAACTAAATGTTTTGCATTTATTATTGCATAATTATGAAATATGGTGTATAGTGTGTTGTAGCTTACTTAGAGCTTCACGGAAAAGTGAAATATAATAATATAGAATGAATACATTTAGGAGGCAAATGAAATGAGTAAAGAAAAAGTAGTACTGGCATATTCCGGCGGACTTGACACTACCGCAATCATCCCCTGGTTAAAAGAAAATTTTGACTATGAGGTTATCTGCTGCTGTATCGACTGCGGACAGGGGGAAGAACTTGATGGGTTAGAAGAAAGAGCAAAATTATCAGGTGCTTCTAAGTTATACATAGAAAACATAATTGATGAATTCTGCGATGAATACATTATGCCATGTGTAAAAGCAGGTGCTGTCTATGAAAACAAATACTTACTCGGAACTTCTATGGCCCGTCCCGTTATCGCCAAAAAGCTGGTCGAGGTTGCACGAAAAGAAGGTGCTGCCGCTATCTGCCACGGCGCTACCGGAAAAGGAAATGATCAGATTCGGTTTGAGCTTGGAATCAAAGCACTGGCACCGGATATTAAAATTATCGCCCCCTGGAGAATGACCGATGTGTGGACTATGCAGTCCCGTGAGGATGAAATCGAATACTGCCACCAACATGGAATTGATCTTCCCTTCGACGCAAAACACAGCTACAGCCGTGACCGCAACCTATGGCACATCAGCCACGAAGGACTGGAGCTGGAAGACCCGGCAAATGAGCCAAACTATGATGATTTGCTGGTACTGGGTGTTTCTCCCGAAAAAGCACCAGATGAAGGGGAATATGTCACTATGACATTCGAAGCCGGGGTTCCAAAGAGCGTAAACGGAAAAGAAATGAAAGTTCCAGAAATTATCACAGAGCTGAATGCCCTTGGCGGAAAGCATGGCATTGGTATTGTGGATATCGTAGAGAATCGTGTTGTCGGCATGAAATCACGAGGCGTCTATGAAACACCGGGCGGAACCATCCTGATGGAGGCACATGATCAGCTGGAAGAGCTGGTACTGGACCGTGCCACATATGAAGTAAAAAAAGATATGGGCAATAAATTTGCTCAGATTGTCTACGAAGGAAAATGGTTTACACCACTGCGTGAAGCAATCCAGGCCTTTGTGGACGTTACACAACAATATGTGACCGGTGAAGTAAAATTCAAGCTATATAAAGGAAATATTATTAAAGCAGGAACAACTTCTCCATACTCTTTATACAGCGAATCACTGGCAAGCTTCACCACAGGTGAATTGTATGACCATCATGATGCAGAAGGATTCATTAATCTGTTCGGACTGCCGCTTAAAGTACGTGCTATGAAAATGCAGGAACTGAAAAACCAGAAATAAATGCTGGATAATCCTTCCTGGTTCTGATAAAATTAGAATAACTTGATTTCCAGCAACTTTTTAAGAAGGAGGAACCCGGGATGTCAAATCATCCTATTTTTTCCGGTTTTGCATCAGGCGTTAACCCGCCCCCACATGCTGAGTGTTAAGTACACCTTGATGTATTTACGCTTAGTAATATATAAAAGGTAATACATTTACTTGTACTTAACATTCAAACTTCTATTTGTAATGTCAAACTAACCATGCTGATAGGAAGAACAGGAGATTGATATGTTTTATATAAGTAATGTTTTTAACACACCGCCGGCGCAGTTTACAACGGACTTGCAGAAAGAAGTCTACAGGACACTGGGACAGCTTAAAATACCTTTTGAGCGGGTGGAAACAGATGAAGCAATTTCAATGGAAGATTGTATTCTGATTAACGAAAAACTGAATATGGAGATGGTGAAGACCTTGTTTTTATGTAATAAAAAGAAGACTTTGTTTTACCTTTTTATTACAGCGGGCGCAAAATCATTTAACACTAAAAATTTCTGTAAGGCTTTGGATATTTCCCGGGTATCATTTGCTCCCCAGGAACTGTTTGAGGAAATACTTGGGACAAAAATCGGTGCTGCAACTGTTTTCAGTACACTGACTGACTGGGAAAAAGCAATACAGGTGATTTTCGACCGTGATGTTATACAGAATGAATATTACGGCTGCAGCGACGGGACAACAACCGGATATATAAAGGTAAAAACAGATCATATACTCAATGTTTTACTGCCCCACTCAAAGCACACCTACAAAATCATCGATTTATAAAGCGCTCAATAAGCAGAAACTATCATGTAAACAAATGCCGCAAAACCTCTGAAGTTCAGTTGTTTTGCGGCATTTCTGTTTTACTTAGGAATCAGGCTGCAGGCTGAACTGTTACGACTGACTATCCTTCTTCCCTGTCATTTGTCAGTTTCAATTTGTCCAGTACAAAAAACATGAGCCCCATCAGCATCCCCACTACACAGGCGAGAACCATGCCTGAAAGCTGAATACTTCCAAATTTCACAGCAACCCCGGAAAGTCCTGTGACAAAAATCACTGATGTCATAGCCATATTTCTGGATTTTCCGTAATCCACCTGTGCATCCACCAGAATACGGATACCGGAGGCCCCTATCATTCCATACAGCAAAAATGAAATTCCGCCGATTACAGGTCCCGGAATGGTATTGATTAATGTAGTCATCTTGCCGATAAAGGAACAGATGACAGAAAGCACTGCCGCTCCTCCGATAACATAGACACTGTACACTTTAGTCATTGCCATAACACCGATGTTCTCACCGTACGTTGTGGTTGGAACAGAACCGAGAAGACCGGAAAGGGTGGTGGATATGTAATCACCCAGCAAAGAGCGGTGAAGACCGGGGTCCTTAATCAAGTCTCTTCCGACAATCTTACTTGTAACAATCTGATGGCCGATATGCTCCGATGTTACAACCAGTATAACCGGGAGAATAATGATGATTGCTTCCCATTTAAACTTCGGTGCTGCAAAATTAGGCAGTGAAAACCAGGCTGCATTGCTGACCTCACTGAAATCTACTATACCGCAGAGGAGTGATGCCACATATCCTGCAATAATCGCAACCAAAATCGGAATAACTGATAAAAATTTCCGGAATAAAACAGATCCCAAAACTGCCGTCAGAAGAGTCACCAGAAAAACAATCACATTTCTCATATCTATCACTTCATCTTTCAGTCCCGCATTTGACGCAGCTGTTCCTGCCAGTTCTAATCCGATCAATGCAACAACCGGACCCATAGCTGCCGGAGGAAGCACAATATCAATCCAGTTCGAACCGAATTTATAAATAATCAATGCCACAATACACCCGGCGATCCCAACAGCTACAAATCCACCCAGGGCATAATTATAGCCCCATTTGCTGATAACAATTCCTGCCGGTGCCAGGAATGCAAAACTGGAGCCAAGGTATGCCGGTGCTTTTCCCTTTGTTATGAAAATAAATAATAGAGTTCCGATTCCGTTCATAAGCAATACAATTGCCGGATTAATTCCAAATACAAAAGGAACCAGAACGGATGCTCCGAACATTGCGAACATATGCTGGATACTCAAAGGCACCAACAGCTTAAATGGTACTTTCTCCTCCACCTGTATGATTTTCTTACTCTCCATATAACCCTCCGTTTCTCTTGTTTCTTAAAAATTTTTATCTTGCCTATTATAGCACTATCGCTGTCCCGGCGCAATAACTTTAAATTAAAGAGGATGGAGGAGCGGCTGCATCTGTCGGCTTTCTCTATTCTGGTGTGTTGGTTTTCCATGTATTTCTTTCATTTAATTACTGTTTGCAATCCCAACTCAGACTGCATAGAGCACAAAGTTTGACGGCGTTAGATTGTCTCCATAATATCTCATGTAGAAATTATAGGAATCGTCCATTGCTGCTATCATTCGAGGAATTTTCCAAATATCCTCATACATATAATCTGTGCATATTGCCAGTTTAGGATGTTCCTCGCATATATGTCTTTCACATTTCTTCAGAGCTTCCTGGGCAGAACCGGGTGCATATATTTTTATAAGATTTATTCGCTCCTGCACTTCTTCATCTGCATTTGCCTCACCTGGGTCTATTTGACGCAGTACAATATTCTCATGGTCCCCCATATTCTTTTCAAGGGCCTCCAGTGACTTATCCTCGGATTCAAAGCAGTATATACGGTGATATTCTTCCCCATACGAATACAGAAAGCCATTTAATGCTTTTCCATCTCCTGCACCGATATCTGCAAATACGCTCTGACTGCAGGACGGTATAAGATCCAGATCAAAATATGGCAACCCACCGTCTTTTACCACCGTCAGCACCTTTTTTTCCAGATGAATCCAGTTCTCAAGAATACCATACAATGCCTGTCTGGAGCGGTTGTCCTTAAGGGTCATATACAGCCATAGAAATTCCTCCCGATTCTGTTTCAAGGCCTCCGCCCGCCTGAAAAAAGCATCATATTTATCTGTATCAGGATACAATCTCCCCCAGCTTGAAGATAGGGAAAAGCCTGTCAGAAGCAATTGATACTCTGCTTCAGAAGCCTTCTTCATCAGGGAGAGACTTCCTCTCATCCGATTCACCAATTCTTCTTCCGATAATTGAGCTGCACACTCCATCAATGTCAGAAAATTATAGTCTATACGGTTAGAAATCGGGACCTGAGGATATTTTTTCTTCATTTCCTCCAACGGAAGCTGCCAGGTGATTTTATCTCTTTCCTCAAACCACTCCCGCTCCTTTTTGGGCATGGATTTGATCAGTTCATCCACAAGTTCAGGATAGGGGGCAATCTTAGCCTGCTTTATCACAAAAAGACGCTCCCTCAGATCAGAAAAATCATATAGCTTTGTCAAAAACTGATAGGCAGCAGGGGCAGTTGTGCCTTTATCTCCTTCCAGTAGCTGAAGTAGCAGCACAAGGGGTTTTTCCTGCTTTTTATCGGCTTTAAGTGTTATTGTACAATAGCGGACAGACTGAGCCGGATTTTCCAGTTCTTTGTACGCTTCTGCAAGAATTCTGTAAACCTCCTTTAGATTTCCTGTGATGAACAGAACGGTAGTTCCCTGATATTTCTCAGCCTTTTTCAAAGCAAGTTCCAGCCAGTACACTCCATCCTGAAACTTGCCCTTTTGTACCATGTACATACCCATCCAGTATTCCATATCTGGAAGTTCTGCTCCGGTTTTTTGGAACGAGGTGTGAAGGCTGCGCATTTTCTCCTCTGCATCCGTCTTATTCTCCAAAAACATAATTCTCATCAGAGAACTGAATGCTGTGTTTCTGCGTGAGTCCATATGCACTTCTAAGTAATGTGCTACAACCTTTTCATAGCATTCCTTGGCTTTATCCCACTCCCCATCTGCAAAATAAGAATCCCCCAGATAGGAAAGATTATCATAATCCTCCGGATTTTCTTTTACTATACCAAGCAAGATTTCTTTGTTCCTGGCAGCTTTCTTTGTCTCTTCATAAGCAGTATGTGTATATCCTGTATGATAGATGGGAAACTGGTTGTCTGTAACGACTCCTGTTGGTGTTTTTCCATCCTTGCGGCACAAAACTTCATGAATTCGATTTGTATATTGAATTAAAGAAGTATTATGAAAAATTCTCTGTTGAATCATTGTAGAAAAAATCTTTCCTTCATCATCTAGCTGCAGCATGGGAGATGTAACAATATCAGGAATCATCTTTTGTGAAGTAAGTTTTTCGAGAAATCTTTTCATTTTCTCTGCATCCTGCCGTGTGAAATATTCGTCCGCATCCAAAAAGGCGATCCAGTTTCCCGAGGCTTGAGCTATGGCATAGTTTTTCGCCGATGCAAAATCATTGTCCCACTTATAATGAAAAATCTTTGCTCCCATCTGCTGGGCTATCTCCACTGTTTTGTCCGTGGAGCCTGTATCCACCACAATCTGTTCACAAACGACCTCTCTGCCCCATGTCAGTGCCCTTTCTATATTCTTTTCTTCATTTTTCACAATCATACACTGTGAAAGACGCACACTTTTCCCCATTGTTTTTATTCCTCTCTGCTGCATATTCTAAAATAAAGGGCTGTACACAACAGCCATAGCCAATTCGTGTAGCAACCCTTTTTGTTTTTATTACTGATTCGCTTATAAAAATTACTGTAATAACTGAAGAACGCCCTGTGGGATCTGATTAGCCTGTGCAAGCATTGCCTGAGAAGCCTGTACCAGAATGTTATTCTTAGTATAAGACATCATCTCTTTTGCCATGTCGACGTCACGGATACGGCTTTCAGCCGCTGTCATATTCTCTGATGTTACACTCAGGTTATTGATGGTGTGCTCCAGACGATTCTGGTTAGCTCCAAGTTCACCGCGAGTACTAGAAACAGTATTGATTGCTGTCTTAATTGCATCTACGGCATCCTTTGCGCCTTTCTGTGTAGAAAGATCAACATTGCTCAATCCCAATGATTTAACAGACATACTTTGCACGGTAATCTTTAATTGATTGAATGGTTGAGCAGTATCACCAATCTGAAGACTAAGTGAACCTTTTGCCTTATTAGCAACTTCATCTAAGTTTGTTATACTAGCCGACGCAATATCAGTACCCGAAACAGTTACATCGTAACCAGTCTTCGCTTTTATAGCAGTTGTTAAATCAGCCGCTTTAAGATCAGTACCAGAATTAACAGTAACTGTCATAATTCCAGAGGAATCAAGAGTTGCGGTGTTTGTTGAACCAGATGCCCCAGCTACTATTTTGATACCTTTAATATCAGATTTCATTCCAGTGATTGTGAATCCGCCAATGCTTGCCTCAGTACGTGCTTCCCCTGTAAGAGAGCCATCCAGCAGATTGATTCCATTGAAGTTTGTTCCTTCTGAAATTCTGTCAATTTCATCTGTCAGGGATTTAACTTCTTTCTGAATATTTGCACGGTCTGTGTCATTGTCATATGTTCCGTTGGCCGACTGACCAGCCAGTTCCACCATACGATTCAGCATGGAGTGAACTTCTGTCAGTGCACCTTCTGCTGTCTGTACTAAAGAAATACCGTCATTGGCATTTTTCTGTGCTGTCTCAAGACCCGTGATCTGAGCACGCATTTTTTCGGAAATAGCAAGTCCTGCTGCGTCATCACCTGCACGGTTGATTTTGTAACCTGATGACAGTTTTTCCAGGTTCTTGGATACCGAGTTGTTATTGTTTGTTAAGTTGCGGTATGAATTTAAAGCCGCAATATTATGTTGGATTCTCATAGTAAAATACCTCCTTGAATTGTGTCGGGGAATTCCCTTTCCCCCTGTTTTATCTATACAAACCATTCATCCGGGCCCTGGACGAAGGGCTGATAGTTATGTAAGGAATATAATAGTAACTCTGAAATGAGTTCTTTTACATTCTAATTTTAATATCGTCATGAAAATATTTTAGATAAGACATTTTTTATATTTTTATTGATTCACTTCATTATCTTTTCAGCCACATTATATAACTTAAGGCAAACGCATCCATGTACAGGTATATTTTTCCACATTTTTACATACGCTATAACCACATAACCGGCAGGTTTTCCCCTGCAGGAAATACCCTATACCCACAAAGGAGTGCTTATGAGACCGAAAATCGGAGTTGTTGTCTGCGGCCTCACAGATGACAGGCAATTTGTAACGAATACTTATATCCAGTCCGTCAGATATTCCGGAGGACTCCCCTTTATTCTTCCTTTAATACGTTCAGACAACGCCATGCAGGAATACATTTCCTATTGTGATGGTTTTCTATTCTGCGGGGGAGATGATATCACCCCTCTATTGTTCGGAGAGGAACCCAAAAATGGTATTGGAAAAACTGATATCACGCTTGATCTGTTTCAGCTCCGCCTGATGAAAGCTGTATTGAGCACTAAAAAGCCCGTCTTTTCCATCTGCCGGGGTATGCAGGTGTTTAACGTAGCCTGCGGTGGCACCATTTATCAAGATATCTCCCTGCAGCCCGGGCATCCGCTGAACCACATGCAGCAATCCTATTCCCGGGCAGAGGTCAGCCACAAGATTTATGTAGAAAAAAAATCGCAGCTTTGCAGATACATCGGCTCCCACTTGAAGGTAAATAGCTTTCACCACCAGACCGTGGGTATGCTGGGAAAGAATCTCATTGCCTGTGCCCATGCAACAGACAAAACAATTGAGGCAGTTGAGATGCCCGCTCACCCATTTGCTATAGGAGTCCAATGGCATCCCGAATGTATGTACCGCTCATCACCCGAAATGAGAGAATTATTTTCTGAATTTATTCTCCATACCCGGCTATGCCCTGCCGTTTCAAATTAAAATTTTAAAAAACATTGTTATTTAAAAGGGTCTGTTTAACTCCATTT
This sequence comes from Clostridium sp. C105KSO13, assembly GCF_001517425.1. Classification (GTDB taxonomy): domain Bacteria; phylum Bacillota; class Clostridia; order Lachnospirales; family Lachnospiraceae; genus Muricomes. The sequence continues at coordinate 32,558 of NZ_FBWL01000171.1, read as the reverse complement.
TATCTCTGCTTAAGTATGCATATTTTTTTTTGCATCGGACATAATAAACCACGAAAATATTATTTCTCAAAGGAGGTCAAATTATGTCCGATATTTCAATGCTTGATCTGCAAAACTTACGTCACCTGATTGGCGGCTATGACACAACACACTGCAAAATGACTGATTATGCATCACAGACTCAGGATCCTGAAGTGAAAAAGCTCTTCCAGGATGCCGCTGATTCTGCAATGAAAAACAAACAGGAACTAATGAAATTTTTATAAGGGGTGACGTATATGAATGAAAAAACTATGGTATCCGACGCCTTAGTCGGAGTAAACGGAGAACTGAAAATGTTCGGCGACATGATTCCACAGACGGAAAACAAGGAGCTGAAGCAATGCCTGAAGCAGATCCGCAATGAATGCGAAATGTCTCAGGAGAAACTTTATCAGATTGCAAGAGAAAAAAGCTACTATGTCCCTGCAGAAAAAGCAAGTCAGCAGGAAGTAGACCATGTGAAATCAATCCTGACACAGCCGAAAACTTTTTAAATGAAAGCAAAAATGAAAAATCTGAAAATTCAGATTTTTCATTTTTTTTGCCGGGAATTCTTTATTACTTGTGGTATCCCTAGAATAAAGGGAAGTATATATGTGGAAAACCTGTAAAGAAGCATGCCGAAAACAGCATCCACTCTGCCCACGAGTGGTGTAAATAGTGAAACAAACACGAACTCAACGGCCCCTATGCCGCCGGGTGCCGGAATGACCCCTGAAAGGGCCTGCATCATAGATGCAGTGGCTATCAGAAGGGGGACTTCCAGGAGACCCGCCTTGCGAAAGACGATAACCGGTATCAAAAACCATGCGCTCAATTTCAAAAAATTCAGCAACAGGACCTCTAAAAGCAATTTCTTATCTTTCAAAAGCGTCTCTGCTTCTGTTCGTACCGTAACAGCCCTTTGTTCCCACTCTTTAATCTTTTCTCCGTATTTTTCTTTCCGCAGCACTTTTTCTGCCAGCCCAAGCAGCCAAGTATGCAGCGTTTCACAGATACAGGCTGTTATCAGCGCTGTTACAATCAGCACTGCCAGCACAACACCATATATCATATATCTCCTATAGCTGCCAAAATATGGATGCATGGTTTGATAGTTTAATAAAAAGCTAACTATAAAATACAGGCATACTGCAATCCTCTGCACTATATAATTCAAAGTAAATATCCCTAAGCTCCTGTCTACAGGGATTCCTCGTTTGTTTACATAATACATGCCGGCCGGCGCTGTTCCGCTTCCAAAAGTGACTACACGAAAAAAGCTATAATAAAAAGAACACTTAATCCCTTCATTCCATGGGAATTTATTGTCACAGCTGCGCAGGAGTTTTGCAACTGCAATTCCGTCAAAACAGTTGTACAGAATACTGCAGATTACGACTCCTGCCAGCACTTTCCAGGAGGTTTTTTTGAGAGCTTCCCATATATCCCCCCAGGAATCCTTGAACATCATATAAATAATGAAAAGCACGAAAACAAAAAACGCCGGTCTCCAGATTTTTGATAGCTTCTTTTTCAACTATATTCACCCTATTTAGCCCAAAGCTCATCAGCCTTTTCTTTCCATTCCTGTGCATACAGATCACATTTTGCACAAAGATGCTCCACGGATTCCGGTGACTGCAAGTCTGTAGATTTTGCTCCGGATTTCCCCACCATTTGTCTTAATAATTCCGGATTTTCCAGCATCGGGCAGGGACGCAGGTGATTGTCATTAAAGGGCTGCCCTTCTCTGTATGCCTTGAACAGCGGCTGCTGCAATGCATCCAGAAGACTTACCTCCCTGATATTGGCCCCCGAATAATGTATAAACACACATGGCTCCACATCTCCGTTTGGATTGATATGGCAGTAATTTCTTCCTCCTGCAATACAGCCGCCCACATACTCGCCATCATTCTGGAAATCAAAAGCAAATATTGGTTTGCCGCCTTCCATAGCACGGATTTCACGAATCCGATGATACATGTATTCTCTTTGCTCTTTAGTTGGCAGCAGCTCGGCTGCAGCCTCATTCCCAACCGGCATATAGTGGAAATACCAGGCAAAACGGCATCCTTTTTCAATAATCATATCCAAAAATTCATCGGAAGTTACCGTATCGATATTCGCCCTTGTATAGCAGATAGATGTGCCGAATATTTGGCCGTGTGCTTTCAATGTGTCCATTGCCTTCATTACTTTGTCAAACACCCCTGTGCCCCGCCGGCCATCATTTACTTCCTCGTATCCTTCCAAACTGATAGAAAGGGAAAGGTTTCCCACACGGTCCATTTCCTCGCAGAATGCATCATCAACTAAAGTTCCGTTGGTGAACGCATGAAAAGCACATTCATTGTGTTTTTCGCACAATTTAATGATGTCTGCCTTTCTTACAAGGGGCTCACCGCCTGTGTACATGTAAAAATATATTCCCAGTTTCTTTCCCTGTGTAATAATGCTGTCCATTTCATCGTATGTCAATGCAAGTGTATGTCCATATTCAGCGGCCCAGCACCCGGTACATTTTAAATTGCATGCACTTGTCGGATCCATCAGAATCAGCCAGGGTATATTGCAGTCATACTTCTCTCGGCTCTCGTGCATGATTTTCGTACCGCTCAGCATAGCTTCAAAGCCCAGGTTCATGGCTGTAGTACGGATAACATTAGGGCTGATTTCATCAAGCAGGCGATTTGTATAAGTCATCCACTTCCCGTCCTGATCCCGGATCAATTTTCTGGCAGATTCATATTGCCCGGAGGTAAACCTATCTTTTGCAAAACTCTCTGTCAAATCCACCGCCTTTAAAAAACTCTTTTCTCTGTCTTTATTTACATATTTCAGTATTGAATCTGTTATCTTTCCAAATGCAGCTCGTTCTGCCTGATGTCTTATTTTTCCCATAGCTCATTTCCTCCTTTTCTTTCTGCTGTACTTCCACTACCTTCTTTAATTTATCCCCCGGATTAACAATTCGACGCCTCCAAGCAGCAAAATACAGCCTCCAAGGGTTACGACTTTTGTCTTAGACTGACACCCCATCCAATATCCAGAATAGATGCCTGCAATAACACTGAGTGCTGTAATAATCCCGATACTTAGAATCGTGACCAAAAAATCCGTCTGAAAGAATCCAAAGCCTATTCCTGCAAGAAATGTATCTATACTTGTTATACATGCCCATATAACAATCTGGCGCAGCTCTATCTTTTCTTCCTTACGTTCAATAATTATCTTTTGCCGCCCCCCTTTCAGTATCATATACAGGCCCAGGCCCCAAAAGATAAACACCGATATGTAGCGCCAGTGTACAGCTGCCTGCTGTGCTGATTCCTTTACCATTGGGATATTGGTGACCATATGGCCGAGCAGAAGACTTGTCATTTGCCACAGTACAAAAATACTGCCGATTTTTAGCAAGGAAGATTTGCTGACTTTTGGCATCATAGCTCCTTTATATAGGGCATACGCAAATACATCTAAAGACAGCCCGATCGAAAACAAAAGAATTTCATATATAACCAATTTCCTCCCTTCTTTCCTGTATATTTTTATTATATTATATCATTTTACAGCTCATCTTATAAGCTTCAATGCGCTTTTCCTGTATCCGGATAAGTACAATATCGTACAGTTGCTCCCTCTTGGCTACAAACCGGATAATTTGTATACTCTGTTTCTATTTTATACATAAAAGTGAATATAATACCCAAACTTGACGAGTTCTTTTCGGGTCTGCTATAATGCATTCAAAAGGGGACGAGGTTATGGAAGATAAAAAAGACTTGACGAAAGATTTACTTACCACATCTTTCAAAGAGCTAATCCTGCAAATTCCGTTTGAAAAAATAACAATTAAGATGATTACAGACGGCGCAGGCGTAATCCGTCCAACTTTCTATAAGCATTTTCAGGATAAATATGAGATACTGGAATGGATTTTAAAAAAGGAGCTGGCTGATAAGATACAGATTTTGATTGACAATGATATGGAAGAAGATATCTTCCAGCTTCTGTGCAGCTGCCTGGAAAGAGAAAAAGGACTCTACAAAAAGCTATATGCTATAGAGGGCCCCAACTCCTTTGATGAACTGATGAATCATTTTATATTTAATATGCTTATGTCCCTGAAGAATAAATATCCTCTGAAAGTATCCGGTCGACGGGAGATATTTTCTTCAGACGCCATATGGAGATTTTATGCCTTTGGCCTGGCCGATTCCCTGAAGCATTGGATTGTATGTGACTCTTCATACTCTTCCGAGCAGATTTGTGATGCATATGATTATATTATCCATAACTCTATTCTCGATTTGATTGACCTCCCTGACAATAAATTCTAAAATCGGATGCCATTTTGGATTCTTACCGCGAGATCGCGGGCACAACTTCTGAATATTCCCCTGTATGTTTCACTCATAGCTTCTTTTTCTAAGATATCCAGCAGACCGCCAAGTCTGTTTCTGGCCGTCTCCGGGTTGATTTCTGAAAAGTAGACTGCTGCCTCCCGTTCTCCTATCTCGTCCAATTTCAAGCTATAGACATCCTCATCACTTATCATGCAAGCCGCTGCCCTTATGAGGACAGGTATGCAAAGATTATCAAAATACAGCCCGCCATAATCAGGCCGGACATATTCCAGCAGATCCATTATTGCCTCCCGGTCAAAATTCCGAAGAAACGTCTGCTCATACTCTGCCTCTGTTAAATAATCCAGGACCCGGTCTACCCCGGCCACACTGTCAGATAGCTCCAGTACAGGATAATCCAGCGTCAGAATATGATTCTGGGGTTCAAATCTGGCATCATATTTCAGGAAAAAAGCAGGTATTCCTTTTAAAATCGTATCTCTGTAATTCTGGCAGCCATAGTCTTCAAAATCGATTATCATCTGGTGATACACTATTTTTGCCTGCTCTGCTTTGTCCAGAGCAATACGGTACCCCCTCTCATATGCGGTCATGCTGTCCACACGCTGTCCTGCAAGCATTGCAGCTTCATTTTCTGTTTCACATTCTTTGATACAGTATACTACCGCTTCCATAAGCCGCCTTGCAGTGTTGTAAGAGACAGATGTACTTTCACCCGATGTATATCGCTTTGCAAGCTTTGCCGCGATGGGCAGCAGTTCCTCCATTTTATAGTCCACTTAAATTCTCCTTCCGTGAATTCAGACTCCTTGCCTGCTAATTCGTTTACTCCCAAAACAATTCTTTAAGAACCTGCATGTAAAGGTCTTTATCCCAGCGGGTTACCTCATCAAACTGCTCGTATTGCCCTTTTCCGCCGGTCTTCTTATACCCTTCATATCCTGCCCGGACCGCAGTGGTAAAGTTCTCCATGCATGTCCCTTCCAGATAGTCCAGGTCACCCGCACATACTGTTTCAAACTGTTCCTTCATAAAGGTGAGAATCTCATCGTCTGTCATAAGCTCCAGGGCAGCATTTTTGAACTCATAAAAGATGTCCTGCAATTTTTCCAGACTCTGCAGATAATTTTGCTGATTGATATACTGTGAATCGCAAAACGTATAAATAATATTGTCCAGTATTCCCTCTCCAAATTCTACTCTGCCGTGTGCTTTCAGGCTTTGGTTCCTGCACTCCATCAGTTCCTGTACCTCTTCTTCCCGTAGAGCAAGTCCAAATCTCTCAGTCTTCTGATTCAGTGAAGACAAAACCGCCAATTCCTTATGTTGGTTTGCCATCTGCAGAATTTCAAACACATCTTCTTTCACAAAACCACCCCCTTTATATGTGATATGTCATTATACGTCCGCGGGCTTATCTTTACAAGACTTGAAAAAAAGCTGGTTTTGTAGTAATATGATAATGGAGATATTGTTTACTTCTTTCTAAAGCTCAAGTTTTACCATTTTTCAACACTGCAAAGGAACGCCGGTTCCTGTATACCTGTTTTCGTTCTGTTTCAGATTAATGCTGCAAAATGCTTCAATCTGTTTCTTTTATACATCCAGTCGCTCTGCCTGCTTTTGTCTTTGTGTGCATATTCTCTCCCTTTTCCTCCATTAGTAATGTATCGCTGAAAGTGCAAGTCCACTGACTATGCAGTTATATTGGATATCCATCTCATAACAACAACAAAATGATGCAGATAACGTTCTCCACTATCTGCATCATTTTCTTCATCAATTATTTCTGCACTATATTAATAATTCTTCCGGGCACATAGATTTCTTTTACAATTGTGCCTGTCAGTTTGTCAGCTACTGCCTCTTTTCCGGCAGCAATTGCCCCATCCTTATCTATGTCAGCAGAAATTGTTATTACTCTCTTTGTCTTTCCATTAATCTGTACTGCGACTTCAATCTCGTCATCTTTCATCTGAGACTCATCATATGTGGGCCATTTTTCTTTAAAAATTGTTTCCTTATGTCCCAACTGTTCCCACATTTCTTCAGCAAAATGCGGTGCAAGAGGTGACAGAAGCACTGCGATTGTCTCCAATGTCTCTTTGTCGACGCCTCCCTCTTTCTTCGCGATTTCTATGAATTTATTGTTGTATTCCATAAAACCGGAAATGACCGTGTTCAGGCTGAAGTTCTCCAGACGGGTTGTAATATCGCAGACCAGCCTGTTGCGCTGCTTTATTATTTCCTTCGTTGCCTTAATCTCATGCTCCTTACTGTCCATGAGCAGATTCCAGAGACGTTTCAGGAAACGATTTACTCCATCAATTCCACGGTCGTCCCATTCTGCATCCAGTTCCGGCGGGCCTACAAATAGTTCATACATTCTCAGGGAATCGCAGCCATAATCTCTTACCAGATCATCCGGAGATACAACATTTCCCTTTGACTTGCTCATCTTGATACCGTTCTTTCCGGTAATCATTCCCTGGTTGAACAGTTTGTGGAACGGCTCGTTAAAATCTATCACTCCAATGTCACATAAAAACTTTGTGTAGAAGCGTGAATACAGCAGATGCAATACAGCATGTTCCACCCCACCGATATACATATCAACCGGAAGCATTTCATCTGCTTTTTCTCTGGACACCAGCTCTTTGTCGTTGTGATTATCCACATAGCGCAGGAAATACCAGGAAGAACCAGCCCATTGAGGCATAGTATTCGTCTCACGTTTTGCAGGCTTCCCGCAGACAGGACACTTGCAGTTTACCCATTTTTCGATACCTGCAAGAGGTGACTCACCTGTCCCTGTAGGCTCGTAGGATTTCACATCCGGCAGGCGAAGAGGCAGCTCCTCCTCGGGCACCGGAACCGCACCGCAGTCAGGACAGTGTATAATCGGAATCGGCTCTCCCCAATAGCGCTGACGGGAAAAGACCCAGTCGCGCAGCTTGTAGTTTACAGTGGCATGCCCAAAACCTCTTTCTTCAATGATATGGGGTGCTTCCTTTTTCAATACTGCAGATTCCATACCATTCCACTCTCCTGAGTTAATCATGGTTCCCGCAGCCTCCGTATAAGCTTCGGTCATATTTTCAATTTCTTTTCCGTCTTTTGCTATAACCTGAAGAATCGGAATATCAAATTTCTTTGCAAATTCAAAGTCACGATCATCATGGGCGGGTACACACATGATTGCCCCTGTGCCATAATCAGCCAGTACATAATCAGAAAGCCAGATTGGTGTCTTTGCCCCGTTTAGCGGGTTGATTGCGTAACTTCCGGTGAATACACCCGTTTTTTCCTTATCCTGCATACGGTCTACATTGGATTTCATAGAAGCATCATAAATGTATTTTTCTACCGCTTCCTTCGTCTTGGGTGTGGCAAGTCCTGCTGCCAGTGCATGTTCAGGTGCCAGTACCATAAATGTGGCACCATACAAGGTATCCGGCCTTGTTGTGTAAACCGTAATCTTCTCTTCTCTGCCCTCTAAAGGGAAATCCACCTCTGCGCCATAAGATTTTCCAATCCAGTCAGCCTGCATTTTCTTAACTTTTTCCGGCCAGTCCAATTTATCAAGATCATCCAGCAGACGGTTTGCATACTTCGTAATCTTAAGCATCCACTGCCGCAGATTCTTCTTTGTCACATCCGTACCACAGCGTTCACATTTGCCGTTTACCACTTCTTCATTTGCCAGACCTGTCTTACAGGAAGGACACCAGTTGATGGGAAATTCCTTCTCATAGGCTAGACCCTCTTTAAACATTTTTACAAAAATCCACTGGGTCCATTTGTAAAAGTCCGGGTCTGTTGTATTTACTTCCATATCCCAGTCATAAAGAGCCGCAATCTCATTGATCTGGCGCTTAATGTTTGACACATTCTCTGCCGTAGATTTTGCAGGGTGTACTCCCATCTTAATAGCATAATTCTCTGCCGGAAGACCAAATGCATCCCAGCCCATGGGATGTACAATATAGTATCCCTGAAGCAGTTTATAGCGGCTCCATACATCGGAGATTACATACCCTCTCCAATGACCCACATGGAGACCGTTTCCTGACGGATAGGGGAACATATCCAGGCAGTAATATTTCGGTTTCTTATTGCCCTTGTCGTCAACCTTCGGGTTTACAGGATTTTCCGCCCATTTTTCCCGCCATTTTTTTTCAATCGCCTTATGATTATAAACAATCTTAGACATCTCATAATCCTCCTGCTTATATTTCTTAGTGAGGTTCTTTCGAACCTAGAAATAAAGTACAACCTGCGGGCTTAGTGAGGTTCTTTCGAACTTAGCGGCATGGTTGTTACCTTAAAAAAGCCTTCTCATCTCATCCAAGAGACGAAAAGGCTTTGTTTTCCGTGGTACCACTCTCATTCACCCGGCATCGCCGAATGCACTCGTTGCTTCTGTAACGGGAAGACCCGCTCTTACCTACTGTCATTTCAATAAGAGAACTCCGAGGCCAGTTGGGAGATTACGTTTCTGCCTTGCACCCTCCGGCAGCTCTCTGAAAACGATAGGCTCTTAATACTCCTCTTCCGTGTTTCTGCAATATTCTTACTCATTATAAGAATATTGTTAAAATAAGTCAAGGGATTTATTGAAAAAGGGGTCAGTCCCTTTTGCGGTCCGAAGTCAGAATATTCTGAAAATAGGCTGCAAAAGGGTCAGACCCCTTTTTGTTATCCCAGGGCTATATCCAGTATCATCATCAAGGTAAAGCCTATCGCCACACCAATTGTACTGATATTGGTATGTGGTTCTGCCTGTGCCTCCGGTATCAGTTCCTCCACCACGACGTAAATCATTGCACCGGCTGCAAAAGACAGCAGGTATGGAAGAATTGGAACTACCAGGCTGGTAAGCAATATTGTAATGACTGCCGCTATAGGCTCTACAATGCCCGAAAGTGTTCCATATACGAAAGCACGGCTCTTTGACATACCACCGTCACTGCGCAGCGGCATGGAAATGATTGCCCCCTCAGGAAAGTTCTGTATTGCAATACCCATGGACAGGGCAAAGGCTCCTGCAAGGGATATGGCAGAACTTCCCGTTGCCACACCGGCAAATGTCACACCTACCGCCATACCTTCCGGTATGTTATGTAAGGTTACGGCAAGCACAAGCATAGTAGTTTTTTTCAAATGGGTCTTTACCCCTTCTTCATCGCCTGTAAGGTGCATATGAGGGGTTATTGTGTCCAGCAGCAGCAAAAAAGCCATTCCGAACAGAAAACCCACTGCCGCCGGCATCCACGCAATGCCTCCTTTTTCCTGTGACATATCTATTGCAGGCAGCAGCAGAGACCAGACAGAAGCCGCTATCATGACCCCGGACGCAAATCCAAGCAGTGCCTTTTGCAGGTTCGTGTTCATCTCCTTTCTCATAAAGAATACCATAGCTGAGCCCAGTGTAGTCCCGACAAAAGGAATTAGTACACCTAGAAAAATATTTTGATTCATGTTCTTTCCCCCGTTTATCTTATAGTCATTTGCTATGAATACATCTTATGCATGAAGCAGTGGGTTTGTCAATGGGTTTTGTACAATTTCCCGCATACTTTTCCCTGTCAGAAATTCATTGACCGCTGACGTTTTGGCCTGGTCGTATTGTATGAAAAGTACTTTAGCGGCTACAGGGTTTGAATAAACTTTCCAATATCCCAGCAGTAGATACTTCTGTCCCTGATTTTCTATAAACCCTCTCACATCCTCCACCGGGTATCCCAAAAACACCCCGATTTCATGAGGAAAACCCATATGATTTGCTAATAGTAAGGAAATTCTGTAAGAAAGTCTGCTGATCATATTTTTCAGATCCATGTCTTCATATCCAAATTTGCGGATAAATTTTCTAACTTCCGGCCTCTTTAAATATTCACACAGTTCCTCTTCACGATAAAACAGAACAAAGCATCTGCCCCCGTCCTCCGTCAGTTTCCTGTACAAAATTCCTGTTCCTCCGAAGATATGTTCCAACTCATAATATAATACACTGTCCATTGTAATACTACATGAAATTTTCAGTCCTTTAAGAAGCGGAGCACATTGGAGCACAATCTGGAATTTCAATTTCATCTTTATATCTTTATGTTTTAAAAAATATGACAATACTTCTGCAGGCATAGCATATCCTCCTAATATATAGTCACCTTATTTTATTCTTTTTTTAGTTGTTCCCACACCCGCTTTAGTGCTATAATAGTTGTAAGACAATTGAGCATTGAGAAGGCTCATAATACATACAAAAAGGAGAGATGCGCCATGGTAAATTTAATAACAGGGCCGAAAGGCAGTGGAAAAACACAGCAAATCATCAAACTTGCAAACGAGAAGGTGAAAACATCCAATGGATACGTAGTGTTAATTAAAAAAAGTCATCGTGATACTTCCAGCGTAGATTTCAATGTTCGTGCAACCTGCATGGCAGATTACGCAGACATCAAAACCCAGGAGGCATTTATAGGCTTCATATATGGAATGGTGGCCGCCAACCATGACATTGAAACTATTTTCATTGACGGATTATTAAAGCAGGCAGATATTTCGCTGGACACTCTGCCAACATTCCTGAACGAACTGAATAAAATTTCCAAAGAAAATAACATCGAATCCTATGTCAGCATCAGTGCTGAGAAAAAAGATATACCCAATATAGATTCACCGGATTATAACGTCCTGAGCTGATGAGTTTAAATGGGTGTATCAAAAAGTAGTTAACCTCTCGATACACCCATTTATTTTGTCCCTTTTCTTTTTTTTAATTCTCTTTGAATCTTATATCATTCCACCAAAGTAATTGACTTTACTGTGTTTGTTTTCTCGCCTTCCTTATATTCAATCATGAGTTCCTGACCTGTTTCATATCTGATAACATCTATGAATTCTACCACCGGTGCATCAAATATATCAGCCGAACCCTCCAGCATAATATAATAATGCGAATTGCCTTCTACGACGCCCTGGGCTATTTTTACAATTTTCCCCGTCATGGTTTTCACCTCACGGTTATCTTCTTCCGCTTTTTTGATTCCGTTTTCATACATCAGATCCCCATAACTTTCCTTGCAGGCACCGACTGTATCTCCTATGGCTACTATTTGATATTTTTGCACGTTCACCATGGCATATTTCTTTACAAGCCCTGCATCATCCTTCAATGCCATAAAATAAGTTGGTTCCCCGGAAATATTCAGAAGCAAAGGAAACGTAGCCTTATATTTCAGATGCTGTACCTGTCCCTCAGCAGAAGACATCGCAGATCTTTCGGTGGCACCTTCCACTTCATAATATTTAGTTTCCATCGTGCGCTGATTTATGAGTACAAACCCCACGTTAGACTGATCTCCGCTGACAGAGGTTACACCTGTGTATACCCATACATCATCATCTTTCACAAGATAATTATATCCACTGGTTGTTTCCAAACAATCTTTTTGCCCCAGAACACTGTTAAAATAGCCGTGTTTTAAGGTGCCGTAATAATCATATAACTCAACGAGCAGATCTGCAGAGTATGCCCTGTCTATCCACTGTGGTACATCCCCTATCTTATAATCTATCGTTTCTCCTGTGACAGCATTGCAGAGCACAACATGCCCTACCGTAGCCCCTCCAAAAAGACCGATGTTGAACTTCTTCGCCGGACAGATCCAGTATGGCACTCCGTCATCGTCAATTTCAAAACTGAGCTCATTAAAGATATATGTGGGATATCTGAATCTCAAATGGCGGTAAATATTCCTGTTGAAGTGATCACTTGTGGTATATTTCATGCCTTCATCCAACTTAACGAGTTCTGTATCCTGTGTTGCCATGTCTATTTTAATATATGCCGGTATTCCTTCTTTATGGTTTGTCAGCCATTTAATCAGATTTGCGTAACGAAGAGGGGATACTCTGACAGGCCGGTTCTGATAATTAATCTGGCTGTATAACTCATCCACCTCAAATTGAGAAACCATGTCCACCATACTTCCCATTTCACGGTTTCCAAGTATCTCTGCAGAAGCCTTATCCAGAAGCGGTATCTGGTCAAAAGACATTTCCTGAATATCCTGTGTAAACTTCCCGTCTTCTACCTTCAGAAGTTTCTGATATTTCTTTGCATTTACGATGGGCGAAGACAGCAGCGTTCCCCCAAGATAAAATACAACCGCCAGAAATAATACGGCTAAAATTGCCTTTACTCCTCTATCCTGCTTCAACTCCTGCAGATTCATCCGCTTCCTTCTGACATAAATAATCGCTGCCACTATAATCAGTACAAACAAAAATATCCAAAGATCTGCAGAATGAATATTGAGCGCCGGCAGGGCAGCATAATAATAAATTGCGGCAATCAGCAAAATTCCGATAATCGCCGCCAGTTTCATTTTACTTTTTTTCATACTCCCTCTTCCTTTTATCTTTTCTTTTACTATTTGTTTTCATTTCTACAAAAAATCCGTTAAAATCTTCTGCGCCATACTTCAGGTGATGCTAAAAGCAGATATGGAAATATTTCCAGTCTTCCTAAAAGCATATCAATACAAAATACGATTTTAGACAGCGGAGAAAATATGTGAAAGCTTTCCACCGGTCCTGCTAATTCCAAACCCGGCCCCACATTATTCAACGTAGTAAGTACAGCACTGACTGTTGTGTCCAAATCATAACCATTGATAGAAATGAGTACAACAGACACCAGCATTATTATGACATAGCAGATAAAATAGACATATACACCATGTACGGTTTCCTTGCTTACCCGCTTTTTGTTCATCTTCACAACTGTCACGGATTTTGAGTGAAACATCTTCTTCATTTCCTGTTTCACACTCTTTAACAGTATAACCAGCCGTGATACCTTAATACCACCTCCTGTGGAGCCTGCACAGGCGCCGATTATCATCAGCCCCAGTAAAATCACTTTTGACAGCTGCGGCCATAAATCAAAATCAACAGAATAGAATCCGGTAGTTGTAATAATTGTCGTCACCTGAAATGCCGCATATCGAAAAGCATGACCTACACTGCCATATATATTTAAAGTATTTACCGTGATGATTGCTATGGCCCCGCCTATTATTCCCAGATATGCACGCAGTTCTCCGTCTTTTAAGGCTGCTTTCCAGTTCTTTATCCATATCAAAAAGTATAAATTAAAATTCACTCCAAATAAAACCATGAAGACTGAAAGTACCCCTTCAATATATGCACTGTTGTAAAAGCTGACACTGGCGTTTCTGTTTGTAAACCCTCCGGTGCCGGCAACACTAAATGAGTGAATCAACGCGTCGTAAAGGTTCATCCCTCCAAGCAGAAGAAAAATCACCAGGGCTGCCGTTAATACAAAATACATAGTGTATAATATTCTTGCCGTGCTTCTCGCTTTAGGGACAAGTTTTCCTACCACCGGCCCGGGTACCTCTGCCCGCATCAGCTGCATAGAATTCTCATCATCCAGGGTAGTCAGCATCATTACAAAAACCAAAACGCCCATTCCCCCAACCCACTGGGTAAATGATCGCCAGAACAGCATACCTTTTGGGAGTGCTTCGATGTCCGTCAATATTGTGGAACCTGTGGTCGTAAAACCTGACACTGTCTCAAAAAATGCATCCAGATAATTAGGTATACTTCCAGAAAGTACAAAGGGCATTGCCCCGAAAAGAGCCCATAATATCCAGGCCAACCCTACGATTGCCATACCTTCTTTTCCATATATCGTTCTGTTGTCCGGTGTCTTCCGCCCGAAAATCAAAAAAATCAAGAAAAGTATCGCACCAACCACCAAAAATGAAAAACCACTCTTTTCACCATATATAAGGGATACTGTCGCCGGGATTAAAAGAAGTGCACCCTCTACCCCTAACATTTTCCCTAAAATATAGACAGTCATTTTATAGTTCATCTACTCACCCCTACAACAATATATCCCGAATATCTTGTGTTTGCCTTTCCATCGTTATAACAATCACACTGTCCCCAGCCTGAATGCAGTCATTACCTCCCGGTATGATGATTTTACGCTTTCTGGCAATACAAGCAATCAGGTTATTTGCTTTCAGAGGCAGTTCTTTAAGCGGAATATTTGTATATTCGGTCTCAGACTTCACAATGAACTCCAGGGCCTCAACCCGTCCTCCCACAAGCTGGTATAAACTCTCAATGTTAGCGCTGCTTCTTGAATTCCCCCTTGCACGTACATATCTGAGGATTGCATCTGCCGTCACGGCCTTAACAGAAACAATACTGTCAATACCAAATTCCTCTACCATCTTTGCCCGTCTGTCCTCATTAACTTTGACTATAACTTTAGGTACACCCTGGCCTTTTGCAAACAACGACATAATGATGTTTTCCTCATCCTTTCCGGTCAATGCGACCACGGCATCTGCCTCCTGTACATTTTCTTCCAGAAGCAGATCATGATCCGAAGCATCTCCGTTAATAATGATGGCATCAGGAAGGAGTTCGCAGAGCTCTTCGCATCTTTCCTCTGACTTTTCTATAACTTTTACCTGCATTCCTATTTTACATAACTGGCGTCCAAGATAGTAACTGACACGTCCGCCTCCGCAGATTACGACTTTCCTTACCTTATTCTTCTTTCGCTTCAAAAGCTTAAAAAATACTTCAGTATTTGCCTGAGAAACTGCTATGTGCAGGCGGTCTCCCCCGCGAATCACATAATCTCCTCCGGGAATCATGACCTTATCACCGCTCTTTACCGCACAGACAAGCATTTTAATCTGGAACTTGCTATATATCTCCAACAGGGACATTCCCACAAGACGGCTGTCCTGAGTGACCGGAAATTCAACCAGATTCACTCTTCCTTTTACAAACGTTTCGATTTTGCTTGCATCCGGAAACACCAAAAGACGTCCTATCTCTCCTGCGACAGCCAGTTCGGGATTTACCGCCATGCTCAGATGCAGATCCTCCTTCAAAAGATCGATCTGACGGTAATAAATTGGGTTTCGCACCCTGGCAATCGTGTGCTTTGCACCGAGACTCCTTGCAATCAGACAGTCCAGCATATTACATTCATCCATGGAAGTACACGCAATCACAAGCTCCGCGTGGGGCACGTCTGCCTCCTTTTGAACCTCTACGCTTCCGCCGTCACCGGTCACACAAATAATATCCAGCTTGTCAATAGCTTCTCGAAGCTTCTTTTCATTACTGTCAATCATGACAATGTCATAATTCTCTGCAGAGAGTTCCTGAGCCAGTTTATAACCGACTTTGCCATCTCCAATAATGACTATTTTCATTCATCTTCCCTCAACTTCATCCATTTGTTTATTACCACTTCTACTCAATGGTAAAGTAACTATAACACCTTTGTAGCGAAACTACAATCACTTTGCATCAATTGCTTCTTTCAGTATAAAAACTAAAGCAGCGGCCTGTACCGGAAATTTCAAACCAACTTCCTCACAGACCGCTGTTATCTTTTTCTACACTTCTATTCTTCCGCAGCCCTTGCCGCAATTTCTTTTTTCTGTACATCTGCAGGTGCCTGTTCATACCTTGCGAATTCATACGCATATGTGCCACTGCCACCAGTCATGGAACGCAGTGCTGTACAATATCCAAACAACTCTGTCATCGGAATATCTGCTTCAATTACCTGCCTGCCTTCTGATGACGGATTCATACCCAGCACCCGCCCGCGGCGTTTATTCAGATCACCCATGACATCTCCCGTATACTCATCCGGCACAGTCACCTTAAGGTTGGCAATCGGCTCTAGAAGAACAGGGCCCGCCTCCATAAAGCCCTTCTTAAAAGCCTGGACGGTAGCCGTTTTAAATGCCATCTCAGAAGAATCAACCGGGTGATAAGATCCGTCGTAAAGAACCGCCTTCACACCTACCACCGGGTATCCTGCAAGCGGACCTTTAACCACAGAGTCCTGCAGACCTTTTTCAACTGCCGGAAAGTAATTTTTAGGCACAGCTCCTCCCACAACCTGTTCTTCAAATACATAAGGAGTCTCCAGGTCACCGGAAGGCTCAAATCTCATCTTGACGTGACCATACTGTCCGTGCCCGCCGGACTGTTTCTTATATTTTGTATCTACATCAGACTTCTTGCGGATAGTCTCCCTAAATGCCACCTTCGGCATCTCCAGATTAATCTCAACTTTGTACCTGGATGCAAGCTTGCTGGCCGCAATCTCCAGATGCTGGTCCCCCATACCATAAAGTAAAGACTGGCGGTTCTCACCGTCATTTACAGCTTTTAAAGTCACGTCCTCCGCCATCATACGGGCAAGAGCCTGGGACACTTTATCTTCATCTCCCTTTGTCTTTACCGTATATTTCATATATGTGTAGGGAGCTGAATATTCTGTCTTTGCATAAGAAACAGGCGTCCCTTTTGTAGACAATGTATCTCCGGTTCTTGTGCCGGAAAGCTTAGCCACAGCGCCAATGTCTCCTGCAAACAGCTCTTCCACTTCTGTTGGCTTATTGCCACACATTGTGAAAAGTTTACCCGGCTTTTCCTCCGCATCCGTATCTGCATTGTAAAGAACATCCTCACCTTTGAACACACCGGAGCACACCTTAATAAATGAATATTTACCAATAAACGGATCGACCATGGTCTTAAATACATATCCGGTCTTGGCCTTGGAAAAGTCAAAGTCCGCCTCAAATATATTATTCGTAACTCTGTTAATTCCCGCACATTTCCTCTTGTCAGGACTGGGGAAAAATCTGACAATGTCCGATAACAGATTTGATACCCCCTGGGCCTGTGGATTCGCCCCCATTGCTACCGGAACAATATCGCCGTCCATAACCTCTGTGCGCATTGCAGAACGGATTTCCTCAACAGAAAACTCTTCTCCTGCAAAATATCTCTCCATGAACTCTTCACTGGTCTCCGCCACTGCTTCCATCAGTGAGTCCCGCAAAATCTGTAGATTTGGAAGGCAATAATCAGGTATTTCGCACTCTTCCCTCTGTCCTGTTCCTGTGTATCTTCTTCCTGCGTTCTTAATTACATTGATATAGCCGACCAGCTTTTCATTCTCACGGATGGGCTGAAAATGAGGCGCAATCTTCTTTCCGTACTTCTCCGTCAAGTCCGCCACCACCTGCCTGAAGCTGGCATCATCCACATCCATCTCAGTCACATAAACCATACGGGGAAGGTTATACTTTTCACAGAGCTCCCATGCCTTATCAGTGCCAACCTGAACCCCTGCTTTCCCTGAAACCACAATAACCGCTGCATCCGCGGCACTGACTGCCTCCTCCACTTCTCCGACAAAGTCAAAATATCCCGGAGTATCCAGAATGTTGATTTTAGCTTTTTCCCATTCAATTGGAATGAGTGATGTGCTGATAGAGAAACCGCGCCTCTGCTCTTCTTTATCAAAATCACTGACCGTATTAGAATCAGAAACTTTTCCCATACGGTTCGTTGTCCCCGATACATACAACATTGCCTCTGCAAGACTTGTCTTGCCGCATCCTCCATGACCAAGCAATACCACATTTCTAATTTCGTCTGTCCTGTAAACCTTCATGCTGCTGCCTCCTTGTATGTCGTTTATTATGTGCACCTCCCTGCTGTACTGTTTGCGCACACGAGTTATGTGTATATTGTACTAAAAAACTTACGCCTTTACAACTCCTTTATTAATTTTTAACAATCCAATATTAAATTTTTAGTACAGCACAGCTAAAGTGTTATATAATGAGCGGAAATTGAAACCCATCTTATTGCAACTTTTTTATCTACTCAAATCCCTTGATTTTAGAGAGATTAGCACTTATAATAGTATTATAAACTGAACAAGGTTCTAGACCGCGTACTAATTGTTAATTAAAAGACAATTCGGTAGTTCAGAGAGGTTTTACAATCAAGGGAGGAATTTAGAAATGGAATTAAAATCAAATGTTAATTTCGGCCGGTTTGAGGCTGCATTACAGGTTGTAGATGCTCATACCGTCGGAGAATTCTGCCGTGTAGTAATCGGCGGTGCTCCGGAACCGGAAGGTGCAACGATGATTGAAAAGAAAAACTGGATGATTAAAAACTACGATCACATCCGTACAGCTCTTATGTTCGAGCCAAGAGGACATCATGATATGTTTGGCGCATTCCTCTGCGAGCCTGTCAACAAAGAAGCAGATTTTGGGGTAATCTTCATGGATACAGGCGGATATCTGAACATGTGCGGACACTGTACAATCGGAAGCGTAACAGTCATTTTGGAAGCAGGGCTTAAGGAAGCTAAAGAAGGAGTCAATCATGTAGTTCTGGAAGCTCCTGCCGGATTGATCCACACAGATGCAATTGTAAAAGACGGCAAGGTAGAGTCTGTAACATTGACAAACGTACCCGCTTTCGTTTACAAAGAAAATCTTTCTGTAACAATTGACGGAAAAGAAATTCCTTTTACCATTTCCTTCGGTGGAAGTTTCTTCGCCTTAGTCGACACAACAAAAATCGGAATGTCAGACATCAATGCAAAGACAACACCTGAGTTCCAGAAACTGGGGATGAAAATGCTTGATGTAATTAACAAGGAGATTCCTATCCAACATCCTCTGCTTGACATTACAAGTGTTGATCTGGTTGAATTCTATGGCCCTACTCCGAATCCAGACAAAGCTAACATGAGAAATGTAGTCATTTTCGGCGATGCTATGGCAGATCGTTCCCCTTGTGGAACAGGTACAAGCGCAAAACTTGCCACATTACACCACTGGGGAGAAATCGGTGTAGGTGAAGAGTTTATCTATGAAAGCTTCATCGGAACACGATTCAAAGGTAGAATCAAAGAGACAACAAAAGTCGGGGATTATGATGCCGTCATTCCAATGATTACCGGAAGCGCCTACTTAACCGGCGTAGCTACTTACCTGATCGATCCTACAGACCCATTAAAATATGGCTTCGAAGTAGGCTAAATAACAAAGTTTAAGGGATTGTGCAAAATATTTTGCACAATCCCTTTTCATTTCATCTTTTTAACTCTGTCATGTATCGTCTTATTGAAATTTTCTATCTGTCTGCTGTATGACTCATTCATATATACAGAGTTTAACATAAAGTCTGCAGTTGCCAGGTTATTTGCAATAGGAATATCATATACAACCGCAATTCTGAGCAGGGCTTTCACATCAGGATCATGAGGCTGCGCCTCTAATGGATCCCAAAGAAAAATCATAAAATCTACTTGTCCCTCCACAATCTTTGCCCCAATCTGCTGGTCTCCTCCGAGAGGCCCGCTGCAGTATCCTTTTACCGGCAGTCCTGTCTTTTCAGAAATCAGCTTGGCTGTCGTTCCTGTCCCACACAGAAAATGTCCTTTTAATATATCTTTATTTCTGTCACACCAGTTTACAATTTCCTTCTTCTTACCATCATGAGCCACCAGTGCGATATGCTTCGCTTTTCCGATTTCAACTGCTACATAATCATCTTCTAACATTGTATTACCTCCACTACTTTGCATCTTCTTATTCCCGTCAACATATGATTAATTGTAATATTTCATGAGCGCCTGTGTGCCCAGATCACCGCACCCTTTTGCCTCCAGTTCTTCATAACTGGCAAGTACCTGGCTGAGCACACCCAAATCCAGCTCACTTATATTTGCCTCAATCAGTGCCAGTTTCATATCTTTAATAAAGTGTTTCATAAAAAACCCCGGAGCATAATCTTCCTTCAGAATCTTAGGTCCGAATGTATCAAGCTGCTTGCTTCCGGCCGCACCTGTAGAAACCGATTTCAAAACTGTCTCTAAATTAAGCCCTTTGGCTTTCGCATAAGTAAGAGCTTCGCAGACCCCCGAAATCGCTCCCGCAATCATAATCTGATTTGCCAGCTTACAGTGCTGTCCGCATCCCGCCTTTCCCTGATAGTTGATATTAGTACCCATTGCCTCAAACAACGGTATGCAAGACTCATAATCCGCCTCGTCTCCTCCCACAAGGATAGACAAAGTACCTTCTCTGGCACCGACATCTCCACCCGTCACAGGGGCATCCAGCACATGAAATCCTTTTTTCTTTCCTTCCTCATAAATCTTTTCCGCTATCTGAGGACTGGTGGTTGTCATGTCGATTAGATATGCTCCCTCGTCCGCACTATCCAGAATATTGCCGGAATCAAAGTATACTTCCTCTACGTCCTTTGGAAAGCCTACAATCGTAATCACAGCTTCACATCCCGGAATACAACCGGCAATACTGTCATGGAAAAAAGCTCCTTCCCCTATCACATCTTCTACCTTCGCTCTATTTCTGGCATAAATATGCAGCTCATAGCCTGCCTTCATTAAATTGCGTGCCATCGACTTTCCCATAATTCCCAATCCAATAAATCCAATTTTTTTCATATGCCCTTCTCCTCCTTATCCATTTATCACCAGTTTACAATTAACCTTATTCTTTGTCAATGCCACATCTACCGAGAAACGGCTATTCCACAGTAGAGAGAAAAAAGCCGGTGAAATCCCGCTCCTTCTATTTAAATATTTGTTTTTATACAGGAAGGGCATCTTGATTTTCAAGATGCCCCTCCAAACTTATAAATCATCTATTATAGCCCGTACTAAAATTCCCACGTGTTTTAGTATATATCTAACTTCCATGTGATACAATGGTAATATTTACCATATCGAAATATTTTTCTTCAACATTTTTGTTGATTTTTGTATCTATAGTGATATACTCTTTTTATGGGGTATTGGCGCAGTTGGGAGCGCGCAACATTCGCATTGTTGAGGCCACGGGTTCGAATCCCGTATACTCCAATTGTTGATTCAAAGAAAGGGCTCAGAATGGCTCAGGATAAAAGTAAAAAAGTGGTTGAAATTCTCCTGGGAAAGAGATATAATAACAAAGGTTCGTCTTTTGGACCATAGGCTGAAATAGCTCAGTTGGTAGAGCACTTCACTCGTAATGAAGGGGTCGTCGGTTCAAGTCCGATTTTCAGCTTAATGAAAAAAGCCGCAAACCCAGTGTTTACACATAAAGGATTGCGGCTTTTTTGATGCCCTCTATAGGCCTAATAGGCATAATTTAAACTGGGCTCCCCAAACTTTTATTTCTCCACATGCTATTCTTTCCCCGGCATTACCATGAGGCTGGGTCCTGAAATCATCGGGATCTTCGTGAATTTCTACAGTCCTGCCAATCACCTGCTCAGGAAAGAATCTACCGGTATACACTTCGAGCCAGACAGTTCCCCGACATGAGAGGAGTACCGGCAAATCCCCTAAATGATGTGGATGCTGCGCAGACTCCGGGCTAAAATCATTTGGTGTACTGTTGAAGGAGTCCCTCTTATCCTCTATGCAGTTGTTTTTTTCACAAATATGAAACCCAAAAAATTTTCCCATGTTCTGTGTGTGTTTATCAGGCAGCCTGTAAATCTCTGCCACCACAAGAGTTCCTCCATATACATCAAAGAAATATACCGTTCCATTTATTTTAGGATATTTCTCTGTTCCTTTTATCTCGGCATATGCGGCCGGTGCTCTGCTCATTTGTTCCACTGCAGATTCAGACATAGCGTCACCCCCTCTGTTAGTATATGTATTAAAGATAATATGGCAATTGTTCTTGTAAACCTCGGTTTTGCTGCATTAAAAAACTACTAACTTAATATTTCAAAGTTAGTAGTTTTTGATAATTACTATAGCAAATCGAAAGTAAATTGAAATCCACCTTTATACTTTTCTACTCTCCTCCGGGGCCATCTTTTCTGGGTCGCTCGGATTCAGGCAAGGGCTCTGTTGGTTTTGGAGAATCCATATTTCCGTCATATGCATCCTTGCTTTGAGCGTAATCTTGTAGGACGTTTGTTGATTTTTCAAATTTAGTTTCTTTATTCATGTTCACACACTCCTTTTCAGAGTTAGTGTGTGTACTTATGAATTTTTTATTCTTTCTTTGTACCTTGATACATATGCACCAGCTGCTCATAAGGCATTTGAATGTTTTCTTTGTCAAATGCCAGTTTGATTTCTTCCAGCAATCTGCAATGCGTTTTCCAATAATCTTCCGTCTTTACCCAGGCATGAAGACCCAGGGTGACAGCATAGTCTCCCAGAGAATCAACAAATACCGTTTTGTCTTCATCCTGTATAACAGAGGGATCGCCGGCCAGCAGGTCCTCCAGCAGTGACTTAGCTTTTTTCAAATCTGTCTGGTAAGAAATATTCACCCGCAAATCTACCTGTCTCTCAGGACGTGCTGTTACATTGGTCAGACTGCTATTTGCAAGTGTACCGTTAGGTATAACAATAATCTTATTATCTACAGTTGATAATTTTGTATAAAATATCTGTATTTCCTTCACTGTCCCTTCGTTCTTCTGGGTATCCTCAATAATATAGTCACCCACCACAAACGGTTTCATCAAAAGTATCAGGACCCCGCCGGCAAAATTAGCCAGACTTCCCTGGAGTGCCAGGCCTACAGCTACTCCGGCAGACGCTATTAAAGCCGCAACAGACGACGATTCGACGCCGAGATTTGTTGCAATAATAAAAACTAATAACACATACAGACTAAATTTCAGCAGAGAACTAATAAACTGAATCACACCTTGATCAGCTTTGCCTCTCTGTAAAGATCGCTCGACAAGTTTTTGTATCCAACGGATGATAAGGCGCCCTATAAAAAAGAATACAAAAGCCAGCACCACTTTGATTCCAAAGCTTATTATATCCGGAAGGTGCTCCTGACAATATTGTGTTATCCTATTCACTTCACTTGTCACTTCTCCTGCCACTTCTTCTGCGGATGTAATACCTGTTTCACCCAAAGTAGTATTCATATCTTCTTTCCTTTCTCCTTACACAGTGCATCATCGCTGACACCCCCCAGAGGGTGGAAAAACCCGCGCCTCACAATCCCTGTATTTTAAATACAACGGATATTCACCCCTGAAACGCATTTTTAATATGTATAATCTTCTCTCCCTCAATTCCGATTACATCGAATCTGCAGGGGCTGTCGGAAATACCCTTCACGGTCAGATAATAAGAGGCACATTTGTAAAGTGTTCTTTGCTTTTTTGCGCCAACCGCCTCCAATGGACTGCCTTTCATTTTGTCCTGCCTGTATTTCACCTCGCAGAATACCAGATAAGCCCCGTCCCTGGCTATGATATCAATCTCGCCCAGACAACAGCGATAATTGAACTGCAAAATAACATAGCCCTGTTGTTCCAGAAAATACCCTACAGCCTGCTCATAATCCGAACCTACTTTTCTGTTATTCTTATTCTGTTTCTTCACTCTTCTTTACATACTGCGATATCAAAGTTTTTTATAAAACTTGCCCTGTGGATTGGTGCAGGCCCCAATCTCTTTAATGCCTCAATGTGAGATACTGTCCCATAGCCTTTATTATCTGCAAACCCATAGCCGGGCAATATTTTATCGTATTCTTCCATCAACCTGTCCCTTGTCACTTTGGCTATAATGCTGGCCGCGGCAATGGAAATACTTTTTGTATCCCCTTTAATAATGGGTACCTGAGGAATTGTAACCTCCGGTATAGTCACTGCATCATTGAGCAGCAGCTTGGGCACCGGGTCTAATTTTGCTATAGCAGTACGCATAGCTTCATAAGTTGCCTGCAGAATATTTATCTCATCAATCCTGGCGGGGCCGGCCATACCGATTCCCACAGCAATCGCTTTTTCCATAATCACGTCATAAAGCTCTTCCCGTCTTTTTGCAGAAAGCTTTTTAGAATCATTAATATAAAGTATCTCACAATTTTGGGGGAGAATCACTGCACCTGCCACCACCGGACCCGCCAGAGGCCCCCTTCCCACCTCATCGATACCACAGATGTAAGTATATTGCTCATACTCCATCTCAAATTTTCTCATTTCTTTCAGGCGGTGGTGTTCCTCAAGCAATTTCTTTTCCTGCTTTTTATACCTCAATATCAGAGTTTTGACCCCTTGGCGGCTGTCCCCGGCATATTTTTCATACAGACCCGGAAGTTCACAATTCCCGGCCCGTTCAAATTTCTGCTTAATCTGGCTGACGCTCTCATTCATGCTTGATCACTCCACATTCGTCAAAAGGCCAGATACGTATCCAGGCTCTTCCCAGCAAATCTTTTCTGTGAAGTACTCCTACGCTCTCATCGCGGCTGTCAGCGCTGTGGTTCCGGTTATCACCCAGCACGAAATATTCATCATCCCCCAGTATAATCGGTTCTTCTGCGATTCCCGGGGCAATCATGTCTTCATTGCCATAATGTTCATCCAGCTCCTGACCGTTGATGTAGACCTTCCCCTCTTTTACCTGTACAGTTTCCCCCGGCATACCGATAATCCGTTTTATATAGTATGTATTTTCCTCATATTGATAAGGGAATACAATAATTTCGAATCTTTTTGGTTCTCTGAACCGGTATGATATCTTATCCACAATCAGATTATCTCCGTCCGACAATGTAGTCTCCATGGAAGATCCGCTGACACGCGTGCGCTGGCCAACAAATGTAACAATCAGGTACGTTAATCCTATAATGATTAATATATACACAATCCAGCCAAGCAGTTCCCTTATAATACTTTTCTCCTGATTCATGCCAAATCCTTCTTTCTGATGTATCTTTATATCTTAATCATAATTATAAGGAAATTCAAGTGTTATTTTTCCCAGTCTTCCATTTCGGAAATCATCCAGAAGCATCCTGGCAGCCTTCTCTGTATCCAGCTCACTGCCCTTTACCAGACAATGTCTGCTTCTTGCAATTTCTTTCAGACACGAAAAATTGTCTTCCATTTCTTCGATCTGATACTTGTCCTTCAGGATTCCCCGATAGAGTTCTTTTAGAAACCCGATTAGTTCCATAGACAGCTCTTCCACATTGAGAATTTCATCCTTAATAGAGCCAATGAGGGCAAGGCGAAGTCCCACAGTCTGATCTTCAAATTTAGGCCAAAGTATGCCCGGGGTGTCCAGAAGCTCCACACTTTTATTCAGACGGATCCATTGTTTTCCCTTGGTTACGCCCGGCTTATTGCCAGTCTTTGTGCATGCTTTTCCAGCCAGTGCATTAATAAATGTTGATTTCCCTACATTGGGAATTCCCACGACCATAGCTCTCACCGGTCGATTCAGAATACCCCGTTTCCGGTCTCTTTCAGTCTTCTCCCGGCAGGCTTCCTGAATCACACCCTGTATAGACTTGATTCCCCCGCCCTTTTTGGAGTTTACCTTCACAACGGAGTATCCTTTTTTCTTAAAATACTCTGCCCAGGCATCATTCCATTTATCTTCGGCTAAATCAGACTTGTTCAGCAGAATCATCTTTGCCTTATTCTTCCCTAAATCATCAATCTCCGGATTTCTGCTGCTCACTGGAATTCTGGCATCCACCAGTTCAATAACAAGATCAACCAGTTTTATGTTTTCCTGCATCATGCGTTTTGCTTTGGTCATATGACCCGGATACCACTGAAAATGCATGTAGTGTTCCTCCTTTATCTCTTTACGAAGCCAAAATCAGAACCAAAACTGGTAACAAACCAGGCTTTTCCATAGATTTCACTTCTCTTTACATTACCAATATCGGCCATCCGGCTGTCATCGCTGCCAGCATGATTGTCCCCGATTACAAAATATTCGTCATCGTCCAGAGTAAGCGGCTCAGCCGCAACACCGGCGTCTTTTATATTCTTCGCATAAATATGCTTCTTCGCAGTCTTTCCATTAATATAAATGTCTCCATCCTTAATCTGTATCGTCTCTCCCGGAAGGCCCACAATCCGTTTGATAAAATAATGGACATTTTCATTTCCGTTAGGCTTAAAAGCAACGACATCTCCCCGTTTCGGTCTGCTTGCATTGTACACAAGCCTGTTTATCATCACAACATCACCATTTTTCAGTGCAGGCTTCATAGAATCTCCTGCATTGCTTACTCTCTGTCCGAAAAGCCAGACAAGTATAAACGCAATAATACAGACAGCCACAATCTGCAGAGTCCAGATTACAATAACGTCCATATTTTGTTTTTCTGTTTTTTTCTTTTCTTGCTGAAATTTCAGTTCCGGTTTTCTTGTCTTGAACTTAAGATCTCGTTCTTTTTTCACGCTTTGCTTTCTTTTTGTCTGTCTTCTGCGTTTTTTTCGAAAATTTAAATCTGCCATCTTTTTTCCTCGTAAACGGATGATAGTTCACACTATATTAAAAGGGACAATATACATGGTGTATTTGTCCCTCTCACAGTTACTATTTTACTAATTCTTTAACCTTAGCTCTCTTACCAACGCGGCCTCTCAAGTAGTTCAGTTTTGCTCTTCTGACTTTACCTCTGCGAACAACCTCTACTCTCTCAACATTGGGTGAATGCAGCGGCCATGTCTTCTCAACACCGACTCCACTGGATTTCTTGCGCACTGTAAAAGTAGCTCTTGTGCTTCCGCCCTGTTTTTTCAGAACTGTTCCTTCAAATACCTGGATTCTTTCACGTGTACCCTCTTTAATCTTGGCATATACCTTTACAGTATCTCCCGTATTAAATTCAGGCACATTCTCCTTTAACTGTTCTGCCTCAATATTTCTGATAATATCATTCATTGTGTGACCTCCTTCATATTTAGACGTTCTTAATACCTGAAAGCAGACTCATCAAATGTCCGTAAAATTCATTTTGTATCAGAGGACCATCCTTGTTCATTTCACAACTGTTGTATTTTATCATATTTGGCGGTAAGTTTCAAGTTGATTTTTTTATTAATTTTGACTATTCTCTTCTTCTCCTTCTGATCGCAATAAGGATTAAACAAGTTATAACAAATATTGATGCGGTACACACTACCAAAAGACCACCAATCTCCATGCTGTCGCCTGTTTTTACAGTCTTTGTATTCTTATCCGTACTTACAGGTTTTAAAGTACTGTTCTGATTAATGCTGTCATCTCCCGGATTGTTTGGTTTTGAAGGACTGTCTGGGGTATTCGGCTTATCCGGGTTGTCCGGGTTGTTTGGGTTATCCGGGTTGCTCGGCTTATCCGGGTTGTCCGGCTTATTTGGAATGGGGTTTTCGTTTTCCTTTAGTTCCTGGATAGCAGCCTTCAATGTCTTATAGGCATCATATATCTCGCTCTGTGTAGCATCCTGGCTTGCTGCAAGTTTCTGTGCATTGCTCAGTGCTTCACTGAAGTCCTTCCAGAGCTTCTCTGGATAATTTTTACTATCAAGTGCATTTTCTCCTGTTACGGAAGCTATCAGGTCATTCAACATGTCCTTGTTAACCACGACCTCCGTTTCTTTTACTTTTACATATGCATGGTAACGGTAATTGTATGCGTCATACATGGGGTAAAAGTCAATCCCGTTTGATATGAAATGCGGTACTTTCTCTTCATCTGTTCCTGTTACCATTTGAACAGATTCGGAAAGTTCATCA
Source organism: Clostridium sp. C105KSO13 (assembly GCF_001517425.1). Taxonomy (GTDB): domain Bacteria; phylum Bacillota; class Clostridia; order Lachnospirales; family Lachnospiraceae; genus Muricomes. The sequence continues at coordinate 4,734 of NZ_FBWL01000171.1, read as the reverse complement.
CTTAATGCCAAGGTATACCAGTTCATTGGCTTATAGCTGCTCCGGTTGTCCTTTGCTACCATAACCAGTGGGCCATACATCAGGGACGCCACGGTACTTTTGTCCACCTTATCAGGACATTTGTCAAGGTGCAATGTATATGGCATCTCAATGTCTACAACATCTCCTTCTTTCCATGCACGGTTGATTGCAACATAACTGCTGACTTCCGGAGTTTTGCAAATTTCTTTGCCATTGACTGTGACCTTGAATCCTGCTGTTGCCCAGTAGGGAACGCGAAGCTTCATGGTGAATTTTCCAGAACCATTTACGATTAACCTGGAATGCTCAGAAGGAAACTTTGTTTCCTGTTTAATTTGGATACCTTTTTCTTCCCAGTTCAAAGTCGTCGGCATATATAAGTTCACATACAAATTACTGCCTGACTGTGCATATGCCGCTGCCTGATATTTTACATGGTTTTCCATTCCTGTTCCGTTACAGCAGGTGAACCCGCCGTAGTCTGAATCAAATTCTCTTCGCTGTCCCGGATCAACGGGCAGCATATAAGTAACTCCATTATGCATGTGTTCTGTTGTATCATGGCTCTGAGATGCTGCAATTTGGTTAATCATTGTCCGCTCATAATAATCCATATATGAGGCATCATCCGGATTATAATTGTACAAATCCATGGTAAGCTTTAACATATTATACGCTGCGCAGGTTTCACAGTTTTCTCCACGTCCTTCATTCCCGAGTATGTTATTTCCCTGCTGATAAGGATCCTTAAAACGTTCCCCGGTTCCGACGCCTCCAATTGAGTAAGCATAACGACTGATTGTCATCTCCCAGAAGTTTTGCGCAATATTGTAATATTTTGCATCACCGCTTGCAGCGTATTCATGAATCGCACCGATAATCTGCGGAATGTGCTGGTTCGCATGTCGTCCCTGAATGGTATCCACATTGTTTGCCAGCCCGTTAAAAAAGTCAGTATTATCAAACATGTTGGCTGCCTTCAGATACATCTCATCTTCTGTAATCTCATAGAGTCTTGCCAGTGATTCATTCATTCCGCCGTATTCCCCTGCAATATACATGCTCCACATCTGGGAACGCTGTTCAGGAGTGCAGGCACTCAGTCTCTTATATACCCATGTTCCCAGATCTTCTGCCATTTTCAGTGCCTCTTCATTGCCACCATAATTATAACTGTCAATAAAACCAGCAAGAAGTTTATGCATTGTATAATATGGAGCCCAGATCGTTGCATATGGTGTATATTGCTCCAGCAGTGCAAATTGATCCGGAGAATATGCACTGATATATCCTTCTCCCCATGTGGAGGGGTCATTGCTCCATTTTGACTGAGGGGCATCACCAGAGGTGCACTTCGTCTTAAAATCCTGTGGTTCTCCTTTGGACATTTCCTGAAGCTTTCTAAGTTCTGAAATCATATAGTCCATCTTGTCTTTGTATTCCATGTTGCCTGTAGTGGCGTACGCCTGCGCCAGTGCAGAAAGGAAATGTCCGGTAGAATGTCCCCTTAAGAGTCCCGTAGGCTCCTCCCATCCAGTAAGTGGCTGTGCGCCTTTTGTGTCCTGACCGAAGGCATTTCTAAAATTATACAACATCCTGTCTTCATTCATAATTTTAAGGTATTCCAGTGTACGGTTCATGTTCTGCCCAAAAATAGTGTCAGTACCGTCAAGACTGATATCACTTAAATCAAATCCTGATGCAGACTTCTGAGGATTTGCAATTCCTTTATCTGTAACTGTGACCTTTGCAATAACCTCTGTGTCATAATCCACGATATTTCCTATGACTTCTTGGACTCCCTCCTGAAAATCTTCTGTTTTAAGGTCTGTAGGCCATACAGCCTTTTCTCTGCCAGTTGTATCATTTTCATAGGTTACTCCTACAGTTGAAGGAAGCTTGGGAAGGACACCTTTTGCCGTCTCAGCTTCTACCGGATCAACCTTCACAATATCTTTCTTCTCATACCGCGGAAGTACAGTTGCCTTAAATTCTTTTTCAATGCTTTCTTCTCCATAGACTGCCTTTGCAGTCAGGGTTATCTCCTTCGCCTTTCCTCCTGGTCTGGTCACAGTTCCGTCAGATGAAATAATAGTTTCATCCGAACTTGTCCAGGTAATCACCGAACCAAGATTTCCTTTCTGAGGAAGATTCAGATTATCAGTTACCGCATTCAATCCATCCAGTTTAATCGCAGCTATATCTGCCTCTACAATTTCCTTTGCTGTCATTTGCTGTTTTACTGTTACTTCAAATACTTTTGTATCATTTACATCCCCAGAGCTGATAGTTGCTGTCAGAGTCACCTTTGTATCGCCGCGTCCTGCCTCAGGTCTTATGACTGTCCCATCATTCTTTATGACATCCGTATCACTGCTTTCCCAGGAAATTGAAGACCCTGTTGCACCTTTGGATACAAGCTCCAGGTTTCCTGTGACCGCACTGATATCTCCCAAATCCAGTGCTTCTTTATCCCTGGCCACCCTCTCATCGTCCGGGATACTGATTTCATCCGCTATTTCATCTGCCGACATTGCATAATTGTAAATTTTAAAGTCTGCAATCATACCGTTCATAATATCGTTTTTGAAATTTCCATATCCAAGCCAGTTGTTGGTAGTTCCCTGTAAAACCGAAAGGTCTGCATCTGTTTTTTCTGTCCCTATCAGCCTGCCATCCTCATATAAAGACATTTGTTTCTCTGAACCATCAAAGGTCATTGTTGTATAGATCCATTTACCTGCCTCCAGCCCTTTTCCGCTCTGAGGCCCTCTTTCGTTTCCCCACCCACTGTTTGTAAGTGCGCACGTATATCCCTGATGTCCTTCATTGAATCCATTGGCAATCATGTACATGTATGATGTCGTATCGCTCCCAAGTTCCCAGATTCTCTGATACCCGCTATTGTCCTCATCCATATAAACCCAACAGCTGACCGTGACGTCCTCTAACCCGTTTAGTACGCCTGAAGGCATCTCCACATAAGTATGTGTTGCATCAGGCTGTCCTCCCTGCAAAACAAATGCCGTATACTCCCGGCCTAAGATATTCACTTTCTTCGTTTCTACCTGAGAACCTGTAGGACGTACTACCCCGGCTTTTCCTTCTCCGCTTGAGTCATTAATAATAGTTCCGTCAATGGAACTGAGTCATAATGCAGCACTAATCTTCCATTCTCCTCTTCTGCCGCTTTCACTGTCGGAAGCGGGACAGAAACAACTGCCATTGTACATAATGTGCCCATTGCAATTACCTTTTTAAGTAAATGTCTAATTCCTCTCATTTTACTTCCTTTCCGGCGTTCTTAATTGTTAAAATACGCCTTATAAAGTAGCTGAAGACCTCACCTTACATAAGCGCTCATCCATAAATACTGCTATCTTCTGATCACCTCCCACATATAGATTGAATTTTTAGCGCTATTAGGAAAAATCTCATATTTTTATCCTAACAACTTTTTAATAATCTGACTACCGAATATTTTTTGATTAGTTAGTGTTTTTTTACGATTTTCATTTTGATACAGTGCTTTATATTTTATTGAAATTTAAAAAGACACTATAACACAGAGATGGAGCTATCCATGGTATAACGTCTTTTTATCTTATATTTGTTACAGGTGCATAATAAATAACATATATTCTTATGTCTCGCATTTGACAGATATTACCTGTATATTCTGCATTTATTTCATGATATTATCTTCTCGTAACATTTTTGTAACAAAATCATAATATTTCAGGAGGTACATATTTATGAAACGCAAAATATTAACATTGTTACTCTCTGCAGCTACAATAGGAACCGCAGGCTTAAGCCCTCTGGCTGTACATGCGGCAGCACCTAAAGAGGCAGCCGGCGCAGCTTACAACAGTACACTATGTCAAAACGGTGCAAAAACTATTGTTGCCAACAGCCCAGAGGAGCTGAAGCAAAAGCTGGAGGAACTCGGAGTAGACTGCACAATCCCCGACCTAACAGCCGAACTGCCTGAAAACACACAGCCATGTGAAACTCAGCCTGCAGCCCACGAACAACCTGAAGCATCCCAGCCTGAAACGCCGGATCAGCCAGACAACAATCAGCCCGGTACACCTGAGCAGCCTGAAACCAGTCAGCCTGAAAAGCCAGAACAGCCGGCGTCCGATGTAGAAAACGCAGATTATGTGCAGCAGGTTGTAGATCTCGTAAACCAGGAACGTGCCAAGGCAGGCCTCTCCCCGGTTACCGCTGATTCAACTGTTCAGACCGCTGCACAGGTACGCGCTCAGGAAATTGAGACATCCTTCTCACACACTCGGCCGAACGGAAGTTCCTTCGATACTGCACTTACACAGCAGGGTATCAAGTTCAACGGCTGCGGTGAGAATATTGCCTGGGGACAGAAGTCTCCACAGGAAGTTATGACCGGTTGGATGAACAGTGACGGACACAGAGCAAATATCCTGAATGCAAAATACACCAAAATCGGTGTGGGATATCACCAGAACGCTTCCGGCACAAACTACTGGACTCAGGAATTTACTTACTAAAACATTTTTTAAATAAATATAAGATCAATGTCATTTAGTTAAGACATTTTCAATCTATTTTCCGGCGGTTCTTACTTTTAGAACCGCTATCTTTATGTTTCACAAAACTATAGAAATGTTACATTTCCCACAAACCCGGGCTCATAATGGTATAATTCATCTCTGAACCTTTAATCTGGCT
>NZ_FBWL01000170.1 GCF_001517425.1 Clostridium sp. C105KSO13 | reverse complement strand
TCCCTCCCAATGAACCATTAGCTTCTTGATCTGATTCACTAATTCTATAACTTTCAAAAAGTTGCCTTTTTAGACAGCTTAAAAAAGTGCGTCCATTTGTGGCTGCCCTCTACTTTCTTTCACACTATTCCTTTCGCTCAATACTTGGCGCATCTCCAAATTCAAACCTTGCTTGCCTTGCAACTGTTGCCGCCATAACAAGTTTTTCTTCAGTCATGTTTGGTATAATCCAAAGGCCTTTTACAAAGCGAGAATAGTACTCTTTTTCAGACAACTCATTAGGTGCACATATTCTATAGTTTACTGGATATTTATCTGATGGCCACTCCCACACATACTCTATAATCCCAATAAATTTATCTATTTTTACAGCTTCAGGTGACCCAACTAAGACAGAAAACTTTATATTTGCATTGTCTTTATTAAAGCAAAATTCTTCACATTTTTTCATTTCGTATTTATTCAATGGTTTAGCTTTTATTTCAAACCACCTATCAAGACTTGGAATATAAAAATCTGGTAAATATCGAATTCCATTCATCTCAAATCCTTCAACTTCATACTCATACTTGAGTCCAATTGCATCAAAGAAAACAGCCCATCTTGCTTCAAGACGACTTCTAAATCTGAATCCATTGTATTTTGTTTCAATAGGCTTTATATCCACTTTTACTTACTCCCTCCCTTTGACACCCAATCCACTGCCTAAACTCCCTCTGACATCTAAATCACTGCTTCAATGCCCGACATCTAAATCAGCACCTAAACTATACACACTTTTCCGGTTATGCTCATATCGCTCTGTTTCCGCAAAGCGATATGTTTAGACTTCGGATTGAATGTTTTCGTACTCCTGATAGCAAAAAAGACCTGAAATCAGGCCTTTTTCACACATTACTTCTGAACCCTTGACATCAACACAACCGTCTCAACATGCACAGTCGAGCAAAATTGATCTACGGCCACGCATTTTACCACTTCATACCCCCGCGCCTGCATCATCTCCAGGTCTCTTGCCAAGCTTGTCACTTTACAGGATATATACACAATCTTATCCACCTGATAATCCAATATCTTGGGCAGCGCCTTGGGATGTATCCCGTCCCTTGGCGGATCCAGCACTATCACATCGGGCTTTTCTTCTATTTCATCCAGCACCTTGAACACGTCCCCAGGGATAAATCTGCAGTTTACCAGCCCATTGAGCTTTGCGTTTTCCCGGGCAGCTTCCACAGCTTCCCCAACAATCTCTACTCCGATCACCTGTTTTGCCACCGGCGCCAGCACCTGTGCTATGGTTCCTGTTCCGCTGAAAAGGTCGAATACCGTCATATTCTTAATGTCCCCTATATATTCTCGAACTGTGTTATATAGCACCTTCGCTGCTCCGGAGTTCGGCTGAAAAAAGGAAAATGGAGTAATTTTAAATTCCATACCTAGCAGTTCTTCATAAAAGTAGTTCTGACCATACAATATCCTTGTCTCATCGCTCTGAACCACATCGGAAAGAGAATCATTTAGGATATGCAGCACCCCTACAATCCGCCCCTCAAGTTTCAGTTGAAGCAGTTTTTCCACCAATGGCTGCAAATCCATCTCCTCCTGGGTCGTGGTGACCAGATTTACCAATATCTCACCGGTCACATCCCCCCTGCGAAGCAGTAGGTGTCTCAGGTAGCCCGTATGCTGCATTTTCTTATAGTAACTTACATTTCGTTCCCTGAAATATTCGAGTATACAAAGCAGTATCTGATCCATGTCCTTATGTACAAGTTTGCAGTCTCCTGCTGTCAGTACATCATAGGTGCTTCCCTTTTTATGAAGACCCAGAGAAAGGGGGCCGTCCTTATATTCATCTCCAAAAGAAAATTCCATCTTATTGCGATAGCCGAATTCTTTTGGACTGCCTTTTATCCCCTCAAAAATGTATTCCTTATCTACAACTTCATCTATGATATTTTTCACCTGTTCTGCTTTCATCTTCAACTGCGCATCATAGAGCATGGTCTGATACATACAGCCGCCGCAGGCGGGAAAAATACTGCAGACAGGGTCACGTGTCTCCAGTGGTGATTTTTCTAATACCTCCAGGAGTCTGCCTTCCCCTTTGCCATGTTTAAACTTATTTATTACAAAGCGGATTTTCTGTCCCGGTATTCCGTTTTTCACCGTTACATATGTCTTCTCCTCGGGCACCCATACCAGGCCCTTATTCGGAAAATCAACTCTTTCTATTTTCCCTTCTAACACTTGTCCTTTTTTCATCCCTGCCTCCAATATATTAATAAATATAGGAAATGAAATTTCCTTTGACATAAAAACAGACAGGATGCATTAAGCCTCCGCATCCTGTCCTTTATTCTTTTCTGTCTTATTGCACCTCAATGTGTTATTTATACTTGATCATCCTCACTGAAATAATCATCAAAATCATCATCAAAGTCATCTTCAAAATCTTCCAGGTAGTCCGGTTTAAAGAAACGGTACACTCCATAGGCAATGGCTGCTACTGCTGCTACTGCCCCCACGATCGCCAGAACCCAGAGTACTGTATTTTTCTGCTTCTCATTTTCTTTACCACGCAGTAATTCATTCAATTTTGTTTCAGCAATTAATTCCTCGACTCTGTTCATACTGTCACGTCCTTTCCCTTTTATGTTCAGGTGTATTTTTAATTATTATATCACTATCATTTTCATATTACTACTTATTTATGCTAAATTTTCCTCAGTTTTGCAAAGGAGGCGAACATCTTTTTTACACCAGCCTTATCAAACTCTACCGTCACCTCGTAGTCCCGGCCTCCTTCGGTAATAGCTTCTACCGTTCCTTGGCCAAACTTTATATGCAGTACTCTGTCTCCGACTGTATAATTCAGTTTTTTTCCTTTGGTTACTGCGAACTGCTGTGCAGCTTTTCCCGTTGAAAACGCTTTGGTTTTAAATGCCTGTTTTGCCTGGAAATAAGGATTTTGAGTTGGAATTTCAAAATCTTCTTTAAAGGTCTTCCCCGTTTCTATCAGTTCTTCGGGAATTTCCTTTAAAAAACGTGAGGTTTTGTTATAATGAGTTTCCCCCCGCACCATTCTTTTTCTGGCACAGCTCACCGTCAATTCATTTTCGGCACGTGTGATACCCACATAGCAGAGCCGCCTCTCCTCTTCTATCTCTTCCGGATCATCAGATGTAACTGTCATATAACTTGGAAACAGACCATCCTCCATTCCTGCCAGATATACATGGGGAAATTCAAGTCCTTTTGCGCTGTGCAATGTCATCAGAACCACATAATCCTGATTTTCATCCAGGCTGTCAATATCGGCAACAAGGGCAACTTCCTCCAGGAATCCACTCAGAGTCGGTTTTTCATCTCTGTCCTGACTATTTTCCTCATAAACTGCAATTTTACTTATGAGTTCATCAATATTTTCAATTCTGGCCTGTGCATCCTCTTTGTCATCCGCTTCCAGCTCTTCCACATAGCCTGTTTTTTCAATAATCTCTTTCATCAGGTCGGAGAGACTTTCCGTTTGAGCCATTCCCTTAAAATATTCAATCAGTGCCACAAAGGAATCTAGCTTTGCAGCACTCCGGGCAATGTTTGGGATCAGATCCAGCCCCCCCAGTGCATCATAAAAGCCGATTTCTCGTTCTGCCGCAGACTCCTGCACCCGATTAATAGTCGTCAGTCCAATTCCTCTCTTGGGTACGTTGATGATACGCCTCACTGCCAGGTCATCCCGTCCGTTGTCGATAGTTTTCAGATATGCCAGCAGATCCTTGATTTCTCTGCGGGCGTAGAAATTAACTCCACCCACAATTTTGTAGGGAATATTGGAGGACACAAAACGTTCTTCAAACAAACGAGACTGAGCATTGGTACGGTACAAAATGGCATTGTCATTGTAGGCCGCTCCTTCCCTCACGTTCTTCTTGATATCCTCTGCAATAAATTCTGCTTCATCATATGCCGTGTCAAACTGTTTGAGCTGAATCTTCTCACCTTCTCCATTTTCTGTCCACAGAGCTTTCTCCTTTCTACCCACATTATTGCTGATAACTGCATTAGCTGCATTCAGAATATTGCCTGTAGAGCGGTAATTCTGCTCTAGTTTAATCACTTTAGCATCCTGAAACTCTTTCTCAAAATTCAAAATATTCTTAATATTAGCTCCCCGGAATTTATAAATAGACTGATCGTCATCCCCCACCACACAGAGGTTCTTATATTTGCCTGCCAAAAGACTTACAAGTTTAAACTGTACGGTATTTGTATCCTGATACTCGTCCACCATTATGTAACGAAACCTTTGCTGATAATATTCCAGCACATCCGGCTGGGTCTGGAGCAGCTGCACTGTTTTCACAAGCAGATCATCAAAATCGAGTGCATTGTTTGCCCGGAGCTGTTTTTCATATTCCTTATAAACCTTGGCAATCTTCTGTTTTCCAAAGTCACCGCCTGCATTAAGCTCAAATTCCTCGGGGGAGATTATTTCATCCTTCGCCGAAGAAATGGATGCCAGAAGGCTGCGCTCCTTATATACCTTTGTATCAATGCCGGTTAGTTTACACACGTCCCGCATCAGCGTTTTCTGGTCATCCCCGTCGTAAATAGTGAAATTATTTTCATATCCAAGCCTGTCAATATATCTTCTCAGTATTCTGACACAGCAAGAGTGAAATGTGCTCACCCAGATGCTCTCGGAACCGAAGCCAACCAGCTGATCCACTCTCTCCCGCATCTCTCCCGCCGCCTTGTTGGTGAAGGTAATTGCCAGAATATTCCAGGGATTTACGCCCCTTTCTTCTATCAGGTAAGCAACTCTGTGAGTCAGCACTCTGGTCTTTCCTGAACCGGCCCCCGCCAAAATTAAGAGAGGTCCTTCCGTGTAGAATACGGCCTCCCGCTGTTCTTTGTTTAATGTATCATAAATGCTCATTCGTATCTCCTGTCTGCTGTAAAACTTGTTGACCCTTGATGCCTGGGATTGCTGTGCACTTTGTGCTCCTGGTATCTGTATATATGAGTATAATATAAAATGCTGTTTATGTCTACCAAGTACAGGCAGGTGAAAAAGGACTTGCCATATAGTTTTAGATACTATATAATGTTGTCATCGAGGTGATACTATGACAATTGACGCACAAGATATGCTCAACAGCATTCTGGAAAGTATCTCACGCATTGATTATGTCCATCCGGGAGATATTCCAAATATAGATTTGTATATGGATCAGATTACAACATTTATGGATTCTCAGCTTGCCTCCACGAAGCGGTACAGGGAGGATAAGATTCTGACAAAGACCATGATTAATAATTATGCCAAGAATAATCTTCTTCCTCCTCCGGTGAAGAAAAAGTATACAAAAGAACATGTTCTTGTTTTGATATTTATCTATTACTTTAAAAATATTCTGTCAATCCGGGATATTGAAGCCTTACTGGAACCTATAACGAACAATGCTTTTTCTGTCGATGGAGATTTAGATCTGACTGCACTTTACGAAGAAATATGTGCCATGGAAAAGGAACAGATTGAACCTCTTCAGGAAGAAATCAAGGAGGCTTACCAACAGGCTGAGACTACTTTTAAAAATGCAGATACCAGGGATCGTGATTATTTACAATTGTTTTCTTTTATATGCAGTCTGAGTTTTGATGTATATGTGAAGAAACTGCTAATTGAAAAGATTATCGATGAGCTGCCCTCTTCCAATAAAGAAAAGCCATCTAAAAAACAAAATGCTGTCAAAAAAAGAGATGCTTAAGCATCTCTTTTTTTGTTTTTACCGACTCTTTCAAATACCATGTCATAACCATCATTTCCATAGTTCAGTGAGCGGTTCACACGGCTGATGGTCGCGGTAGATGCGCCAGTCTTGTCTGCAATCTCCAGATAAGTCTTCTGCTCACGAAGCATCCTTGCAACTTCAAAGCGCTGTGATAGTGATAACAATTCATTGATCGTGCATATGTCTTCAAAAAAAACATAGCACTCCTCTTTGTTCCTCAGACTCAGCACAGCGTTAAAAAGATTGTCCACCTCTTCTGTCCTTATCTTCTTACTCATATTGCCGATCTCCTTTATTAGTCAAATGACCACTATTGAATTTTAGCACACTAAACTTATAAAGTCCACCTTTTATAGAGATTTAAATATGGTTTCAGCTTTTCAAATTCTGTTGTTACAACCAGCCCTTCCGGGAAATTGCAATGTTTCAGAATCTTCTCAATATTAGAGAAATTTCCCGCGTCTACATCCACATGAGCATCACTTCCCGTCGTAACCGGCACTTCATACTGCTTACACAGGTCAAGCAATATCAGCATATTTTCCCGGGTGTTCTGCCGGGAACTTTGAGGACGCAGTGAAGAATTATTCAGCTCCAGCAGTGTATTTGTCTCCTTTGCAGCTTTGACCAACACTTCATAATCTATGGGGAAACGTCCGTCATCCGGATGTCCTATAATATTCACATATGGTTTCTTCATAGTTTCCACATAAGCCTTTGTTACTGCTTCGACTGTGGGTTCTTCCTGAAAACACGGAGTGTGCATACTGGCGACAACGATATCCAGTTCTTTGCATAATTTTTCAGACAAATCAACATTTCCTTCGGAGTCTATAATATTCAATTCAGTGCCAAAAAGCATCTGCAGTCCGTTTATTTCCCTAGGAACCACATCAAGATTCTGAAAATAATATAAATGACATGTGCCGGGCATTTCCGGAGCATGTTCCGTCAATGCAAGTGCCTGCAGCCCTTTTTTAGCTCCCGCAGCTGCCATCTCACGGATTGTACTGTAGGCATGCCCACTGGCCAGTGTATGTGCATGGGTGTCTGCGATAAAGTTCATTCTATCCCTCTTTTCCATTTTCTACTAAGTATACCATATTTTTCGCAGAATACAATTTTTACATAGGTAAATACTATTTCTGAGGTGAGATTCATGATGGATAATAAAAAAAATCAAAAAATAATTGATGATTATGACTATTTATCAAATGCAGCATCGTCCATGGACTGTACAGGTCTGATTCCTTCCGCACCTTTAAGTGATGCAGAACTGGAATCCTATAACGATCTGTACCAATACCAGACTCCTGCAGCCAAAGGGAAAAAATCCAGACAAGACGGTTCTGTAGAATGATTCCCCTCAAGATAATACTTTAATAGTATTATAGTGTTTCCCAGGAAAAGCATCGCCATTCTGAATATGGCGGTGCTTTTCGACATAGTATGTCAAAATATTGCATTTTTTCATTGTCCTTAGACAGACAAGATGCTATAATAAAGCCATTAAAAGCATCAGAGAAAGAGAGGAATGCATAAATGAGATGTCCGAAATGCGGAAAAGATGTAGAATTGCAGAAAAGACAAGTAGGCGTTGATGCGAATGGAAAGCCTGTCTTTAATGAATATGCCGTCTGCAGAGATTGTAAAAAGCAGTGGAATTTAGACAAACAAAGAGCAAAAAAAGCAGCAGAGGCAGCTGCTTCTAATCATAAAGGAACCCTGGTAAATTCAGTGAAGAATGAACCAAAAGCAGAGCCAAAAAAGAAAGTCATTGCTCCCAAAGAAGAAAAGCCCGCTTCCGCGTCAGCTCCCGCTCCGGAACATTCCGGCCGGACCCAGAGTTATGGGAATATCCCACCGGAAAAGGTGAGAAAAAAAAGAGAAAAAGCTATGAAGCAAAATTATGAAGATATGCTTGCATCCGACCCACGGAAGAGAACTGCCAAGAGCAAAAGGCCGGCAGATACCCCAAGCATCACTCCCAAGAAAAAAGCAGCGTCCTCCCAGCCCGCAGCTTCCCGGAAGAAGGCAGTTTCACAGCCCTCTGCCAAGAGTGCTGAAAAAAGGGGAAAGCCGAAGCCCAGATTCAAGATTTTACGTATTATTTTTGGTATTGTTTCCATTATTGCCTTTGGACTTTTTACATATAAAGGGTTACTCGCAGGATTGAATAATATTTCATCCGGAAACAACTCCTCCTCCGGACTTACTTATATCATACTTGCACTGTGTATGCTTGTGTCCGGACTGCTTCTTTTTATTATGAGAACAAAGCGTACAATTTTTGCTTTTATACTGCCCATGCTTTTCTATATCGGAGGTGCTGTGTGTGCATTTCTTAGACGTGGAAATGAACGGTGGCTATTATTCGGTGCACTTGCCGGTCTATTTCTTGCAGTGGTATTCCTCATTTTAACCATTGCTTCAAGATCAGGAAATAACAATTACGAATATGATGATGATTACGATGATCCCTTTGAAGAGGATCATGATAATTATTAACTATATTTTTAAATTGGGAGTCCGAAGAAGTATGTTATTTCGGGCTCCCGTTTTTGCTTTTTTATAGAAACAAAAACTTGATGAAATTTATCTAAATCTATGAAAAAATTAACATTGATTCTGTCAATCTAAATCATGGAGGAATTGGAGGGCTTGATTTATGGAACCGAAATTAGAAAAGAGATACGGTTTTTTCACAGTTGTTGCAATGGTTATCGGGATCGTTGTCGGCAGCGGTGTATTTTTTAAAGCAGAAAAGATTTTGACCGCCACAGGGGGGAATTTAAAACAGGGGATTGCTGCCTGGCTGATTGGCGGTGTCATTATGATTTCCTGTGCATATACTTTTGCCGTTATGGCAACCAAATATCAATATGTAAATGGTCTGGTGGACTATGCCGAGGCCACAGTTGGAAAGAAATATGCATACTATATTGGCTGGTTTATGTCGATTATTTATTATCCTGCAATTACCTCCGTGCTGGCGTGGGCATCTGCACGTTATACCTGTGTACTCCTGGACTTTCCTATTGCCGGAGGAGAATGTATGACGATTGCATGCCTTTACCTGGTGGCAAGTTTTGCATTAAATGCCTTGTCCCCTGTTCTTGCCGGAAAATTTCAGGTGAGTACGACAATCATTAAACTGATCCCACTTTTTTTAATGGCAGTCGTGGGTACAGCTATTGGAATTCACAGTGGAATGACAAATTATAATTTCACCCACTATGTCTCACAAAGTTCCTCCAATGGCCTGTTTACCGCAGTCATTGCAGCAAGTTTTGCATATGAGGGCTGGATCATTGCAACCAGTATCAACGCAGAATTGAAGAATGCAAAAAAGAATCTTCCGCTTGCTTTAATAACGGGTACTTTTATCATTATGGCTGTTTATATACTGTACTATATAGGTATAGCCGGGACAGTTGAAAATGAAGTCATGATGGCAAACGGTGAGACAGGGGCGAAGATGGCATTTCAGACTGTTTTTTCCTCCTTGGGCGGCACAGTGCTGTTTGTGTTTGTTGTTATTTCATGCCTGGGTACTTTGAACGGACTGATGATGGGCTGTACCCGCGGAATTTATTCCATTGCGGCAAGAGGCCTTGGACCAAATCCCAGGGTGCTCAGCCATATAGATTCCACCACCAACATGCCGGTAAACTCCGCGATTGCAGGAGTACTTCTCTGTGCAATCTGGCTGTTCTACTTTTTCGGTGCTAATCTGACTGATACATGGTTCGGATTCTTTACCTTTGATTCTTCCGAATTGCCCATTGTTACAGTTTACGCTTTGTACATTCCTATTTTTCTTATGTTTATGAAAAAAGGAAAAGATGTTAACTTTTTCAATCGTATAATTATGCCATGCATATCTCTGGCAAGCTGCGTATTTATGGTAATTGCAGCCTGCTTTGCACACGGAACCGCTGTAATTGCTTTTCTAATCGTATTTGCGGTTGTTATGGCGGCAGGAGCCATAATAAATCACAAGCCGAACAAGACCTATTAAGTTCTCTTCCACAAGAACCTCGGATGACAAAATCTGAGGTTCTTTTTTATATAGCAGGAAATGCCGAACCAATTTATAAGTTTTTCATATATTATTAGGAGATAAACAGCTTATGGGAGGAATCTTATGAAGAAGCGGCTATTTGCAGCGCTGCTTTCAGTAGTGATGGTTATCGTACTGTCTGCCTGCGCTTCACAGGAAGATAAAAAGGAAATGGTGGATATTACCTTAAACGAGGTAGCTCATTCCATTTTCTATGCGCCTATGTATGTAGCCATTGAAGAGGGTTATTTCGAAGAACAAGATATTAACCTTACTCTAATCTGCGGTTTCGGTGCCGATAAGACTATGACTGCCGTGATCTCAGGCGAAGCAGACATTGGATTTATGGGCTCTGAAGCATCCATTTATACTTATAATGAAGGCGCAAAGGACTATGTCGTTAACTTTGCACAGCTCACACAGCGAGCAGGAAACTTTTTTGTTGCCAGAGAAAAAATGCCGGACTTTTCCTGGGATGACATCAAAGGCAGCACTGTTCTGGGTGGAAGAAAAGGCGGAATGCCTGAGATGGTATTCGAATATATACTAAAACAGAACGATATTGATCCTGCTGCAGATTTGGAAATCAATCAGAGCATTGACTTTGGTTCAACTGCTGCTGCATTTTCAGAAGGAAAAGGCGATTATACAGTCGAATTTGAGCCAGGAGCCACTTCTCTGGAATCTGAAGGCAAGGGTTATGTTGTTGCCTCTCTCGGGGAGGACAGTGGTTACGTACCATACACGGCCTACAGTGCAAAACAAAGTTTTATAGACAAAAACCCTGCTATCATTCAGAATTTTGTCAATGCTCTCCAAAAGGGGATGGATTATGTACAGTCCCATACTCCGGAAGAGATTGCAAAGGCCATTGAACCACAGTTCCCTGAGACGGACCTTGACACTATTACGAAAATTGTAACCAGATACTATGATCAGAAAACCTGGAAAGACAATTTAGTGTTTGAGGAAAGCAGCTTTGACCTTCTTCAGGATATTCTGGAAAGTGCAGGAGAACTGGATTCACGTGCACCCTATAAAGATTTAGTAGTCACAAAATTTGCACAGAAGGCAATAAAATAGAACCACAGCCTGCATCATATAAAGGGCACTGTTCCGTAGATATTCTTCTGCGGAACAGTGCCCTTTTATATAATTGGTTTATTCCCAAAAATAACATAAGCAAACCAGCCAATCACCGAGGCTCTGATTAACTACAGCCAGGGTTTTACAACAATCTAATAATTAATATTATTATTTTAGGTTTTCAGATATAAAGTCAAAGTTCGGTATTTTTTCATATAATAATATAGAAAAGATAAAAGCATGGTATGGTAAGAAATGAATAATGATAATAGAGGCACAACCACTCAGCATGGCAGCATTATGGTTGTAGAGAATGCTCTGGTGGAATCTACCTACAGTGCTGTAGATGAAAACAGTTATGTTCTGATTTCCTATATTAGTCCTGGAATAAGCTTGATGCAGTTTATTGAACTTTTGAGGTTGAATATAAATAGAAACACCGTGATTCTAGATTCCGACGGTTCTCCCACAGATATGAATGCTATTCATAAAGGCATGTACGTGGATGCAATATACTCTCCTGTTAAGACTCGAAGCGATCCACCCCAGTCAAACGCCTTTTTAATATTAATAAAGAAAGACCATCTGTCTTCACTGACATATACTATGGATCAGATTGCCCAGGTGGATATTGAGAATAATTATCTTTGTGTCGGGAATCCTCAGGATATCAAAAAATGCATAAAATTTACAGTAAATGAAACGACTTTTATAAGAGATCAAGCCGGAAACCCCACCGATATCCACTATTCCAAGGCCGGACAGAATGCCAGAGTTATCCATGCTGTCCTGGATAAAGATAGCGATCCCCTGGAAACTGTGGCACTTTATATACAGCTAATATAAAAAGAAGGCCGTCTGCAGATATAAGCTGCAGACGGTCTTCTTATGTTCCTGATCTATGCTCTTAACCTGGCCTTTTCACAGCTTGCACAGCCCTCGCACCCTGAACAAACGCTGCACAATATTTCTTCAAGTGCACTCCGACTGCTTGTGTGGGATCTTAGGACCTCCGCGTTACAACGCCCTGCTTCTTCCACTGCACATCTTACCATTTTATGTGAAACTGTATTGGTAAAAAGTATGATTACATCCGGACTTCCTATCTGTTTGCCTAGACTTGCAGACATCTGGGTAAACACTTTAGCTTTGCATCTATATTGCTTGCAGAGCTTTTTATATTGACATACCATGCGGTCATGTCCTCCGATTATTACTACACTCATATGGGCCTCCTTATCGCTCGCAGTGTCCTCCGCAATTTCCACAATCTCCGCCGCATTGAAGAGATTTTCCGTTCTTCTTGTCATGCACCATTTTGCGGATGATTAATGCGACTATTCCTGCAAGAACTGCTCCCACTATAACTGTTCCCATAAAATCCGCCTCCTTTCACTGCAAACTATTTTCACCTCAGGTATACTCTCAATGCCGATCACTGTTTTAACTGCGCTGCACCTTTCAGTTTGACTTTGAAAGTATTGCCCTCTTTATATGGTCTGATCAGCAGATAAATAAACCCGATAATTAGTATAATTGCTGCAGCCATTCCTATACCAAATTTTCCTGTTGTTATAAATGTGCCAGCCTGATATACACACAATGAGACTACATATGCCAGTATAGTCTGATAGCCTATAGCTGTCCAGAACCATTTTGTACTATTCATTTCTCTCTTGATAGCTCCCATGGCTGCGAAGCAAGGTGCACACAAAAGATTAAATACTAGGAACGAATATGCGGAAATCTGAGTCATGCTGCCTGCAAGAGAACCCCAAATCTCGTTTCCTTCTTCTCCCACTTCTGCAAAACCATACAGGATTCCAAATGTACCGACCACATTTTCCTTTGCTACCAGACCGGTGATAGCCGCAACTGCCGCTTTCCAGTTTCCCCAGCCAAGCGGAGCAAATATCCATGCAAACGTTCTTCCTATCCTTGCCAGTATGCTGTGATCTAGTTCCACCACATCCAACATTCTGAACTTTCCGTCAATCCAGCCAAAGTAGGATGTAAACCAAACAACGATTGTAGAAAGGAGGATGATTGTTCCTGCCTTTTTAATAAAGGACCAGCCCCGCTCCCACATGCTGCGGAGTACATTTCCTACTGTGGGCAGATGATATGCCGGGAGCTCCATAACGAAAGGTGCCGGATCTCCTGCAAAAAGCCTTGTTTTCTTCAAAATAATTCCTGAGCAGATGATTGCTGCGATTCCTACAAAATAAGCACTTGGCGCAACCCAGGGTGCTCCATTAAACAATGCACCTGCAATGAGACCAATGATTGGAAGTTTAGCGCCACAGGGAATAAATGTGGTAGTCATAATTGTCATTTTTCTGTCTCTTTCATTCTCAATGGTACGGGACGCCATAATACCGGGAACGCCGCATCCGGTTCCAATCAGCATGGGAATAAAGGACTTTCCTGAAAGTCCAAATTTTCGGAAGATCCTGTCCATAATAAATGCGACTCTGGCCATGTATCCACAACCCTCAAGGAATCCGAGGAAAATAAACAATACCAGCATCTGCGGCACAAATCCCAACACAGCTCCCACACCGGCTATGATACCATCCAGAATCAGGCCCTCCAGCCACGGTGCAACACCGATTGCTTCCAGCAGATTGCCTGCAAGTACAGGGATTCCGGGGACTGTGCGTCCGAAAAAGCTCCAGCTGTCTCCGAACAGACCGTCATTTGTCCAGTCTGTCACCCAGGTTCCTACGGTTGTTACTGAAATATAATATACAATAAACATAACAAGTGCAAAAATCGGAAGCGCCAGAAAACGGTTCGTAACTATTCGATCAATCTTATCGGAAATCGTCATCTGTTCTTTTCTGTTCCTGGTATAACACTTATCTATAATAGATGTAATGTAAACATATCTTTCATTTGTGATAATACTTTCTGTATCATCATCCATTTTTGTTTCTATTTCATCAATTTCCTTCGTTACATCCGGAACAACTTTCATCTGTTCAGATATCTTGTCATCCTTCTCCAGAAGTTTAATTGCAAAGAACCGTTTCTGGTAATCTGGAACATCACTCCCCAGCTTTCCCTCCACAGCATACAGTACACTCTCTACTTCCGGTGCAAATGTATGTACCGGTAGAGATGTCTTCTTTTCGTTTGCTACAGCAACCGCCTTTTCAGCAGCATTCCGAATTCCAGTACCCTTTAAAGCTGAAATTTCTACAACTTCACAGCCCAGTTTCTTGGAAAGCTTATCAATATATATCTTGTCACCGTTCTTTTCCACTATGTCCATCATGTTAACTGCCATGATAACCGGGATTCCCAGTTCCATCAACTGCGTTGACAGATAAAGATTCCTCTCAAGATTTGTTCCATCTACGATATTCAGTATTGCATCGGGCCTTTCATTGATCAGATAATTTCTTGCGACCACTTCCTCCAGAGTATAAGGTGAAAGCGAATAAATTCCGGGGAGATCTGTTATGACAACACCCTTGTTTCCCTTAAGTTTTCCTTCTTTCTTTTCCACCGTAACACCGGGCCAGTTGCCAACAAACTGATTGGATCCGGTCAGTGCATTGAACAAAGTGGTCTTTCCACTGTTCGGATTTCCTGCAAGCGCAATTTTAATAGCCATCTTTCTTTTCTCCTCCTAAAACAGCTCTCATATATTCGAGCTGCTAATATTCAAACCCAATATTCTGATTAGATCTTTCTAATTCTAATTAGATTCCTCTAACTCCCTTGTAAAAAGTTGATGCAGAAATATTCTCTTTGGTCTATTCGACCTGAATCATTTCTGCATCTGCTTTTCTTACAGATAATTCATATCCTCTCACTGTTATTTCCATGGGATCTCCCAGGGGTGCTACCTTTCTTACAAAAACATCTACTCCCTTTGTAATTCCCATATCCATGATACGTCTCTTTATGGGCCCTGCTCCGGTCAGCCTGGTTACCTTGACCGTCTGCCCGCACGAAATGTCTTTTAATGTCTTCATTATTTCATCCTCCCTAGACAACCATGATTTTATTTGCCATGTCTTTACCAATGGCCACCCTGGATTCTTTTACATTGACTATCATATTTCCACCCGTTATAGAAACGACTGTGACAATCGCCCCTTCAACAAAGCCTAAATTTTTCAGGAATCTTTTGATTTTATCTTTTCCTCCGACCCTGCGGATTTTGTTTGGTTCTCCTTCTTTTACCATTGTCAATGGCATCATGTCTCATCTTCTTTCGATTAGTTGATAATTGTTTTCACTATTTTCTGTCTATAGTTAGTATATGCTAACATGTTGCAATTGTCAAGTAACCCTTTAGAAAAATTTTATAGTTTTTACCGATCATACTGCCACAATATATTTGCCCAAACTCTGCAAATATGGTACCATAGCGTTAGCAAATATTTGTATTTTTTTGAAATTGAGGTGAGTACTTATGAAAACAACTGAATCCGCTGAAAATTATCTGGAGACTATTTTAATACTAAGCAAGCTGCATCCCACTGTGCGCTCTATAGATATAGCCGAAGAGATGGGTTTCAAAAAGTCTAGTGTCAGCGTAGCGATGAAAAATCTCCGTGAGAAGGATCATATCGTCGTATCTAAGGAAGGATTTATTACCCTCTCAGATACAGGAAGAGAAATTGCGGAAATGATTTATGAGCGCCACGAATTAATCAGTAAGTGGCTGGTGGCACTCGGAGTGGATAAAGACACTGCAGTTGCTGATGCCTGCCGGATGGAACACATCCTCAGTAAGGAAAGTTTTGAAGCCATTAAGAAGCATATAGCAGAGTCAGGAGTCGCCATATCATGATAGATAAGAAACTGATTCCCATAGGGGGTCTGAAAAAGGAACCATTCTCCGGCTGCCATGGCGGTATGCGATACTATTTTAAAGTGGATGACAACAAAGAGACATTCACATTGACAGTATATCCTGAACCCTGGTCTTTTGAAAACACCCCCGACTCTGAGAAAGAATCCTCTGCATTCCCAATGTCCGATGAGGGGATGGATTCCGCAGTAGAATGGCTTCGTAAGATGTATGAAGAAAAGAAGGGAAAATGGCAGGACAGTGCAAAAAACAGTATGCATATTGTTAACAAAAAGCAGTAAGACTGCGCTTCATATTCCTTTAAGAATTTTAATAAAGAATTCCAGATATTGACACAATACCTTCACAATTGTCTGGTATGATTTGTTTATAGACAACAGAAGACAATGGCCGCAGATGCGGCGGCGCATCAGTGGTCATTGGACTTCGCCTAACGTATATAACCATTCTGATAAGCCATCGCTTTGTTTACCGAAGTCCACATAATATCGATCTCCTTTGTATTATGATTTTCAGCAGCATTTTCTAATTATACATGAATCGACGTTTAAAATCCACTAAATCCTGAGTATGGAACTCTTCCATTTAGTCGTAAGGCAAATACTCGGGAAAATATTCTTCAAACGCAGTCTCTGCATAAGCATTGACCTGCTTCTCCATCTGCCGGAATCTGGTTACCAGTGACTCTCCTTTTTCTGTCAGTTCACATTTGCCGCCTCTGCTGCCCCCGTGCTGCCTGACAAGCAAGTCATATCCCAGCTCTCTCTCTGCTCTGTTTACAATTTTCCAGCCTTTACTGTATGACATTCCCATCTCAGCACAGGCCCCTTTCATCGAATCCGCCCCTCTAAGGAACTCCAGCAGAGTGATCAAACCGGGACCGCATACCAGTTCTTCATTATATATTTTCAGCTGTATAAACGGATGAAACATAACCCCACCTTCTTTACATGTGTTCTGCAGATCCCGCTTATATTCTTATCTGTCACTTCAAAAGCAGAATCTTGTTTTGATCCACCCACACTTTCTCCGGTATATGTTCTTTTCCCCTCTCCTGCTTCATCCACAGATTCCCTTTTGGATTTTCTTTGTTCTGAAACAGCAGGGTCCATTCAAAGGGTGCCTTTGTCATGCCACAGGGATACACCGGAATAACATTCTCACGGCGATCATCATTCACATCTACGGGGACGAAATCGTGGGCTCTTATTCCTATATAGGATAACTGTTCGGGCAGCTCTCTGTCAATGTAAAATTCGGTCCCCCAGTCGATTGCCCGAATCTTTTGAGGCCCTACACGCTCTGCTTTGGAAATGTTTTTGCACCCTGTCAGTCTTGCCGCCTGCATATAGCGAGGCTGATCAAAGAGCTTTTTTGTCTCCTCAAAAATGATATTTGAACCGTCCCCCATAATCATGGTGTGTGAGCATAATTTATAAATTTCATCTCTGTCGTGACTGACAATGATGCTGCATCCAGAAAAGGCCTTCAGTCTATTGCCCATCTCTATCTGAAGCTCCTCTCTCAGATAGCTGTCCATCGCCGAAAATGGCTCATCCAAAAGCAGAATATCCGGCCGTGATGCCAGTATCCGTGCCAATGCCGTTCTCTGCTGCTGGCCGCCGGAAAGCTTTACCGGATATTGATTCTCCAGACCTTCTAAGTGAAATTGTTCTATAAGGACTTTCACCTGTTCCCGGACACTGTGTCTGAGTGTTCTGTGTTTCTTATTCTTCTCTTGAGTATGACGGATTCCCGCAGAAATATTTTCTGCCACTGTCATGTTGGGGAACAGTGCATAATTCTGAAACAGATAACCCACTTTTCTTTTCTGGGGTGTCAGATTAACCTTTTCACCGCTGTCATAAAATACAGTTCTTTCCGTCTCAATCTTTCCTGAATCCGGAGTGACAATTCCCGCTATTGTTTTCAGCGTCATACTTTTTCCGCATCCGGAGGCTCCCAGTATGCCAAGGCATCCTTCCTCCATATCAAAATTCATCTGTAAATCAAAATTCTTTAGTTTTTTTCTGAAATCTGCCCGTAACTTTTTCACCTGGTTACCTCCGGTTATATCTCTGATATACATAAGTAACATAATTCATGCCTGTCACCACCAAAAAAGAGAATACAACTAAAATCAATACATACTGGTATGCTCCCTGCATGTCCCCGGCTGCTACTTTAGAGTAAACAGCAAGAGGAAGGGTCTGAGTCTTTCCTGCTATATTTCCTGCAATCATGGCTGTAGCGCCAAATTCTCCAAGTCCCCTGGCAAAGGAGAGAATTCCTCCGGAGAGAATTCCAGAGAGAGCATTGGGAAACAATATCTTCCAGAATATACTCCATTCAGACATTCCTAATGTTCTCCCCGCATAAAGCAGATTTGGATCTACCTGCTCAAAAGCTCCTCTTGCAGAACGATACATCATGGGCAAGGACATTACAACAGCTGCCAGTACCGTGGCAGACCATGAAAATGCAATCTTCGCTCCAAAGAAATTTAAAAAAAACTTTCCCAGCGGCCGCTTCACCCCAAATACATAAAGCAGGAAAAATCCCGCAACCGTAGGCGGCAGGACAAGAGGAAGGGTAAGCAATCCATCGCAAATCATTTTCATTTTTTCATGTTTCATGTTTACCACCCAGTACGCAAACGCTATTCCCGCAAAAAAAGTAAAAACAATAGCTGCAGAGGCGGTCTTCATTGATATAAGTATTGGTGAAAAATCCATCTTACCCTCCGTATTTATTGGAAGCCAAACTGTCGCCTTATTTATTTCGGATAAATCCGTAATCTTCAAAAACAGCAATTGCTTCATCGGTTCCCAGAAAATCCACAAATTTCTGTGCAGCTCCTTTATTCTTAGACGCTGTCACTACACCTACCGGATAAACTGCAGGTTCGGCAAGACTGTCCTTAGGTGCCTCTGCTATTACTTTTACCTTTTCTGTAGTTGCCGCGTCTGTGGCATATACGATCCCTGCCTCTGCACTTCCTTCAGCCACCTGGTTCAACACTTCGGTTACGTTTGTTCCCAGACTCGCCTTTGCAGATATTTCATCCCAAAGACCTAAGTTTGTCAAAGCTTCCTGGGAATACTGGCCTACAGGCACGCTGGCGGGATCACCTATTGCAACAGTCTGTACTTTCGTGATATCCGTAAATTCTTTCAAATCTAATGTGGAATCTGCTGCGGTGATCAGTACAATTTTGTTTTCCAGAAGATCTACAACCGTATCCTTGTCCATCAAACTTTCGTCAATCAGTGCATCCATCTGTTTTACTGCCGCTGACATAAATACATCTGCTTCAATACCTTCTTCAATCTGGGTCTGCAGCTTTCCCGAGCTGTCATAGGTTCCTGTCACTGTAATATTTGGATTTTCCTTTTCGAACATCGGGATCAGCTCGTCCTCATAAGAATACTGCAGACTGGCTGCAGCCGCAACCATCAAAGCTGCTGCCTTTGTATCATCTGCTTTACTTGCTCTCTTTTCTGAGCCGCAACCTAAGACTAATGCTCCTGTCAAAGCTGCTGTTAACAATACACTTCCCACTTTTTGAGTTTTTCTCATCATTTTTCTCCTTAAGTTTTATAAATCTATTATACTCCAAGTTGTTTTTAAGCACAACTCGAAAACAATAAATAAAATCTGCCGGGTGAAAATTTATAAGTAATCATATTTTCATCTGGCAGATTTTATTATTTTTTCTTACTATAAGGAGTTCCTTTCAAAGGAAGTATTGTCTGAAATTCTCCGTTCAATTTATAGTATGCCCCTGCAACAGCCGGTGCTGTGGGAATAGATGTAATTTCTCCAATCCCTATTGCCCCATAGCCTACATCAATGCCTGGTTTTTCTATGATAATAGGTTCTAACTCCGGCACCTTATCTGCCCTAAAGAGGCCTAAAGTACCAAATCTGGATACAGGGTACCCGTCCTTTATCTCATATTTTTCTGTAAGAGCAAATCCAAGGCTCATAACAACTCCACCCTCAATCTGACCCTCTACACTGATTGGATTAACCGCCTTTCCCACATCATGTGCCGCAATTATTTTCTTGATGGTACCGTCCTCATTTAGAACACAGAGCTGCGTTGCGTATCCATATGCCACATGTGATACCGGGTTTGGTACATCGGCTCCCATTTTATCTGTCTTCGCAAGGTATTCGCCATAGAATTCTTTTTCTTCCAGCTCTTCCAGTGTATGATTCTTAAGCTCCGCTTTCAGCAATTCTGATGCGCGTTTTGCCGCCTCTCCGGTTATCAGCGTCTGACGTGAACCGGAAGTAGTCCCCGCATCCGGTGCCTGGGCAGTATTCGGAAGGCAGTATTTAATCTTATCGATTGAAACACCCACTGTCTCGGAAACCACCTGGATAAGAACTGTTCCAAGTCCCTGTCCGATACAGGATGCACCTGCATGAATCTCGATTTTTCCGTCACGAATCAGCAGGCGGCAGCGTCCCCAGTCAGGGATTCCAACACCCACACCGGCATTTTTCATGGCGCAGCCAATACCCACATAAGGCTCACTTTCACAGATATCTTTTACAGCTTCCAGAGTCTCCACAAATCCTGTGGAAGCATCGGCAATCTGTCCGTTGGGAAGCACCTGTCCGGGACGAATTGCATTGCGGTAACGAATTTCCCAGGGTGAAATTCCTACCATCTCTGCCAGCAGATCCAGATTGCGCTCGGATCCGAAGCAGGTCTGGGTCACTCCGAAACCTCTAAAAGCTCCTGCCGGCGGATTATTTGTATACACTGCTTTTCCGTCGATATCAATTACCTGGAAATTATAGGGTCCTGCGGCATGTGTGCAGGCTCTCTGCAATACAGGGCCGCCAAGAGACGCATAGGCACCTGTATCTGAAACAACAACAGCTTTCATAGCCGTCAGATACCCGTTTTCATCACAAGCCGATGTAATATCCATCCACATAGGATGACGTTTCGGATGGACTACAATACTCTCCTGCCTAGAGAATTTTACTTTTACAATTCTTTTTGTCAGATATGCGACCAGAGCTGCAAGGTGCTGCACACTGGCATCCTCTTTTCCTCCAAATCCGCCGCCTATCAGTTTATTTTCTACAATGACTTTTTCCGCCGGAAGCCCCAGCATAAGTGAACATTCATGCTGTATGTCGTACGTACTCTGGTCCGTGGAATATAGGAACACACCGTCATCAAAAGGCATTGCCACCGAACACTCGGGCTCCAGAAAAGCATGTTCCGTCCAGGGCGTTTCATAGTGTTTCGTTACTTTATATTTTGATTTTGCTATTACCTCGTCTGCATTGCCCCTGACCAGATGCTCGTGGGCCAGGACATTTCCTGTAGAATGTACTAAAGGCGCATCCTCTTTCATTGCCTCAAATGGATCTAACACTGGTTCAAGCACTTCATAATCCACTTTTATGAGATTCTTTGCCTTCTCCAGAATCTCCGGTGTCTCGGCGGCAACCAGACAGATGGCATCGCCCAGATAGCGGGTTGTCTTTCCCACTGCAATCATGGTATCCCAGTCATGCTTCAGATGACCTACCTTTACACTGCCTGGAATATCCTCCGCTGTAAAAATACCGATTACACCGTCCAGAGCCTTTGCTTCCTCCGAATGGATTGCCAGTACTTTTGCCCTTGGATATTCTGAACGTACCGCACTTGCATATATCATGCCGTCCAGATAAATGTCATCTGGATATTCACCTGTACCCAGCACTTTCTCTTTGGCATCAATCCTCAAAATCGCATCGCCTACCGCAACAACACCTTCAGCTTCTTCTACAGGAAGGTCATCCCGCAAAATTTTTGCACTTAAAAGAATGCCGTCAATAATCTTCTTGTACCCTGTGCAGCGGCAGATGTTATTGCGGATTGCTGCAATTACCTCCAGCCGTGTGGGATCAGGATTCACATCGACCAGACCCTTAGCACACATTACCATACCCGGGATACAAAATCCACACTGTACAGCTCCCGCTTTGCCGAAAGCATAGGCGTATACTTCCTTTTCTCTGTCACTTAAGCCTTCCACTGTTACAATTGATTTTCCCTCCAGCTTGGAAATCATGGGAATGCAGGCCCGGGTTGTCTTTCCATCTATAAGGACTGTACAGGTACCGCAGGCTCCCTGACTGCAGCCGTCTTTTACTGATGTAAGGTGGAGATCATCCCGCAGGAAACGCATGAGCTTTTTATCCTGTTCGACCTGATAGTCCTTTCCATTTACATGAACCTTAAACATTTGTTACCTCTCTTTCTTGAATAAATTCTACTCTCTGTAATCTAAATCAGAAATATCACTTATATAATCAATATCCTGAAGTTCTTTTGCATGGGCTTCTACATATCGGATTTTATCAGGAATTTCGGCCATAATCTGTTTTCCGCCGTTATCACCGGAAAGGGCCATTAATTTGGGGAAAAACGTTTTATCCCAGAGAACGGGATTTCCCGGTCTTCCCTGATGCGCTGTACATATAATCCGCCCTTTGTGCAGACCGGCTGAATTCAACAGCCTTTGTATTGTAGCCGGATGCAGATTGGGCTGATCACTTACAGAAAACAAAACTCCCTGTATATTCGGGTTTTCATCGAGACAGGCTTTCAAGCCCAGCTGAATGGAATGGGAAATTCCAAGTTCCGGCTCCCGGTTTATCACTGGGCACATCCCCATCTCTTCTGCTCTTGTTTGGATTTCATGGTACCCTGTTACAACAAACCTTTTACAACCCCCAAATCCCTTCAGGCATTCTAATGTATGTGTATACAGCTGTTTGCCTGAAACTGCGGCGAGCAGCTTATTCTCTTCGCCAAAACGCATACTTCTTCCCGCTGCCAAAACTACAATTGCATATTTATTTCGGATATTTGCAAAGCCTGTGACTGCCTCCAGAACTCCGCCTCCAATGGACCTTGCCTTATCGGAAATTGTAAAACAGTGAAACTTTTCACAGCGGGCATCAATGTCCCCAATCTTCAGATCCTTCCACACCTGTACACCGGATTGCAGCATCCCCCGGACAATACCACTCATTTGGGCATACACTTCCTGCCCCCCGGTTACAGCCACAACCTGTCCTTTTTCTACCATATCACCAATAGAGGCTTTAGGTTCCATGCGTCCGTTCCCACTGGCGCGGATCAGGCGCTCTGTTGTAAAGCCTCCTATATTTCCCGGAACACCGGTATTTGGAATGGCACTGCCGTCATACGACACCGTGCCTAAAGTATGCCCTCTTTTCGTCTCCACCACGCAATGGCAATCCACGCCGGCGGTAAATCCGGGCCCTACTCCAATAACAAAAGGAGCATCTGTCATTCTTGTCCCAAGATTTTTCTTGGCAAGGATGGCATCTACAACAACATCCGGTTTGTATTCCTGTGCAATCTCTGCCCTTTCATCCACAATAATCGGTATGTCCCCGTCCTGTATAACTGCATTGACTTCCTCCATAGAATGCACAAGGATCCCCGTCATATCCTCCACCTCTGCCTGTCCTTCATAGACAGCTCTGGAAAACGCAACCATTCTGCGCACCGTCAGGGGAACTGCTATCTCTGTCATTATAATCTGGTGTCCGCCGTGATAGAGGCGTGAGGCAATGCCGGTTGCCAGATCCCCGGCACCTCTGATTAATATTCTCATTTTTTTGCCTGTCCTTCTCTCGCTGTCACCGTCAGCTTCATTTTACCTATTTCTTCAGAAAGCCTGCAGATGGTAAGAGCAGCTTCTTCTCTTTTAGGCGTATCTGCCTTATTTAAAACAACCTGGTATGACATAGAAGAGGTGATCCCCTTTTGTCCCGCCAGGTTGTTAAATGCCAATCTAACAATATCCTTTTCTGTAACCAGGTCGGTTTCTTTTTTTTCGAGCAGCTTTAAAGCAATATCTGCCCGAAAACATATTTTTTCAAAAGTTTTCCCTAAAGCATCCAGTCCATATACATTTACTACATGTGTCGTTTCCGAAAGTATTACCGGTTCATGGTCTGCCGGAACTTTCAGTGGAAGTCGTCTGGCGCCGTCCGCCTCTATCAGAACCGGACAGCCCAGACTTATGATTTGATGCAGTAACTCTGGAGAAGGTGCACGCATCTTACCTGCCTCATTCGGACGGCCAAGCCATGCCATACCTTCCCGTTTAAGCGTTTCCTTTACTTCCTCCAGGGAGGAGGTCAGCAGAAAGCAGGGGCGATCCTCCGCCATCATATGTGTCGTTGTTGTAACGATGACAGGGATTCCTTTTTGCCTGTACTCTTCTGCCGCTTTTTTGATCGTTGTTGTTTTTCCTCCTGCCCCCACCACGGAAACAACCGGTCTTTTTAAATTCTCCAGCCCCAGTGCATCAAGCAGAGAGGGCCGGTCTTTCAAAATGCCTTTCTGATATGTTTTTATCATTGTCTCTTACATTAAATAGAATGAATACTCTCGAACTACAGTTTCCATCAGCTGCTGAAGTCCGACGGGAAGTTTTGTCTCCTCGCCTTTTGTCCATGTAAAGATATCTCCCAGGTATCTGACCTGACATGTAAGTTTATCCGCATTCAGCACTGCAAAGCCTTCGTTTGTACTGTCTTGCATGTCTTCTGCTTTTGCAAACAATGTAAACTTATCTTTATACGGAGCATTCAGATATGGACAGAAACTTTCACAATTACCGCATTCGTTGCACATGTAATCTATGTGAATAATCTGATGCTGGAGCATTCCCGGAACTTTAATGGAAACATTTGCACGGTTTGGACATACCTCCACACAGTTTTCACAGATACTGGAGCAGGAAATACAGCGCTCTCCTTCTTCTTTTCCTGTCTGCGTAACTTTCAGGATGCCCTCCTTTGCGTAAACCTGTTCCTCCGGCGCCTGAATGTGCTGGTTTTTGGAGAGAACTTTTCCGATAATTGCCTCTGCCGCTCTTTTTCCGTCACGGATGCCTTCTACAATGGTGGCAGGACCGCCGAGGCCGTCACCTGCAACATAGACATCGTCTACATTAGTCTCATTTGTTTCTTCATTTACAAGAGCTTTTCCCCGCTCATTTACGTTGATTCCATTTGCCTGATAGAATTCTGTTTCCACTTTCTCGCCCACTGCAACAACAACTGTATCTGCCGGTACTTCCCGGGTTTCATCCGTCTCGATTACACCTCTTCTGCCGGAAGCATCGTAGTCCCCAAGCCTCATGACTTTGCATGTGAGAACTCCGTTTGCCAGTTTGACCGGTGAAAGCAGTTCTTTAAACTCTACACCGTCCTCAAGTGCCATGATTAACTCTTCCTCGTCAGCCGGCATAAAGCGTTTTGTTCTTCTGTACACAAGAGAAGAAGTTTCTACGCCCCTGGTCATCTTTGCTGCTCTTGCAGCATCCATTGCCGTGTTTCCGCCGCCGATGACAACCACATGTTTTCCCGCTTCAAAGTTTCCGTCTGTCTCTTTGAATTTTGTAAGGAACTCAATTGCATTTACAGTCTCGCCTTCCTCCAGATTTAATGTGCCGGGTTTGGATGCACCGATTGCAAGGATTATGGAGGTATAGCCTTTATCCTGCAGTTCCTTTACACTTTCTATCCTTGTATGATACTGCACATCCACGCCCACAGCATCTATAATTGCCGCATCTTTGTCGATGGCTTCTTTTGTCATTCTAAATCCGGAGATGACATGGCGAGGTACACCGCCCAGAGAGTCATGCTGCTCAAACAGCGTAACTTCCATTCCTGCTCTTCTCAGGAAATATGCTGCTGCCATGCCGGCCGGGCCGCCGCCCACAACTGCCGCTTTTCCTTTTTTTGTTATAGGAGCCGGGGTAACTTTCTTAATCCACGCATCATAGCCGTTCTCTGCCGCTACTAGTTTCACGTTCCGGATATGTACCGGATCTTCATAAAAATTGCGGGTACATTTTGTCATACAATTGTGTGCACAGATTGTTCCTGTAATAAACGGCAATGGGTTTTTATCCGTGATGACTTCCATGGCCTCTTCGTACTTGCCTTCGCTTGTAAGCCTCAGATATTCCGGAACATCCTGGTTGATCGGACATCCGTCTTTACATGGGGCGATAAAACAGTCTAAAAGAGGCAGTTTTCTTTCTACCTTACGGGTCGGAAGAGGCTTGATTGCTTTTACATGATGAGGATTAACCTTTGCATCATCGGCCAGCTTCTGAGACGCTTTTGCGCTGACACCTTCAAATGCAGCATGCTCTGTCTGTGTTTCTTTTGCAATCTGAAGAAATCTTTCATACCCGCCGGGCTTGAGCACTGTCGTTGCCAGTGTAACAGGCCAGATTCCCGCGTCCACAATTCCTTTGACATTGAAATAATCCGCGCCGCCTGAGTAGGAAATACGAAGCTTTCCGTCAAATTCTTTTGCAAGCTTTGCAGCCAGAGTAATAGACAACGGATACAGTGATTTTCCAGACATATACATCTCTTCACTGGGCAGCTCATTCTGCTTTACGTCTACCGGGAATGTGTTTGTGATTTTAACACCAAATTCCAGGTTCCTCTCTTCACAGACTTTCATGAGGCGTGTAAGCATCGGCACTGCATCTTCATACTGTAAGTCGTCTTTGAAATGGAAATCACCGAACGCGATATAGTCGTATCCCATCTCATCCATTGTCTTTCTGGCAAATTCATAGCCTAATAATGTGGGATTACATTTAATGAAGGTATGAAAACCTTTTTCTGTAATCAGATACATGGCTATTTTCTCGATCTCTTCAGGGGGACATCCGTGCAGAGTCGAAATTGTCACAGAATTACAGATATCAGACTGGATATTCTCAATATCCTCCTTCGTGATCTTCTGAAATTTCTCCACATTATCCAGCAGATACTGCTTGCAGGAGCGGAAAATTTCGGAATCCTTTGCTTCCTTCATTGTATTTAAGAAATTGTCAATCTTCTCAGACTTAATTCCTTCCAGGTCATATCCCACACTGATGTTGAACTGGAATCCATCCATACTACCAAGACCAAATTCCTTTGAAATAACTTTCAGCAAGAACCATGCTTTGATGTACTCTTCCATAGCCTGGGGAACATAAAGTTCCGTAGACCACTCGCAGTTATAGCACTCGTCTACTGCTGCGATACAGGGTTTGTTTACACAGGCTGCCAGTTCGGCACCATCCATAACCTGAACTGTCTTCAGTTCAAAGAAGCGGCTTCCTGTATAGTAGGCTGCCACCACGTTCTGAGCAAGCTGCGTGTGAGGACCTGCTGCAGGTCCCACCGGTGTTTCAAGAGGACGTCCGAAGATGGTCCTGTTATATTTTTCATCTACATGG
Source organism: Clostridium sp. C105KSO13 (assembly GCF_001517425.1). Taxonomy (GTDB): domain Bacteria; phylum Bacillota; class Clostridia; order Lachnospirales; family Lachnospiraceae; genus Muricomes. The sequence goes on along the minus strand of NZ_FBWL01000170.1, from coordinate 227,236 downwards.
TATGCATGATGTTCTCCAAATACCGTGCCGTGGTTCTTGTGTTCCTCTAAAATCCAATCTACTAATTGCCCGAAAGAAATCGGGGTCATAATATCACTCATTGTGTATCCTCCTATATTATCTGAATATTCTGAAAGTGGACCGCAAAAGGGTCTGACCCCTTTTATCGCCCCCTTTTATCCATTGATTCTTTTCGCCAGGGCGCCCGCTGCCTGTCTGCAGTCTGCCATTACTTTTGCTTCATCAATGTGCTGCAATTCACGGTCTTTCATGAGAACCTTTCCATTGGCCACTGTTGTTACTACATCTCTTCCGTTCATGCCAAACAGGATGTGCCCGTTGCAGTTGTCTGCTCCAAAGGGAGTCAGGGGATCGTAGTTCATTACGATAACATCTGCTGCGGCGCCTTCTTCCAAAACTCCAAGTTTTTGCTTAAAATAGCGGTTTGCGATCTGCGGATTTCCTTCAAAAAGCATCTGGGGAACTTCTGACCATGCGGCCCCTGCATCACATAAATGATGTTTGTGAAGGAGATTTGCAACTTTCCAGGACTCCAGCATGTCGTGAGTATATCCGTCCGTGCCCAGGCCGGTAACGATTCCTTTGTGTACGATCTCCATTGTCGGAGGGCATCCGCAGGCATTGCCCATGTTGGATTCAGGGTTGTGCACGACCATACTGTTTGTGTCTTTTATCAAGTCCATCTCATGTTGATTGACATAGATACAATGTCCCAGCAAAGTCTTCTCACCTAATATATTCCAGTCATACAGTCTGTCAATGATTCTCTTTCCGTAATGCTTCAGGCAATGATGTAAGTCTTCAATTCCTTCCGCAACATGGATATGGTATCCAACTCCATCTGGTTTATTTGCAGCTGCCAGTTCCATCGTCTCGTCAGAGATTGTGAACTGGGCATGCATTCCCATCATGCCGGCGATCATTCCTGTGTCGTCTTTTAACGCATGCTTAATGAACTGTGCATTCTCCATAACGGAATCTCTTGCTTTTTCCCTGCCGTCCCGGTCAGAAACTTCATAGCACAGGCAGGAACGGACTCCCGCTTCTTTTGCTGCTTTTTCAATGTGGAACAGAGAATCGCGGATGGAACCGAAGCTTGCATGGTGATCAAAAACAGTTGTCACACCGTTTTTAATGCAGTCGATGTAGGTTGCCATGGCACTTAAATATGTGTCCTCCAATGTAAGGTTCCTGTCGATTGTCCACCACTGCCCATCCAGGATTTCTAAAAAGCCATCTGGGGAGTATCCTTTAATGGAAAGTCCCCTGGCAAAAGCGCTGTAAATATGCTCATGGGTGTTAATAAATGCCGGCATAATCAGCTTTCCCTTTACATCCATAAATTCTGCATCAGGAAAAGCTGCCCGGATATCATTCAGGTCCCCCACCTTCTTAATCGTTGCCCCATCAATAGCTACTGCGCCGTTTTCCAGATACGGATTTTTGACATCTCTTGTAATTACTCTGCCATTACCTAAAATCAGCATACTTTCTTCCTCCTTTTCTTTAGGTTGTCCAACTAGATACCCGCGTATGTGCTGCGCATTTTTAGACTCTTTGAACGACTCTTTTATTGTATTCTACATATACAATAACATTAATATAGCGGGATTGCAATATATTTTCTTAAAAAAAATTAGGCTACCTAAAAATTTTTTAGAAAAAGTATTGATTTAATTTTTTTTTAATGCTATCATGCCTTTAGAAGCAAAAAGTTTTCAGGAAATATCCTGGAGTCCACATATGAAGGAGGCGAACATTTTGGGCCGCAGACTAGACTTATTAAAACAACTTGCCCACGGACTTGCCGTACAATTCGGAAGCTCATGTGAGATTGTCATTCATGATTTAACAAGAAAAGAACTGGAGCATTCTGTTGTCTATATTGAGAACGGATACATCTCCAACAGAAAGCTGGGCGATGGGCCTTCCAGTGTAGTTCTGGAGACATTAAACCGGAAGCCCTCGAAGATTCAGGATCGCCTTTCCTATCTCACCAAGACAGAGGATGGACGTATTCTAAAGTCCAGTACAATGTACATCCGGGAGGATGACGATCATATCGCCTACATTTTTTCCCTAAACTACGACATTACGGCACTGCTCGCTGCCCAGACAGCCATGGGGGCATTAACCGACACAGAATCGGACAAAGATTCCGAATCCGGAAACCGGCAGCCCCAGAAAATCACCCACAACGTGAACGAACTACTAGACATGTTGATTGAACAGGCTCTGGCCCTGGTCGGCAAGCCTGTTGCCCTGATGAATAAGAATGACAAAGTAGCCGTCGTGCATTATTTAAATGACGCTGGGGCTTTCCTGATTACCAAGTCCGGAGACAAAGTTGCTTCACTTTTAGGTATTTCTAAATTTACACTTTACAGTTACATGGACGCAGGCAGGTAATACATAAAAAGGAGGTTTTTAACACATGGAAACAATCAAATGGGCAGTAAATCATATGCCCAAAACAGAGGATGCACAGCTTAAGGTTATGGCTCTTGATGAGGTAAAAAAAGCAAGAGCTTTCCACGAGAGTTTTCCTCAGTACAGCATTACTCCTCTTGTTAAGCTTGAGAAAATGGCCGGCAGACTTGGATTAAAAGAAGTATATGTAAAAGATGAGTCTTACAGATTCGGTCTGAACGCTTTTAAGGTACTGGGAGGTTCTTTCGCAATGGCCCGTTACATCGCACAGCAGGTAGGAAAGGATGTCTCTGAGCTTCCTTACAACGTGCTGACTTCTGATGAATTAAGAAAGACTTTCGGACAGGCAACTTTCTTCACAGCTACAGACGGAAACCACGGACGTGGTGTTGCATGGGCTGCCAACAAATTAGGACAGAAATGTGTAGTGCTGATGCCAAAGGGAACAACCCCCACCCGTCTGAACAATATTCTTGCAGAAGGTGCCCAGGCAACAATCGAAGAATACAACTATGACGAATGCGTACGTATGGCCAATGAACTGGCTAATAAGACAGAACATGGAATCATGGTACAGGATACTGCATGGGACGGATATGAAGAGATCCCGGCATGGATTATGCAAGGTTACGGAACAATGGCCAGCGAAGCCAACGAACAGTTGGAAGGCCTTGGCAGTGAGAGACCGACTCACGTATTTATCCAGGCAGGTGTAGGTTCTCTTGCCGGTGCAGTACAGGGTTACTTTGCAAACCGCTACCCTGATAATCCGCCGAAAGTGATTGTTGTGGAAGCAGAAGCTGCTGCATGTCTTTACAAAGGCGCCTCTTTAGGCACCGGAGAACTTCAGATTGTAGACGGGGACATGGTTACCATTATGGCAGGCCTTGCATGCGGCGAACCAAATACTATTTCATGGGATATCTTAAAGAACCATGTAGATACATTTGTTGCTGCACCAGACTGGGTAGCTGCAAGAGGAATGCGTATGCTGGCCGCTCCTGTAAAAGGAGACTCACCTGTTACTTCAGGAGAATCAGGTGCAGCACCATTTGGCGCACTCTCCTGCATTATGTGCATGGACGAGTACAAAGATTTAAGAGAGCATCTGGGACTGGACGAAAATTCCAGAGTATTGCTTTTCTCTACTGAGGGTGACACAGACCCGGAAAGATACGAATCTATTGTCTGGGGCGGAAACACCCTTTAGGCAATCGAGATAAAGGCCACTTTTACCTGTCTATATATAAGGTAGAAGAATACTTGTAAATCTAGTTTCTAAAAGGAGAAATTTATTATGGATTTTAACAAAATCAAAGAAGCTGCCCAGGGTTACCAGGCAGATATGACAAAATTCCTCAGGGATATTGTGAAGAACCCAGGCGAGAGCTGTGATGAAAAGGCTCACATCGACCGCATCGCAGAAGAGATGAGAAAAGTTGGATTTGATAAGGTAGAAATAGATCCTCAGGGAAATGTTCTCGGATATATGGGAACAGGTGAGAAACTTATCGGTTTTGACGCTCATATCGATACGGTAGGTATCGGCAACATCGAGAACTGGTCATTTGATCCGTACGAAGGCTACGAAAACGACGAAGAAATCGGCGGACGTGGTGTTTCTGATCAGTGCGGCGGCATTGTTTCCGCAGTATACGGTGCCAAAATCATGAAAGATCTTGGACTTTTAAGCGACAAATACACAGTTCTCGTAACAGGAACTGTTCAGGAAGAAGACTGTGACGGTCTCTGCTGGCAGTATATTATCAATGAAGATAAGGTACGTCCAGAATTTGTAGTATCCACAGAGCCTACAGACGGCGGAATCTACCGCGGACAGCGCGGACGTATGGAAATCCGTATCGATGTAAAGGGTGTCTCCTGTCACGGATCTGCACCGGAACGCGGTGACAACGCAATCTATAAGATGGCCGACATTCTTCAGGATGTCCGCGCGTTGAATGAAAATGATGCAGCAGATGACAAAGAAGTAAAAGGTCTTGTAAAAATGCTGGATGAGAAATACAATCCGGAATACAAAGAAGCAAACTTCCTTGGAAGAGGAACTATTACTGCTTCCCAAATCTTCTTTACATCACCAAGCCGCTGTGCAGTTGCAGACTCCTGTGCTGTTTCTCTTGACCGCCGTATGACAGCAGGCGAGACATGGGAAAGCTGCCTGGATGAAATCCGTGCGCTTCCAAGTGTAAAGAAGTATGGAGATGATGTAAAAGTTTCCATGTACAACTACGACCGTCCGTCTTACACAGGACTCACATATCCGATTGAGTGCTACTTCCCTACATGGGTCATTCCGGAAGATCACAAAGTAACAAAATCACTGGAAGAGGCCTACAAGAACCTTTACGGTGAGACAAGAATCGGGAATGCAGAAACTGAAGGCATGAGAAAAGCCCGCCCTCTGACTGACAAATGGACATTCTCAACAAACGGTGTGTCCATCATGGGAAGAAATGGAATCCCATGTATCGGATTCGGACCCGGTGCAGAGGCTCAGGCACATGCGCCAAATGAAAAGACATGGAAAGCAGACCTTGTAGTATGCGCTGCTGTATATGCTGCACTGCCCACAATGTATTGTAAATAATGCAAAATGCCCGCAAAGGGGCCTGCCCCCTTTGCAGTTCATTTTCAGAATATTCAAACAACACAATTAGGAGGATTTTTAGTATGAAAACATTACAGGACTATATCGACAAATTGAATGCCCTGAACTTCAAAGAAATGTACAATGGTGACTTTTTCCTGACATGGGAAAAAACAGATGACGAACTGGAAGCTGTCTTCACGGTTGCCGACGCACTTCGTTTTATGAGAGAGAACAATATTTCTACAAAGGTATTTGAGAGTGGTCTGGGAATTTCTCTGTTCCGTGACAATTCTACACGTACACGTTTCTCTTTCGCTTCCGCATGTAACCTGTTAGGACTTGAGGTACAGGATTTGGATGAAGGAAAATCCCAGGTGGCTCACGGTGAGACTGTCCGCGAGACTGCTAACATGATTTCTTTCATGGCCGATGTTATCGGTATCCGTGATGATATGTACATCGGAAAAGGGAATGCTTACATGCACGAAGTTGTTGACTCTGTAACACAGGGAAACAAAGACGGTATTCTGGAACAAAAACCAACCCTTGTAAATCTACAGTGCGATATTGACCATCCAACCCAGGCTATGGCTGATATGCTTCACATCATCCATGAGTTTGGCGGTGTGGAGAACCTGAAAGGCAAGAAGCTGGCTATGACATGGGCTTACTCTCCTTCTTACGGAAAACCTCTTTCAGTTCCACAGGGTGTTATCGGCCTGATGACTCGTTTCGGAATGGACGTAGTACTGGCTCATCCGGAAGGGTACGAAGTGTTCGAGGATGTAGAAAAAGTTGCTGCGGAAAATGCTAAGAAATCCGGCGGTTCATTTACAAAGACAAACGACATGGCAGAAGCTTTCAAAGATGCTGATATCGTATATCCAAAGAGCTGGGCTCCCTTTGCTGCTATGGAAAAACGTACAGAACTCTACGGAAACGGTGACACTGAAGGAATCCATGCCCTGGAAAAAGAACTGCTTGCTCAGAACGCAGAACACAAAGACTGGGCTTGTACGGAAGAACTTATGTCCACAACAAAGGACGGAAAGGCACTTTACCTGCACTGCCTGCCTGCTGACATCACAGGCGTAAGCTGTGAGACAGGCGAGGTTGATGCAAGCGTATTCGACCGTTACAGAGATCCACTGTATAAAGAAGCAAGCTTCAAGCCATACATCATTGCAGCTATGATCTTCCTTGCAAAATTCGCAGATCCTGCTGAAATATTAAAGAAACTGGAAGAAAAGAAGACTCCAAGAATTTTCGAGTAATCTCAAAATTTAAAACCAAAACAGTTAACCATATAAAATTCAGGAGGTAAATACTATGTTGAAATATGTTGATACAAAAAATGCACCCGCAGCTATCGGACCATATTCTCAGGGAATCGTTGTAAATGACATTGCTTTCTTTTCAGGTCAGATTCCACTTTCACCGGAAACTGGTGATGTTGTCGGCACAACGATTGAGGAACAGGCAGAGCAGGTTATGAAAAATGTTGCCGCTCTTTTAGAGAGCCAGGGAGCTGACTTTAAAGATGTTGTAAAGACAACCTGTTTCCTTGCAGATATGGGAGATTTTGCTGCTTTTAATGAAATCTATGCAAAATATTTTATCGGAAAACCGGGCCGTTCCTGCGTTGCTGTAAAAGGACTGCCAAAGGGAGTTCTCTGCGAAGTAGAAGCAATTGCCTATATCGGAGGAAAATAAGATGGCAAAGAAAAAAAGAATCGTCATTGCTCTGGGCGGAAACGCCCTGGGCAATACCCTTCCGGAGCAGATGACCGCAGTAAAAATTACTGCCCGCGCTATTGTAGATTTGATGGAAGAAGGCTGTCAGGTTGTAGTGGCCCACGGCAACGGTCCTCAGGTCGGAATGGTAAATAATGCAATGATTGCGTTGACTCACGAAGAACCGGAGCAGCCAAACACACCGCTCTCCGTCTGTGTTGCAATGAGTCAGGCATACATCGGGTATGACCTGCAGAACGCTCTGCGCGAAGAGCTTCTGAACAGAAATATCACAGATGTTCCTGTTGCTACTATGATTACACAGGTGCGTGTGGATGAAAATGACCCTGCATTTAAGAATCCTTCCAAGCCCATTGGCAAGTTCCTTACGAAAGAACAGGCCGATGAGATGGCTGCAAAATATAACTATATTATGAAAGAAGATGCGGGACGCGGTTACCGCCGTGTAGTATCTTCCCCAAAACCCCAGGAAATCGTAGAGATCGGTACTATCCACAATATGGTAGACTCCGGTGATCTTGTAATCGCCTGCGGCGGCGGCGGAATTCCGGTTGTACGCCAGGGAAATCACTTAAAGGGTGCCAGTGCTGTTATCGACAAAGACTTTGCAAGCAGTCTGCTGGCCAAAGAATTGGATGCAGATTTTCTGATTATCTTGACAGCAGTCGAAAAGGTTGCACTCAATTACGGAAAACCAAATGAAAAGTGGCTGGGAGATATCTCCATTGAAGAGGCAAAACAGTATATGTCCGAAGGACATTTTGCTCCGGGTTCTATGCTGCCTAAAGTGCAGGCTGCAGTAGAATTTGCAGAATCCGCTCCGGGACGTCAGGCCCTGATTACTTTACTGGAAAAAGCAAAAGACGGGATTTTGGGAAAAACAGGAACTAGGATTAGTCAGGCTTAAACGGAGGCACATATGAAAAAAGATGTAAAACACGCGAGTGTATTTCAAATGAGCGGAGTCCCTTCCCTGGGGGAGGCCCTTCCTCTTGCTTTTCAGCACGTTGTTGCTGCGATTATTGGTATTGTAACCCCTGCTATTATTGTAGCAGCAACTGCAGGAATCTCTGAAGCCGACAGTGTCAAATTGATTCAGGCGGCACTGGTAGTATCCGCACTTTCTACACTGCTTCAGCTTTTTCCATTTATCAGAATCAAAGGAGTTGGCATCGGTGCCGGTCTTCCCGTTATCATGGGTATCAGTTTTGCTTACCTGCCAAGTATGCAGGCTATCGCCGAGGGCTTCGATATCCCCACAATATTAGGAGCCCAGATTGTAGGCGGCTGCATGGCAATCATTGTTGGCTTATTTATTAAAAAGATCCGTAAGTTTTTCCCTCCGTTGATTGCGGGGACTGTAGTATTCACCATTGGTCTTTCTCTGTATCCGACCGCTATTAATTATATGGCAGGAGGTGTAGGAAGTCCGGACTATGGTGCATGGAAAAACTGGCTGGTTGCAATTATCACACTTGTCATTGTGACAGCACTTAATCATTTTGGAAAGGGACTCTGGAAACTGGCATCTATTCTGATAGGTATTATCGGCGGATATGTTGTTGCGTTGTTCTTCGGTATGGTGGACTTCACCCCTGTTGCCCAGGCATCTGTTTTCCAGATTACAGCACCTTTACATTTCGGAGTAAAGTTTGAGATTTCCTCCAGTATCGCAATCGGTCTGCTGTTTGTCGTTAACTCTGTACAAGCTATCGGAGATTTCTCCGCTACAACAAGCGGCGGTCTTGACCGCATGCCTACGGACAACGAACTGCAGGGAGGTATCATTGGATGCGGAATTACCAATATTCTGGGAGCTCTCCTGGGAGGACTTCCCACAGCAACTTACAGCCAGAACGTAGGTATTGTTGCCACAACAAAGGTTGTAAACCGCTGTGTCCTTGGCCTGGCAGCTGTTATACTGCTGGTTGCCGGATTGATTCCGAAGTTTTCATCACTGCTGACTACGATTCCATACTGTGTTCTCGGCGGAGCAACCGTATCTGTCTTTGCATCCATTGCCATGACAGGAATGAAGCTGATTAACACAGAAAAGATGACCTATAGAAACACTTCTGTCGTAGGATTAGCCGTTGCATTAGGTATGGGCGTTACACAGGCAAGCGGTTCCATTGCATCTTTTCCGGATTGGTTTACTACAATATTCGGAAAATCACCTGTTGTAATTGCTGCACTGGTTGCTATATTATTGAATCTTATCCTTCCGAAGGATAAAGAACCGGTGCCGGAAACTGCATCTGAGAAACAAGAATAAGCATTATACAAATAAAAAGGATGAATCCATAAATCGGGATTCATCCTTTTTATTTGTGCGGGTTACGGGAGAAACCCGCAGGCGTGTTTCGTTTACTGCTTCTGTAATTTCTTTCCCAGACGGCGGTACATTGTCTTTTCCACAGCATTTAATATATTCTGGTACCCGGTGCACCTGCACAGATGACCTGCCAGAAGCTTTCTCAGCTCTTCTCTGGTATACTCCTTCCCAGATTCCAATATTTCCACTGCGCTCATAATTACACCAGGCGTACAAAAACCACACTGTACCGCTGCTTCATCGATAAATGCCTGCTGAATATCCGCCAGCTCTCCATTCGGCCCCATCAGCCCTTCAAGGGTGCGTATTTCCTTTCCGTCAGCCCACACAGCCAGGTAAATACAGGAATTATAACATTCTCCATCGATCATCACATTACAGGCACCGCACTCTCCCACTTCACAGCCCTTTTTTACGCTGTTCAGCCGATAGTCATTCCTCAGCATATCTGTCAGGGATGCGCGGACATCCACCATAGTTTCTCTTTTTTCACCGTTGATAACACACTTTACCAGCTTATACTGCTTTTCACTCATGGATCACACCTCCTGCCAGTAAAATAGCTTCCTTCAATGCCCGTTTACACAGCACTTTTGCAATATGTTCTCTGAAGGCCTTGCTTGCTCTCCAGCTATCCCGGGGGGTGATGTCCTCCAGGACCTTCTTTCCCACTTCTTCAATGGCAGCCTCGCTTATCTCCACTCCTCTTCCCTCTGCTTCTGCATGTTCTGCGCGCAGGGGAATCGGTCCCGCTACTCCATATGCAATTCTGACATCTTCAAGATACCGTTTATCTTTGGAAAGCTTTACATTTGCAGAACATCCAAGGGTTGCAATATCCATCGCCTCCCGCATGGCGTACTTAATATAATGTCCGAAATAGCCCTCATAGGACTTCTTTGGAAGCAAAATACCGGTCTGCATCTCTGCAGGCTTTAAATCTACTTTTCCGGCCTTAATATAGAACTCCTGAATAGGAGCCCTGCGAATCCCCTCAGGTCCTGTAATCTCAACCACAGCATCCCATGCAAATAATGTGGAGGCTGAATCTGCGGAAGTCACACCATTGCAGGTGTTCCCGCCGATTGTGCCAATATTTCGTATCTGGGGGCCTCCCACCATATCCACAGCTTCGCCCAGCACATTGATATATTTCTGAATAATTGGGTCCTTTGTGATATGTGAAAAGCTGGTCAGAGAACCGATTCGTATAGTCCCGTCCTCCTCCATTGTTACACCGCGCAGTTCATCAAGCCCATAAATACTGACTAGTTCAACCCCTGCACGCTTTCCTTCACGCATCTGAATCAGAACATCACTTCCACCGGCAATAATCTGGGCCTGGGGATGTTCCTGCAGCAGCTGTACCGCATGTGGCACGCTGGCAGCTTCATACAATGCTTTCATGTCATACATGTTTTAAATCCTCCCTTTCATAAAACCCTGGATTATATTAATCCTTCTTCTTTGAACCGACGGAATAATACATGTGGTGTCAGCGGAATTTCATCAATTGCCACCCCTGTAGCCTGCAGCACCGCGTTGCGGATAGCCGGAGCTACAGAACATACCGGCGGCTCTCCTAATGATTTCGTTCCGTATGCACTAGTAGGCTCATAATTTTCTACGAAATCCCCCTGCAATTCCGGGTGGTCCATAAAAGTAGATAATTTATAATCCAAAAGATTATCATTTAAAGGCCTTCCTGTTCTCTCATCGAAGAGCAGCTTTTCAGACATCCCATACCCGATGCCCATGCTCATGCCTCCGTGTACCTGCGCCTCTGCCAGCTGTGGATTGATCAGTTTTCCACAGTCATGTACATTCACAATATTCTTCAGCACAGCCCGGCACGCCGGGATATCCACCTCCACCTCGGCAAAGGTACAACCGAAAGAATATGCATTTGTTTTTGCCTGATATGTACTCTCTGCAGTGAGATGTCCATTGTTTGTCAGGCTGTAAAGCTTTTCCTCGGCCAGATCCGCCAGACTCATCAGAATCCCATTGTCTCCCTCACGTACAATATTTCCATCTATGATATCCAGACTCTCTTTCGTATGTCTTGTCAAATCCTGAGCTGTATCCAATATATGACTCTTTAAAAGGGATGCTGTCTGCCTTATGGAAAACCCTGCCATGTAAGTCTGCCGTGAGGCATAAGCACCTGTGCCAAATGGCGTAACGTCCGTATCCTGTGTACTCACCACATGAACCTTATCAAATGGAATACCAAGGGTTTCTGCCGCCATCTGTGAAAACACGGTGTCCGCTCCCTGGCCGATTTCCGTCTCTGCCACCTGCACCTGGATGGATCCATCCTGATTCAACACCATCCGGCAGGAAGAAGTCTCCAGAGAAATTGGCCATACACCGGTATTGTACCAAAAGGTAGCGACCCCGATTCCTTTTCTCACATCTCCTGTCTGATCTGCATATTCCTTTACCTTCCGGTCATAATCAATATGTGCTTTTCCCTTGTCCAGACACTGATGGAATGTATCAAAATAATTTACATTCTTCGAGAATCCATCCGTAAAGCCTTTTGGCATCAGATATTTCCACCGGAATTCATAAGGTGACATTCCCAATGTCTTTGCTACATCGTCTATGTGTGATTCTCCGGCAAACATAGCCTGGGGAATACCGTAGCCCCGCATAGCCCCTGAAACGCTTTTATTTGTAAATACTGTATAGGCATCTCCTTCCACATTTGGACATGGATACAACTGAGGAAAGGCCCCCATTCCCTTTGCTGCAATGCTATGTCCGTGGGAGGCATATGCCCCCTGGTCGGAGAAGCATTCTATTTTTCGTGCCGCAAAGCTTCCATCTGGCCGTACATAAGATATAATATGGGACCGTATTGCATGGCGCACTCTTGTGGACGCAAAAGTCTCCTCCCGGGAATTATCCAGCTTCACCAGCCTGCCTCCCACTACCGTACTTAAGTACGCACAGAGAGGTTCATAGAGAATATCCTGTTTGTTTCCAAAGCCGCCTCCTATGTAAGGCTTTATCACTCTCACATCGCCCCAGGGGATTCCCAGTGCCTGCCCCACAATTCTCCGGCAGATATGAGGAAGCTGGGTGGAAGAAACGATCACAATTCTCCCCTGTTCCATATAAGCATAACAGATAAAGTTCTCAATGTGACAGTGTTGAACCGTGGGCGTATCATACCAACCCTCGACCTTGATCAGCCCCGGTTCCTTCTTTGCCTCCTCATAATCTCCGTTACGTATGGTGGTATGATTCAGTATATTTCCAGGATAGTTCTCATGAATCAGCGGGGCGTCCTCTTTCATTGCCTCCTGGACGTCCAGTACAAAAGGAAGCTCCTTATACTCCACTTTGATTGCCCGCAATGCCTGAGCCGCCGCCACATCGTTCTCGGCAACTACTGCCGCCACATCATCGCCGTAGAATTTTACCTGATCTGTCAAAAGCAGCCGGTCTGCCACATCCTGATGAGAGGTTTCCGTTGACCAGGGATGCCCTGCCGTGGGAAAATAATATTTGGGAACATCAAAACATGTCACCACTTTTATCACCCCCGGAATATTCTCCGCCTCTTTTGTATCAATGGACTTTACAATCCCATGGGCAATCGTAGAATGCAAAATCTTCGCCACATAAGCACTTTTATCACATAAATCATCTGTATATTTTGCCCGTCCCGTCACCTTTTCAAAAGCATCCACACGCTTTACACTTTTGCCTACCACATGCTCTTTTTCGTTCATGTCTCCGCCTCCATATCTAATTTTAAAACAATCTGTTCCCACTTACATATTTTGCAAAGATTTCCCTGTCATCTGATACGTAAATCATCCGTTCAAGACGTTCCTTCGCCCCAAGAGGCTGAGGATGCTTTAACCTAGAGTCATCAAGAACTACCGCATCCATCTCATAGCCCGGCTCAAAGCTTCCCACTTTTCCGAAGAATGCACCGCCGCCCTTTGTAGCCATATAAAACACCTCTTCCATTGTCAGTGGTTTTAGAGAATTGTCCAGAAGCCGCCACCTAAGCTTGGAAGATTGAATGGCATGAGCCATAGCCGTAAAAATATTCTCCGTAGTGCCTCCCGCCACATCACTTCCTATGCCGACATGAAGTCCCTTTTCAAGAAATGTCCTGACCGGAGCCACACCGGAGGAAAGATTCATATTGGATTCAGGACAATGAGCGATAAATACTCCATTTTCCTTCATCCTGGCAATCTCCTCTTCATTGGAATGAACACAATGTGCCATAATCGTAGGTGTATCCATCCCGAACAATCCAAACTTATCATAGGCATCTCCGTAAAATGCAGACCAGGGACACAAGTCTTTTACCCATGCAACCTCACCGGGATTCTCAGACAAATGAGACTGCAGCGGCAGCTCATAGCGCATCTGAATCATCTTCAGTTTTTCCATCAGCTCATCTGTACAGCTCGGTGTAAACCGGGGCGTCAAAATCGGCCTCGTATGCTCATACTTCTTGTGCAGCACATCCTTAATCCATTCCACCGTCTCCGCCGCTGAATTCTCCGATGAAGCTTCCTTTATGTAATCCGGGCAGTTTCTGTCCATGTTGACCTTGCCCACCATGGTATCAAGTCCGGCCTTCTCCAGCATATCCATCAGCAGGAGGGTCGCCTTTCGGTGCACTGTGGCAAAAATACAGGCCCTCGTTGTGGCACCATTTCGCATATTCTCTACAAAAATCTCATAGGCGCGCTTTGCATATTCCAGATCCTTGAATTTGGCCTCCTCCGGAAATGTATTTGACTCCAGCCAGTCCAGAAGCTCCATGTCCATGCCAAGTCCCCTGTAGGAATACTGAGGTGCATGTACGTGCAAGTCCACAAGTCCTGGTATAATAAGACGATTCTCGAAATCCTCAACGGCCAGCCCTCCATATTCAAAAGGCAGTGTCTGGTACACTCCTTTCACCCTTCCCGCCTCACAGACCAGATACCCGTGTTCACATATCTCCAGCTCATGCAAACTTTTGCTAAATACAATATTGCCCCTTAAAATAGAAATAGATTCATACATCAGATAATCCTCCCTTACCATCCTTGAGAAATATAAGCGCTGCAAAAAAATTACCCTTTGCAGATACTTATAGTCAACTATTCCGGTAGTTGGTAGAGACGTCCATCCGATTATGAACCTATATAAGCACTACTTGATTCTTTTTAATATTTTTATTTATAACATCCTAACACTTTCAAAATTTAATGTCAACTTATCTTTGTTAATAACTTGCTTTCCAGTTTGCAAAAACCTGTGTTACTTCCTTTAGGAAATCATAATTAATCGTAACAGAGTCCGCTGTTTCGGTTTTATCCTCTGAGAAGATAGGAAGCGGGTTGCAGCCGCCGGAAAGTACTTCTATCTGATCTACCGTAAATTGATTTCCACAGTTCTGGCAAACCAATCTATCTCCCACCTGCTTGTAGTAACCTCTTCCAGAACTGTAGCAGACCTGACAGGTGTTAAAGGCTGTGCGGATGTTTCCTTCCGCGTCTTTTACCGCAAGTACTTCCATGTCAACTTCATCCACCGTTACAGGATAAAACCTTACCGTCCCTGACAACTCACTTACAGGGATTGCAAGGCTGCCTCCCGCTGCAATTTCCTGCGTTTCTGCTGTGTTATCTTCCTTCTGTTCCGCATTATCTGCTTTTTCCTCCTCTTCCAGTTTATCCACTGTGTCATCCTTTTCTTCAGCGGTTTCCTGTACAGTTGTCTCTGTTTGCTCTGAATCATCTCCTTTGGCACATCCTGCCAATACAAAAACCAAAGCAAGGCAAAGCATAAAAACTGTTCTTTTGATTTTGTTGTTCATCGTTCATTCTCCTTTTATTAAAAAGTTAGTGTGTAACAAAATAAGCTATACTGTTTTATGTTTCACTGTTGTCTGTGACGACAATGTTTCCGCGAATCATACCCATCCAGCAGCTGTACGGGTATGTCCCCGGTTCTGTAGGAGTAAATTCTATGACATTCTTTCCCTCCTGAAAATCATATTCGATAGAATATTCCGTAATCAGCATTTTATAATTGCAGCCGTTGATACTTCCGTTAGGTGCGTCTATGGTCCACTCAACCGGTGTATTTGCCTGTACCGTAATATTGGGGTAGCTGCCGGGTAAAAGGGTACTATTTACAACCTGTTTTCCATCGACTATCTGGACATCGGTATCATCCGCACCCTGCTCTTTACCTGCAGTGCCCGTTCCTGCATTGCCTGCAGCTGCAGTAAGCCCGGATAAGGTTCCACCCTGGGAAAGCATTGCCAGGCCAAGAACGACGACCAGAACTGCACCTACATTCATTACTTTTCCGGTAAATTTCTTTCCAAGAGCTGATACACCAAAGCCCAGCCCCAACATCAGAGGCACCGTACCTAAACTGAATATTAGCATAGACAATGCTCCGGTAAACGGGTTTCCCGCTGCCAGTGCTACAATCTGCATGGACTGCAGGGGGCCGCAGGGCATGAGTCCATTGAGAAGGCCCACAATCAGGGGACGTTTACTTTTGCCTTTCTGTGTACCTGTCCTTATAGCAAGAAATCTTGGCATCTTGGGATTCAGTCTGCGAAGCCACGGGAAGATACCGAGCATGTTAATTCCCATGATTACCATAAATACTCCTGCAATCAGTTTTAAAACACCCTGCAGAAAAACCGGCAGGCCTCCAGAGGAACCGCCCCCCAGGAGCATACCTATTGTACCCAGAAGAAATCCAATAACTGTGTAAGAGATCACTCTTCCCAAATTATACAAAAGTGCCGGAACAAATGTAGATAATTTACTGTTATTGGTTCCTTCAAGTGCATCCTGTGGGAGGCACTGGGAAAGATTGATGCCCCCGCACATGGCAATACAATGAACTGAGGTAATAAGTCCGATTACAAACAGCATCCCATACCCCATTTTTGTATCCGCCAGCTGACCAGGAACCAGCAGATTGAGGATATTGAATTTTTGAAGCAGCATATACAGGCTGACAATAATTACCAGAACAAGAATTGTCTTTGAAATATCGGCATTTGTCCGCCTGTTGTTCTTTTGAACTGTGTAGCCCAGCTTTTCTATAATTCCACAAATATCTTTCCATGATAGTACCTCGGAATCATAAGTAATATCTGCCGTTTCCTTGCTGTAACTGACAATAACTTTTTTAATGCCCGCTGTGTGTTTCAATTTTCTCTGGATTGTATTCTGACAGTGGACACAGCTCATCCCGCGGATGTGCAGCTCTTTGTTTACTATCGACACAATATACACTTCCTTTTCCTATTTCGTGTGTGCTGCTCGTTGATTCTCAGCAAAATCATGACTAAGCAATCCGTTTATTTATCGCTTCAATAGGAGTAGTTTAACAGGCAATTATGTGGTTTTTATGTAGATTCATCAAAATCTCCGGATTGTATTTCCACACAGGTTCTGCTAAGATAAAGGTAAATATTGTAAAGAAGGGATATGTCATTATGAGAGCTTATGAAAGACTTTTAAAGTATGTTGTTGTACGCACACCCAGCGATGAGAACATTGAAAGTGTCCCATCCTCCTCATGCCAGTTTGATCTGGCACATCTACTGGTGCAGGAGCTGAAAGACCTTGGGGTGTCTGATGCAAGAGTGGATGAGCAATGCTATGTATATGCCCATATTCCCGCCACACCGGGTTATGAAGACAGGACAAAGATAGGATTTATCGCCCATATGGACACGGTATCAGATTTCTGTGACCATGACATTGTTCCTGTTGTGACAGAAAACTATGACGGGAAAGATTTCGTATTGGGGTCAAGCGGGCGCACCATCTGCACAGATACTTTTAAACATCTGCCGGATCTAAAGGGACGCACATTGATCACCAGCGACGGAACCACTATTTTAGGTGCAGATGACAAGGCGGGAATCGCGGAGATTATGACAATGATTCAATATCTGCGTGAGGAGAACATTTCTCACGGACCGCTGTCTGTCGCATTTACCCCTGACGAAGAGATCGGCACCGGTGCCTCTCATTTTAATGTAGAGGAATTTGGGGCAGAGTATGCTTACACATTGGACGGAGACACAGAAGGGGAAATCCAGTTTGAAAACTTCAATGCATGCAAAGCCGACTTTCTAATTGAAGGAGTGAACGTACACCCTGGCTCTAGTAAGGACACCATGGTAAATGCCAGCCTGGTCGCCATGGAGATCAACGCCATGCTGCCCTCCGGCGACACACCGAGAGATACCGAAGGCTATGAAGGTTTCTATCACCTGGTAAGCATGTCCGGAGAAGTAGGCCATGCTGAACTGCACTATATTGTCCGGGATCACGATGCAGCTGCATTTGAAGTCCGCCAGCAGACACTGCGGCATATAGAAAAGCTGTTAAATGAAAAATGGGGCAAAGATACGGTCAAGTTAACCATCACGCAGCAGTACCGCAATATGTCCGAGATTATAGATGGATGTATGCATCTGATTGATAATGCCAGGAAAGCCTGCGAAAATGCCGGCGTAACCCCGCTGGTAGAGGCAATCCGGGGCGGCACAGACGGATCTCAGCTCAGTTTCAAAGGGCTCCCCTGTCCAAACCTTGGTACAGGAGGTCACGGATATCACGGTCCTTACGAGCACATCACTGCCGAAGGAATGGACGCCAGTGTGAAAGTCGCACTTGAACTGGTAAAAATATATGCTGATAAAGTGAACCCATAGAGATGTATTTTGTTGAAGCCGCGGGGGTTTTTCATGTGAGGGATTCAGGCATCCTTAAATCCCTCCCCCACCACTTCATTGGATTCCATAATAACTGTAAAGGCTAAAGGATCCACCTCTTTCACCATTTTTCGGATCACATACATCTGCTTGTTGCTGCAGGCACACATTACGACTTCTTTTTCTATGCCGGAATAGCTTCCCTTTCCTTTCAGCAGTGTAGATCCTCGTCCTGAATATTCATCTATCTTCCGGGCAACCTCCTGACCTTTCGTGGTGACTATCAAGGTCATCTTGCCGGAATCAATACCATACATTATTTTATCCATCACATAGGACATCAGATAAGTAATTACAAAACCATAAATTGTTCCGTCCACATCCTTGAAAATCAGTCCGCCGATTGCTACAACAACTGCATCTGTAATAAAAACGATTTTTCCAAGTGTCAGATGAGGACGTTTTACTTTAATTGCAACAGTAACGAAATCCATCCCTCCCGTGGAAGAGTTATTCATAAAAATCAAGGCATAACCCAGACCCGAAAAAATTCCGGTGCACAGAGCTGCCAGCATTTTACTGCCCGTATACACAGGGAACAGGGGAACTAAATAATCAATAATCATGGAAGTAATAATCACAGTTCTTACGGACCGTATAAAAAACTCTTTTCCCAGTGTCTTGTAGCATCCGATTGCTATGGGTATGTTCAAAAGTATACTCACCCAGCCGATGGGTGCACCAAATAAACGGTAAAATATCAGCGCAATACCGGAAATCCCCGCCAGCGCAAATTCTGCATTTGCTGCAAAATTGTAAATACCCATACCTATCAGTATGCCGCCTACAATATCAATAAAGATGTCGTATGCCAGTTTTTTCAAATTCACCTTTTTCATTCTGCTTCTCCTCTTTCGAAAACTTATATAATCCGACTATGGCTTAATTATAGCTTTCCCCAATTAAGCACAAAAAAAGCACCAACAAATTATAGGTCTTACCTGCCCGAACTTTTCCAAGTTCAATAAGATATAATTCGCGTGTGCTCTTCTCCTTTTTTTAGTTTAATTCAACTTTTTTCTTTTGTCAACATATATTTACAGCCGTTCACTGTTAACCGCCATAAACTTATATTCTGCCACAGAACGATCAAAGCTTTTAATATGACCGTAAAGCCACTCAATCACATTCTTATTCACCTGCTCCACAAAAGCATTGGAAGGGCCTTCATCCTCTTCCAGCATCTCATAAAGTTCCTTTACAACCTTTCTCAGCTTTTCATGTTCCTTTTTATGTTCCTTAATACCTGGATATTCCATGTCTTCCTGAAGCTTTTCTTCTGCCGAAAAATGAAAGTATGTATAATCTGCAAGATAATCCAGTGTCTTGACTGCTGTTAGTTTATCGTTCCCATTCTCGCAGCTGTCCAGCAGTTTATTAATCTTATCAAACAGCTCTTTATGCTGGGAATCGATTGTTTCATTTCCTGTCACCAGTGTTTCATCAAATATAGCTCTCATGTTATACCCTCCTATACTTCGCCATTTTTAAATTTTATAATCATTTCGTTTGTCAGACTGTCTCTCGATGGTACTACAGGTATATCCTCTCTGTCAAACCATTCTGCCAGGGCCAGTTCCTCTTCTTCTAATGTTATAGTGTCTTCTCCGTCCAGGTCGCAATAGAACCCCATTAGTACTGTTTCGCTGAAGGACCAGGGCTGACTCCTGTAATACCTGATATTTTTCACCTTCAGACCCACTTCTTCCATTACCTCCCGTTTCACAGTCTCTTCCAGCATCTCACCTATCTCTACGAAACCTGCTATCAAGGCATAATTTCGGAATACTCTGCCGGCATACTTTGACATCAAAATCCGGCTGCCGTCCAGTACACCGATTATCACTGCAGGGCTGATTTTGGGATACACCATATTCCCGCATTTCCTACAGTGCATCATACGTTCTTTCTCATCTTTATGCATGGAACAACCACAGCGTCCGCAGTATTTATTAACCTTATACCAGCTGTAAAGCTGATATCCGGTAATCCCGGCAAACGCCCGGTACTGAGGATCTGCCCTTCTGAAAATCTCTGTATTTTCCAGTGTATAAGGGGACATATGCTTTACATCCATTTCATCCATGAGATAATAACGCTCCCCATCAATGGAAAATAAATACGTATAGTCTTTGTAAATCCCTTTATTTGAATCCCCCAGATCTTTAAATCTGGGGAACTCTATTCCCTCTGCCGTATTCTTCAGCAGTACAGCATGCTCTTCAAAATACAGCGCGATACTGTTTTTGTCCGGCGGGGTGGGAATATATTCATTTTTGTATAAATGTGGTTCTATTTCCTGAATCATAATTTATTTTTTATTTTCCTTCCTTATCCTCTCTTTTTCTTAGAAGGGAGCAGAGAAGACAACATCATAAGAATGCTTCCTGCCCCAATGAAAAAATCTCCGAGATTATAGGTGATCTCTGTGACTTTCTTCCATTTTGTTTGAAATCCCACATAATCAATAACGTGCCCCCGAATCCATCTGTCGAAGGTATTGCTCCAGGCTCCGGCCACCATAAGGGACAGTCCAGTCTTCTTTAGATATTTTCCCTTCCTCAGCAAGATGATGAGTTGATAAATGGTAAGCAAAACAGTGACAAATACCGATGCTATCTTCACAAACTCAGGATCGTCCTCAAACAGATTCAGACACATGCCTTTATTATATACCTTACGTATCTTCACTTTACCATTGTATGCAGAGCGCTCTTCCCCCTTTTTCACAGTGCTTTCCACATAGGATTTCACTACAATATCTGTTAGCAGCAGAGAAAGAGTAAGGCTCATTAAAACTAAAATTGCCATGGACTCCCCCTAATCTTTCAGATTTTCTTTTATCTTTTCCCCTGTCTCCGAAACCTTTTCGCTGACAGCGTCTGCAGCATCAGATGCCTTTTTCTCTGCCGTATCGGCTGCATCAAATACCTTTTTCTCCGCCGTATCAGCTGCATCAGGAACTTTTTCACCACAATATGGGCAGAAGCTGACCTCTTTTGCCACAGACTTGCCGCAATGGCTGCATTTAACATCGCCTTTGACTTTTGATATCTGCTGTTCATATTTTTCAATGCTCTCTTCTCTATTCTGCATTGCCTCACAAATCCCAATTGCTTCTGAATCTACAACTTCGCCTTCTTTGTAATGCCTATATATGATTTCCCCCAAAGCTATATAAGCACTTTCATTACCTCTTTCCAGAACCCTTATCTGGTTCCTGATTTTCTGTACCTCAACTGCTTCACCGGCTTTGTTCGTTACTGTTTCGGCTGTCTCGCTTATTTTCTTACTTAAATCTTCAAAAAAAGTACCCATATCTGACTCCCTTCGTATTCTTATTTTGAATCTTTAGTTTTTCGATTCATTACTTATATATTATACCCGAATAAATGTTAACTTCAACCATTTATTCTTCCAAAGCATATAATAACTTTCCTCATTCATTCATATACATAGGGTAAAAATAGTATGGACGTTTTATATGGACCCAAATGTATGCAAAGAACGTATTCTGTCTGAGGATTACCGCGACTTTATTATTCCCGGAACTCGACCATTTCCAGTGCCTGATATCATTCCCAATGAGGAGGATCTATGTCAGCAGCTTGCAGATTTTAACTACCACTGTCTCTACCTGGAAGGTTTTCTGATAAGAGACATCAGTATAAGCACGTTTACCTACAATGCAATACCAAAATGCTATGCCCCCATAAGTATGGACGCTATGAATGAGGCCGGTATCCTGCAGATTCAGGCTTATCCCACCCTGCAGCTAAGAGGGGAGAATATCATGATAGGTTTCCTGGACACCGGTATTGATTACACAAATCCGATTTTCTTAAACCTGGATAATACAACCCGTATTGCCGGAATATGGGATCAGACAATTCAGACCGGAACACCACCCCCTAACTTTTTATATGGGTCGGAATACACAAGTGACATGATAAATGAAGCTTTAGCCTCGGAGGATCCCTTGAGCATTGTTCCCAGCACCGATGAAGTGGGACACGGCACCTTTGTAGCCAGCATGGCCGCAGGATCCGGAAACCCCGACCAGGAATTTATCGGTGCTGCTCCTGAAAGTACCATCGCCGTTGTCAAACTCAAGCAGGCAAAACAATACCTTCGAGATTTTTACTTTATCCCCGAATACGTTGACTGCTTTCAGGAAAATGACATTCTGTTAGGACTGAGATATCTAAATGAACTGGCAACTAAAATGAACATGCCCCTTGTCATATGTATTGCAGTGGGAACTAATTGGGGAGGGCATATCAGTCTCCTTCCTCTTACAAGGGTTCTTGAAAATTATGGTTTACAGATCAATCGGGTTCCTGTCATAGGCGTAGGAAATGAAGCTGACAAAAGACATCATTATTCGTATACAATCCCTCAAAACGCCGAATCCAACATCGTTGAAATCCGGGTAGGGGAGAATGTAGAAGGTTTCGTTATGGAATTATGGGCAAAGATCCCCAATGTTTTTTCTATTTCCCTTGTTTCTCCTTCCGGAGAATCCACTGCCTCTGTTCCCATACAAACAGCAACTACCGCTTCCTTCAATTTTATTTTTGAAAGGACAGTGGTATCAGTTGATTATGGTCTGATTGTGGAGCGAAGTGCTTCGGAATTGATTTTTTTCCGGTTCAGAGATCCTGCTCCAGGTATATGGAATCTGGTTGTGCAGTCGGTTCGGACCATCAGCGGACAATTTCATATATGGCTGCCTATAACAGAATTTTTAACCGGAGATGTATATTTTCTGAATTCGAACCCCTACTACACTTTGACAAGTCCTGCCACTGCGAGAAGTGCTCTTGTCGTATCGTACTATGACGGCAGCAACGGCAGTATCGCTCTAAGCTCAGGAAGAGGATTTACCCGGGATGAGTTGATTAATCCCCAGGTGGCAGCACCGGGCATCAATGTAAGAGGCGCACTTCCAGGAGGGGAATATGCAGTCCGTTCCGGCTCAAGTATCTCAACAGGCATTGCGTCAGGAGCAGTTGCACTGCTTATACAATGGTTTATTACTCAGTTGGGATTTACCGGGCTTGATGCTTATCAGGTGAAAAGCATGCTGATACTGGGAGCCGTGCGTCCGCGCTCCATGTTGTTTCCGAGCAGAGAGTGGGGGTATGGGCTGCTTAATTTATATAACACACTGGAGGAAGCAAGAAAACTCTAGAGAATATCTTTGAAGGGATTAGAAACGACCCGGAAAGTCCATAGGAGCCTTCCGGGTCGTTTCTTTCAAAGTACTAAATATACTGCTCTTCTATACAATCTCTGCCAGTTCATTCCAGATTGGTTCTGAAGAAGCTATGATTTTTCTGTATATTTCGAATATCTTCATATATTTTCGATGATTTTCCTCATTGGGGTAATATGTCTTTTTTATTCGGGCACACTTTGCAGCTGCTTCTTGTTCATTGATAAAAGCACCCACGCCAACACCGGCCAGCAGTGCACCGCCAATAATCACAATATCTTCCATGTTATCTGTAAATTTCCTTAGAACTTCCAGACAGTCATAAAGGCTAAACGCCACACCTTCCAGTAAGGCCCTGGCAAAATGTGCTTTTGTGTGCAGCATAGTAATGCCGAAAAAATCTCCCCTTGCATTTGGATTAAAATACGGACAACGCTCCCCCAGTAAAAACGGATGAAAAATAAGCCCTTGCGCCCCCAGCTCCACTGCTGCTGCCTGCTCTCCCATATATTCATAAATGTCTTTTCCTTTAGATTCACAAATCTGTTTTTCTACAGGATAAAGGGCGTCTCGAAGCCAGCGATTTGCTGAAGCACAGCTGTTTGTAGCAGTTACAGTATACCATTTTCCTGACACAGAATACGGATAAGTAAATGATTTAGGATGCGGATTAGCCTGATTCGTCACTAGATTGACGTTTCCGGCTGTTGCAAGTTTAACGATAATCTGTCCTTCTCTTACCGCGCCGGCACCAAGATCTTCAGCGGCGGTATCTGAACACCCGGCAATCACAGGTAATCCTTCCGGTAATCCGGTCAGCTTTGCGACTTTGGCTCTTACATGTCCGACAATTTCTTTTGACTGACGAATCTCCGTCAGTACAGAAAGCGGCAGATCAATCATTGCACAAATTTCAGAAGACCACTCTTTTCTTTGCGCATCATATAGGAGACTGCCCTGAGCATCCACTTCATCTGTACAGAAATCTCCGGTTACCCAGGAACGAACATAATCCTTTGTAAACAGCAGGCGGTCTATTTTTTTATAATTCTCCGGCTCCTGTTCTTTCAGCCACATTAATTGGGGTAAAGTCCAGGTAGGTGTCGGCATCTGCATCGCAATCTTATAAATACGTTCACCATATTGTTTCTTTAACCGATTTGATTGATCACTGCTTCGCTGATCATTCCACATAATACATCTGCGTATGATATTCTGCTTTTTATCCAGCAGCACTGCATTATGAGTGGAAGCTGTTATAGCAAGCCCCAACACGCCGCCAAAGCCATCTTCCATTTGTATTTTACACTGGGTTACTGTTTCTATAAATGCCTCTATCCAAAGGCTTGGATCTTGTTCAGACCATCCAGGCTTTTGATGTTCAGAAGGGTATTCTTTAAAAGAAGTTGCACAAACTCTCCCCTCTAAATCAATCACCGTAGCTTTACATCCGCCGGTGCCAAAGTCGACACCAAATAGCTTGTTCATTGAAACACCTCCGTTAATATTTTTTTACAACAAGTGCTTTTTCCAGCGCTTCAAAATTGGTAATTGCCTGCTCTTCCATCTGCAGCGCCACGCCGGTATACAATGTATCTATAATCGTAAGTTCAGCCATCCGTGATGAAATTGCATACGTGCGGTACTTTGTCTCCTGTGAGCGGGTAAATAAACGAATATCCGATAGCTTTGATGCAGGAGAGTGTCCACTGCTCGTAATCGTAATAACTGCTGCTCCCTTCTCTTTTGCCAGTTTTATAGCATCACTCACATTCCGGGAACTGCCGGAATGGGAGATAGCAAGCAACACATCATTCTCCGTCATTGATACCATAGCAATCATCTGCATATGATCATCTGTATAAACCTGCACATTCAACCCAATACGTAGAAATTTGTGTTGAGCGTCCATAGCAATTGCACTGGAGTTACCGTTACCAATAATGACAAGGCGGCGGCAATTTTTTATCACTTCAATACTATTTCCAATTGCAAAACTATCTAATGATTTCCGGGTCATCATAAGAGTCTGCACTGCACTGGAGAATACCTTGTCTATAATAACATCCGGAGAAGAAGTCGGTGTAAGCTCTTCATGTATCTTTTCCTGCGGTGTTACCAGTTCCATTGCCACACTTACTTTCAATGCCTGGAAACTTGGATACCCTAGTTTTGTACACATGCGGGTCACGGTCGCTTCACTGGTTCCAACTGCCTCAGCCAGTTCGGTAATCGAAGAGTAGATTAATTTTTCTTGATTTGCCTTCATGTATTCAGCCGTCTGCCTTTCTTTCTTAGACAGTGATTCTAACTTTTCGTCAACTCGATTCAAAAAAGTGCCTGTTGCTATTTGTTTTTTCATAAACACTTTCCCCTTTTCCTATAGGATGTCCTCCACCTTTCCACGCTCACCGGGCAAAGTCAGCATTTCAAGTGCCTTTTCCACATAACGTTTGCGGTATATTTTCTCATCTTCTTCACTCAAAGTCGGATTGCCCACCGGACAGGTGATTGCAAATCCCCTGAGAATCCGTGAGGATCCAACTGATTTAGCAATATCCACAACCGCGCAAATTTGCGTTACCGGGATACCAGCCCTCTCTATTTCCTTAGCTATCGTTGCACCGCAACGAGTACTGGTACCTCACGTGGAAGTCAAAATAGCCGCTTCAATTTCCTGGGTAAGAAGTGCCTGTGCAATCTGCTCTCCCTTTGTTTTTGACGCTGCAACCGAAGCGCAATTACCACAGGCCACATAAACATCCGGATGAAGGGTGCCGATTTTGTTATCAGCTTGAAATTCCCGCAGTACATCGACCGGAAACAGGCGATTGGGATTTTCTAAAACCCATGTGCCGTCGTATCCACTGTGAATAACAAAATGTTTATCCGCCAATAGTTCATCCCAATTGTAGCATCCCCATGTGGTGCTTCCGTTAGGTTTCAGTTTATCCGGATTAGCTTCCGGAATAAGCCCCCCATCACTAATCAAAGCCAACTTAACTGTATTCAGACTGGCTACCGGCAAAGCCGGCTCAACTACATCAAAATGTGGTGGCAGAAGTTCACTAGTGAATTGTTCACCTTTGATCTTCTTAAGAACCATTTCAATAGCTCTATCAGCTGTATTTTGAGGTTGTTCTTCATTTAGGATTATATCTCGTTTTATATACCCTTCTTTTTCGGCACTATTAATATGTTCGTTCTTCAACAGACGCAGTCCGATGTTAAGGATAACCGCAACAGCAGATGCCTTACCTGTATTAAAGGACTCAAAAGCCTCCTGATAGAAGTAATATAATATGGTTCTTGTAGCACCTGCAGGCCCCCCCTGTGTTAGTACCTGTATTTGATCATATGCCTGTATTGAATTGATAGTTGTCATTATTATTAAAAAGAATGTTGTGGGTGATATAGAGGGTAAAATAACTTTAAAAAATTTCACCAAATTTCCTGCTCCATCTATAGATGCAGCCTCCAACAAATTCCGCGGCACCTTTTTTATCGCTCCCAAATAGAAAATCATTGCCCATCCTATTTGTTTCCACACCGATACTATAATAACAGACAGCATAGCTGTATCAGAACTTTGCGTCCATTTCAGCCCTGGTAAATTGAATAAGGAAAGAAGAAAATTAAGAATTCCAGCCCTTGGTTCAAAAATCCATGACCATACTATACTCACCGCCACCATGGGCGTAATGTACGGGACGAATAAAAATACCTTATAGAAAACACCTCTTTTTACCCCGCTTAATGCAAAGGCTATCAATAATCCCAGAATTATAGAAGGTATAACATTTCCTATTGCAAAAACCAAAGTATTTTTTAATACTCTATAAAATTCCGGACTGTGAAGCAAGCTATAATAGTTTTCAATTCCTATAAAATGTACCTCTTCCGATATCATATCCCAATTTGTAAAACTTAATCCAACAGAATAGAGAACGGGTCCAACCCAGAACAATAAAAGCGGAATCAAGGCAGGTAAGAGAAATATACATGCGGCTACACATTCTTTTTTCAAATACTTCTTGCTTTTACTCACTTTTTTTTTCACCTTCTCTCATCAAATACTTGGAAGCTTTTTAAGTATACCATTCAAATTTTTCTGATAACATATCTTTGTTTATGGTTTCATATCATTTTTTATTTCCTTTTATTACTGTTTCTATATTCCCAAAAATTGATATGTTTTCATTAATGAAGATATGTTTTTTAATTATTGACAATGCTATACTGATAACGCTTTCACAAGTTATAAAGAAAAGGGGGTGTCATTGTACTAATGCAATGCAGGTAACATAGTATCCAAACATACTTATAAAAACAAAAAGGAGAGAGTATTTTATGATTCATTTTAAATCAAAAAAATTAGAACGTTGGATAGTTCTTATTGTTGTTTCCCTTGTGGGTGGTATGATTACAAAACTCCCCTATTTAAAGGACATTTATTTCTCAACACTACAGGCAGCCACCAGTACGACAAAAACTCAATTGGGATTACTATTAACAATGTACGGTGTAATGAACTTTATTTGCTATTTCCCGGGTGGCATGTTAGCTGACAAAATATCACCCAAAAGGCTTATTATCTTTTCATGCTTTGGAACTGGCGTGGTAGGATTATGGTATGCTACATTACCTGGTTATACATCATTGTTAATCATACATGTTTTATTTGGAATTACGACGGTATTTACCTTCTGGGCATCCATGGTTAAAATAACAAATAATCTTGGAAATGAAGATGAACAGGGAAAACTCTTTGGGTTCCTTGAAGGTGGCCGAGGTTTGGTTGGTACCCTCATTGCACTCACTTCTGTCTTTGTTTTCTCACGATTTACAAATGAGATAACCGGATTGTCTTCTGCGATTATTTTCTATAGTGTTATGATGATGGTTGGAGGAGTTTTTGTTATTTTATTTGTTAAAGATCCTGAAATTAATGAAAAAGATTTTGAGACTTCAAGCGCTGTTTCCTGGAGGGATTTTAAAGAGGTTGCAAAAATCCCCCGCGTATGGATCTGCGGATTTATTGTCGCATGTAATTATCTTGCTGTAATGTTTTTTGGGTACTTAACACCTTATTTCACTGAAGTATACTCCATGAGCAGTTCTGATGCTGCACTTTTAGGTGTATTTCGTGCTTATGTTTTAATGATGGTCGGCTCATTATTTGGTGGGTTAATGGCGGATAAAATGAAAAGCGTCATTCGATTTATGCAATATGGGTTTATAGGTATGTCCATCTTTTCCTTTACATATCTCTTGATACCTGTAAACCGTGGTATGCTAAAAATCGTAGTTGCTAACTTTATATTACAGGGATTATTTCTTCTTGCAATAAAAGCACTTTACTTTGCTTCTATTGATGAAATGCATATCCCTAAAAAATTAGCAGGAACTGCGTCCGGTATTATCTCCGTTGTAGGATATTCACCAGAGATTTTCGGATATACAGCAGCTGGTTCTATTTTGGATAGCAACCCCGGCATCAATGGGTATAATCTACTATTTACTATAACAGGCTGCCTATCAATCCTGGGTTTTATACTTGTTATCATTTTAAAGTTAAACAATCGGAAAAGTACCTCTTTTAATAAACAATAACCTTGGTGGCAGATGGATGACATCACTATGAAAGAAGTTCTTTTTGAAGATTGCTTAAGAACAGGGCTGTTGCAAAATGACTATAAATCATCATTTTGCAACAGCCTCTTATCTCAATAAATATCATAAGTAATTTGTTAATTAACATCTTTTTAATTGTCTTTTTGTTTCCAGTTGTCAATTTCTTGTTCCAGCCATTCAATCCATTCTTCAAACCCTTCTCCTGTTTTTGCAGAAATGAAGAATATCCTGGCCTCAGGGTTTCTTGTCAATATCCTTTCCTTAACCTTTTCATCGTTAAAGCTAAAGTAATCTCTAGTGTCTATTTTATTGATGAGTACACATTGGCAGACTTCAAACATAAGGGGGTACTTCAGCGGTTTGTCATCGCCTTCCGGGATAGACAGGATCTCCACATTGACCGAGGCACCTACATCCTGTTCTGCGGGGCAGACAAGATTTCCCACATTCTCCAAAAAGAGCAGATCATAATTATCTCCGGAAAAGGCATCTATTGCCTGCCTGGTCATAAATGCATCCATGGCACATTCTCCGTTTGTATGAACCTGGATAGTTCCTATGCCTGCGTTCTCCATCTTTTCTGCATCAACCGCAGCATCAATATCTGCTTCCATAACACCTATTCTATGTTTGTCCTTCAGCATATGAATGGTGCGCAGAAGTGTGCTTGTTTTTCCTGCGCCGGGACTTGCCATAACGTTCACCATATAGGTTTCGTGGAGTTTGTTCCGAGTACGCACGGATTCTGCAACTCTATTATTTTCGTCAAAGACTCCCACATTTACATCAATTGTTTTAAATTCGCTCATATCTGCAGCTCCTTCATGTAATTTTCAACCTCCTGTTTTAGCCAGGTACACCACTCATCCATTCCCTCCCCCGTTTTTGCAGAAACCGGAAATGTCCTGACGTCCGAATTGCGCAGCCGTACATTTTCTTCCAGCTTTCTCATATCAAAATCAAATACCGGCATAGCGTCAATCTTATTGACAAGTACAATATCTGCTTTTTGAAACATCAAAGGGTACTTGAGTGGTTTATCGTCTCCCTCTGGAACCGAGAGTATAGCCACATTTTTCACGGACCCTGTATCAAATTCCGCCGGACAGACAAGATTTCCCACATTCTCCAATATAACCAGATCCAGATTTTCTGAACCGATTGCACGCAGACCCTGCCTGCTCATTTCCGCGTCCAGATGACACATCCCTCCTGTGTGGATTTGAATTGCAGGTATCCCCGTATCCGCTATCGTTCTGGCATCTACATCGCTGTCGATATCTGCCTCCATAACTCCAATTTTAAATGCTGTCTTCAAACATTCAATCGTGCCCAGCAGGACACTCGTTTTTCCAGCCCCGGGTGAAGACATGATATTCAAATAATATGTATGCTCATGCCTGTTCTCTTCTCTGAGTTTGTCAGCATCTGCATCATTATTTGTCAACACTGATTTTTTAACATCCATTATTTTTATTTCTTTGTCGTCCAACTATCCCATCTCCTATCCTTCATATCCAAGTTCCTTAATTGTTAGTTTCCGCCCTTCTGTCTAGGCCGCGTCTACTGCCGCAATACCGTTTATAGTACAGCCCTGGTTTGCGCCATCACAAATCATGCCAGTTATACTGCCGACCATGTTATTAATTGTATGAGCTTTTCCGTTTGCTGTTTACTCCTTGTACAAGCATATTTACATACACTTCTACATAAACTATAATAACTTGTCCATTCTACTTGTCAATAGTAAGGAGGCCGCCTGTGATTTTATTCTGCTTTATTTTATTTTGTATTAATAAAGTCTCTACACCCTATGATCAGAAAATCGATGACCTGCAGCAACTGAAATTTCTACAGGATTACAATCGCAGCCGGAATTAAAGCTCCCTAACAACTTATCAGAATAAATCCCTGCCTTCGACCCCTGCATATGATAATCATCTGTCACTTTATCCATATAAGTGTTTTTACCATTTTTGTATGTTAATCATCTCCATATTTCTCGATTTCCAGAAATTTATTGCGTAAATCAGATACGGGTTTAATTTGTATCATAGGATCACCCCTTTTCACGCAAAAAAATACGAATACATTGTCCAGGAAGCATGGGCGCGGGCAAGTTTGCTTATGTCTGCACCGATTGTGAAACTTGCACAAGAATATTCTTTATTTTTATCCAATGTTTCTATTGACCCTATAGTTACTATAGCTTTTATACTTCGCTTAAAGGTGGCAGCAGACCTTCTCATTCAAATGCGCATGAGAGAAACCGCGGCATAGCTGGCTGCAGCTTGCTAAATAAAAATATTAAGAGAAACGAAAGGACAATGAACATGAAAAAGTTAATAAAAAACGCCCAGGCAATTGTAAGTTGTGATGAGAAAGATACAATCTTTAAAGATTCTGATTTGTTAATCGAAGATCAGAAAATCATTGAAATCGGTCAGAACCTATCTTCTGAAGGGGTGGATGAGATCATAGACGGTAAAAATAAGTTTATCTATCCAGGACTTGTTAATACACATCATCATTTTTTTCAGACCTTTATCCGCAACACCATTAAAGTAGATTACCCTAACATGACTGTACCAGAATGGCTGGATAAAATCTATCCTATCTTTAAGATGGTTAATAATGATGTTATTTACTATTCGTCCCTGACCGCTATGGCAGATCTTTTAAAGCATGGCTGCACCACTGCTTTTGATCATCAATACTGTTATACAAAAAGAACAGGGGCTGCACCTGTTGACAGACAGATGGAAGCAGCCCAATTACTTGGAATCCGCTATACTGCCGGCCGTGGAACTAACACACTGCCCAGAAGTGAGGGCAGTACCATGCCAGAAGAAATGCTGGAAACTACCGATGGCTTTATTAATGACTGTCAACGCTTAATTGAAAAATACCATGATCCAAAGCCATTTTCAAAAAGTCAGATTGTAGTCGCTCCCTGTCAGCCGCTAAACTGCTACAAGGATACTTTTGTAGAATCTGTAAAACTAGCAAGAAACTATAAAGTGCATTTACATACCCATCTTGGAGAAGGAGAAAATGAAGTGATCCTGCAGCGCTGGGGTATGAGAAGTCTAAATTGGTGCGAGGAAATAGATTTTGTAGGTGAAGATGTCTGGTTCGCCCACGGATGGGAACTGACTGATGAAGAGCTGAATCGACTGGCAAAATACAAAACAGGTGTTTCTCATTGTCCTGCCCCGGCTGTACTCGGCGGATTTCCAATTCTGGATTTCAATAAATTCAAGGAAAAGGATGTTCTTTTAAGCCTTGGATGTGATGGCTCTGCAACCAATGACAGCTCCAATCTTTTGGATTCTCTGAGAATGGCTTATTTGATGCAGGCATTTCACAGCAAACAGCGTGGAGGATGTATCACACCATATGAATTATTAAAAATTGCAACTATCGGCGGTGCAAAAACCCTTGGGAGAGACGATATTGGATCGGTGGAAGTCGGAAAAGCTGCCGACCTATTCATGATTGATACAACAAACTTAGAACTGACCGGGACCTGGCATGATCCTGCAAATCTACTTGCCAGGGGCGGAGTGACAGGTCCGGTCTGGCTCACCATGGTAGGCGGAAATATAGTCTCTCGAGAAGGCAGGCTTGTAGGAATTGACGAAGAAAAGCTTTCATATGAAGGCGAACAGGTTTGCACCGAGGTGATTCGCAGCCATTGCAATGCGTTTTAAATCAGGAGAATAAATAATGGAAAACACAACAAATATAAAAAACACTGGTATAAAGTCACTATTGGTGAAGACACTGAAAATATGTATTGGTTTATTTATTACAGGAATTGGTACAGCCATGATGTACATAGCCGTTTTCATAGGCCGTCAGCTTTGCACCGTTCACGCTCGTGCGGGCTACTGCCACCGGGTTCATCTCCATAAGCGTCTTGAAAGTCGGGAGCTTCTTCTCCACCACAGTGTCGATCATTCCTTTGAGTTCACGCAGGGTGATGTGTGCGTTCAGTGCCACCTGCTCTGCAGCCTGTACCGCGCTTGCTGCCATCTGGCTGACTGCCACCTGCGGCTGATGGATCTCCATCACACCTACTCCACCGTTGATTGCTACTGCTCCAGTCATCATGTTCATCATTTTTCTGTCCTTTCCCCCGGACGTCTGGGAGGGAAGGATACTGAAAGCTCTGGCTTTGAAGAACATACATGGCAGATTCGCGGCATCCTCATGGAACAGACAGACTCTGCGGTCAAAAGACGCAAAAAGCCCGATTCTAAAGAAGGTTAGAGTGATCCCATGTTCAGTCCTCCAGCTCCAGCAAATAACTCTGCTGTGCTGTCAGATCGCTTATGGTATCCTTCGCCTGCTCTAGAATCGGGCTTCGATATTTTTTTAATTTGTCCGAGGTACTGCCAACAGGTGCTTTCGTTTTGGCTCTGTGGGCTTGTCCCTTGAACTGACTATATGATAACAAAATGACGGTCTCTTGCAGATTTCAGACTTGACACACTTTGGGGTCAAATTTGATACATTTTTGAATTCACGACATTGTAGGCATAAAAAAAGACCGCACAGCCTGATTTGTACTGTACGATCTTCAAATTGCTACTTTCTGCTCTTTAAGCAGATAGCAGTCGATGCTTTCTCTCACCATCTCCTGGTGCATGGGGTTCAGCATATCATATTTTTCCTGGATTGAAGTGTCTGCACAGGGAGGCTCATCTTCTTCATCCATCAGTGTATCCATCGACACACCGAGGGCTCTGGCAAACCGCTTCAGCATCACGCAATTTATCACACCACGCTCACCGTTTTCAATTCCAGAAATATTGGCGCGGTCAATGTCCACAGCATCGCTGAGGTCTTTTTGTGACCAGCCTTTCTGTTTACGATATTTTCTGATATTCTGACCGATAATATACTCATCACTGTGAATATCGACCACGCCTGACACCCCCTTTCCCAAAGCATAAGCAGCAAAAAAGGCCGGGGCATCCCTGTGACTATGTACTCAGATGCTACTCAAAGTACACAGTCTCTGGAATGCTCCGACCCAATCCTTCTGAAAAAAGGTGTCGACAACAAGTCAGGTTAAAATCTACGATTCCTTCCTGCGCAACCCCGTACTTCGGCCTCTTATGAAATTGTCTGCGCTGATTACGCTTCTAATTAAAATCAAACTCTTCATACTATGTATTTTCCTATCTATGTATTTGCTTTCGTTATTGGTAAAGTTTCCTGCCACTTATGGGGGAAATCTTAGTTATGTATACTAAGTGGCTTTCAGGTCAAACAACGGGTATTTTTACCGATTACTGCCATCTCGTTGACCGCTCTTATAGTATACACCCGGCACCAATAATCGACAACCAAAAGTGTCTAAAAATCGACAGGTGGATATGTCGAATTTTAATAACTTTTTTGGTGCAAATGCACTAAAAATCAGACTTCTTTTTTATCACTCCTTAACAAATTTATCGCCTTTACGTTTATATCCAACGCCTTTTTCAAACCGTGCGTTCACAACAGAAGAACCAACACCAATAGTCATTCTTTCTGAAATTCCTGACACGGAAATCCACCATGTAAGCAATCAGTACCACTCCCACTAAGCTGGATTTCCACTACTAAGTAATAACCCAGTATTTCATATTTTTTAGACGTCTGCGTGATGTAAAGATGCTCTCGGCATCGCTTTTGTAAACTCAGATAACAAAAAAGCCGAGGCAGACCCAAGACAACCTAAACTAAGGTCATCTAAAGTCTACCTCGGCTTACCACGCACACTACGCTTTCCAGCATATCCGGGCAGCACCTGCAGGCAGGTGTAAATTCAATCAGGCTGGCTCACACGTCCTGCGGTGAGTCAAGCGGTTACAGGGAGCAGTCACATCCTGAGCTGTTCCTTTTTATCTTCAAAGGTCATGTATGGACCAGAATAACATTGCTCATTAAAATCATCCAGGTACTCATACCCCTGCAATTGCCCGTTCTTCACATAGGCAACAGCCTTGCGGCCATTTACAACTGCACGGGTTGCAAGGAGCACCCGCTTTCCTTGCGACGTATAAATTCCACATTTTGAAATCAATATCCTCATCTCCCATCTTGTACCTTAAACACTGACTTTTCTGTTCCATCAATTCGCGGAATACAAAATTCATCTTTCACACATCGGTTCACTGGATCAATCAGAATAAAAGAGAAATAATCTCTAATCTTGCACCCAGCATAATACTCCCGCGCCTGTTCAATCATAGCTACATGGTTTACTACTACCGAAACCTTAATGCCATGATCACGAGGGCTTTCCATATATGCCATCGCAAACAGCTGATTCATCTTGCCGATCGTACCTCTGCCGATTCCTGCCGTATAAGACTTGCACTCAAACAGCCATGTATCAATGCCTTCTTCCAAAAGAGCATTTGTCCGAATTGCGAAATCAGCTATATAATGTTTGGTCCTTGGCCAGATCATATTTTCGTAGGAAACCAGTTCTACAAAATAGCCGTTCATAAGGAATGCGTTCTGCAGCGTTTCCCTGTAATTTTGCTCTAACATATATCCGGTAAGCGTCTTCGCTGCATTCCGTAAGAACGTATTTGATGAATTGGGATCTGGCTCAATATTCTGCTCTTCGGCGATATCTGCCAAGCCAAAAACAATCTGAGATGGAGAGACAACCGCCCCCTCTGTGCCAGCAGGAACAAGTTTCACCATTCCGTTGGCTGCCAACAGCTTGTCCAGTGTGACCCCACTGTTCGGATCTGCAGCCTTCGATATCGCCACCAGCACCTCGTCAGAACAGGCAGTTGTGTTCTTCATATTGATAATACGGGAGATCGTCGATGTGTTTACCCCACACTCATTCGCAAAGTCATTCATCGACCGTTCTCCCTTTGCACTCAGAACCAACTGACTCAGTACTTCCAGGTCAGCTTTTCCCGTCCGAATGTAATCAGGAAAAAGATTCGTTATCTTCTTTCTTCCCATCGGTGTCACACCTCCTCTGGTTATATAGTAGCACCGTATTGCATACTTGTCAATATTACGCAATGATTTTATTTTATTGCTTTTGTTGCGTTACCCAACTCGTAGTTACGTTTTAGTAAGTTCATGTTACCGCCACAATCGCGCCTACCATAATAAACAGGAACAGAAGTTCATTTCCCTATTGACTTCTACAACTTCTTATTGTATTATAGGAACAGAAGTTCACGAACTGTTGTTCTTAGTATATAGGAACAGTTGTTCCTTGTCAAGTAGGCTTTACAAAAAAAATTGCTGCTTCTCACCGGCAACTTTCCCTTCCGGCAAAAAACAGCAAAATATCCCACATGGAGGCATGACATGAAGAAAGATACGAACTTACTAGACACTCAGGATGTCCGGGCTGAAGCAGCCACTGCACTTACACCGAATGCGACCAACGGCGAAAAGATCAAAGCTCTGCGAACCGCACAAGGTATGAGCATGGCCGAACTCTCCAGACGAGCATCCATGTCTGATCGTGCCATCCGCTATATTGAAGCCGGTGAGCGCGAACCAAGCGTGGACGCAATCCAGAAGATTGCCGCTGCTCTTGGTGTCACGACCGACTACTTTATGGATGATGCCACCTTCCAGAAGGAACTCAGCGATGACCAATTCTACGCTGACGTCCGTAAGAAGTATGGCTCCCGCGGTGTAGCGCAGGCAAAGAAAATAAAAGAACAGACCTCTGCCCTTTTTGCAGGCGGCGAGCTGTCCGAAGAAGATCAGGCTAATTTCATTAAGGAAATGGAAGCCCTCTTCCTTGACGCAAAAGAAGAGGCAAAAAAGTTTACTCCTAAAAAATATCTGTAATCGACTTACAGAGGAAAGGAGTCGCTGTTGGACAACTTTGCTATTACTGCCGCCGACGCTGTAAGCCGCCGATACAAGAGCAATGACCCGGAAGCTATCATTGCCCAGCGCGCCATTAAAATTAAAGACATCCGGTTCTGCGAAGAGCTCCTTGGATTTTATACTGTGCTTCTAAATTGTGAATACATCGGCATCAATCCAAACTGCTCAAAGCAACAACGCAGATCCGCACTGGCTCACGAACTTGGGCACGCCATCTTCGACCGGAAACATGCGGCATCCGGTCAAGCTTTCCAGGATACATATTTTTATAGTCTCAGCAATGCAAAAGCAGAACGCAGGGCGAATACATTTGCTGCTGAACTGCTATTATCAGACGATGATGTGCTGAAACCAATCGGCTTCTATGAATTTAACGCCGACAGACTTCAGATGGAGGCTTCTCTGCCAACCCACTGCTCCAGCACATACCGCGCCTTGAAATACCACGAGCTTCTTCAGGACTTTCAATACACGCATACGGGATTCGCCACCCTTGAGGAAATCGCACAGGTGACTGGAATCGAAAAACACTTTGTAGATTTTAAACTGAACATTCTTATTGCAAAAGGATACCAGCTCCCGGCTGTGCCGGAGCTTCAGAGCGACTTTCTGAAGGATTCCATGAAAAATTGCTCCAAGTACTATGATTAAACATGGAGGTGACTGCTTATGACAAAAGAACGAGTCTATGTAAAGGTATCCTCCGACTTTGATTCTACAGGCTATATGCAGCCGACATCGATCACCTGGTCGGATGGACGTACCTTCCCAATCGAAACCGTGCGGGACTTCCGCCCCGCCGGGACTGCCGATAACAGTTACTCCGGTGACTGTTTTACTGTCCTCATCCAGGGGCAGGAAAAGCACCTGTTCTTTGAGCATCTCGATCCACGCTTCAATGGACGGTTAGGCCGGTGGTTTGTGGAAAGGACTGGAAAATAACACGAGCACATAGAGAGGAGGAAATTACACGATGCAACGCACTTATCTTGCGATAGATCTTAAAAGCTATTACGCGAGTGCGGAATGCGCCGCCCGCCACCTCGACCCACTTACCACAAATCTGGTCGTGGCAGATTCCTCCCGCACCGAGAAAACTATCTGTCTCGCTGTGTCTCCTTCCCTGAAAGCCTATGGCATTCCGGGTCGCGCCAGACTGTTTGAAGTCGTGCAGAAGGTCAAGGAGGTCAATGCAAACCGGTTAAGGGAAGCGGTACGACTAAGAAAGGCTGTGTATAAGGACGGTAAACCATCCTTCTCCTCTGCCTCCTATGATTCCTTATCCCTTGCCGCCGACCCGTCACTCGAACTCTCTTACCTTGTTGCACCGCCCCGGATGGCATACTATGAAAAGGTATCGCGGCAGATTTACGGCATCTATCTGAAATACATTGCACCAGAGGACATCGTGGTATATTCCATCGACGAGGTTTTTATCGATGCCACCTCGTACCTATCCCACTATAATATGACCGCACACGACCTTGCCATGACAATGATCCGGGAAGTGCTTTATACGACCGGCATCACTGCCACCGCCGGGATCGGAACTAATCTCTACTTGGCGAAGCTGGCAATGGACATCACTGCCAAACACGCTGCGCCTGACAAGGACGGAGTCCGCATCGCTGAGCTGGATGAAGAGAGTTTCCGTTATCTCCTCTGGGATCACAAGCCTCTCACAGACTTCTGGATGACCGGTCCCGGCACAGTCAAGCGGCTAGAAAAGCACGGCATCCATACGATGGGTGAGCTGGCCTATTTCAGCACCGTCAATCAGGATATATTATATAAGGAATTCGGTGTTGATGCTGAACTGCTGATCGACCATGCTTGGGGTCTGGAGCCCTGTGGCATGAAAGAAATCAAAGCCTACAAACCCAGCACCAACAGCATCTCCGAAGGTCAGGTACTCTCCTGCCCGTACCCATATGACAAAGCCAGAATCATTGTCATGGAGATGGCTGACAGCCTGGTACTCCAGCTGGCAGATAAAGGTCTGGTAACGGATAGTCTGACACTGGATGTGGGCTATGACCGGGAAAACTGTGACAGCGGCAAGTACAGAGGTCCGGTACACATCGACCACTACGGCCGCACCGTTCCGAAGGGTGCTCACGGCAGCACGAAGCTGGATAATCCGACCAACCTCGGCAGTATCCTGATCTCTGCCACAACTGAGTTGTTCGAGAGAATAGCCAATAAAACACTGACG
Organism: Clostridium sp. C105KSO13; assembly: GCF_001517425.1. Classification (GTDB taxonomy): domain Bacteria; phylum Bacillota; class Clostridia; order Lachnospirales; family Lachnospiraceae; genus Muricomes. Next base: position 188,354 of record NZ_FBWL01000170.1, on the reverse strand, counting down.
GTAAGACGGATCACAATAGTCGCCAACCGTGTGGTCAAAGATGAGGGATTCTTCCAAGTTGACCTATTCACGGACACAACCAAGTTGGAAAAAGAGAAAAAGCTGCAGAATGCGATGCTGGGTCTCAAGAAGAAGTTCGGCAAGAACGCCGTACTAAAAGGAACCAACTATCTGAATGGTGCAACGATGAGGGAGAGAAATCAACAGATAGGCGGCCATAAGGCTAAGTAAGGAGGGAGAACATGGACTATAAGAACACACCGGAAGGCAGGACCGTCCAAAGTAAGTATGGCAAAATACTCCATGCTTCCCGCCCGGAACCGCCACATAATCATCCCCGGATGCCGATGTCCAATCGTGCTAAAATCTTCTCTCCGTTTGCCGCCTTGCGAGGCTATGAGGATGAGATTGCTTCTGAAGGCAGAGATCATCTCAAAGGAAATAGAATCGAGCTGTCTGAAGAAGGCAAGCAAGCTCTGAACCAAAAGATCAGCCAGCTTCGGAAAGGACAAGAGCTCACAATAAAATATTTCATGGACGGCTACTATGAAGATATAGTCGGAGTATTGGATGCTGTGGATGCTATAAGCAAAGAACTGCGAATTTACACAGGATTTATAAACGATACCGGCAAAGAGCTGCCGACCATTATTGCATTTGAGGATATATTAGAGATTGGGGTGAATATGACTTGAATTACTACTTTTGCGATGCCTGCCGCTACTGCTTCTCTGCTGAGAAGCTACCTGACCGTTGTCCTGACTGTGGAGCGGTAGCACACGATAATAAAAAGGCAGTACGGCCGGCGAGTAAAACGGAAATCGAGGAATTGCTCAAAATACAGAAAGAAGATAAGGAGGACACACAAAATGAAAGCACATAAATATTGGTCACTCGGCGCACTTGCCTGCATGGCAGGATGCTTCTACACGGGCTGCAAGAAACTGATGCAGGCTCACAAGTATTTCGCTTGTGGCTCTCTGGTCTGCATGGGCATGGCAATCTACTCAGGCCACAAAATTGCACCGAAGAAGAAAAAAGCTGAAAAACCTAAAAAATAAGAACACACGCCCTCGCCGCAACAAGCGAGGGCTTTTTTGAACTCCAGGAGTTCACTTTATTTCCGTCACAAACTATACACTTCCATCATGAGCCGAATTCCGACTTTCAGACCTTCCTCAAAAGCGGTCTTCTCCCATGCACAGCACACCGTTCCCTGCCGGTCCATGATCTTTTCCCAGAGCGGAATCTTATCTCCAACATAGTCATCTACGAGCCTATTCATACCATCTAGCCCACGCAGCCACTCTTCCAGTTCCTTTTCCTTGGCCTTTGCTGCTTTCCCAGCAACTGTGTTTTTCTCTACTGGATTATTCTCTGTGTAATGCTCATAGATCAGATCAAGTAGGTTCTCCACTGGCGGGTAATACTCCGGCTCTGTTTTCTTCAAATACTCCTCCAGCATTTCCTTCAGTTTTTCTATAATGCTACCATCCTTCCCAACTGAGATTCACATCCTCAGTTACGGCACATCTTACCGCACACTTTTGCACATAGCAACCTATTTTTTGCGGTCTTTCGGATGACCCATCTTCTCCTTTACCTCATCCGGCACATCGATCAGCCCGAACCGATAGAACATCCCGTATATATAGGTCACTCCCCGGATATCGCCCAGAGCCTTCGGGCGGTCTACTACTTTTTCTTTAATATTCTTCAGCGCCAGCACCACTGAACTCCATGCCAGGCTTTTACTGTTCTCCCGGCGGTCGATCCACAGCTCTTTTGTGTACTCGCCGCTTCTTCCTTTCCTCACCTCATAAGTAAATGGCAAGCCAGAGTAAGTTTTGAATTTTACTCCAGCATAGGCCAAAACCACGCCCCATAAGTTTTCTTCTGTCGGATTAGCCCTCCATCGCTTCATTGCTCTGTATCTCCGCTGCCGCTCTGCCCCAACACTGATCTTCTCCTTTTCTGTACTTGGGAAGTACACGCCTTTCTGATATGGCAGATACGAGGTAACAGAGGCTTTGGAAAGTTTCAGGGTGTTTGCAGTTGAGAGTATGGAGGTTTTGTAGTCTTGTGTTTCACGGTATTCTTCAAAGGTAGCTTGCACCTTCTCCGCCACTTCCGATTCATACACAACTGCCGTGATGAGCAGCTTCCGTACCTTGATGGGATTTAATCCCAGCTCATCTCCGATGGCCTGCAAGGACATCTCAGAATCATAAAGTGCCACAGCAGCATCCATCTGCTCTTTCAGATTCTTCCCGGCATCGTACTCTGGCTTCAGCTTCTTCCGGCCGCCGCCTGGTTTTCTTGTTTTCTTCATTTTACTCATGCAGCTCCAGCGGCAGTCCATCCGGGTCATGGAAGAATGTCATCTTCTTGCCGGTGTAATCATCCACACGAATTGGCTCACATTCAATTCCTACCTCCGCCAGCTCATTCACCGTCTGCTCCACGCTCTCCACACAAAATGCAAGGTGACGCAAGCCACAGGCTTCCGGGCGGTTCACACGCTTCGGAGGATTTTCCTCTGCAAAAATTTCCAGCTCTGTGTGTTTGTTAACACGAAGATCCAGCTTCCAATCTTTACGCTCTGGACGGTAGTTTTCTCTGATAACAGAGAAGCCCAGTTTGTTCACATAGAAATCCTTTGCAGCTTCGTAATCAGATACAATGATTGCAATGTGGTGTATTTTTGATAAATTCATTTTTCTTACGCTCCATTTTTATTCTCATTTTATTTTCGTTACAAACTATACGGCAACCTTCAAAAAATACGGTGTGAACTCCTGGAGTTCAGTTTGTCCACACCGATTTCAGCTTTTCCAGAATCTCGTCCGCACTCATACCGCTTGCCAGCAGCTTCTTCAGCACAGCCTCCGCTTCGGTCTTATTAGCTTCTTCAGCGGCCTTAGCATCTGCCTTTACCTTCTTCGCTTCCAGAGATGCCACTTCTTTTTCGGCCTTCTTCAGAGCAGTCACTCTGTGTTAAACATTATACCGTGCTTTATTGGAGTCACTATTAAGTTGCTTCAGTATATTGCGGAATCGTTCTTTATAATCCATTCTGACTCTTCCTGACTATTTTCTTTTCTCACATCTTCGCCGATCATAAAATCGTTGTCTGCTGCTTACCACGAAGAGGTGTGTAATTTTTTGATTTGTCCGAGTAGCGTGGGGAGTTCTCGCTCCCATATCCCTTTCGCATCAGAAATATTCAACAGTTTTCGTTCATTTTCAAATGGCGCATACGTTCTGTTAGCGTTGTCTAGTATCACTGTTTTTCTGGCTTATAAAATTAATAATATATTTTATTCCCCAACAAATAGTATCTTTATAAAGAATACCAAGCAAAAGCAAGCAGACCATATAGCCTAGAACTGATCCAATGTTAAATATAACAAAGGTATTATACAATGCATACAAACTAACAACAAATGTTAATAAGTAAAACTTTTTCAATTTGAAATCAACCGGAAAATATTTATTAGATAAATATGTCCTTAATGAAAAGAAAACAATATATGAAATTCCCGTTGATATCGCTGCACCTTGGCATTTTAATACAGGAACCAATATATTATTTCCTATTATGTTTGTTAAACACGCTCCCAATGCAACTATTACCTGTACCTTGCTTTTCTTTTTAAATACTAATCCCGTCACAGTAGTTTCAGAAATTGTATACATAATTGGATTAAAAATCAAAAAGGGTAAAATGTACGCAGCCTCTCGATACTTTTCTCCTAACAATACGGCAAATACATCTTTAACCAAAATAAGGGAAATTCCAAGGAAGAACATAACAACCGTTATAATCTGATTTCCTTTTTGATAAAACTTCTTATCCTCTGGATTTTTTGTATAATGTTCAACTGCCATTGGAGACCAAAGTGTATTGAATGTAGTTTGAATAATCGCAAAAATATGGACCAAGGTCATTGTTGACGAATATATTCCTACTTCGGTATATGTACAATACATATTTAATGCTATTTTGTCTATTGCTTGAAATAAGGTTGTTACTCCCATAGTAATAACATATGGATATGCATATGTCAAAATGGTTTTATACTCTATAGAGCAATCCGACTCTCTATTTTGAAAGATATTCCACATCTTTGCTTGCATAATCATGCTAATGATTACACATAGTGACGTTGCAACTAGTATACTTACCGACAGTATCAGCAAGTCATCACCTTTTACTATAACAAGAAAAAAAAGGGCCACACACACATATGCCACTTTCTTTATTACATTTAAAACAGAATACAGTTTACTTTTATATTCTAAGCGTACAATCAAGAGGCTAAACCTATACACTAATTCAGCAAATGAATATACACAAAGCAGCACCATAATTAGAGCTGGAAATTCAAAATTAATTAAATTACTATATGCACATATGGTTATAATTATAGTAGCAATCACACTTAAAATAAGTGGAATTCTAACACATTTAAACAGCAATGCTCTTTTATAACTCAAATCATCTTTTTCATAATAGAATCTCACCAATGCCTGATCCAATCCCATACATAAAACCATGACTGCAATGCTGGAATACATTGTAAAAATAGAATATTGACCATATTCTACAGGATCGACTAGACGTGTAATTAAAGGTGTTGTAAATAGTCCAACTAGTAAATTAATTGCTGTTCCTGCACCTATGATAGTAAAATGCTTTAAAAATTTATTATTATTCATTATAAGTAACCCATACCGATAACATGGTATAAAAAAAGATATTTATAATTAGAATAACTCCGCATTCAAACATCAAATCCAATACCATCCTTAAGTTCTTTCTTCATTAATTTTTTTTCATCTTCGCTTTTATATTTCCAATATGTATTATAAACCGCCCCCCCATCAAGTAGCTGCTTGTTTCTATTTATAAATTCATCATATGAAGCAATAATTCTTCCAGGGTTTCCAACAATCACTGAATTGTCTGGCACATCCTTAGTAACAACCGTACCTGCTCCAACAACTACATTATTGCCTATTGTTATTGAAGGTAGAATAATTGAATCAGCTCCTATAAAAACATTGTCCCCAATGGTCACTCTGCCGACACGACTATATTTTAACGCCATCTTAGTACTCGCATCATGCAATAGTATTCTGGCATCTGAAATTGTTACGTTATTTCCAATTGTAAGTAAAAAAGCATGACCCAAATCAATTTTATTCGTCCATATAACAACATTATTTCCAATTGATGCTCCATATTCCCTTAGAATATCTGGAGTCATTCCTTTTCTAATCTTCCTTCTCTTAATCCACTCTAATAATCGTTTCATAAAAATCTCCAAATCTCCATTTCTCCATCAAATAACAGTATAAATAATAATATAATATCAACCCAAATATTAATAGGTTCATCATCAATATCTGATGCCACTGTATTATACTTCATCACTAGCATTTGAATTGCTAAAACACAGCTTCAGCATAATAAGAAACACCGGGAATATCAAATCATTCAATGCTTGGTCAAAATACATTGGTAAACAAAATGAAATCAACAGCAAAACACTGTATAATTTAGACGAATTTGATACAATGTATTTTATTGGATAGTACAAAACCAGTACTATAAACATAATCCCAACTGGTACTGAGTAATGAATCATCTCATTAAAAAAAACATTGTGAAAGTTGTTAATATAGCGTCCACCAGCGGCCAGCCAAAAAGAATCTGAAAAAAAACTTTTTCCCATACCATGAGGATATTTTGCTAATGAATCCGCATAAATAGCCCAAATATATGCTCTATCACCCAAACTCGATACATTTCTTTTCGATTCAACAATATAAAAAACGGCTCCTGCAATTATTAAACCAACAAAAAATGCAAAAAAAAGTTTAATCATTGTTTTTTTATCTAATTCTTTTGTTTTTATATAATAGGCGAATAAAACCATTCCCATACATACAATAGATACCATAGAATTAATTCTTATCGCCGCAATAAAATAAATGCAAATCCACAGTCTTCTGAAAAGAAAATTTCTTCTTTTCATCAAAAGTGCTAAAGCCAAAACCAGTAATAGACCATAAGAGCTTTTATGCATAAAAACCCACGTCAATCGTTCATCTAGGAACACACCACTTTTCGCACTTCTTAAATGAAACTGATTCACATCAAGAAAAATAGCATCGACACCAATCATATTAGATATCAAACTAAGAATAACTGTAAATGAAAATATACTTAATATTGTATCGGTCAACTCTGAATATAACGAATCTTTTCTTATACCTTCATACGATTCACACGAATCAAAATCCCATAGCAACAAAAAAGAGCCCACTTTATAGCAAAGTGCCCAATAACATTTTAGGTAAAAAATATCGTAATATAAAAAAGTCAAAAAATAGAGTATTACTAACACTATATATCCTATATTCCTACGTACTCTCATCTTTTTTAAATTCATAAGTAATAGGATAAGCAATGGTATTTCTGCCATAGTAAACAGAAGATTATGCCTATTGGTATCACATATATAAAAAGGTATAATGAAAGAAGTTATTGCCAACACAATAAGTTGAAAATAATTTTTATTTTTTAGATGTCTAATGTCAATTACCACTATATCTACCTTCCTAATTATTTTTTTCTATTAGTGCGTTCCACTCTGCCGCTATATTCTCTATTGAAATTGAATCAGCCATTCTTAACGCATTAGTAGCCATTTCTCTCCGCAGTTCGGTATTATTTGATAGTTCTAACATTGCATCCGCAAACTTCTTAGTATCAAACTTTTCCACAACAATACCTTCTTTATTTCTCGTTAACGGTATAACAGCTGGAATATCATAGCATATAACGGGCAATCCTATTTCAAAAGCCTCTGTTACACACATAGGAAATCCTTCCCACCTAGAAGATAGCAAATATACTGAAGATTCCAATAAAAGTGGCTTTACATCCTTTAAATATCCCGGCAATTCAACTCTACCTTGCAAGCCATATTTAATAACCTTTTCTTTGATTTTTCCATAATCGCATCCATCCCCCGCAATTACTAAATTCCACTCTTTATTACTTTTTGAAAATATATTAAAAGATTCAATGAGCAGATCAAATCCCTTGGCTTGCACAAAGTTACCACATGCAATAAACTGCTTATTGTTCAATTTAGACTTTTCTACACTCACAAAACTTCTCGGATTATATATATATTCACATTGAATTTTTAGATTATTCTTGTATTTTTCCGCAATATCCTCATTCAACACTATGCAGTGCGTCAGTTTTTGCACTGCTTTTACAAATATTTTTTCCCTCTTCCACAAGTATCTATGCGGTGTTTCAAAATATGCTTCATACGAATTATGTTCCCATCCTATGGTTATTTTTTCCGTCAAATTGCATTTTCCAAGTAAAACAGACATATCTCCTGATACTGCAATAATAATGTCAAATTTGTCCGATATATTACGTCTCATTTTTTTTACAGCATCTTTTGAATAATACGCATAGTCTAGTAACCATATATTATTTTCAAAAAAAGATAGTTTTGTTTTTCTGTAGATATAGCGGATTGCAGAAGCTACAGGCTTCCGAGAATATGGATAATAAGATACCACTTCTATATTATCTTTAAGTCCGTATATGCTGTCTAATAATTTTTTTTCCCGTGTAAAAATTGTAACATCATGATCTTTGCACAATTCATTTGCAATTACTGTTACAACCCGTGATTCACCGCCGATTGCATATATAGTCGGCGTAAAAATAGCTATTTTTTTCATTCTACATTGCCTAGCATTACTTCTACATACGGACACCATATACAAAATAGTATCTCAGTGGAATGCTTTTCTCCTCATCAATCTTTTTATATATCCTTTTATCGGTTGTATGATATTTGATGCAGAAAAAGGTTTTATTTTTATAGCCTTTTTCCATAATCTTAGAGCATATTTATACTGTCCAGCATTATTCATATTATTGACCATTCTAATAATCTGGTAATACAAAGCGTCTGGATAGCTATTATACAATTCCTTGTGTTTAGCTTGAAACATTTCAAAAGCTTTTATTTTCTTAGGAATATTCATTGAAATAGATTCTTCTGAAACATCATATACAGCAGTTGGTTTATCTACAAAATTAAAGTCACAAATTTCAGATAATCTTAGCAACAAGTCATGTTCCTGACTAGCCGTAAGTTCAACATCAAATCCACCTAACTTACGAACCAAACTAGTTCTCATAAGTGGGAAAATACACATTGTATTTCTATATAAAAGAGATTCCGTTAACTTACCGCTAATTGCATCTGTTCTAACAATTTCTTGTTTGTCCTTATACTTTAAATAATACGGTGTATAAACAACTCCAATATCATCTGCACAGAATCCTGAGAGCTGAATTTCAATTTTTTCATTTAACCAATAATCATCATCGTCTAAAAACGCAATGTATGCACCATTGGCTATAGATAAGCCCATATTTCTCGCTGCGCAAGCTCCTGAATTATGCTCCGGTTCAATATATTGAATTGTTTTATTCGGAAAGGCTAACAGCATTTCTCTAATTTTCGTCGCATTGAATTTATCTTCCGGATAATCATTTACTACAATTATTTCAGTATTATTGTAGGTTTGATTTACCACACTTTCAACTGCTCTTTTTAGTACTTCAATTGGCCTTTTATATGTTGTTATTACAACAGATACAAGACTATCCTCTCTCATTGTTCTCATCACTCAAATCCTTATATTAACAAAATTTCGATTGTCTTAAATCAAGAAAACTAACTAATCATCGATCATATCCTAGCCGATTGCTCAACTCCTTTTGCATTTTTTTCTTTTCTTCTATACTTTTTTTCGTCCAATAAGTATCATACTTAGGGGATTGTTTCAATAGCATTTCATTTCTTTTTATGAAAGCATCACAACTTCCTATAACTTTAGCAGGAACTCCTATAACAACACTATTATCGGGAATATCTTTTGTTACAACCGTCCCAGCACCAATCACAACATTATTTCCGATTGTGACTCCTGGAAGAATAATAGCATCTGCTCCGATAAAAACATCACTTCCTATTACTACACGACCAACTCTGCTATAGCCTATAAATCTCTTTGTACTTGCGTCATGTAAGAGAATTCTTGCATCGCTAATCGTGACTCTATTTCCTATTTGCAATAAAAAAGCATGTCCTTTATCGATTTTATCTGTCCAGATTTCTACGTCCTCACCTATTGTGGCCCCAAGTTTCCGGAGTTCTTCAACTGTAACCCCCCCCGGAGTATTTTTTTGATTTTAAGTTTAATTTTTCTAATCATTATTTACATAAACCCCGATATATTTTCTCAACAGCTTCAAAAAATACATTTTCAGAGAATTTTGTCTCGCATATATTCCTTGACGCCCTCGATTCCTTTTTCCATAAAATCGAATTATTAGTTAACTGTATCATCGCATGTGCTAAAGAATCAACATCTCCTGGTTCAATTAAAAAACCATTTTCTTTCTCCTTTACAGCTTCCGCAATGCTCCCTACATTTGTACTTATAATTGGCAAGCCATAGGACATAGCTTCTAATATAGCAATTGGCAAACCTTCATTATAAGAAGGCAATACAAGCACATCAGATTTTTTCAGTAGTTCTGGCTTTTGTTCCTTTGTAACCCAGCCCAAAAATTCAACATATTTTTGTAATCCATTAGTTCGAGTATATTCTTTTAAACGCTGCTCCTCAACTCCAGAACCTGCAATTGACAGACGAAAATCCGAAACACCTTGATCTTTCATCTGTTTCACAGCATCTAATAAATCAATAACTCCTTTTCTCTGGATAAGTGCTCCCAGAAATAAAAATGTTCTTACTTTATTAGTTTCCTTATCTTCAAAATTTGGAAGCGAAACCGCATTGTTGATAACAACAACATTGGCCTTCGGTGCGATTTTCAGAATAAATTTTTTCCAATCTTCGCCAAGAACAATACTTGAATCTGCAATAGAAAAAAGTTCTTGAATCTGTGCCTTTCGTTTTGAATTTCCGTTATTGTAAAAATCCTTAAATTCAGACCCATGTAGGTGAATTATCACCATTTTATTATATTTCTTGCATAGTTTTGTTACATAATACTTTCTATAGAAGCTCCCCTTATAAGACATATGAATATGTATAATGTCAAACGCATCTCGTTTTATGAGTTTCTTTAGTTTTCTATATGCATTAGCAAAGAAGAATATTTTCTTTAATGGGTTTCCCGTCACATGCGTAGCCAAATACGAAAACTGAAAATCATCTCCCCAGTCATGATCCATTAACTGATCAATAACACTATTCATGCCACCCTTTTCTTTTCTATCTGAGCTGCACATTAAGATTCTTATCTTTTTCTTGTCTTCAGTCTTCCCACAGATTAGCGCATCAATAGAATCAATAATGGTCTGTATGTTTGATACATAGGGTTTAACTTCTTTGCCTTTTGCCTCTTCAATCGCTATGCCAATCTTATTACTATCATAACATGCCGTGACCATTCCAAGTTTTTCAAATGCCTGCACTAGCTGAATCTGATGATCATCAACAACCTCTTGGTATTTTGCCAGTCGAGGAACTGCTACAACACGTTTTCCCATTTTCACCGCGTTAACGATTACCCCTGTGCCGCCGTGGGTCAACACAATATCACAGTTTCTCATCTTTTCATTGAATTCATCATGATTCAAAAATTCTTTATATTTATAATTTTTTATTGGATAGTTGCTGGAACCAATTTGTGCAAAAACCTCATCAGTAATTGCTCCGTTCTCTATGGCTTTATCTACAGCCTCCAACAATCTGTTAAACTGGAAACTTCTTGATCCCGTTGTGATAAATATCATCAGTAAATTCCCCCCTTACAGATTGCATTTGGATAGAATTTCTTCATACTTTCCCACTGTACATAAAACCTGTCTGCAAACTTATATGCAATTTTCCCAGAAAGGTTAGGCGAGTTAATTTTTGCAAATGATTCAATATATATCACTTTACCGCCAAAAATCTTCGTCCATACCATTAGTGGCACTGCTGCCAAGGATCCTGTAGAAATGATGTAATCTGGTCTATCCGATAAAACAATAAAAAGTGATTTTATAATGTTTACAAAAAATTTCAGAAAAAATGTTTTATCCGTTCGATTAATTGGTAAAACGTACCTCACCGGTATATCTCCGGCTTTGACATCGTAACCAATTTTTTCTGTAACAATATATCCACTATATTTTTCAATTAAGGGCTTAAGCATCATTAACTGCTCAAAATGTCCTCCAGATGATGATGCCAAGCATATCCTTATTTCCTTCTCGCTCATTAATTACAATCTCCAGAAACGCATACCAGATGCCTTAAGGTCAGATACTTTATAAAGACCCTTTACATCAATCAACACCTTTTCATTATCACTACTCGCTTTAAACATTGCCTTGATATCATCCAAGCTCAATGCCTTAAATTCATTATGAGCGACAGCGACAATCACACAATCTGCGTTTTTTGCGTCTTCTAATTTTGTCAGAGTGACACCATATTCGCGCATTGCGTCACGTTCACTAGCCCAAGGATCTACAACAACAGGTTCAATACCATAGGTGTTCAACTCTTTGATAATGTCATCCACCTTGCTATTTCTAGTATCAGGACAGTTCTCCTTAAAGGTCAAACCAAGAATTACAACTTTAGACTTTTTCGGAGCTTGACCGGCAGCAATCATCTGTTTAACAGCTGCATCTGCAACAAAAGCACCCATATGGTCGTTTACAATTCGTCCGTTCAGAATAATCTGGCTATGATACCCCAACTTTTCCGCTTCATATGTAAAGTAGTACGGATCAACACCGATGCAATGACCGCCAACAAGACCCGGACGGAATCCAAGCGCATTCCATTTAGTATTCATGCCATCAACCACTTCGTTGGTATCAATATCCATACGATCAAACACCATTGCCAGTTCATTCATAAATGCAATGTTAATATCTCTCTGACTGTTCTCGACAACTTTAACAGCTTCAGCTGTTCTCATATTAGAGACCGGATGAGTTCCAACCTCAATTACAATGTCATATACATTTTTGATTTCTTTCAAAGACTCATCATCGCAACCAGAAACGATCTTGTGGATATTTTCCAGACGATGAACCTTATCGCCAGGATTGATACGCTCCGGGCTGTAGCCAATCTTAAAGTCCTCACCGCATTTAAGACCAGACTCCTTTTCCAAAATAGGAATACATACATCCTCTGTACAACCCGGATAAACCGTAGATTCGTAAACGACAACCGCACCCTTTGTCAAATTACGGCCAACAATTTCAGAAGCTCCAATTACCGGAGTCAGGTCAGGCGTATGATCAGTATTTACAGGAGTAGGAACCGCAACGATCAGGAATTTCGCTTCCTGAAGTTTATTTTCATCTGCAGTAAATTCAACGGACGTCGTTTTAATAGCTTCATCTCCTACTTCCTTAGTCGGATCAATACCGGACTTGTACAGCTCAATTTTTTCTTTATTTAAATCAAATCCAATTACATCCAGCCCTTTTTTAGCAAAAGCAACTGCAATAGGCATACCTACATAGCCCAAACCAACCAGTGCAAGCTTTTCTTCACGATTAATCAATTTTTCATACAGAGACATTTTTGTATTCCTCCAAAAATAATATAAAATATAGACTTTTCAGCCCTGAAACAACATTATGAAATCATTCTACCGTAACACTCTTTGCAAGATTTCTCGGCTTATCCACATCCAGACCCTTGGCAACGGAGACATAGTAGCCAAGCAGCTGCAGCGGAATCACAGCCAGACTTCCGATGAAGTGCTCATCCACCTTCGGAACATAGACTGTGAAGTTCACCTGATCTTCAATCTCGTACTTACCATAAGTAGTCAGACCCATCAGATAGGCCCCACGGCTCTTGCACTCCAGCATATTGCTTACCGTTTTCTCATACAGCTCACTCTGAGTCAGCACGCCGATGACCAGTGTTCCCTGCTCGATCAGGCTGATGGTTCCGTGCTTCAGTTCACCAGCTGCGTATGCTTCGGAGTGGATGTAGCTAATCTCCTTCAGCTTTAGACTACCCTCCAGGCAAACTGCATAGTCGATGCCACGGCCCACAAAGAACACATCATGTGCGTTGGCATACTTTGCTGCGAACCACTGGATGCGCTCCTTATCTTCCAGAGTCTTCTGCATCTTCTCTGGGAGAGTCAACAGTTCAGAGATATAGTAGCTGTATTGCTCCTCCGTAATTTTTCCTCTGAACTTTGCAAACTGAACCGCCAGACAGTACATAGCTGCCAACTGTGCACTATATGCCTTAGTCGTTGCGACAGAGATTTCTGGACCGGCAAGGGTGTAGAACACTTTGTCCGCTTCACGGGCAATGCTGCTGCCGACAACATTAACGATTGCCATCGTGGTAATGCCCTTCTCTTTTGCAAGTCGCAGTGCAGCCAGTGTATCTGCCGTCTCACCGGACTGGCTGACAACGATCACCAGTGCCTTCTGGTTGAGTGGCATCTTACGATAACGGAACTCAGATGCAAGCTCCACACGCACCGGGATATCCGCTATATCTTCCAGCACATACTGAGCAGCCATGCCCACATGCCATGCAGAGCCACAGGCTACGATATAGATCTGCTCGAAATTCTTGATCTCATCCTCAGTGATCTCCACGCCGGACAGGTCGATAGCTCCGTCTTTGATTGCAGAGTTCAGGGTATCCTGAACAGCTTTCGGCTGCTCATGGATCTCTTTCATCATGAAATGCTCAAAGCCACCCTTTTCGGCAGCCTCGGCATCCCACTTGATTTCAGTGGTCTGCTTCTCGATCTCATCACCATTCAGATCATAGAAGTGAGCCTCGCCCGGAACAAGTTTTGCAAACTCAAGGTTGCCAATGTAATATACATTGCGAGTGTATTTCAGAATTGCTGGGACATCTGAAGCCACATAGGTTTCGCCATCCGCAATACCAATGATCATTGGACTGTCCTTACGAGCCACCCAGATTTCGCCCGGATAGTCACGGAACATTAGTTCAAGGGCATAGGAACCGCGAACACGCACCATTGTCTTGGCAATGGCATCGATAGGACCGAGGTTATACTTTTTATAATAATAGTCCACCAGCTTAATGACTACTTCAGTGTCCGTCTGGCTGTAGAACGTATAGCCATGCTTCAGCAGCTTTTCTTTCAGTTCGGTATAGTTCTCGATGATGCCGTTATGTACGCCAACGACCTCTGACTCCACTGTGCCAGAACCAGAACGGGTGCAGTTACCTGAAACATGCGGATGTGCATTGGTTTGGCTCGGCTCACCGTGGGTGGCCCAACGAGTATGACCAATACCACATGTTCCTTTCAGTGCCTTTCCGCCATCTGTTTTCTCGATCAGATTAGACAGCCGACCTTTTGCTTTCACGACCTGAGCCAGATTTTCTCCATCACGGACAGCCAGTCCGGCCGAGTCATATCCTCTATATTCCAGTTTTGACAGACCATCCAGCAGGATCGGTGCTGCCTGTCGATTTCCTGTAAAACCAACGATTCCACACATAGGTTTATCCTCCAAATTTTGTACTAAAACACACCCCAAATTTGTATTATGATTAGATTTTGTATCCTTTTTCGCAGATAACATTGACTACTTCATTCACATACTTCTGACAAGTATCATGGTCAGGTGCTTCTACCATAACGCGCACAACCGGCTCAGTGCCAGACTCACGAACAAGGATACGGCCAGTATCACCCAGTGCTTCAGCTACTTTATTTACTGCTTCCTGCACAGCAGGGTCATTCTGTGCAGTCTTCTTATCGGTTACACGAACATTCTCAAGCACCTGCGGGTAAATTTTCAGCGGTGCTACCAGTTCGCTCATCGGCTTCTTCTTTGCCAACATAACTTCCATCATCTTCAAACTGGTCAAGATACCATCGCCAGTGCTTGCGTACTTGGAGAAGATGATATGACCGCTCTGCTCACCACCGATACGGCAGCCGTTCTTTGCCATGTACTCGTAGACGTACTTGTCGCCCACAGCGGTTTTGGCGTAGCCAATGCCCTGCTCATCAAAAGCCTTGTACAGGCCAAAGTTGGACATAACGGTTGTAACAACGGTATTTGTCAGTAACTTACCACGTTCCTTCATGTAGCAACCGTAGATGTACAGTATATGGTCGCCAGTGATAACATTACCTTTTTCATCCACACACAGGCAGCGATCGGCATCGCCATCATAGGCAAAACCAACATCCAGATGATTTTCTACAACAAACTTTTGCAATCCTTCAATATGAGTGGAACCGACATTGTTATTGATATTAGTACCATTGGGTTTGTTGTTGATGACGTATGTATCTGCGCCGAGAGCATCGAACACAGACTTTGCGATATTCCAAGCGCTACCGTTGGCACAATCCAGGCGGTCAAACCAGCCACTAAACTGTACTCAAACATATAGGAGCTGCGGCGGGTATCCTTGCCGATGACGATGCGAGCAGGCTCGTTATTGCCGTTGCGCTCACACAGTGCATTATAGTACCAGCCTAAGAAACGTCCCACCTTATAGGCGTGATCTGCTGTTAATGTAATACCGGCTTCTCCACGGAAGCCGTCCGTTCCAAAGTACTTTCCCATTTTATGCTCCTCAATATAATTTTTATATCTATATACGCATCCATATGGATAGTATTTCTTTTACCTCTTACCGCTCACGCGGCTAAATGTTTTCTTATGCTGTCGTACCCAATTACCTCAGCAATCATGTTTTCTACTCCATAAAACATCCGTTGAGTACACTCGTTTCTATTCCTCTATAACCGAAGTGATGTTTTATACAGTCGAACCCCGTATACCCGGCAATGACGTTTTTTCTAAGTGTTGGATTGTTGAATCGAATCCTGTCGGTGCATGAGTTTTGTTAAAACTGTATATATCACACAGGTCAATTCTCGCCATTCATTGTTCACAATGAACAAATCATTCACTCTCACTGCACAAAACATGTAATTATCATCACCATCCAAGCTCTACTCAACAGCTGTTTTATGAAGTAGAAATCATCTGTTTTTCTCTATTTTTCATGACTCAACAAACCGTAATGATGTAGGTGTCATTAGTGGGTCAGATAGTGTACTCAACAGCAGTTTCAGACGTTAATGATAAACTCATAGATTTTTGTTGTTTTATCCTGTTTTTTCGCCATTTCTATGATTCTTCTGAAAAAGATGTGCCAATTTTGTGCCACAAGGCTCAAAAGTTCAGCGATTTGTACAATCTCTCAAAGTCATATCGTCGCGCAACTGTTAAATGTGACGAATTTCGGTGGCGTGTAAAGTGTGCAAAATAGGCTCTTTTTGACGTTGCTACGTCAATACGGTTTGTTGAGTAGACATTTGTGGGCGCAGCTATGACAACGAAATCAGCAGTAGAATATGCAGCCTTCGCATCCAGTGTTGCAGTCAGGTCCAGATCCTTTTCTGCCAGATACTTTTCAATGTAATCATCCTGAATCAGAGAATTGCGGTTGTTAATCATCTCAACCTTCTCCGGAACAATATCCACTGCGGTTACCTTGTGGTGCTGGCTCAACAGCGTGGCAATCGAAAGACCCACATAACCACTTCCCGCAACAGCAATCTTGTAATTCTTCATAGTATTTACTCCTTCGGTCCTCCTCGAACCCCATCCCATAGAAATGTTATTTCTATGTACACATCTAATCGGATGGTATCTCTATATAAAACCGTGCGAGTATCTACCCCACAGGCGTTTATCCCATTCATCAGCTAAACCATTCGACTTACTACCTCTTGTCCCTATTATGCCCTATCCCAATCCAAGAACATTCGTAATGTAAAAACTTCAGATACATCTGTAACACTTTTGACTCATTAACAGAAATATGTTGCATTTTTCTAAACCGCCCCTTTCTGCCCCACCACTATCATCACTGTCTTCCAGATCATCTTTATATCCATCCCCAGTGTCCACTCCGATATATACTTGGCATCCAGTGTCACAATCTCTTCAAAATCCACAATATCGCTTCTCCCGCTTACCTGCCACATCCCGGTCAGCCCCGGTCTCATGGCCAGTCTCTTTCTGTGCCGGAGTTCATATCTTTCATATTCGTCTACTGTAGGAGGTCTTGTCCCCACCAGGCTCATATCCCCTTTCAGCACATTCCAGAACTGGGGAAATTCATCAATGCTGCTTTTCCTAAGGAAATGTCCTATAGGTATAATTCTGGGGTCATTATCCATCTTGAACATGAAACCATCCATCTTGTTCTGTGCCAGCAATTCTTTTTTCCGTTCTTCTGCATCAGGATACATAGTGCGGAACTTATAAATCTTGAATCGTCTTCCATTTCTCCCCACCCGCTCCTGGGCAAAGAATATAGGTCCCGGTGACTGTCTTTTTATGATGGGAGCAAATATAATAAAAACAATACCTGTTGCCAGCAGTCCCACCAACCCCCCAAGGATATCAATGAAACGCTTGAAAAACAGCTGCTGTGAGGAAGCAAATTTCATGCCGGAGGAGAGAACCATAAAACCTGCAAACTGGTGTATCATCTTGTTCTCTACGGTCGGTGTAAATCTGGCAAGATTTATATGTACGACCAAACCCATGCTCACAAAGATTCCCATAAGTCTCTCTGCTTCTTTTTCATATCCAGGCAAATCGATGAATACCTCATCCACAATATTTTCCTGGATATACGCAATCATATGATCTTTATCGGCCACAACCGGTACGTATTTTATTTCTGTACCCACCTTATCTGAGGTATCATACAGTGCACAGGCACTTAGCTGATAATTTCTATAAGGCTGCAGCAGCCCTTCAATAGCATCTTCTATCCGGTCTTCCGTAGATATAATCAAAACTTTCCGCATTTTCTTTCTGCTGCGTATCCGCAGCCTAATAATCCGTTTCCAGAATAACCGGACAGCCAGTGTAATAAATGCACTGATCGGATACATGGACAGCACAATGATTCGTGAATATGAGTCAGATTCTTTAAACGCAAACATCCACACAATCAATCCTAAGGTTATGAATCCACAATGAGACAATGATTGCTTTATCTCTTTCATATATCCCCGCCGGATAATTCCTCTATAGCTGCTCAGTAAAAAGGCCGCCATAATACTCATCAAAATAATTGCCCAAATCATATTTTGATAATGTTCCGAAAAGCCATTTTCCAGACCCTTGTTCCTTATGAAATATGAAATGAAAAATGCTGCTTCCAAACTTACAACATCCAATATCATAAAGTCTAAATGTTTCACCCAGCCCTTTATAATATCCTGATACATGGTTTTCCCCTCCCCATAGATGTTCAGATATTACTTTTCTTCCGCTACCTGCGCCATCTTTTTCGATATTTCCTGTATGGACTGCTCATTTGGATTCATCACATACAGTATTTCATCCCCGGACGAAAAGCACGTCTGATTATCCCCGGTTCCTGTAGCCGCTGCAGATTCGATGGACCAGGCTGAGCTGTCTGAAAGTTGTAAGTTGATGAATTTTGCCATTTCCTCCTGGGTCATGTTTGTCTCAACGCTGTCACCCACACTTGCAATGATCTGGTTTGCATTTGTCAGAATTGCCGGTGACATGGCTTTATTTAAAATTGCTGTAAGTACAGCTTCCTGATTTTTTCCTCTCTGGTTATCTCCTGCTTCAAAACTGTATCTTTCTCTTGAAAATCCCAGAGCTATTGCTCCGTCCATATGATTGATACCTTTTTTTATTTCATAGCTGCCATGTGTTGTTGTAAAGGCATATTCTGAATTTACATCGACTCCGCCAAGAGCATCCACAATATGTATCAGAGAAGTGAAGTTTACTCTGGCATAGTATGAAATATCTATTTTGTAGATACTCTCCAGGGTTTTCATGGAAACATCAACCCCGTAAATACCTGCATGGGTCAGCTTGTCCTTTTGTTCCCCGGAGACTCCCAAAATGGGCACGTAGTAATCTCGGGGCGTTGTTGTGAGCAATATTTTTCTTGTATTTGGATTTACAGTCATGATAATATTTACATCACTTCTGCTGTTCGTTGTAATAGGACCGTCCACATCAATTCCACTTATATACACGTTAAACGGCTTTTGGATATTTGTCTCTTTCTGCTCAATCTCTGTATTGATACCATATTGATACAATATCCTCACCTGGTCGGAATAACCTTCCACAGCGTCGTCAATGATTCCGGCGAAAGCTTCATTATAGATGGCTGCTTCAATTCGTCCTTTGAGAAGGGCCTCAGCCTCATCGGAGGGTGTTGCATATTCTTCTATCTTTATCTCCTGGCCCAGTGCTTTTTCTATATCTTCTTTCATCAGCCGGTTATTTTCCTGATCCACAGATTTCTGCATCCCAAATCGGTAGCCTTTGGCATCCAGCAGATTTGATGCGGGACTTTCCTTTTTCACCACTACAATCATATTGTCTGTTTTATAGGAAGCTCCGCCTACATCCTCCATCAGTTTGTCCGCCTTGAGCATATAGACGATACCGATGCCCATCCCGGCACTGATTAGCATACTCAGAACAATTCCAGCTATATATATTTTGTTCCTCAGAAATTGAAGTCCGAAAGTAATGCCGAACAGTACCAGCATGACAACTGCTGCCGCAATTATATATCTCATCGGAAGTACACCGCTGTTCCAGATAACTATCAGCAGCCCCGCCGAAAGAATCAGCTGCACCAAAGTAAGTAGTTTTCCACCCATATGAAGAGTTTTTCCCCTTTTGTCCATATAAATATGTCTCCTTCTTATTGTACGGTCAGGGTAAGTGGCCTTGCCTCTGATGTATTTCCGTCGCTGTCTGTCACATAATAATTCAGTTGATAATCGCCGGGCGTGTAAATATCATAATCACCTTCCACAGTGATCTGCTGTAATAAAACGTCGGGGGCATCTGTTGCATCCGAAACACCCGCCACTACACTTAAAGGATCAAATTCAGTCCCTGCCTCAATGACTGCCTGGCCGGTACTCAATGCAAGGTCGGGAGCTGCATTAGCCTGTTCCTCTTTTTCGAGAGCTGCATCCTGTTCCGCTTTTTCTGCCACCTGCTCAGATTCTTTTGCCTCAGCATCCACTGCCTCTATATCATCGCTTGCATTGTCTTCTGCTGGATCTGCATCCTCATTAGTTTCTTTATGAGCGTCTGCCATATATTTAACAATCCGAGTGGCTGTTCCCACGTTTTTTCTCTTATCAATAACCCCGTAACTTATGACCGCTTTTCCATCCTCTGTAGGAATAATCCGATCTACAAAGACTTTGCTGCTTAAGTCGCCGTCCCTGTTGTCCTTTGCTTTTACTCCCTTTAATAAGGAGTCATAGTCACCGCCTTCGTGGTATGTAATATTCATTTTCTTGACGCTGATTTTTGGGGGCTGTTTATCCTGGCCAACATATAGGAAAAATCCAATAACGCATAAAATGGCACAGCCCATCAGTAACATAACTGTAAGTAACCGCTGTTTCATCTCCCGCATCTCCTATTTTTTTCCATATTCTCCATAGTATTTTCCATAGTATTTGCCGTAATATTTATTCTGTTTCATATCCACCTTGTTCAGGACCACACCAAGAATCGGACAATCTGATTTCTCCAATTGTTCTTTTACTGCCCGTGCAAACTTATAGCTGATTGTATTAGCTGCAATCACCAGTACAGAGGCATCACATTGTTTTGCTATGATTGCGCTGTCAATAACGCTCCCAAGGGGTGGTGCATCTATAATAATGTAGTCATAGACTTTTTTTGCACTTTCTATCAGAGATTTGAATTTGTACTGTCCCAGAAGTTCTGCCGGATTTGGGGGGACAACCCCTGCAAACATCACAACCAGTCCCGGTTCCTGGGTCTGGTACATGATATCACTGACCTTGGCCTGTCCTGCCAGGAAGTGAGACAATCCTTTGATTGGCCCTGTGACCTTGTGGCGTCCGGTTAATACAGATTTTCTCAGATCGGCATCTACAAACAGTACTTTTTTTCCGGCCTCAGCCAGAGAATCTGCCAGTGCCAGGGAAACTGTACTTTTACCCTCGTTTGGGGTGCAGCTTGTAAGCACGATTGCTTTGTTGTCTTCCCCGGAAAATTCAATATTTGTACGTAAGGTTTTATAGGCTTCATTGCTCCTGTAATCCTTTTTTAATCCTCTTAAAACAATTTCCTGCATATTAAAAGCTCCCCTCCCTCTACTTCTTCATGTTCTTCGTGTACTGCCTGGTTGATAAGCCTTTGGTCTTCTTAGACTTTTTCATACCCTCCTGAATCGGGATGGAGGTCAGCACGTTTAATCCAAGATAGTGTTCTACATCATCCGGTGTTTTGATTGTATCATCCAGTATATAAATAAGCGCGATTATTCCGATTGCCAAAATAATTCCCAGCATTCCTCCAATCGCCATATTTTTCATGGTGCTTGGAGAGGAGGGATCTGTGGGAAGGTTTCCTTCTTCTACTGTATTCACGGAATCTGCATTCATAATCTCTTTAATCTGTATGCTGACAGCTTCTCTGATTGCATCCGCAATCTCCTTGGCCTCCTTTGGATCTTCATTTTCTACAGATATCCTTAAGATTCGTGTATCCTGGGGAGTATCTACTGTAATCGTGTCTGACAGATCCTCTGCTTTCATATCCAGATTCAATACTGCAATAACCTGTTCCAGCACCGGCCGGCTTTTGACAAGCTCCATATAATCCTTCGTCAGCGATGTTCCTGTCTGGACATCACTGTATGTAAGACTTGTACTTCCTTCTTCTTTTGATAGGACATACAGCTTGGTTACCGAGGTATACATCGGTGTGATAATCAGCTTTGTTCCGATAAATGCAACCATTGCCATGGCAATTCCCGCTAATATTACTAAATGTAATCTTCTCCATATGATCATGAACAGTTCAGTCAGATCTATAGTTATCTCATTATTATCAATTTCAGGATTTACTGTTGTGTTCTGGTTCATATTTATTTTCTCTTCCTCAACAAGGTTGCTGCATTGCTGAAGAATACCCTCCTCATATAGTCTTCTCCGTATTTTTTCTTTACATGGGCTGCCGCCTTCTTCATCCGCGGAGCGCGTTTGTCAGAACTGTGGGCATCGGTCCCTACACCAAATACCATATCCCTCTCCATCAGCTCATTTACAAACTTTTTGGCTTTTCTTCCACTCTCTCCCGTAATGCTTCCTGCATTAATCTGGATGTTAACTCCCATGTCCCAAATGTGCTCTGCTGCATCGATATCATCTCGTAAGCTGGTATATCTTTCGGCATGAGCTAATATCACCTGATATCCCGCCATCTGTATTTGCTGCAGGCTCTGCTGTATGTAGCTGAAACTATCTGATGGTGAGAACTCAACAAGAACATAATTGCGTCTGTTAAGCGTTAAAATATCACCCTGACGCAGCTTATCAACGATATCCTGTCCGAAATAGATCTCCGTTCCCAAATAGATGCGGAACTTCTCATCAATCTGCCGTGCAAGCTTTCGCACTTCAGATAACTTCTTTCTCAGTACAGCAGGATGTTCATGTCCTCTGCGGGGGTGATAATGTGGTGTTGCTATGATAAAGCGTATTCCCTCTTCATAAGCAATCTGCAGCATCTCTATTGTTTGACTGATACTCGCAGCACCGTCATCCACTTCGGGAAGTATATGGCAATGCATGTCAATATATCTCTCCATTCAGCTAGCCCTCTAATACTCTAAAATTTTAAAATTGGGGCTTCTCAATGTGTCATTTGTGAAAATAACATCACACACGAAGTAAACCATCAATTTTAATATAAGACCAGTTTATCGCCTTTCGATAATATTGTCAACGAATATTGTCATTATTTGTTGTCACTAACCATAGTCGCAAAGTGGCCGAAGGGAACTTCGTTTGCATATGGTAAGTTTATATCTCCCTCTATGAATTGTCAACAAATTCTCGTATGTTTCAACATTTTCAAGTTATTTTGACTGCATCATGATATATATTTTCTTTACTGGTGTAAGGTGGACTGTCCCTTTTGCGCTTCATTTTCAGAATCGTTTTACATTTTACTTTTCAGTGGTATGAGTATCCGCAGTTCAAACCAGTTTTCTTCTATTTCTGCTGTTACTGATCCTCCATACTTTTTTACGGTGCTTATGATACTCTTCATCCCAAAACCGTGCAGGTGCTTGTCTTTTTTTGTCGTGACAGGGATTCCGTTTTTAAAGGTTACCGGTTCCTGGCAGTAGTTTTCTACCCGAATAAATACTGCCAGAAAGTAGGCAATCGAATAATAGTACCCCGGTGTATTCACCATTTCCATTCCACTCATTTGCCGGCCTCATTCATGTAATTATTCAGGGCATCAAGAAATGGCTTCCTCCGGGACCGGCTCACCTGTACCTTCCAGCCATTCACCATGATATCGCTTCCCTGAAAACCATCCACATATTCCATGTTTACCAGATAGCAGCGGCTGCATCGGTAAAAATTCCCCACATCCAGACTTTCCTGTGTATCCTTCATGGTTCCCTTGGTCATATATTCGCCGTCCACAGTCTGATAAATCAGATCATGGTCCGCCACCTCCACAAACATAATCCTGGATGTATCAAGTTTGACCCTGCCGCCTTTGACCGGGATTGTGATATATTTTTTCTCCCGGCGCTTCAGTCTTGTCAGGGCTCTGTCAATCCTCTGGGTAAAAGCAAAATAGGACAGAGGCTTCAGCACATAGTCCAGGGCATCCACCTTGTAACCCTCTATGGCATACTGGGGCATATTTGTAATAAAAATGATAATGACCTCTTCATCCTTGTGCCGTATGTTTTTTGCCGCAGTCATTCCGTCCATAAAAGTCATTTCTATGTCCATGAGAATAATATCAAAGTCCGCCGTATAATCTGTCACAATATCCTCTCCGTCAGAAAACACGGAAACCGCTATCTTCTCTTTCTTTTCCTTTTCATAGCGCAGCAAATATTCCTTTAGTTCAGATACATATTTTTTATCATCTTCTACCAGTGCGATACGAATCATGTCCTCATCCTCCTGCCCTTTATTATAGCAACAAATGTCTGCCCGAACAATAAAAATCAGGGACAGCATAATTGGTAAACTACCGGTTATACTGTCCCTGTCTTTTCCGTTGTTTTTTATATTAATCTACATTCTTTGTGCCCACCGGCATAAAGGAGGCGATGACGGAAATAATCCATGTTATCATAAACAGAACGATTCCCACAATTGCCTGTCTGCCGGCGCTAAATGCGGCTTTATTGCCCATCTCCAGGTTGGAACCAAAGATATAGCCAAAGGATTCCACACGCATGCCGATAAAGGTGACGGCGGACACTATGATCAGTACCGCCGCAACCACACGGCAGATATCTACTATAACCTTTAGTTTTCCTCCTTCTTGCCTTTTATAAAGAATGCCGCATACAGTGCCAGAGATAGTACGCTTAATCCGATACTTATATAGAAGATAACATTCATGGTCATCTCCCACCATGGAGTTACTTCCACAGTCTTTACATTCTGCGCAGCGCTGTGTGCGTAGGCATACAACTGATACTTCATGTCATCTTTTGCCATTGAAGCAAGGTTCTCATCCTTAGAGATCAGTTCCTTTGTCATATATGGCCAAGATTCTGTAACCTGCTGCATTGTCTCGTTTGTGCTGAAGTCCGCCATCATGGTCACGCCTGCATGAATACACATTTCAGGCCGGAAATATCCGGTGTTGTTCACCATATCGGTAGAGATCAGTCCCTTGTATCCCCACTCATCCCGGAGGATATTTCTCAAAAGTGCCACGGAACCGTTGACAGAGGCAGCTCTGATTCTTGTAAAGGAGGACATCATGCCCAGAATGTCGGAGTCTTCCACCGCTCCCTGGAAGGACCTGAGTTCGCCTTCACGGGCTTTTTGCTCTGTCATATAGGTAGCTACACCGCTTCGCTGTGTCTCCTGGTCGTTGAATGCAAAATGTTTTGCACCTACGATCACGCCATATTTCAATGCCCCTTCTACAGTGGCACAAGCCATGTCATTGGAAAGCATAGGATCTTCGGAGTAATATTAAAATTCCTTCCGTTGTATGCACTGCGATGCAGGTTTGCTGCAGTTCCCCAGATCAGCCAGTTGCCGCTCCAGAGGCCGTCATTTCCCATCAATTCTCCCCACTGATGAACTAGATCTTTATTGAAGGTACATGCAAGAATGACTTCATTTGCCATGGTTCCCATTGTAAATTCTGCATTCTTGTCTTTTTCATTTAAGCCTCGGCCGTTTAATGCTCCCCCGAAACCATTGGGTCCGTCGTTTTGATATACAAGAGGTGAACCGATCTCTTTGATAACATCGCTGGCACTTCCGCCTTTTATGATCTTTGCAAACAAAGTATCCACCGGAATCTCATTTACCAGTTCTTCCCACTGTGGATCATCGATATTGTCGTTTCCGGCCATATCCGAAAGCATTCAGGTTCTGTACCCATTCATCTGTCTTATCCCCGTCAATTGTAAGGTCATCGTACGTTTTGGGGAAGGTGCCCTCCCAGTCGCTTCTGGAGAGGTATGTCGCATAATCCGGCTTGTAGTAATTGACGTCTGCATCTGCTAGCTGGTTTACGATTTCTGTTCCATACACCCCAGCAGCACGCAAAAACAAAACGCACGCGAACGGTAGAAATTTAGACGTTAAAAATTCTTGTGTCATACTGCTATCCTTGTGGGTAAAAAAGCAGCCAAACTGTAACTAAAAGGGGACTGACCCTTTTGAGTTCCGTTTTCCGAATTGTTTGCGACAATTCAGAATTCGGTGTTCAAAAGGGACAGTCCCCTTTTTAATGCTGTCTTATTTTCCAGCGCTTCAATCCGTCTGGTCATATCCTTAAGCATTGCAAGTACTAAAGACATTTTATCGTCTGCCAGTTTGGATAATCTGTAATATTGCCGGGCTAACATCATTTTTGCCTCTGCGATGGTCCAAAATATTTGTTGGACAAACCTTACATCCCATCCCCGAAATGTGTTGCTAAAACCCCAGTGCCTCATAATCTTTCTGTGTAAAACGATGATAAGTTATATGCCCGCCTTCAAATTTGATACAATAACGGTAGGTATCCGGAATCCCATCCTCGAAATAAATCAGATAGTCAAACTCTCCATTTTGCAGTTCTTTACACTTCACGTGTGCCGAATATCGGGAGAACACTTCCTTAATGTTCTCAATACCACAATCACTATGCTGAATTTTTTCTATAAAGTCTCTCAAAAATCCCGTGTCCTTTACTGTCTCATGTACATATTCCATACCTTCCGCAGGTATTAAAATACAAAAGCGTGTGTGATTATGCGAGCAGGATACCTTTCCCAGTCTGCCTTTGACGAAACCACAAAAATCTTTCAGTGCCTCTTCCATTTCAGCAACGGATAACTCCGCCCCCAGCAGGCTGTTCAGAGATTCCAGAGGATAATAAAAACCCATGGAGCTTTTTGTATATCCAAGCTTAATATATGACTCTGCAATAGCATCTGTCAGGTTCTTTTCCAGTGCTTCAAAATCTAATTCCTGCATTATGAACTGCCTCCTGTAATCGAAACGGAACACGCAAGCATATCCGTTCGGCCCGTCAACCGCGTTTTAACGCAAGTTTAGCTCAGATACCCTGCCGCCTGGTTCTGCCCCAGCAGCGGCACTCTCTGCCCTCTCAATTCAATGACAGGCCCGCCGGTTCCTTCTATGTATTCCCTGGTAATCGTAACCTGCCCGATGTTGTCATCCTTGGGTATCTCATACATAATATCCAGCATAAATTCTTCTATGATTGCCCGCAGCGCTCTGGCTCCGGTATCTTTCTTCATTGCTTTTTCCGCTATAGCGCCAAGTGCGCCATCATCAAATTCGAGATTCACCTCATCCAGTGCAAGAAGCTTCTGATATTGCTTTAAGATTGCGTTCCTTGGCTCTTTGAGTATCTTGACGAGCATGTCCTTATCCAGTCCCTTCAGGGTAAAGATAATAGGCAGACGTCCGATAAACTCCGGTATCATCCCAAAGGTTCTCAAATCCTCCACTGTAACCTTGGAGAGGATCTCTTTGTCATGCTCATATTTATCCTTCAGTTCGGCGTTAAATCCCATTGCGGTCTTGCGGGATAGTCTCTCTTTAATAATCTCTTCCAGATCCGGGAATGCCCCTCCGCAGATAAAGAGAATATTCTTTGTATTCACGGTAGTCAGAGGAACCATAGCGTTCTTGCTGTTTGCACCTACAGGCACCTCCACTTCACTTCCCTCCAGCAGTTTTAACATGCCCTGCTGTACGGATTCCCCGCTGACATCTCTCTGGCTGGAACTCCGCTTCTTTGCGATTTTGTCGATCTCATCGATGAAAATAATTCCTTGCTCTGCACGCTCCACATCATTATCCGCAGCCGCCAGCAGCTTTGATACGACACTCTCTATATCGTCCCCTATGTAGCCAGCCTCTGTCAGAGAAGTGGCATCGGTAATTGCCAGAGGCACATCCAGAAGTCTGGCAAGCGTTTTTACAAGGTAGGTCTTTCCGCTTCCGGTAGGCCCTATCATCAACATATTAGATTTTTCAATCTCTATGTCATCCATCATGTTCGTGGCAACCCGCTTGTAGTGATTATATACTGCCACGGACATTGCTTTCTTGGCATATTCCTGCCCGACCACATATTCATCCAGCTGCGCCTTGATCTTATGAGGAGCCGGAATATCCTTAATACTCAAAGTATGATATTCTTTTGGCTTTTCCTTTTTCTTCTTTATCTTCTGGCTCTTAGGTGTTACATTCTCCATATCTGATAAATTCAAAAACTGCACACCCGGTATATTCATTAACTTGCTGTAATCAATGGAGCCGTTGGTCATGGCATCAAAGCTTTTCTGCATACAGTCTGAGCATACGGTCATATTATTCGGGAGATCTACCATCTTGCCCGCAACACTTTCCGGGCGGTGACAGATTATGCAATACTTTTCATACCCATCATCATCCTTGTCGTCGTCTTCACTCTGAGCAGTAATCTCTGCCTTGTCCCCGCGCCTGTCAGTCCGGTCTTCTGTGTCGCTGGGGTCTATGCGTTTATTCTCATCTTTTGTACCTGCTGCTTCTGTATCATCGGTTTCTTCTATAATTAAATCCTTATCTGACATAGTACCCTTCCTTTCTATCATAAGTCCATTATAATACAGTTGTGTTTCAGAGACAAATGAACTTTTTCTAAACCCTGCCAAATTGCGACCGTTTGGCCGAGTTATAGCAGCTCCAGGAATTCTTCTTCTGATATAATCGGAATATTGAGCTCCTTTGCCTTTTTATTTTTTGAAGATGCGGACTGTACGTCATTGTTAATCAGATAATTTGTCTTTGAGGTCACCGAACCTGTCACTTTGCCGCCTTTGGCCTCAATAAGCTCTTTAACTTCGCCGCGGTTTGCAAAGTGTTCCACATTTCCGGTAATAACGAAATTCATATTTTCAAATATCTGTTCTTCTTTTCCTTGTGTCTCTTCCCTGGGAATGTGCACTTCTCCTAAAAGTTTCTTGAACAGCTGCCGATTTTTTTCCTGTGCAAAGTAATCCACAAATTTCCGGGCAATCACACTGCCCACCCCAGATATTCTATTTAATTCCTCGACGGTGACATTCATCAGTCTTTCAGGATTATTATCCAGTTCCCTGCATATCATTTTCGCATTGGAAAGTCCCACATTAGCAATTCCAAGACTGTATACAAGTCTGGGCAGAGTGGTGTCCCTGGCATGATTGGCGCCTTTGATTAACCTCTCATAGGATTTCTTCCCAAACCCTTCCATGGACTTGATTTCTTCTTTATATCTGTCCAGATGAAAAATGTCTGAAAAGTCCTTTATAAAGCCCCTGGCAATAAATTTTTCCAATGTTGCCTCTGAGAGGCCTTCTATATTCAGTGCGTCCCTGCTGACAAACAAATCAAAGGCTTTGATTTGTTTTGCCTGACAGAGCGGATTTATGCAGTATAAAGTTTTCGTATCATTTTCCATGGCAATCTTTGTCTCACCGCCGCACACCGGGCAGACTGCAGGGATGTCTTTCACCCCACTGCGGGTCAGGTTTTCTGCAATCTGAGGGATAATCATATTCGCTTTGTAAACCTGTATTTCATCCCCCACTCCCAGCTCCAGATTCTCCAGTATGCTGATATTGTGAACACTGGCACGGCTGACTGTAGTCCCTTCCAGCTCCACAGGCTCAAAAACCGCAATAGGATTAATAAGCCCGGTCCGGGAGGGACTCCACTGTATTTTCAAAAGTTTTGTTTCTTTTATTTCATCCATCCATTTAAAGGCATAGGAATCTCTGGGAAACTTTGCCGTCCTTCCCAGGGACTGCCCATAGGCGATATCATCATAGACAAGAACAAGCCCGTCTGACGGAAAATCATTTTCTGAAATTTTTTCTGCAAACCAGGAAACTTCTTCCTCCAGCTTATCTGCCGTCACCAGGTGGTTTTCCACTACCTCAAAGCCCTGATTCTCCAGCCACTTCAGCTGCTCATACCGGGAATTGTGAAAATCGACTTCTTCTGCACTCACCAACGTGAAGGCCAGAAAGTGGACATTTCTTCTGGACGTAATCTCACTGTTCAGTTGGCGGACAGAACCGCTGCAGAGGTTTCTGGGATTCTTATATTTGGCATCCACACTTTCAATCTGATCATTGATCCTCTGAAAATCCTTATAGCCGATGATGGCTTCGCCTCTTAGAACCAATTCCCCTTTGTAGGGTATGTGGATGGGCAGGTTTTTGAATGCCCTTGCATTGCTTGTAATAACCTCGCCCACCTCACCGTTTCCTCTCGTAACTGCTTTTGCAAGGGTGCCGTCCCGATAGGTCAGGACAATCGTAAGTCCATCCAGTTTCCAGGATATGACTGCCTTCTGATTCCCAATAAATGCTTTGAATTGGTTTACATCTTTCGTTTTGTCCAGTGAAAGCATGGGGCGCTCATGGCGTTCTTTGGGCAGTTCGCTTAATACTTCATACCCCACATTCACAGTGGGACTGGAGGCAAGTGTTGTTCCCAATTCTTGTTCCAGTCCCAAAAGTTCATCGTATAACTTATCGTATTCGTAATTACTCATGATCTCCGTGTTTTCCTGTTCATAGACGCGGCGTGCACGGTTTAAGAGCTCCACCAGCTCTAGCATTCTCTTTTTCGTCTCTGTCATATCTACTCTCCTGCCTGCTGAAGTTGTGCGTACAGGCGATTTAATTCCCCGTCGGTCAGCTTCCTGTACTCCCCTTCTTTTAGTCTTCCCAATTCAATATTCATAATTCTGGTTCTAACCAAATCTTTCACCTGATATCCGCAGGCCTCGCACATTCTGCGTATCTGCCGGTTCAATCCCTGGGTCAGTATAATAGAAAAAGTATATTTTCCGAGCTTCTCCACCCTGCAGGGCCTGGTTACCGTATCCAATATAGGAACCCCCGAAGACATTTTTTCAAGAAAACCCGGAGTCACAGCTTTATCGACTGTCACTTTGTATTCCTTTTCATGCCGGTTTCTGGCACGCATCATTTGATTGATAATGTCCCCGTTGTTGGTCATAAGAAGCAGTCCCCGGGAATCTTTGTCCAACCGGCCCACATAGGTAACCCTGATGGGGAAATTTAGAAAACGCACAATACTGCTGCGTTCCCTGGGATCCTCTGTACAGACAATTCCCGCCGGCTTGTTCACTGCCAGAATCACCATCTCATCATTTCGAGATACACGCTTCTTCCCTACCTTTATAACCTGCCCTGGCAATACCTTTGTACCAACCGCAGCACGCCTGCCGTCCACGGTGACCTTGCCGCCTTCAATCAGGCGGTCTGCCTCCCGCCGGGAGCATACACCTGATGCACTTAAAAACTTGTTCAGCCTGACCGGGCCCTTTTTCTGTTCAAATTCCTCTTTTATACGATTACTCACTGCTTAACACTCCACTTATATTATTATCCTGAAAAAATGTATTTCCTCCGTACAGAAACAAAACATCTGTTATCCGATAGGTCTTCATAATGTCGTTCATTGTCCCTGAATAGTATTTCGGATCCACCATC
This sequence comes from Clostridium sp. C105KSO13, assembly GCF_001517425.1. GTDB lineage: Bacteria > Bacillota > Clostridia > Lachnospirales > Lachnospiraceae > Muricomes. Next base: position 157,127 of record NZ_FBWL01000170.1, on the reverse strand, counting down.
ACAATCTCCTGGAAGTACGGTGTCAGAAACGGCACAAAACAACTTGCCTGTGAATCTCTTATAATCAGCAGCTTTTTCTGATTATCTGCCATAGTCTTTATGTCTACTACCGAGGTGTTCCCGCCCAAAAAGACGTTGTACTTTTCTCTTGTCTTCAACATTTTTGTACTATACAAAGATGTGGTCTTTTTCTGTCCGTCCACGTAATTGACAATGACATCATTGTCCGCATCTTTCGGCACATAAATAGAGATTTCCTCGTCCACATCCAGCTCCCGCCCGCTTTTGGAAGCCAGAGAACCATTGAAATCTCCCGTCACAGGATAGGATGCATAACCGCTGGAAAAATCTGTCGTAATTCCAAGGGTCGAAGCTGCATCCTTGAAAGCATAAAACGCACCAAGTGTAGTCCAATGCGGGTCTGTTTTATAATATATCTTCTCGTCCTTGTGCTCCTTGAGAGCCTTGACTCCGTCTATCCACTGCACAGAATCACCCAGCTGTTTTTTAACCATAGAAATACTTGCATTCTGATCTGCCACTTCAGCCAGAGGCGGAAGACTACTGTTAATTACGGCAGCAGCATCCGGCACCAGAAGAAAGCTCATTGGTACATCAGGATGCTCTTTGGTAAATCCCTTAATTGCCGTCATACTGCTTTTCAGTGTTTCCTTGTCGGGAACTGCAATATCCTCCAGAAGCTGCCCTTTTTTCCCTATAAACACATCATTCTCTCTGCGGCTTCCTCCAAGGCGGTTCAAGGTCACCTTCAGCTTTCTTAAGACATTTCTTCCCATAAACTGGTCCGATTGATATTTTTCAAACTGCTGAGCATAGCTGCCTGATATGACAGCGCCAAGAGTCATCCGTGGTCTGCCGGTAAGCATTTTATTTTCCTCTTCGGAATCCTTTTTATTCGGCACAAGAAGATTTCCCAGTATAAGCACAAACACGCAAATGATAAATACTTTACCGACAAAGCTGTCTGTTCTAATTTTCTTTCTTCTATTTCTCATGTTTCCCACCTAAAACTTAAAATATAACAACAAATTGGAAGGCTCGGTCACAAGATAGGCGATGGAAATCAGGAATATTCCTATATAAATAACGGCCGCCGTGACTTTTCTCGCCCTGACATTTTCAAAACTGTCAACCATATACCGGATGGCTCTATATCCTGCTGTAGATGAGCCCAATATGGCCAGCAGATAAAAAAGCCAGTGGGTAGCCAGATAAAAAACCGCCTGTTTATCGATAAATCCATTTGCGCCCGGTCCAAACATCATACCCAGATACTTCATGGCAGCTCCGGGACTGGGGCTAAAAAAGAACACCCACCCTATTAAAATAACCGCCATTGTGTAAATATGTCTTACCACCGAAGGCATCCGCTTCATGGTTCTGTCCCAACAAAGTCTTTCCAGTGTCAGCAGAATCCCGTAATACAGGCCCCAGATCAGAAAAGTCCAGGAATCACCATACCAGAACCCAATAAGTGCCCAGACAATCAGGAGGTACAATACCTGCCGTGCCTGCGCCTGGTGTCCTTTACCCAGCGGAATATATACATATTCCCTGAACCAGTTTACCAGAGAAATATGCCATCTTTTCCAGAATCCGCTGATACTGGACGCCGTATAAGGATAATCAAAATTTTTCGGAAATTCAAACCCAAACATCTTTGCCAGTCCCATAGCCATGTCTGAATAGCCGCTCAGTTCAAAATAAACTTGAAAGCCAAAAGAGATACACCCAATCCAGGCTGTAAGAACCGAAACATTTCCCGCCTGCAATCCCTTTATCTGCTCAACAATATTTCCCGCGGAGTTTGCCAGTATGATCTTCTTTCCCAGACCGGTTATAAAGTACACTGCTCCCTGCCCAAATCTGCGCATGGACAAGGCCCGCTGCTTTAACTGTTCCTCCATATGAACGTAACGCACAATAGGTCCCGCCGTCAATTGGGGAAACATAGAAATATATATCCCCAGATGTAATAAATTCTTCTGCGGCTCTGCCTTTTTTCTGTAAATATCTACAAGATAAGATATAGCCTGCAGAGTGTATACGGAAATCCCGACAGGCAGAGGAAGCTCTCTGTACGAAATATTTACAGAAAGGACTGCATGCAGACTGTCCATAAAAAAGCCGAAATATTTAAAGAACCCCAGCAGGCACACATTTACTGTCACAGCAAAAATAAGACTGAACTTCGCCTTCCGGGAATCTCCCAGTTTTTCTCCGATATCCCGCCCGCAGATATAATTAAACAGGATGGATAAGATGAGCAGAACCACATAAAGCGGCTCTCCCCAGGCATAAAAAAGCAGGCTTGCCACCAGCATAACAACGTTCCTGAACTTATCCGGAACAATATAGTAAAATACCAGAGCAGCCGGCATAAATATAAATAAAAATGTGATACTGCTAAACACCATCTTTTAGTTACCCCTCACTGCAGACTTTTTACAAATTCCTCATATAGGCTGCTTTATACTCTTCTGCACTAGGGGAAATAGCCATAAACAGATATTTTCCCCGGACAGATATCTGTGCTTCTTCAAGAAGCTGCATTTGTTTGGGGGAATAACCTTCAAAGTCATTCTTCCTGCTTTCAATCCGTTTTTCCACAGCCCCCATTACCTGCTGCATCTGCCTGTTATCCTTTACCTTAATCAGAAGCACCTCTTCCGTAGACATGGTGCTTTCTGAAGTGTACAACATGGTTCCTACATAATCGGCAGCATTTAAACCATAATAGCGCTTTAACGTCTGCATATCCGACTTGTTCAGCTTCGACTTGTCAATAGAATCCTCCACCCCCTGCTCAATCTCCTGAAAGGGCTTTGTGCTTCCGCCGGTAAACACTGTAAGCAGCACTATGTAGCCAATAACCGCTGCAAGAGCGGCATATTTTAAAAGATTCGTCATAAAGACGCCACCTCCGCCATCCGTGTCAGCCAGTATGGATAGAACGTCGCCTTGAAATGTACACCGTCATCTTCATAATAACCGTCTGATACCAGAGCCGTATTATCTACAAAAGCAATCTGATTCTTATCACACATTTTACTCAGTGCCTTGTTGTACTCTTCAATATTGGCATAGACAGGTTCTTCTTTTGCTTTTTGCTCTGTTACCGGAAAGATAGAATTCACAAAAATTTTTGCATTCGGAACCTGCTTTTGAAGCTTTTTAATCAGAGTCTCATACTCTTTTACAAACAACTTCACATCTCCGTCTGTAGCGGGAATGTCATTGATTCCGTAGCTTAAGAAAATCACCTGAGGATTGATTTCCTTCACTTTTTCCACCTGTGTATTCAGATCATTAAGTTCCACTCCTATTTTCGATACAACACTGCATGCATTCAGGTAATCATATTCTGTAAGTGCTCCGGAGATAGAATCCCCCATTATCACGGAATCCTCGAACACAACTTTATAATTGCCTGCCGTATCTGCTTTTACTTTCTTATTGCTGTCCTGCTTCTCCGCCATCCTGGCCATCTTGTCCTCGATTTCCTTTGAATCGGCGGAATCGGCTGCCTTCAAAATCTTCAATCCCTGGGTCGTATCCACTTTCTTATGGGTAATAATGCTTAACACTTCCGCCATCAGAATTCCGGCAAGAAGTACAATAATCAAAGCACTGCTATATATAATTAACCTGCGTGTTTTTTTCTTCATTTATCTTATTTTATCCTCTGTCTCTATGTGAACTGGTTAAATCTTTGCTTACTATCATACTTTTTTTGTAAGAAAAAGTCAATCTTTCATAAGTTCTCGTTTTATGATACAATGTTCCTCAGGTTTTATTTGATAAACATCGCGGAGGGTATAACACATGATTGCACTGCACCTCACCAGTGTCAAAGATTTTATGGCACACTTGTTACTGTCGGAAACGTTTGACAATTTTCTTTTCATCGAAGGGGAGATTGTCACCTTCAATACCTTTACAATAGACGGATTTATACAGAAAGCTTTCTTTCCAGAGGAGGAACATATCCCGGAACACTCTTCCTGGAGGAGCCTGAAAGCTTATACCTTTTCACTGATTAAAGGGAAAAAGACCCCCTTAAGTTTCAAATTTATCTTTAGTCTGTCCCCTGAAAACATTGCCCGCCTCATCGAACAGAATCATCTGGATTTTCAGGCAGACCAGGTACAGGGGCTGTATCTGAATATCCGATACGATGACGGTAAACTTCAGTGCATAACCGGAACCTCCCTGAAAGCCTTTTCCATGGATAAATCACTGGAGCAGACGTGGGACGCCATGGTTCAGAAATTCTTCACCCAAAAAAAAATCCCCTGGGAAACAATTTAAAAGGATTTTATATTTTATGCGAATATACAAAGGGACTATACAAGAACATTTTTTGCTCTTGTATGGTCCCTTATTTATGCCCCTGTATCTAACCTTATTTTGTTAAAAGCATCATGATTTCATTGCTTCTCTTAACAAAAGCTGTCATCTCTTCCGGACTTAACGGCTTATGTGCAAGCATTGCCAGATCATACAGCTGTCGGCAGATAACAGACACGCTCTTACTGCGTTTGTGCTCTACCACAAACTTTACCAGCGGATGATTGGAGTTCAGAATCAATGTTGCCGGGGTTGCAAATGCACTTGTGTCCATTCCTCCCATGTTGTACATTTTCATCATTTCTTCCATACGTCTTGACTGTTCTGAGAGAACTGCCATGGAAGCCACGTTATCATCTTTAAGCTTTTCTACTTTTACATCCAGTTTATCATTATTTAATTCTTTGCGGAAAATCTCAATCAGACTGTCTGTAGTCTTCTTAAATTCCTCCTTTTCCTCCTCTGACACATCGTCCTTCAGAGAATTGTGAACCTCCGCGTCAATCCTCTGGAACCTTACGTTCGGATTGCGCTGCTCCAGATAAGTAATGAAAGAGGTGTCTATGTTGTGTGTTAGCAGAATTGCATCCTGCCCCTGTTCTTTAAACATGTTAATGTACTGGCTCTGCTGCTGCTCATTTGTCACATAGTAAATATTGGTTTTAATCTCTTCTGCTTCATTCTCTGCGGTGTCTTTCTCTGTATCCTCCGCAGCTGCAGCCTCCGGCTTATTTTCCTTCTCCTCGGACTGTGTCACTTCAGAGCCGCCGTTTTCCTCTATGCACTCTTCCAGTGTCAGATATTTGTGGTCCAGGTTTTTGAAAATAATGGAATCTTTTAATTTCTCACCGAATTTCTCATCCTTCAGGCACCCAAATTTCACGAATGGGCTGATATCGTCCCAGTATTTCTCATAGTTTTCTTTGTCTGTCTTAAACATGCCGGTCAGCTTATCTGCGACTTTCTTGGAAATGTAATCTGCAACTTTATTTACAAATCCATCATTCTGCAGCGCGCTTCTTGATACGTTCAGCGGCAGATCCGGACAGTCGATAACGCCCTTTAATACCATCAGGAAATCCGGGATTACTTCTTTAATATTATCAGCGATAAAAACCTGATTGTTGTACAGTTTTATTACTCCGTCAAGGGAATCATACTCCATATTAATCTTCGGGAAGTACAAGATTCCTTTCAGGTTAAAGGGATAATCCATATTCAGATGAATCCAGAATAAAGGTTCTTTATAATCCATAAATACCTTACGGTAGAATTCCAGGTATTCTTCCTTTGTGCATTCGCTCGGGTTCTTTGTCCAGAGAGGATGCGTGTCACTGATGGAAACAGGACGTTTTACAATCTTTGCCTTCTTCTTCGGCTCACTCTTTTCACCGTCCTCGCCTTCCTTGGGCTCCTCAGTAATGTGCTCCACTACTTCGTCCGTATCCAGGACATCTTCTTCATCAATTGTCTCATACTCAGGCTCTGCATTTTCCTTGGAAAGGAAAATCTCAATGGGCATGAAAGAGCAGTATTTCTCCAAAACTTCTCTTGCCCGGTATTCATTTGCAAATTCCAGGCTGTCCTCATTTAAGAACAGTGTAATCTCTGTGCCGACTTCCCCTTTGCTCCCGTCCTGCATCTCATACTCAGTACCGCCTTCACTTGCCCAGTGTACAGGAACTGCACCTTCTTTATAAGACAGAGAATCAATATGCACTTCATCTGCAACCATAAATGCAGAATAAAAGCCCAGTCCGAAGTGACCGATCATCTCGTCTTCGCTTGTCTTATCTTTATATTTTTCAAGAAATTGTGTAGCACCGGAAAATGCGATCTGTGTGATATATTCCTCCACCTCATCCGCTGTCATTCCGAGACCGTTGTCAATAAACTTCAGAGTCTTTTCTTCCGGGTTTACAATTACCTTAATCTCTGCTTTATAATCATCCGGCAGTTCATACTCTCCCATCATATCCAGCTTCTTCAGCTTTGTAATGGCATCGCATCCATTCGATACAAGCTCCCGAAAAAATATGTCATGGTCAGAATACACCCATTTCTTTATAATCGGAAATATATTCTCGCTGTCGATGGACAAATTACCTTTTTTTGTTTCCATGTGTAACACTCCTTTTCAATGTAATAAATGATAACGTCTGCCGTCCAGGCATTTATCAACTAAAAAATATTCTAATACACCGGCGGTTAAAAGTCAATATGAAATTAGCACTCTTTGGATGCGAGTGCTAATAAAATTGTTAAATATATAAACTTTTCATAAACTTAAAGGGGATAGTCCCCTTTTTAATCTGCAAGTACACTTTTGTGACGTTTCAGATATTTTCCGTCTCCTCTGCTGCCCAGGAACTGATTGTCTTTTACGATTACATTTCCGCGCTGCATAACCAGGTCGATATCGCCCTGTACTTTCATGCCCTCGTAACAGGTATAGTCTACCGCGCTGTGCATGTCTGCATGGGAAAGCACACGCTCTTTCTTCGGATCAAATAGGACCAGATCGGCATCGGAGCCCGGAAGAAGTGTTCCTTTCTGCGGATATAGTCCGTACATTCGGCTTGGATTGGTGCACAAATATTTTATCATCTGGGAAAGTGTGATTCTTCCCTTTACAACACCTTCTGAATATATCACACGCAGTCTTTCCTCCACGCCCGGAGCCCCGCTGGGGCATGCTGTAAAGTTGTCTGCACCTGCCTGCTTTTCTTTTGCAAGATTAAAGGGACAGTGGTCGGTTGCTATGGTATCTATTACATTATCATGCAGTCCCTCCCACAGTGCATCAATATCTTCCTGCTTGCGCAGCGGAGGTGACATGATTGCTTTCAAGCCCTCCTGTTTATCCTGATATAAGTCATCAGTCAGTGACAGATACTGTGTGCAGGTCTCCACTGCAAAATGCTCCTGATGAGTAGCTCTTGCTTTCATAACCTCAAGAAGCCCCTCCCGGCTGGACAAATGCACGATGTATACAGGTGCTCCGCCTGCCATAGCTGCTAGATGCAACATCCTGTTGACAGCCTCTGCCTCACAGCGGGCAGGACGGCTCAGCGGATGATATTTGGGTTCCACACAGCCTTCCTCCACATAGGTCTTTCTTAGATAATTGATGACTCCGTCATTCTCGCAGTGTACAGCGATTACAATTCCGTCTTCTTTCGCCTGCTTTAATACCTGGAAAATCTCATCGTCCTTCAGCATGAAATCATAGGTCATATAAATCTTAAAGCTTGTGATTCCTTCTTTTTCTGCAATTTCACCCATTTCCTTCAATACAGAAGAATTCACATGCTGGATGACGCCATGGAATCCATAGTCAATCACAGCCTTGTCATCCGCAAGTCGGTGATATTCCTCTACCTGATGCCACAGACTGCAGCCTATAGGCCCAAAAGCCATGTGGTCCACAATCGTTGTTGTACCTCCGCATGCCGCCGCAACCGTTCCGTCATAGAAATCATCTACTGCTCTGTGCTTTCCTGCCTGCAGGTCCATATGAGTGTGGACATCCACCGCTCCGGGGAAAACATATTTTCCGGAAGCATCAATGACCTCAGCCCCTTCTGCAAACAGGTTCTGTCCGATGGCCTTGATCGTTTCCCCCTCTATCAATATGTCGCCTTGAAATACCTGAGAATCTGTTGTAATCATTCCATTTTTTATCAGTTTCGTCATAATGCTTCCTCCTTCTTTTCACTACTTTGTAATTTCTTTTTGCAAAAAACACTATACAAAATAAACGCAAAAACATAGCCCAGCAGATAGGAACTATCATAAATCCAAGACAGCGCAGGAATAAACTTACATACAAAAACCCCGATAAATAGGAGTATCATGATTGAAAGTGCCGGCACGTTCCATCCATTTTTATAATAATAGGCGCCCCCGTCCTGCCGATATAGATCCGCAACCTGGAACTTATTTTTATACTGTACCCACAATGCTGCCAGGCATACTCCTGTAATCGGTCCCAGGAAAACTGCCAGTGTTCCATTTAAAGTATACACATAACTTTTGGGATTCGCAACAAGTCTCCAGGGCAAAAAACATATAGAAATCACCGTTGCAGCAACAACCGCTTTCTTATAGGTGAGATGCCTGCTGAATAGGGAGAAAAATACAACCGCCGCTGATGTCAGATTACAGGGCAGCTGTAATTTAATTAATGTACAGTATACTACACCTTTTTCAGAATTTCAATATAATTGCAGGCTTCTCAGCGTTGAGAAAACTCAAGAATTGCAGAAAGAGGATATATTTTGTAGTATAATAGTTATATAATATGATGATACCAAGTGCGGAACAATCCGTGGTATCAAGGGGACAAAATGCCTTTTGACCCCAACATCGTATGATCTGTCACAGGAGGAGTTCAATCATGGAAAATACAATTTATTTCGACAATGGCAGCACTTCCTTTCCGAAAGCACCGAAAGTAGCCGGGGCTGTGTCGGATTTTCTCACCAAAGGAGGCTTTAATATTAACAGGGGCAATTATGCGGGCGCCTACGCAGTGGAAAGCCTGGTGCTTGATACGCGGAATCAGCTGGCAAGGCTTTTTCATGCACCCGATTCCAGATGTGTCATCTTTACATCAGGAATCACCTGTTCACTAAATTACTTTATCAAAGGTCTGCTAAAGCCCGGGGACCACGTTGTCGTGACCGGGCTGGAGCACAATGGGGTGATGCGCCCTCTGAACCAGCTTGTAAAAGAAGGTATTGCTTATGATGTGGCACCCACGGATAGAGAGGGAAATGTTGATCCCAGGGGAGTTGAAGCATTGCTGAAACCTCAGACAAAAGCGGTCATTGCCACTCATGCCTCTAATGTGTGCGGCACTGTTGTTCCTATTCAGGATATCGGAGAAATCTGCAGGCGCAGACATGTTTTCTTTGCCGTCGACACCGCTCAAAGTGCAGGTACGCTGGATATAAATATGGAAAAGTGGGACATTGATTTTCTTGCATTTACAGGTCATAAGGGCCTGCTGGGTCCACAGGGGACAGGAGGTTTTCTTATATCAGAAGCACTGGATGTACAAATGACACCCTTTATTGCTGGTGGAACCGGAAGCCAGTCTGACTCCCTGGAAATGCCTCAAAACCTGCCCGACAAATACGAAAGCGGAACCATGAATCTTCCAGGCATTGCAGGTCTTCATGCGGCCCTTTCCTATATAGAGAAAACCGGCCTCCCTATAATCCACGACAAAAAGATGGAGCTGACACGGCACTTTCTGGATGGTGTCAGGGATCTGCCAAATGTACGCATTGCCGGGCGGCAGGATATTTCTAACCGTGTGGCCGTGGTATCCCTGGATTTCCTGACTATGGATAATGCTCAGGCGGCTTTTGAACTGGAACAGCAATACGGTATTATGACAAGGGTGGGGCTGCACTGTGCTCCCCTCGCTCATAAGTCCCTGGAAACATTTCCCCAGGGAACTATCAGATTCTCTTTTAGTGCATCTAACACACCGGAAGAAGTCAATATATGCGTAAAAGGACTGAGAAATATATTATCGATCGATTCCACCAATAATTAACTCTTATTTATGTGAAAAAACTATCGCTTCTCCTCTTCTCTTTCATTGTTCTTAGCAGGAATTGGTGTTATGGTAATTATGGTCTGAAAATGAGGCGAAAAAATATACATAGGAGGAAAGGTTATTATGGACAATAATCACAAAATGTGGAACGATTTAGGTATGAATCTTGAACTTCACGACCAATTATGCGAGGTTCTTCCCCAGGCATTCGGAGATGTATTTTTATCACAGGAGAACCGCCCGGAAAGTATGGACTATTATAACATGGTAGTGGCAGATATCCACGGTATCCGCCCGGCAGAACTTATCGAACATCAGAAAAAAGGCGGCAAGGTGTTTGGCACATTCTGCATCTATGTCCCGGATGAAATTATATTTGCGGCAGATGCAATTGCCACCGGACTCTGCGGAGGCTCACAGTTCTGGGTTCCGGGCGGTGAGAAGGTTCTCCCCACGAATACATGTCCGCTTATCAAAGCATCTGTGGGGGCAAGGCTTGACCGCACCTGTCCATTTTTCAGGATTGCAGATATGTACATTGGAGAAACAACCTGCGACGGTAAAAAGAAAGCATGGGAAATTTTGGGTGAGGACGTTCCCATGCATGTCATGGACCTGCCTCAGATGAAACGTGCAAAAGATATCAAGGCATGGGCGGAGGAAATCGAAACATTAAAGGATACTGTGGAAGAGTTTACCGGCAATAAAGTGACAGCAGAAAAGCTGGAGGAAAGTATTCGGTTAATCAACAACAAGAGAAAGGCAATGGAGAGGCTGTACAGCTATCGTAAAAATGAAAATATCCCAATCAGCGGCGCAGATGTGCTGATGATTTCCCAGATTGCTTTTTATGATGATCCGGCCAGATTCACACAGATGACAAATAAGCTCTGTGATGAGCTGGATCAGCGTGTAAAAGACGGCGTGTGTGTATTCCCAGCAGGCACAAAGCGGATCATGCTGACAGGTACTCCTCTTGCAATTCCGAACTGGAAGCTTCACCACATCGTAGAAACCAGCGGCGCAGCCGTTGTCTGTGAAGAAATGTGCACAGGCACCCGGTACTTCGAAAACCAGGTGGACGAGACGAAGGATACACTGGAAGAGCAGATGCAGGCACTGGCCGAGAGATACATGAAGATTAACTGCGCCTGTTTTACACCCAACGAGGGCCGAATCGACGATATTATACGTCTTGCAAAGGAATATAAGGTGGACGGGATTATTGATGTCAATCTTAAGTTCTGCAGCCTTTATGACACAGAAGGTTTCCTGGTAGAGCGTGCGTTAAAAGATGCAGGTATTCCTGTTCTCGGAATAGAAACGGATTACACAGACAGCGATGCGCAGCAGCTCCGCACAAGAATCAGTGCTTTTGTAGAAATGCTGAATAATTAAAAGAGGTATACATAACATGCCGGATATACAACATTATGTGTTATTTCCCAATCATGACAGCGGTATGCGGCTTTACAACGAATTAAAGGCTCTGGGAGTCCGGGCAGTTATTGCTCCGACTCCCAGAACTGCAAGTAAATGCTGCGGTATCTCACTTATGATTGACGAAAAGGATATTGAAACAATTCAGCAGTGTAGTAAGGAGCATCACATTGAAATCCTAAAAATTGCTGCTGTTGAAAAAAATATAAATCCCCACAGGGATAGATATTGTTAGAAAAAGGAGTAGTATTTATGAATTATGTAGGAATTGACATTGGTTCAACCGCATCCAAGGTAGTGGCAAGAGGGCCCCATGCCTTTCGTTTTGTCCTGCCCACCGGCTGGAGCAGCAAGGAAACAACCATGTCAATAAAGCATACTCTGCTGGAGAAGGGCATTGATGTCTTGTCAGATGACACAAAAACAGTAGCCACAGGATACGGCCGGGTAGCTGTAGACTTCTCGGATTATACAATTACCGAAATCACCTGTCACGCGAGAGGCGGACGAGAGCTGGCCGGGGACAACTGCAGTATTATTGATGTAGGCGGACAGGATACAAAGGTAATTATTGTGGCAAATGGTATGGTGCAGGATTTTCAGATGAATGACAAGTGTTCCGCCGGAACAGGAAAATTTCTTGAAATTATGGCAAATCGGCTTGGAGTTACTTTGCAGGAATTATTTGAAATGGCAGCAAAGGGAACTGTGCTCCCCATCAGTTCCCTTTGCACAGTGTTTGCAGAGTCTGAAGTCATCAATTATATAGGAGAAGGCAGAAGCCGGGAGGATATTGCCGCCGGGGTGGTAGATTCCGTCGCCTCAAAAGTGTCCCAGCTGTGCCAGAGAAAAGCGCTTTCCCAGAATACTATTCTGACAGGTGGCTTGAGCCATAATGAATATTTCACAAAAGTACTATCCCAGAAAATCGGACAGCCGGTAGCTTCCACGGCAAATGGAAGATATGCCGGTGCTTTGGGAGCCTCACTGTTGGCAGAAGAAAAGTCGTTAAAAAGCATGAAATCATAGAGACGCTGCCACAGCAGGCAGCGCCTTTGTGATTTAAAAAGCAGATTCGTTGTGAGCAGAAGGCAGGGCTTTAGGAAGTCTTTTGCTCCTGCAGAGCCTCCTTCAGCATCTGATTCACCAGTCCTGGGTTTGCTTTTCCTTTCATGGCTTTCATCACTTGACCTACAAGGAATCCTATGGCCTTTTCCTTTCCGCCCAGATAATCTTCCACTGATTTTGGATTGTCTGCAATTGCTTTTTCGATTGCTGCTTTCATAGCCCCTTCATCGTTTACGGTCTTTAATCCTTTTTCTTTTACATATACTTCCGGGTCTGCGTCCTCTGTAAATATCTTTTCAAAAACTTCTTTTGCCACAGAGCTGTTGATTGTACCTGCCTCTGTCAGCTCCACAAGCTTTCCAAGGTTTTCGGGTGAAAACCCGATATCTTCCGGTTCCATACTGTGTTCTTTCAGCAGACGCAGTGTTTCCACCATCAGCCAGTTAGCCACTTTTTTAGGCTTATTACACACCGCTGTGGCTGCCTCAAAAATATCTGCCATTTTTTTGGATTCTGTAATGATTTCTGCATCGTACGGAGGAATAGCAAATTCTACTCTATAGCGTTCTAGCTTTTCAGAGCGAAGTTCCGGCTGTCTAGATTTTACTTTCACAATCCACTCATCGCTTATTACAATCGGCACCAAATCCGGTTCTGGAAAATACCGGTAATCCCGGGCGTCCTCCTTGGAGCGCATGGCATAGGAATGCTCTTTGTTGTCATCCCACCGCCTGGTCTCCTGAATCACCGGTTTCCCTTCCTCCAGCAATTCGATCTGCCTTTCTCGCTCTCCTTCAATTGCTCTTGCTATAGCCTTGAAGGAGTTCAGGTTCTTCAGCTCTGTTCTGGTTCCCAGTGTATCACTTCCCGCCTCCCGCACCGATAAGTTCACATCCGCCCTCATGGAACCCTCCTGCAGTTTACAGTCGGAAGCGCCGAGGTACTGAATCATCATGCGAAGTTTTTCCAAGTAGCTGATAACTTCTTCTGCAGAACGCATATCCGGTTCAGACACAATCTCCACTAGGGGGACACCACTTCTGTTGTAGTCCACCAGAGAGGTATCATCCCATTCATCATGGACTAATTTCCCCGCATCCTCCTCCATGTGCATCTCATGGATGCGCACCTTCTTTTTTGTACCTCCGCTTTCTATCTCCAGATACCCGTCTCTTGCAATGGGCAGATAAAGTTGGGATATCTGATAGTTCTGAGGATTATCCGGATAGAAATAGTTCTTTCTGTCAAACTTACATACCTTTGTTATTTTGCAGTTGGAAGCCAAACCGATGGCCATGGCATATTCCACGACCTGCTTATTCAAAACCGGGAGGGACCCCGGCATTCCTGTGCATACCGGGCAGGTATGGGTGTTGGGGGCTCCGCCGAATTCTGTGCTGCATCCGCAGAAGATTTTAGTCTTTGTGGCCAGTTCTACATGGACCTCCAGACCGATGACTGTCTCATATTGTTTTGCCATTTTCCTACGCCTCCTTTCCTAAAGCTGCCGGAGCTTCATACTTTTTCCCGGTAGCACACTCATAAGTGTAAGCTGTGCGAAGAAGGGTCTTCTCCTGGAAGCTGTCTCCGATAAGCTGCATTCCGATGGGCAGTCCCCGGCTGTCCTTTCCCACAGGAACGGATATCCCGGGAAGACCGGCCAGGTTGATTGCAACTGTATAAATATCCCCAAGATACATTTTCATGGGATCTATTAAACTCTTTCCAAGTTCCGGTGCCGTAAAAGGCGCTGTGGGGCCAAGAATGACATCATATTTTTCAAATGCACGGTCAAAAGCCTGTTTAATCAGTGCCTTTGTGCGCAGAGCTTTCAGATAATAGGCATCATAATAACCGGAACTTAGGGCAAAGGATCCCAGCATAATCCTCCGCTTCACCTCCGCCCCAAAACCTTCAGAGCGGGTTTTCTTGTACATATTGTGAAGCCCACTGTAGTCTGCCGTGCGGTAACCATATTTGACACCGTCAAAGCGTTCCAGATTAGAACTCGCCTCTGCTGATGCAATCACGTAATATGCCGGAATCGCATACTGTACAAGGCTTAAGTCAAACTCTTCCACTACAGCGCCTTTTTGTTCCAGCACTTTTCCTGCTTCTCTGACTGCCGCTTCTACTTCACTGTCAAGTCCCTGCCCCATATAGTCTCTCGGAATACCTATTTTCAGCCCTTTCACATCCTCGGTAAGAGCCTTTGTAAAATTATAATCCCCCCGTTTCACGGAGGTACTGTCCTTTGTATCATAGGAGGCTATTGCCTCCAGTATTGCCGCACAATCGGGTACATCCTTTGCCACAGGTCCTATCTGATCCAGAGACGAGCCATAGGCCACCAGACCATACCGGGATACGGTCCCGTAGGTAGGCTTTAAACCTACCACTCCACAGAAAGAGCTGGGCTGACGGATAGAGCCGCCTGTGTCTGACCCCAGAGCATAATAGCATTCCTGGGCAGCTACCGCCGCACAGGAGCCGCCCGAGGAACCGCCGGGAACATGAGCTGTATTGTGCGGATTTCTGGTCGGGCCATAATAGGAGGTCTCCGTGGTGCTACCCATGGCAAATTCATCCATATTCGTTTTTCCGATGACAACAGCTCCTGCCTTTTTAAGATTTAGTACTGCCTCAGCTGTATATACAGGCTTAAAATTGGACAGAATCCTGGAACTGCAGGTGGTGAGCTGTCCCTTTATACATATATTATCCTTCACAGCTGCCGGAACACCTGCCAGAGGTCCGATAAGTTTCCCGCCATCTATTAATTGCTGTACCTCTTCAGCCTGTCTAAGTGCCCCTTCTTCATCTAAAGTCACATAACTGTTTATCTTAGGCTCCGCTTCCTTTGCTCTGGCAATCACTGCACAGACTGCATCTGAAACAGAGACTTTTCTTTCCTTTATGGCCTTCCCCAGTTGGAGGGCCGTTAAACTTAATATGTCCACACAAGTTCCTCCTATCCTATGGTTTTCGGTACTTCAAAGCTGTCATCTTTTCTGAGTGGTGCATTCAATAAAATCGCCTCTCTGTCATTCCCATTTGTCACTACATCTTCCCGAAATACATTATGCACAGGAAAAACATGTGACATAGGTATAATCCCCTCGGTATCAAGTTCATTCATGGTATCGATATAATCCAGCATCTTCTCCATGTCACTTTTGGCAGCTTCCTTTTCCTCCGGGGATAATTCCAGCTTTGCAAGAATGCTTACATAATCAATGATTTCATCTGTTATTTTATTTTTCATAATAACCGCCTTTCCTGTTTATGGTTCCAGCCTGCTTAAGTCTCTTGGGAATAAAGTTGCTTCCCGTACATTATCCTCACCGATCAATTTCATGGTCAGCCGCTCCAGCCCTATTCCAAGGCCTCCGTGAGGCGGCATTCCATATTTAAATGCGCTTAAATACTGTTCCATGCCTTCTCCTGTCATACCCCTTGTTACCATTTTTTTAAGCAGTTCATGGTAATCATGGACTCTCTGCCCGCCGGTCGTTATCTCCATTCCTCTGAACAATAAATCAAAACTCAGTGTATAGTTGGTGTCTTTTGGGTCATCCATAGCATAAAACGGTCTCTTTTTGGAGGGATAGTGGGTGACGAAGACAAAATCTGCATCCCATTCCTCTTTTGCATATTGGCTTATGAACTGTTCCTCTTCAGGCTCAAGATCGAAGGGGTTTCTCATTTTCCGCTCATATTTTTCTGATACAAGCTTCTTAATCTCGTCAAACCTGACTGCCGGAATCTCCTTTACCTTCGGAAGTTCTATTCCAAGAATTTTCAATTCTCCTGCGTAGTCTTTTTCCAAAAGCTCCATGGTGTACTCAAGAAATCCGGCCTCCATTGCCATAATGTCCTCGAATCCTTCAATATACCCCATCTCAAGATCCAGACTTGTGTACTCGTTTAAATGACGCTTCGTATTATGCTTCTCCGCACGGAACACCGGCGCTGTCTCGAATACTCTGTCAAACACGCCTGTCATCATCTGTTTGTAAAACTGAGGACTTTGCTGGAGAATCGCCGGTCTGTGAAAATAATCCAGTTTGAACAGATTAGCTCCTCCCTCTGCACTTTTTGCGCCTATCTTGGGGGTATGAATCTCTGTAAAACCTTCTCCATACAGAAAATCACGGAACCCCCGGACAATTCCTTCCTGAACCTTGAACTTTGCCCGCTCCCTTATATTCCGCAGTGAAATGGGACGGTAATTTAACTTTGCCTCCAGAGATGTATTCAGCTTCCACCTGGCAATGGGAAGCGGAAGCGGCTCCGCCGGTTCACTCAAAATCTTTATATCCTCGATTCTGATTTCCATACCTGCCGGTGCTTTCTCTGAATCTGCAAGAGTTCCTGTTACTTCGACTGTATCGGCTTCTTTTAAATCTTTCAAATTAAACTTTGAGGCTCCTTTCACAAACACACACTGCAGAAGTCCTTCTCTTTTTCTGAGAATGATAAATGCCACCATCCCCATATCCCGGATCGTATGGACTGCACCATTCACTCTGACGCGTTGGCCTGCCATATTCTCTTTAGACAGCTCACGCAGCTCTAATATGTTACTTTTTTTTACTCCTGTCACAATTTCCATAGAATTCTCCTTTCTGGCTCTTAAAACTGCATCCCCAGTCCGACTTTATATAGCAGAAAATTCTATTTTTCTGTAACAAAAAGTCCCGGGATGCATTTGCATCCCGGGACGGATTCATATTTATAATCCGCGGTACCACCCGCATTGAACAGGTATACAATACACCTGCCCCGCTCTATGTGCGTAACGTGCACTCTTACGTACCGGCTTACTTACCATTTCAACCGGTCGGCTCCCAAGTGTTCCCTTAACTTTCTCCGCTGTCCGGCGCTCTCAGTCGGTGACGCCAACTTCCTGTCAGTATCTGAAAATCAGAGTCTTGTTCACTGCCTTTTTAAGTCTAACCATATTTGTTAAAACTGGTTAACATCATAGCACAGGTTTTTTTCATTTGCAAGGCTTTTTTTAAATTATTACTGTATCTTTCCCTGCAGCACTTCGAGAGCCTTATCCAGCTGATTGTCGGCTGCCGCATTGTTGGAATCAGCCTTGTATTCTACCTCTACATCCGGTTTGATTCCTTTTTTGTGTATACTCCTGCCGCTGGGCAGGAAATATTCGGCAATGGTCACCTTCAGACATGTTCCGTCACCTAAATCCATAAGCTGCTGTACAATCCCCTTTCCATAGGTGGTTGTGCCTACAATGGTGCCCACCTTATAATCCTGAACAGCGCCGGAAAATATCTCAGCCGCACTGGCACTGTATTGATTCACCAGAACCGTCATAGGCATAGTAAATTCGTGGTCTTTCTCATTTTTGTATTCTGTCCTGCCGCCGGCTTTGTCCTCTGTATAAACTACCATTCCTTTTGGCAAAAGGAGCTTTAGCATATTTACAACGGTATCCAGATCTCCTCCGGGATTAGATCTCAAGTCTATCACAAGACCTTTCATCCCCTGGTTTTCCAAATCCGCCAGTGCATCCTTAAACTGATCATAGGTCACTTTATCAAACTCTGTTATATGAATGTAGCCAACCTGGTTTTCCTTCATTTCATAGTCTACAGTCTGGACTTTAAGACTGCGCCGCTTTGCCGTACAGGTAACCTCCTCCATAGCACTGCCTCTGTACACATGAAGCGTAACCTTGGTTCCTTCCTTCCCTTTAATCCAGGATACAATCTCTGTTAAATCCTCATCACTTATCACGTGGTCATCCACCTGATATAGAATGTCTCCCTCTTTCACGCCGGCTTCCTCGGCAGGAGAATCTTTATATACATTAGTAATGGTTACCGCGTTTGTCTCGGTATCTGTCACCAGGCCCGCTCCGATTCCTGAATACTCTCCGGAAGTGGTCTCCAGCAGCTGCTTTGTCTGTTCTTTGTCATAATAAACCGTATAGGGATCTCCCAAGCCGTTGACATAGCCGGTATAAATGCCGTCCTGCAGTGCCTGATTGTCCATTTCATCGGTATAGAGATAATAGTGGTCTATCAGCCTGCCCAGATTCGTGAGTTTCCTCTCTGTCTGCCCCTGGGACGATACCTGGGCTGCGGCGGCGCCGTTTCCCAGAATATACCTTTCTCCCACTTTTATGACACCAAAACCTGCGGCTGCTATTAAAAGCATAACGAGGGCGCCACACAGCGCCCCCTTCCTGAAACTTTTTTTATCGTTCATATTCTTTCCAACCTTTGATATTTATAAATATCCCAGTGGGTCTACAGCCTGATCATTCACTTCGACCTGAAAATGCAGGTGTCCTCCGAAGGAATCTCCTGTATTACCCACATAGCCTATCTGCTGGCCTTTAACAACCGTCTGACCTGCACTTACGCAGAGAGCTGAGTGGTGCATATATTTTGTAGTCAGACCGTTTCCATGGTTGATGACTACCCAGTTGCCTGCGCTGTCGCTCCAGCCTGCGATAACCACGTAGCCGTCCGCTGCAGCGTATGTAGGTGTGCCTTCTCCTGCAGCCAGATCCAGACCTTTGTGGAATGCCCCGTCAAAATCTCTGTATCCGAAAGTACTGGATATGGTAGCTCCCGGGCATGGATTCGTAAACTGACCTCCCCCGCTGACAACAGGGGTGGAAGAAGGTTCTGTATAATTACTGCCTGTGTCTGCTGCCTGCTGTTCAACTGCCAGAGCCGCCTGTGCCTGCTGTGCGGCCTGCTGCTGCAGCTGCTTCTGACGCTCGGCCTCTGCCTCCTCCACCAGCTTTTGCAAAGTAGCTGCATTGTCTCCAATCTGCTTTTCAAGATTCGAAACCTGAAGCTTTTTGCTGTCCAGAAGAGTCTGTACAGCATCCTGTTTTTGTATCAGTTCATTCTGCAGATTTGAAAGTGTCGTATATTCATTCTGCAGCGCATCTTCTCTTTCCTGTACATCCTGTACCACCTGCTGAAGTTCGGTGAGCTTCTCTCTGTCATAGGTAGAAATCTGTGAGAAATACTCAGCCTTATTTAGAAGGTCTGCAATGCTGTCACTGTCGATGAGAATCTCAATGAGCTGAGAATTACCATTCTCATACATATATTTTATACGCATCTTCATACTTTCATACCGGTTATTCTCATCTATCTTAGCTTTAACCAGTTCGTCTTCCGCTGTCTTGATCTCTTCCTGCTTTTTATCCAGCTTATCCTGTGCGTCTTTCATATCCGCAACAATATCGTTCAACTGTGTTTTAAGAGAATTCTGTTCTGTCTGGGCAGCCTTTTTCTTTGATTCCAGCTCCTCTGCTTTCTTCTGTGCCTCATCAACAGTTGCGGCATTCACAGTCATCCCCATTCCTGCACACAATGCCAGTACTAAAACCACACTTAGGATACTTCGTATACTCCTCTTTTGTCTCTTCATAAGCTCCCCCTATACCTTCAAATGTTTACGGACAGTAAAGTAGCTTCCTAAAAAACCGATTCCCGCGCCGAGCAGAAGCCCAATCGGGAGCAGATACCGGTACACACTTCCCACTGGGAGGAAATTAACGATATTATTCAATACCTTGAACTTTGTCAAAATATACTCCACAGCTTTTCCATACAAACCATACAACAATAGAAGCGGTATGATCGCACCCACAATTCCCATAATGAGGCCTTCTATGACGAAGGGTGAACGGACAACAAAGTCCTTGGCACCGATATATTTCATAATGGCAATCTCTTCTCTGCGGACGGTGATACCCATTGTAACCGTATTGCTGATCAGGAAAATAGATACCCCGAACAAAATAATTATAATTGCAGCAGATATATAACCAACCAGCATATTTACACTGGAAAGGGTGTTTGCCACCACATCTGATTTATTTACCTTTCGCACCCCGTCCAGGCCCTTGGCAAACTTAACCAGATCCTGCTGGGTGGCTGCCAGTGATTTGCTTCTGACCGAAAGACTTGCACCGTCATCTGTCAGAGTTTTCATATATACCTCATAGTTGTCTGATCCTGCAAGCGGGTTGTCATTCTTAAATCCCTCTGCCAGATCCGCATTATCTCCAAAATAATCGCCCTTAAATTTATTCCACGCATCATCTGCAGAGACGAAAACTACATCTGACACATCATTCCTGCTTTTTAATGCAGCTCCTATGTCATCAATCTCGCTCTGGGTGGCGTCGTCTTCAAAAAATACAGTAATCGCCACGCCCTCTTCAGCCGACTTTATTATGTACTGAAAATTTAACAAGATAGAAAAGAATAATCCAAACAGGAAAATACAAGCTGCCATTGTCGCGACGGACGCAAGCGAAAACATCTTATTTCTCCCGATATTCTTAACCCCCTGTTTTCCTACGTATCCTAATGTACTAATCCTCATCTAAATACCTACCTTTTTGTTCATCACTGACGATAACGCCCTGTTTCATCGTTATGACGCGCTCGTTCATCTCGTTTACGATTTCCTGGTTGTGAGTAACAACCAATACTGTTGTCCCTCTCTCATTTGCCTCTTTCAGCAGACTCATGATCTCCCATGAGTTTGTCGGATCCAGGTTACCAGTCGGCTCGTCGGCCAACAAAATTGCAGGTTCATTTACTATCGCTCTTGCCAGTGCAACACGCTGCTGTTCTCCCCCTGACAGCTCCTTTGGATATGACTTATACTTCTGTGCCAATCCAACAAGTGAAAGTGCCGCCGGCACTTTTCTCCTGAGAACACGCATAGGTGTCTCCGTTACACGCAGTGCAAAAGCAATATTTTCATAAATATTTCTGTCTTTTAAAAGACGGAAGTCCTGAAAAACAACTCCCAGACCCCTTCTGTACTTCGCAATATGACGATGTCTCATCCTGCCCAAATTCTGTCCGTTGACAATGATAGTTCCCTTTGTCGGCTCCAGTTCCTTCAGGATTAAACGAATCAAAGTTGACTTGCCCGAACCGCTGTCCCCTACGATGAACACAAACTCTCCGCGTTCAATCTTCACAGACACACCATTTAGGGCAGCAATTCCCTTTGAATACTCCTTCGTTACATTTCTCAGTTCAATCATAAATCCTCCTAATTATTCATACTCCTTAGTATTCCAATGATTCCATATACCTCATGTACTTTACTACCATCAGAGCAATCTTAAAAGTAATCGCATCCTCGAAGACGCGCAAATCAAGCCCGGTGCTCTTCTGGAGCTTATCCAGTCGGTAAACAAGAGTATTTCTGTGAATATACAACTGCCTTGACGTTTCTGATACATTCAGACTATTTTCAAAAAACTTGTTAATAGTCGCCAATGTCTCCTCATCAAAATCGTCCGGAGATTTCCCCTCAAAAATCTCCTTGATAAACATCTTACAAAGTGGAATCGGCAGCTGATAGATCAAACGTCCGATGCCAAGTGTGCTATATGCAACGATATCTTTCTCATCAAAGAAAATCTTGCCCACATCCAATGCAAGCTTTGCTTCTTTGTAAGATTTAGAAACCTCCTTGATGTCGTTGACTACAGTGCCATATGCTATGTGAATACGCTCTTCTTTGCACTCAGTCTTGAGTATATCCAGCATTTCTTTTGCCATTTTCTGGAGTTCTTTGCCGCCGTCGCTGTCAGAAAGTTCCTTGACGACAATGATATTCTTCTCGTCTACGGCTGTAATAAAGTCCCTGGACTTGCCTCCCAAAAGGGTTCTTACATTATCCAGAGCTACGCTGTCTTTTTCATGGGTGGTTTCAATAATAAAGATAACACGTTTTTGCTCTGTGTCAATATGTAATTTCTTGGCCCTGTTATAAATGTCTACCAAAAGGAGATTATCAAGTAAAAGATTCTTAATAAAGTTATCCTTGTCAAACCTTTCTTTGTAGGCTACCAACAGACTTTGCACCTGAAATGCGGCAATCTTGCCCACCATGTACACTTCCTCATTCTCCCCGCCGGCAAGCAGTACATATTCCAGCTGCTGCTCATCAAAAATCTTAAAAAACTGGTGTCCCTGGATTACCTGACTGTCTGCGGGAGATTCTACAAAAGAAAGTACAGCGCTTTCATATCCCTTCATATCATCAAATGTAGTTGCAAGTACTTTCCCCTCTGTATCCAATATACTGAAATCAATTCTAGAAATACCCTTCAGACCCTCAATTGTGTTTTGCAGTATTTGATTTGAAATCATATTTATCTCCTCCGCTTTTATTTCGTTTTATTCATGTGCATTTTTCACAAATATCAAATTTGTAAAAAAACAAAATACACATACACCAGTTATATATTAATGCATAAAGCCAAAAAAATAAAGAGGAAATACTATTTTTTTATGCATTTCCTCATATTATTAACAATTTTTTCATATTATATGGCCTATACATAGTTCACAAATTCTTCTTTTGCTGCTCTACATTATACCGGAATGCCCTTTTCATAAGGAATCTCCGAACACCGCCTGTGCTCTTCCTGCGATAGTTCTCGGCCAGCATATTGCCACATCCCAGCCAGACTCTTATATTAAGCAGAGACTTATTCCTGATAATAAACTCTTCCTGTTCCGGGGACGGCAGTACAGAAATAATACAGTCTGTCTCAGCCCCGTTTACATCATTGATAATGTCTTCTTCGGATTTGCCTTCTGAACTTAATATGCCATGACCCGCCACCGCTATTCCCCGGTGATACTTCACCATGGCCTCTTCCAGACTTACAAGTTCTTTTTCAGACTGGGCAATCAAAAATACCCGCTTCCGGTTTCTCTGTAAATATCTCAGAAACATTTTCAGGAAGACCTGATTATCCACATTTTTTAATAAAATTTTATCTGTTATATTTGCCGCTTCCAGTATTTCTCTCTCTCCTGAGAGTACCATATCTATCTCTTTTGTATTCTCTTTCCATACAGGGTCGTCTTTTCCCTGCATGAGCATATCCAGTGTGACGATCTCAATTGTACTGACATACTCACTCTGCATGTACTCAACGGCTTTTTGCATAGCCGTTTTTGCCGTGAACCCGTCAATCTCCACGTCAAAGATATTCATCTTCTCTTCCATCTCCATCACCTATGCTTCTTCTCCCCAGCCGTACAATTGTATCAAACCTCAGCAGGTTTTTCAACTCTTTCGTTTTCTTTTTGCAATCATTCCTCCGATCCGTCCTGTTTCCTTAGATGAAAGAGAGCGCCACCCCTGAGCCAGCACCTTATCCAAAAGTCCCAATTCCTCTGCAATCTCATATTTTACCTTTTCCTCAGGTTCTAAATTTTTCAAATCAATTGGTTTCAACTTCTTTTCAGCCATCTTGATAACCTCCTACCTTTTCTGAAAGTATTGCCGAAAAATCAACAGACATACATAAAAGGGGTCAGACCCTTTTGCCGTCCGTTATCAGAATATTCTGTCTTTTCCAATTGTATCTTGACGAAATAAGAGATACTCCACCTTGGAAGTATCTCTCTAATCTGCTGCATTTCTACTGCATTATTTTATTGTAACTATTTTTCATCAGGTATGATAATTGCTGCTATAAAATAGGCCAGAATACCTGTTCCTCCAGAGACTCCCAGGAGAACAAACAACAGACGCACAATCGTTGCATCTATATTGAAGTACTCCCCGATTCCTCCGCATACACCGCATAGCATACGGTCAGTTCTTGAACGATACAATTTTTTTTGTTCCACAATAATTCCTCCTTTTTTAGTTAAACTCCTTCTGAAAATGTAACGGCCACCCGGCCGATACCGCAGTCGATATCCATAAGTTTCCCAGTGCCATTGTCAATATTGCGCTCGCTTCCAAGGCCCGAATAGGTGTCGTCTCCCACTGTCAGTTCGCCAATTCCACATTCCAGTTGGTAATCGTAATCCTTCTGGTTCCCGTTTAATGACATTGCCAGCTCTCCGACACCGCATTTTATACTGGCATTTCTTGTGACGGTTCCGTTCAGAGTGCCCTTTCCTGCCCCGCATTCCACATCTAATTGGGCAGTCTCAAACTCCTTTACAACAGCTTCTCCGGCTCCCACACTAATATCCAGACTGTCAGCTTTAACGGCCTCTATCTTAAGTATGCCTGCTCCCATCTCAAAAGATGCCTCATTTAGTGTAATGTTTTCAGGAATCTGGATAACCAGATATCCTGTATTATTTCCGGCTGACTTGGGCCACCACCTGCTATTCTTGGTCTCTATGCTAAGCTCACCTTCATCGGTATCATACACCAGCTTGTCTTTTAACTTTGAATTGACCTGGCTTACATCTACTGTAATATCATTCCCGTCATAGGGTCTGACAACAACTTCCATATAGGACACATCCACGCTAAGTTCACTGATTCCCGAAAAGTTGGACACATTCTCAGCACTTCCCTGCACATACGTATCGTCGTCATAATCAAAATCATCGTCATCCCAGCTATGCCAGTATGACGCATATCTCGCAGTATCTGCTCCATAGGCATTGCCGATGGCTGAAAATGTAACTCCCATGGCAGCTCCGCCAATACAGAGTACCAATCCGATTCCTGCAATGCAGGCACACACAATCCAGAATATTTTCCATCCCCTTTTCATAAATTATGACACCTTCTTTCTTTGAAACGGCCACCGGCAGATTGATACGATACCTCTTATCAGTGCAGGATATACTACCACGCAGAGCTTCACGGCTGCCACTGTAGCAATCAGTCCCAGCACAAATACTACCAGACCCGATCCGCTTGTGAGAAGGGCCACCGGAAGTGCCGTCAAAAGCTTAGTAAGACCTGCTATGAAGAGAACAACCCCCGCTGCCATCAAGAGGACAGACCCAAGCACCAGTCCTGCAAACAGTCCGAATGCTGCACATACAAGCCCGATAACAATACCAACACAGCCAATTAGCAACGGCCATGCAAAAGGAATCACGGTCAGAGCAATTAAAATAATCAGCACAATCTTCAGTGCCCTGCTTGTTCTTGGGGGCGTCTTAATACTAAGTTCTCCCTTGCCGCCGGATTGATCATAACTGTATCCATTCTCGGTAAACTCCCCATGTTCCTTGCTTCCGTCTTTTAAATCTGCCTTAATTGTTGCTGCCACCTGCTCAGGGCTTCTCAGTTCACTGATGACCTGTGCTTCGTTCTCCACCCCGGCGTCCTCAAAATAATCCTGATAATATTGGAGAGCTGCCTGTCTCTCATCTACCGGAATCGCCATGAGCAGTTGTTCCAGTCTATACATAAATTCTTCTCGATTCAATGGTTAGCACCTCCCTCAAATATATCATGAATCTTCTTTGAATAACTCTTCCACTCGCCTTTATATAAACTCAGCTGTGCCATTCCTCTGTCAGTCACTTTATAATATCGCCTGTTCCTTCCGCCAAACTGCCTGTCATATACTTCCAGACACTCATCTTTCTGCAGCCGCCTTAGCACAGGATAAAGAGTGGATTCTGATACATCAATGGCACTGCGCACATCCTGGGTGATTTTATATCCGTAAGTGCCTTCATCCTTCTGCGACACAACTGCAAGAACAATTGCATCCAGCAATGCTGCTCCGGTGTTGAACACCATGTTATCACTCCTCCCTTATAATATTATGAGCCGGTATATATTGCTTATCCATTAATATTATTTATTTTTCTATATTATATTTCGTATAATATAATTTGTCAACTATTAATATTTCTCTCCTCCTGCATAGTTACACAAAAAAAGAACAGTTTTTAGACTTGCTCGGGTCCCATGGGGTTAAAATACCTTATGCCCCACAATACTATATGAATAAACGCTGCATTTTTTCCCCTTTATACCTGTATTTCCTCTCCCAGTGTAAAGGAGTAGATAATTTTTTCTTTTACCTCTTTTCCCACAAGCTGCTCCAGTGCCTGTGCATAATAATCCAGCTGTGCATGATATTTTTCCTTCAGCTCAAATCCGGATTTTACTTTGTCTGTTTTATAATCCAACACAACAAGCTGGCCGTCCTCTTCAAAGTAAACGTCAATAATTCCCTGAACCAGTATCATCTCTTCACTGTTTTCCTCCGGATAAATTTCATCGGCATCTATCCCAAGAACAAACGGCTGCTCTTTTCTCAGAAGATTGTGCAGTGCAGCCCGGCGCATGCGCCGCCCTCCGCTGCTTTGTAAAAATCCCAGGATGTCCCGGACATTAATACTCTCTGCCATTTCCCGGGAAAGCTTTCCCTCTGCCATAAGCCGGGCCGCCTTCTGTTCCAGGTATTCTTCATTATATTCCTCAGAAAAATCCAAAAGCTCCAGGAATTTGTGGTAGGCACTTCCCCGGGACGCACCGGTCAGCTTTGTTTCTTCACTTAAAAAACCGGGCAGAAGAGGGACGGCCTCCGGTTCCTCATACAGCACTTCCCCTGGTTCCTCGGATAAGAAGGCGTATTTTTTTAGCTCGGAAACGGTAAACTTCATCTTCCGCCGTCCTTCCTGTTCATAAGGATAAACATATTCCAGCTGTTCTTCCAATTTGGTGTGAAGCGGCTGATTATAAACAGTCTCCGTATTCCAGTGCTCCAGCACATCTCTGGCCAAATCTTCTGCCTGGCCTTCCATATCTTCGGCTGCTGCCGCCTGAACACTGTCTGCAACCCGTATCCGGAGGGGAACATTTTCAGACAGACTCGGAAGCACAGGCAAAAGCCAGTCGAGGAAGGAGTGTGCCCCTGCCAGCACATAATAAGGCAGAGGTGCACTTTTTTGCCCGGCCCCCGGCACCTTCTGTACCTGATATTTTTCAAGAGCTTTTGCCGCACCTGACAGGGTTCCTGTCATTATCAGTTTTTCTTTTGCACGGGTCATTGCCACATACAGCACCCTCAGTTCCTCCCCCAGACTTTCCCGTGTAACCTCCTCCTGAATCACTTTTTTCAATATTGTAGGAATTTTGGTCCTTTTTTCCAGGTCTATGGCATCAATGCCCACACCCCATTTGGGATGAATTACAATACTGCTTCTGATATCCTGGGTATTGAAATGTTTCCCCATACCGCACACAAACACAACGGGAAACTCCAGTCCTTTGCTCTTATGTATGGTCATAATACGAACCATATTCGACTGTTCGTCCGCAATATTTGCTTCCCCGTAATCCACATTATATTTATTCAGCTGTCCGATATAGCGCACAAAGTTAAAAAGTCCCTTATAGCTTGTGCCCTCAAAGGCCGATGCCTTTTCCACCAACATTTCCACATTTGCCGCTCGCTGCGCTCCTCCCGGCATTGCCGCAATGAAGGCCGCATACCCTGTATCCTCAATAATACGCCATAAAAGATCATGAATTGCAGTGTAGGGAACCATCTCCCTGAAGCCCTCAAGGGTCTCCAAAAATTCTTTCAGAATGCCCTGCAGGTTTCCTTCTTTGTCCTCAGCCTCTGCATATGCCTCCACCGCCTCGTAAAATGGCACCTCCGGGTATGCATTTCGGATATCTGCAAGCTGTGCCGCGTTAAGCCCCACAAAGGGAGATGTCAAAACAGCGGTCAGGGGCAGTTCCTGCATAAAATTATCCAGTATTTTCAGGTAATCCAGAAGTACACTGACTTCATACGTCTCAAAATACCCTTCTCTGCTGCCTGCATAAGCCGGAATTCCTTCTTCGGCCAATATCCTGGAAAATACATCTGCCCAACCCTTTATACTTCTGGATAAAATTACTATATCCCCATATTCCAAAGACCGGTATGTCCCTGCGGCTTTATCCAGTACACTTAAGGACTGCAGCAGCTCTTTGATACGGTGCGCTACTGCCCGGGCCTCCGTCTCTCTGGGGCCTTCCTGCATTCTTTCGGGTATTTCTGCGTCTTTTTCTTCTGCCTGCTCTGCTGTGTCCACAAGCAAAAGCTCTGTCTCATAAATAGACTTTCCTCTTTCGTCCGTCACTGGCTCGTAAGCCGCCCCTGGAAAAAGGGCTGCTTCCTGGTCATAGCGAATCCCACCCAGTTCTTTCCGCATAATGTGTGCAAAGATAAAGTTCACACTGTCCAGAACTTCTTCTCTGCTTCGGAAATTCCTGTGCAGATCAATACGCTGTCTGTCACTTTCCTCAAGACTGTAGGTGTCATACTTTTCCATAAACAATTCCGGCCTGGAAAGGCGGAACCGGTAAATACTCTGTTTTACGTCTCCGACCATAAAAATGTTATTTTGACCATTACTTGCCCTAGATACACTGGTCAAAATCGCTTCCTGAATCAGGTTGCTGTCCTGATACTCGTCAATCATAACCTCTGCAAATTGTTCCTGGTATTCCACTGCCGCCCCGGAAGGAACAAGCACACCTTCTCTATCCTCTGTCAGTATCTGCAGAGCAAATTGCTCCATATCGTTGAAGTCAATCATGTTCTTACTCTGCTTCATCTCTGAAAATGCGGTTCCAAAATCTTTTACAATATCCACCAGCACCTCCATTGTGGCGGCAGAGTCTGCCATGTCCTTAAAAATTTCTTCTGGCTCCTCGTAAAAGTACATGCCTGTAAGATCGCCGGCTATTTTTTTTGCCTTATCGCGGAGGGCTTTCACCTGTTCTTTTTTTCCAATATCTACCGTATCATCCTTCTTCCCGGACAACCGTTTCCATTTCATCCCCTGCACTGCATGGTACATTTCCTCAAAGCCTGCAGTCTTTGCCAGACTAGAAAACATCTTTTTATCCGACTCCAGCATATCCTCATACATATAAGGACCGTCGGACATACTGCATATCTTAAGCCCTTCATCCAGTATATCCAGTATATCCCCTGTCTTCTGCCTTACCAGCGCTTCCACCCAGCCGATACAGTCAGAACTTTCTCCCTTTTTGCTGTAACTTTTTACACAATCCTCCAGCCACAAATCCGGCTGTGGATAACTGCGGGAATATTCATAAAGCTGCAGGATAATCTCTTCTATCTTCTTATCATTGCGTCCTGTGCCGAATTTTTCTACAAATTCCAGAAAATTATTCTCCGCCTGAGCATAGCGTTCCTCCAGCAGCTTATCCAGAACATCCTGTTTCAGCAGTTTTAATTCTCCTTCTTCCCCAGTCCGGAAACCCGGATCAATATCCAGCATATGAAAATGATCCCGTATTACAGATAGACAAAAACTATGTATCGTCGTAATCTGTGCGCTGTGTATCAGCGTTGCCTGGTGCTGCAGGTGAACATTTTCCGGATGGTCCTCCAGGGACTTTTCCACAGCTTCCCGGATGCGCTCCTTCATTTCTGATGCAGCTGCCTCTGTAAACGTCACAATCAAAAGGTTATCCACATTGACCGGGTTTTTCTCATCCGTCAGCATACGGATAATTCTTTCTACCAGCACTGCCGTCTTTCCGGAACCGGCCGCCGCCGAAACCAAAATATTGCGGTTTCTCAAATGAATAACTTTTTGCTGTTCGTCAGTCCAGTTCATACCCATTTTTCTGCTCCTCCCCTGTCTGTTTCATTTTTTCCAAGACCTCTTCATTTCCAAGCTTCTCCATTGGCTGATATTTATAACCCCACAATCTCGAATCAAACCCACATATATCTTGGTAGGCACAATAATCACATCCGGTTTCCTTCCCCAGCTCATAGGGATAGGCCGCCGTCTCTCCGCTCAAAATGCGGGTCTTTAATTCCTTCTCTTTCCTCTTCGTGTAAGCCAAAAGGACTTCAAATTCTTCCGGTTCCAAAGTTCTGGAATTACGGCTGAGGCTCCCATCCTTGTTTCTTCCCACAGGAATCAGATTGGATTTTCCTCTCAAATCATGTTCCAGATGGCCAATTACTGCGTCATCCGAATTCACGAGCCCGTCCAGTTTCAGTTCCTTTAGAATTTTTTCCTCCAGCAGAGTCTCGTTGTTCTCTTTTTCCACAATTGGATCTTTCATCCGGTAATAGAAAATTCCCGCGGGAACCACTTCCTGCCCCGGATGTTTTTCCTGCTCAATTCCCATGGCCGCATTCAGATACACCGGAAGCTGCATCTGCAGTCCGTAATAGAAGGCGGTGATATCAAAACTTTTGGCACCGGTCTTATAATCCGTAACCTTTACGTAAATTTTATTTTCATCTGCACAGGTATCAATCCTGTCAATTTTCCCGCTGCCAAACTTCATCTCGTAGCCGCTGGGAATAAAATCCCCCTTTTTTAGCTGCTTAGTCAGGGCCCACACAGAGCGGTGGATTAATTTCTTAATGCGTGTAATCATATATTCATTGCGGGCGGTGCTGTAAAGAATGGTATTTCCATAGTCTGCAATGCTTTTTTCCACACTTTCTTCCACCCACCGGGCGCGCTGTGTTTCCTCCATCTCGGTCCAGGATACCTTTTCTGTCTGGGCCCTTCTGGAGAAGATTTCCATAGACCGATGGGCAATATTCCCCAAATCCATGGCCTCGAACTCATACTGCTTCCTGTCGGATAGCCGCAGCCCATAGGTCAGAAAATGTGCGTATGCACAGGAAGCAAAACGCTCCAGCCGGGTCACACTGAACCGGGACGGATCTCCGTACATCTGCGTGGCCGCTTCTTTTTGGATTCTGTCCGGCTCTTTTCTGAAAAATGCGGCGTCCAGTATCGGACCTACGTCTTTTTTCTTCGCATACCAGTTGTAAAGCTCTTTCCACTCTTGGGACAACCCCAGTCTCCTGTCCCGAAGCCCCTGCACCAGATAATCAGCCGCAGTTTTCTCCGTCAGTTCCCGCTCACATAAGTCCCTGGTTTCCTCATCCTGGATATGTAACAGCGG
This sequence comes from Clostridium sp. C105KSO13, assembly GCF_001517425.1. Lineage (GTDB taxonomy): Bacteria > Bacillota > Clostridia > Lachnospirales > Lachnospiraceae > Muricomes. The sequence goes on along the minus strand of NZ_FBWL01000170.1, from coordinate 125,947 downwards.
ATAGAGCCTTCGGATATCCTGTATTAAATAAGCAGGGCGCAATGTCTTTCCTTCCATAGAAACCTTGGAGAAAGAAAGGGACAGATAGTCTGTGGGTTTTGTCAGGTTCATATATAGATAAAACTTCTGGATATACGTCTTTTCCTTCGCCCCGGGTGACAGGCTTATCTTCTGTTTTGCAAAATAATCCCTGTCCCGCTCGGTAAGCAGCCCTCCCGATGTAAGACTGCCTGGGAGTAATGTGTCATTGGCTCCCAGGAAAAACAGTGCTTTTATATCCTTTAGGCGGGTTCTCTCCACATCTCCCACAACAACCTGATCCAGGCTGGGCGGAATGACCCCCACTTTTGCTTCCTCCAATCCCGCATCCAGCAGCTCGCAGTACTCTTTTAAAGAGATTCTTTCGTCCCCCAAAAGTTCCACGAACTTGTCAAACAACTCTATGGTAATTCTGTAAACCTGCGCGTACTCTTTTGCCAGAGCCAATTCTCCCTGCTCCTGGAAATGATTTTCCATCTCTTTAAGCCGGGTCTGCATCTTCCGGCGCACCAAAAACTCATAAACCGCAGCTGTAACATCGCCTACTGTCTTGTATTTCTGTTTCAAAACCATCACCAGAGAATCTATCTGTTCGACGAACCGGATCCGCAGCCCGTTTAAGGCTGCCAGTGTCTCCTCATCCATACCGGAGGTGCGCCGCACCCATGCCGACTGCCATTTCTTGTAGCCTCTTAATCCCAGCGCCAGCACATAGTTTTCCATCATATCCACTTCTCTGCGGTCAAACCCGGTCATGCCGGTGCGCAGAAACCTAAATACGCTTTCATAGGAAAAATTCTGTTCCGCCATAGCCAGCAGGCTCCGCAGATACTCCACAAAAGCGTTGAGGAGAATACTTTTTTTATGATCCATAAACACAGGAATCCCATAGGCCTCACATGCCTTTTCCATGTGCACTGCGTAAGTTTTCAGGTCTCCTGCAATCACTGCAATGTCACGGTAACGGTACCCCTTTTCCCGAACCATGCGCCGAATCTGGGAAGCCACATACTCCGCCTCCCGTTTCGGGTTTGCTGCTGCATGTACCGTCAAGACCTCCTGTTCCTTCTCATACTGCTTTTTCGAATATCTGAAGAGATCCGATTCCAGAAACCCCAGCGCTTCATTATCCTTAAAACGGTATACCGGCCTGTTGTATAAACGTACATCATCATCGATCACCGTGCGGTGCTCCCCGGCAATCTTTACCAGCTCTGTAACCATCTGTTTACTCAGGGCAAATAGCTGATACGGATGGCGGTACACATAAGGGTCCTCCCGCCCATCCATCACCACAGTCACAATGACCTTCTCACAGGTCTCCATCAATTCCCCGAGAAGCTTATTCTGAACCGGTGTAAACCCGGTAAACCCGTCCAGCACCACCACACTTTTTTGTAGCAGTGAAGACTTTTTTGCCACGTCGCTTAACACGTCCAGCAATTCTTCCTTGGTAATATATTTGTCTGCAAGATAATTTTCAAAACCGTCGTAAACCTTTCCGATATCCTGGAGTTTATAATACAGATAGCTGTCCGGTATCAATTCCTCCATAAACTCGTCCAGTTCCTCCGGCCCGATTCCATATTGGGTAAACTCCGAGATGACAGATTTCACCTCACTGATATACCCCTGCTTCTTAAGATTCCCGCGCAAAACCCGCAGCTCTTCCCCATAAGCACCGGCTATCTTACGCAGAATCAGATTCTTACCCTCGTCGTCCAAAATCTGTTTCGTGTCGCCGCCAATCTCTTCAAAAACACGGTGGGCAAGCCTTCCAAAACTTAAAACATCAATATTCATAATCCCATGCCTGGGATGCATCATACACAAATCCTTCTGTGTCTGCATCGTAAACTGTTCCGGCACAAGCACCAGATAATTCATATCCGGTCTGTTCATAGATTCCTCAATAACCGTCTGGTATAGATAGTGAGACTTTCCCGCACCGGAATTTCCAAAAACAAACTGTAAAGACATAAAATACCTCCTGAAGTCTTCTCAAAGCGAACTTACATCAAAGAGGACTGTCCCCTTTGGCGGACTTTGATACCTTTTTTTCATTGTACCACATTTTTATGTGCTTTTCCCCGTTGACTTTTTTCTGCCTTTTTGTTATGATGTGACCAACTTAGAAAGATTGGAGATGAAAGAATGAAGATGTTTTCTTGCTAATAATTCATTGCATAACAAAAATATCCGGTCGGGTAGATCGGCTTATCTTTTGTTATGCTGTTGCAGGAAAGCTCATTCATTTTTCTTCTCATGACATATAGACTGCCGGGTTTTTGACCACTGATATAAAGAAACCCGCATATAGCTTTGTACCGCTATGGATATGTTATAAGAAGCCGCAGGAAATGACTTTTCTGCGGTTTTTATATATCCAAAGGAGGTATGTTTTATGTCTAGAATTCAAGTATCGAATTTAACTTTTGCTTATGGCGGCAGCTATGATAATATTTTTGAAAATGTATCCTTTCAGATTGACACCGACTGGAAACTAGGTTTTATTGGCAGAAACGGGAGGGGAAAGACAACTTTTTTAAATCTTTTGCTAGGAAAGTATGACTATAGCGGTACTATATCTGCAAGTACAGATTTCGAATATTTCCCTTATGAGGTAGAAAATCCCGATGCTATGACTTTATCTATTGTAGAATCCATCAATCCGGCAGCAGAGAACTGGCAGATCTTTCGGGAGTTAAACCTGCTGGATGTAGAAACGGAGATTCTCTACCGCCCCTTTTCTACCCTGAGCAACGGGGAGCGCACAAAGGTTTTGCTTGCCGCGCTGTTTTTGAGAGAGAATGGGTTTTTACTCATTGACGAGCCCACGAACCATCTGGATATACCGGCACGGGAAAAGGTGGCCCAGTATCTGAACTCCAAAAAAGGCTTTATACTTGTCTCCCATGACCGTATGTTTCTGGATGGCTGCATTGATCATGTGCTCTCCATAAACAAAAACAATATCGAGGTGCAGAAAGGGAACTTTTCTTCCTGGTATGCAAACAAGGAAGCACAGGATAGTCTGGAGCTGGAACAAAACGCCCGCCTTTCCCAGGATATCCGCAGACTGCAGGACTCTGCCAGACAAAGCGGCAAATGGTCGGATAAAATTGAAAAGACCAAAATAGGAACTCATGCCCCTGACAGAGGACACATCGGACATCAGGCTGCCAAAATGATGAAGCGTTCCAAGTCAATCGAAAAAAGAAGGCAAAATGCAATTTCGGAAAAAGAAAAGCTGCTGAAAAATATAGAATCGGCCGACAGTTTGAGGCTGAACCCCCTGACTTATCATACAGATGTGCTGCTGTCCATGGAAAATATCAGTATCTCCTATGGAAGCACTGACATCTGCCATGATATTAGCTTTTCAATACGACAGGGAGAGCGTATCTGCCTGAAGGGAAAGAATGGGAGTGGAAAAACCAGTCTGATTAAGCTTATACTCGGAGAGCCGGTCCCCTATAACGGTGACTTCCGTCTGGGTTCGGGCGTAAAGATTTCTTATATCTCTCAGGATACCTCCTGGCTAAAGGGAAACCTTGCCGATTTTGCCCGGATTCATCAGCTGGGCGATAGCGTTTTCAAAGCATTACTGCGGAAATTGGGATTTGACAGAATGCAGTTCGACAAAGACATCGAACAATTCAGCGAAGGGCAGAAGAAAAAAGTCCTTCTGGCAAAAAGCTTATGTGAACCGGCACACTTGTTCATCTGGGATGAACCTTTGAACTTTATCGATGTCCTCTCACGCATACAGATAGAAGAACTGATTATGGAATATAAACCGACAATGCTATTCGTAGAGCATGATGAAATGTTTCAGAAAAATATTTCTACACAGGTAGTAGAAGTTTCATATAAAATCTGATAATCTCATTGCCAGATATGTTAATTCAAGATGCAAAAGAACAACCGCCAAAGTGGTTGACTTGGATAAAAAGTTGAAAATTCACCCAGTCTGCCAGGACTTTTTGAGAGTAGTTTTTCTATGCACCAATGACTAATCAAGTCAAATGTGTAATATTTATACATGGTTTTATAAATATTACACATTATCCTATTCTGCTATTGGCGGGTCCTCGGCAATTGATACCATCTATTCATATTGCTTCAACATCTTTCTGGCGGATGCTACGATGTATTCTTTCATCTCCTGTGGTTCTATCACCTGTGCATCTTCCCCCATATTCATAAGAGAGTGAGCTGTAAATTCTATATCCCTCTCTCTGTTCCAAAATGCCAGGACTGATTTTAGGTTTTCTACTTGTGGTCTTACATCCCCGGGAAGACCTAGGAAAAGTTTTCTTGATGCAGATTTTATATCTACTTCGAAAGGCAATGACTTATAAAATTGTAGGGATTGGAAAGCAAAGAAGATTGCAAGTGCCTCATCCTCATTGAATATAATAGGCGGCAGCATTCTACCCTGCAAAGTCCGATAACCTCCGTTTCTCCCCTGTTCTGTATACAGAGGAACGCCCATATGGTCTAATTCCAGCAGATACCTGTGAGCGGTCCGCAGCGAGATTCCAAATTCTTCCGCCACATCATTTGCTGTAAATTTGCGTTTTGTATTCACATAATTGATCAGATCGAACAATTTTTCTGTTTTGCTCATTTCCCCTCCTATAACATGTCAGTACTTGTCATGGTTTTATTGTATACTGGTTTAACACACAATTCAACTTATAGGAGGCACATATGAGCAAAGAAAATATTATTGTTACTGGAGCGAAGGAAAAGAATTTAAATAATATATCTGTAATAATTCCCCAAAATCAGATTACTACAGTTGTCGGTGTTTCCGGCTCTGGAAAATCCGCCTTAGTGTTCGATACAATAGCCGCGGAATCACAGCGGCAGCTAAACGAGACTTATTCCAGCTTTATAAGAAGCCGCCTGCCCCATTATGGAAAACCAAATGTAGATACCATTTCCAATTTAGCCGTTTCCATTATTATCAATCAGAAAAAACTGGGTGACAACGCCCGTTCAACTGTGGGAACCGTCACAGATATCTACAGTCTGCTCCGGCTTTTGTTTTCAAGAGCAGGCACACCTTTTGCAGGCTATTCTGCTGTCTTTTCATTTAATAATCCACAGGGAATGTGTAAAGAGTGCCAGGGGCTTGGTGTTGTACAGGAGTTCAGGCTGGACAAGCTTTTAAATATGGATAAGTCCCTGAATGAAGGAGCAATCCGCTTTCCGACCTTTTATCCGGGAAGCTTCCGCTGGAAACGATACGTCCACACAGGACTCTTCGACAACGATAAGAAACTTAAAGACTATACCCGGCCGGAACTTGACACGTTGCTTTATAAATCTGGCTTTAAGCCTGAGCATCCGACAAAAGAATGGCCCTCTACTTCTTTATATGAGGGAGTGATTCCCAGAATAAAACGCTCATTTCTATCCAGGAACTGTCAGAGTGCAGCTTTACACCAAAAGGATATCGAGCAGATTGTAACGAAAAAAACCTGTCCAGTCTGTATGGGAGGACGGCTAAATTCTCAGGTACTAAATTGTAAAATAAATGGAAAAAATATTGCTGACTGTTCAAATATGACAATCACCACATTAATTGATTTCCTCAAAGAGTTCCAGAACCCTCATGCAAAGACAATCATTGAAGCCTTGCTGCAGCAGCTGACATTTGCTAAAAATGTAGGACTTGGCTATCTGACTCTGAATCGCTCAACCTCTACCTTGTCCGGGGGGGAATCACAGCGGATTAAAATGATCCGCCAATTGGGAAGCAGCCTGAATGGACTTATCTATATTTTTGATGAGCCCAGTACAGGACTCCACCCTGCTGATTTAAAGCGAATCAATCAGCTTTTCGTGCAGCTTAGAGATAAAGGGAACACAATACTCATTGTCGAGCATGATCCGGATATTATCCAAATTTCTGACTATATCATTGAAATGGGCCCACATTCTGGAAAAAATGGCGGGGAAGTTACCTTTATGGGCGATTATTCTGCTTTTTGTGCCTCTTCAACTTTAACATCACGCTGTTTTGCGATGCCTCATGTGTTAAAAGCAGGGCAACGGAAAATATCAGACTGGTTTCATGTTGAAAAGGCTTCTAAATTTAATTTACACGAAGTAAGTGTGGATGTACCCAAAGGGGTGATGACCATTGTAACAGGAGTAGCCGGCTCCGGTAAAAGCACCCTATTTGGCCAGATCTTTCCTGCATACTTCCCCGATTGCTGCATCATTGATCAGAAAGCCGTTTCGACAAATAAACGTTCAAATATTGCAACATTTGTGGATGCATTTGATAATATCCGTGAACTATTTGCAAGAGAGAACCATGTGGCAAGCTCCTGGTTTAGTTTCAACTCAAAAGGAGCCTGCCCCAATTGTAAAGGACTGGGCACTGCCGAACTTGACCTCGCTTTTATGGAAAGTGTAACCGATGTCTGTGAAGTCTGCAATGGAAAACGTTTTACAGAAAAAGTTTTAAAATATACATATCACAAAAAAACCATCAATGATATTTTGGCACTTAATATAGATGAGGCACTTGGGTTTTTCAATGACAAGTCGGTGCTTAAAAAGCTAACACCACTGAAAGAAGTCGGATTAGGATATTTGACCTTAGGACAGCCGCTGACAACACTTTCCGGCGGCGAACTTCAGCGCCTGAAGCTGGCTGTGGAATTAAAAGAACCTAAACCAATCTATGTCTTAGACGAGCCCACGACAGGACTGCACTTTACCGATATTCAGATACTGCTGAAAGTATTTGATGAGCTGATAGAATCAGGAAGTACGTTGATTGTAATTGAACACAATCTTGAAATGATGTGTCAGGCCGACTGGATTATTGACCTGGGTCCGGGAGCCGGGAGCCAGGGCGGTCAGGTTTTATTCCAGGGAGCGCCGGAGGAATTGCTAAAGTGTACCTCTTCCGTCACTGCAAAATGTCTGAAAGAATATCTCACCACAAGCAACCGATAAAATTTCTCCTTATACAAAAATGGTGCCACTATTATAGCGGCACCACATTTCTTTAATCAAAAAGGGCAAGCACATCACTTTTGGGTTTTGCTCCCAGATCTTTTTTGCTAATCTTTCCGTCCTTAAATACGATAAATGTAGGGATACTCATAACTCCGTATTTCTGAGCAATTTCCATCTCTTCATCAATATTTAATTTATATACTTTAGCATCCTTCTTCTCTTCTGCAATTTCCTCTACTACAGGAGCCATCATTTTACATGGTCCACACCAATCTGCATAGAAATCAACAAGTACCGGCTTATCTGACTGTAAAACCTCCTGGTCAAAGTTTTGTGCTGTAACATTTGTGATTGCCATATTTATTCCTCCTTTGTTTACATTGAAAATCATCTTTCCTTACGATTAAGTATAACATACTTTTTATATTTTTATGTGACAATATCACAAAAGAAGTGAGAAGTCATACTTTTTCCAGCTTTGCCGCATCTAACACTTTAATACGTCCGCGGGCAAGTTTTAAAAGCCCGTCTCTTTGAAATTGTTTTAAAAGTCTGGTCACTACTTCTCTTGCTGTTCCGATGTCCCGGGCCAGAGCATCATGGGTGATTATCAGCGTGTCTGAACCGGCCAGTGCCCTGTGTTCCAGTATTGCATCAGCCAGTCTGGCAGCTACGTTGGAAAATACATACTGATTAAACAGCCACATGATATCCGAAAATTTTTCCGATACCATCTCCAGTGTATAATCTTTTACTTTAATGTTCTTCTCACTAATATTCTTATATAACACTTTTGGTATGGTACAAATGAGAGAGTCTTCCTCTATCTCCATGTCAAGCTCAATATCCAGCCCTTTTAGCATACACGCGGCACTTAATATACTTACGTCCCCATCCAGAAGCCTGAACAAGGTGATTTCTCCGCCTCCTGCCGAAGTCACAAACACCCTCGTCTGTCCCTTTTTTATTATCTGCACGCCGGCGCACTGTTTTCCCCCGTAATGCAGTACCTGACCTTTTTTATACAAACCTTCCTTCACACCATCTGCCAGAGCATTCTGTTCATTTTCTGTTAAGTCCTTCCAAAAAGGAAGTGCATGCTTCAACAATTCTCTCATGAAATTCCCACCTATCTGCTATATGCCTCTGCAATTGCCCGTACCTTTTCTGTCACGTAATTACTTCCTCCTTTTTGCTTCACATCATCTACCATTCCCGCTATGACAAATGGCTTTGCGATGTCTTCCGTAGTTTCGCAGACAAACCATCCTCTCTCTACACCTGAAGTATCATCCTGGCTCTCCTTAAGCTCCGCGGTCCCCGTCTTGCCCAGCATAGTAACACCGTCAATCTTTGCCTTTGCCCCGGTCCCCGAAGGATTCTCAATAACCTGTATCAGATCATTTTTCACCAGTTCCGCAGTTTCCCGAGAAACTACCTGCTGCTTCCAGACTTTTGCCTGTGGATTCTCCTGATAGATAATAGTAGGCTGCAGCATATTTCCACCGTTTACAAACATGGTGTACATGGACGTCATATGAAGAGGATTTACGAGTAGCTGTCCCTGTCCATATCCGGTATCTGCAAGCTGTATATCTGAATCTATCTTATCGTCATCATCATAAGTGGAGGCCGAAAGGGTAAGCTCAAAGGGCATCTCTTCTTCAAATCCCATGGTTTTAAACTTCTGAATCATGGTGTCGCCCCCAATGTCCAGCGCTGCCCTTGCGAAATAAATATTATCAGAATAGACAAGTGCATTTTCCAGGTTTACCTCTGCACCATAATCGGTCAATGTGGTTACGTAATAATTCCCCCAGCTTGCATCTTTCTGCCACTTCAGCCCAACATTGCCTTTATTTTCATCCGGATTAATCTTTCCCGTATCCACACCTATTGCCGCCGTAATTGCCTTAAAGGTAGAACCTGGGGTCCAGGATGTATTAAAACGATTCATCAAAGGCTTATTTTTGTCTCCGTTTAGATCATTCCAGCGCTTATCCGACATCCCCATAACAAATTCATTTGGATCATACGCCGGAGTACTCACCAGAGCCAGCACCTCTCCTGTTTTTGGATTCATAGCTGCCAGCGTCCCTGGATCTGAAGAAAACTGTTCATAGGCATTTTTCTGCATTTGAGAATCCACCGTCACCTGAATATCCTCCCCGTTCTCGGCCGGTTTGAAGGCTATCGTATCCATTTTTGTGCCATCTGCAGTTACAATATCAATACTGTGGCCATCCTTAGCTTTAAGTTTATCCTCAAAAGCCCGCTCCAGTCCTGACTTTCCTATCACGCTGTTTTCAGAGTATCCTTTTCCTTCCAGATCCTTTAAGTCATCCGCAGTTACTGCCTGCACATAGCCGGTGAGCTGGCCTGCTGCCCCACCGAGAGGATACACTCTTTCTTCTTTATCCTGAATTAAAATTCCCGGGATACCAAGTAATTTTTCCTCTGTTTCTTTATCTGCCTTCGAAATTTCTTTCAGAGGGACAAAAGAGTCATCCTGTACATAGGAGGCATCCAGTTCCTGATTGATTGCATCTTCTGTCATATCCAGTATCTCGCCGATTTTCCGAATGGAATCTGCCCTGCTTTCGCCCAGTTTGCCCGGTACAATACCCACTTGTGAAACCGGGCCCTGCCCTGCAAGCATTTGCCCGTTTCTGTCAAGAATGGAACCCCGTTTCGCAGATTCAGTATTAATCTGGACTTTATAATCATCTTCCAGAGACGGAAAAATCAGGCTAGAATCCCAATCAATACAATAGGCCCTGTCTTCCATATTCAATTTCATTTTATTATCAAATGTCACTTCACCTGCAGAGGTATCCATTGCTGTGGAGTAAGAAATCATAGCCTCTTTTCTGCCATCTTTATATTCAGGGTCCCCCTTCAAAGTAACTTTTATATTCTGAGCAGATATCCCCTCGTAAATCTTTTTATTTCTATCGACAAAATCATCTTTCTTTATATTCTTTTTTACTTCTGTACTCAGCAGGTCGTACATTTGTTCATACTTGCCCTTATTCAGAAACGCAAAGTATTTCTTTGCAGTCTCCTGAGGAGTAGATTTTATCTTCAGCAGGTTCCAGACCAGAACTACACCCGCACCTGCAATCAACACAAATATAATCGCAGCAAAAACCGGCCATTTCTTTTTCTTCGTCTGAGCCTTTCTCCTTTGCCTATAGCTTTTCCTTGATGCCAAATCAATCACATCCCTTCGCCTCATCAATGGCCTTTCCTATATCATGACGCATATACTTGTTTTCAAACTGAACCCAGTTTGTAGCCTTGTAAGCATTTTCTCTGGCTTCCTTAAGATCTTTTCCTTTTGCTGTAACTCCAAGTACACGGCCTCCGTCTGTTACTATTCTATCGCCGTCCAGTCTGGTTCCTGCATGAAAACAGTAATAACCTTCATGCTTTTCGAACGCCTCCAGCCCGGTAATCTCATACCCTTTTTCATAGTGTACAGGGTAACCTTCGGAAGCAAGTACCACACAGACAGCCGCATTATTTTCAAACTGCAGCTCGATTTGATCAAGGGTTCCGTCAATACAAGCTTCCATGACTTCGATTAAATCAGTTTTCATACGGGGGAGCACCACCTGGGCTTCAGGATCGCCAAAACGGGCATTATATTCCAGAACCTTTGGTCCTTCGGCCGTCAGCATCAGTCCAAAGAAAATAACTCCCTTAAATTCCCTTCCCTCCGCAGCCATTGCATCCACGGTAGCCTGATATATATGTTGGCTGCAGAAGTCTTCTACCTCTTTCGTATAAAAAGGACTGGGGGAGAAAGTTCCCATTCCTCCCGTATTCAATCCGGTATCTCCATCTCCTGCACGCTTATGATCCTGAGCAGAGGTCATGGTTCTGATTGTCTTCCCATCTACAAAAGAAAGTACAGACACTTCCCGGCCAGTCATAAATTCCTCTATTACCAGTTCATTGCCTGCGCCCCCGAATCTCTTTTCCACCATGATTTCCCGTACACCCGCCTTTGCTTCTTCCGGTGTACTGCAGATTAATACGCCCTTTCCCAGCGCAAGTCCGTCAGCCTTTAATACTATTGGATACTTTACAGTTTCCAAGTATTCAAAAGCCTTTCCCGTATCTGTGAAGCATTTATAATCTGCGGTAGGTATATTGTATTTACGCATCAGCTCTTTGGAAAATGCTTTGGAGCCCTCCAGTATTGCTGCATTTTTCCGGGGACCGAATGTGTGGATTCCCGCAGCTTCCATCTTATCCACAAGCCCGCCCACCAGCGGAGCGTCCATACCGACAATGACAAAATCAATTGATTTTTCCTTTGCAAAAGCAACCAGTTTATCAAATTCCATCACATCGATGTTTACACAACAGGCGCATTTTGAAATTCCTACGTTTCCAGGAGCACAATATAGTTTCTCTACCCTGTTGCTTTTTGCCGCACTTTCCGCAATTGCATGTTCTCTGCCGCCGCTTCCAACAATCAATACCTTCATAGACTTCTCCTTTAAAAGACTGTTCATCTTATGAGATTAACGCTTTACCATCATCCACCGTAACTTTACCCTTTGCAATCAAATCTATTGCCTGGGGAAGAATCTTCCATTCCGCTTCCTCCATCACTCTTTGCTGTAGGATTTCCGGGGTATCTCCCTGTTTTGTTTCCACAGCTTTCTGCAGGAGAATGGGCCCCGTATCTGTTCCTTCATCCACAAAATGAACCGTTGCACCGGTGATTTTTGCGCCCCGGTCCAGTACTGCTTTGTGGACCTTCAGCCCATAATAGCCTTTTCCGCAAAAAGAAGGGATCAGCGACGGATGAATATTAATGATACGATTCCTGTATTTATCAATCATTGCCGGTGGAATTACAACCAGAAAACCGGCCAATACAATTAAATCAGGACTAAAACCATCCACTGTTTCTAAAAGTTTCCGGTTAAAATCCTCTCTTTTCTCCCAGTCCTTGGGTGATACACAGCAGCTTGCAATATTATTTTCGCTGGCGCGCCTGAGTGCATAAGCATTTTTGCTGCTGCTGACGACGCCCGCAATCCCTGTGTCTGAAATTATACCGTCTTTTATGCTGTCAATAATGGCCTGCAAGTTGGTTCCGCTCCCTGAGACCAGGACGACTATTTTTAACATAAGGTGACTCCCTTTTCCCCGGCCTCAATCTGTCCTACTACATAAGGCTCCTCACCTGCAGTTCTCACCGCTTCCATTGTTTTATCCACATAGTCCTTATCTACGGCGAAAACCATGCCAAGCCCCATATTAAATGTATCGTACATCACCTTTTCATCAAGGTCACCGTCTGCTAAAAGCATATTAAAAATCGGCGGTATGGGATAACTGTTTTTATATATTACCGCATGAGTATCTTCTCTCAGCATCCGGGGAACGTTTTCATAGAATCCTCCCCCTGTAATATGACTGCATGCCTTAATCGTAATACCTGCTTCTTTTACACTGCGCAGCGCCTTTACATAAATCTTAGTGGGAGTTAACAGAGCTTCCCCCAAACCGGCCTGCAGATTGTCATAATATGTATTGAGTGAGTCCAGATCCATTTTGAATACACTTCTCACCAGAGAAAATCCGTTGCTGTGCACTCCCGAGGAGGCCATCCCAATCAGTACATCCCCCGGGGTCAGGTCTTTTCCTGTAATCAAGTCCTTCTCATCCACGACACCGACCGCAAATCCCGCAAGGTCATATTCGTCTGCAGAATAAAATCCCGGCATCTCCGCTGTCTCCCCGCCAATAAGAGCCGCCCCGGCCTGTTTGCATCCGTCGGCCACTCCACTGACGATCGAAGCGATTTTTTCAGGTTCATTCTTTCCACATGCAATATAATCCAGGAAGAACAAAGGCTCTCCTCCTGCACAAGCTATGTCGTTAACACACATTGCGACACAATCAATTCCAATGGTGTCGTGCTTATCCATGAGAAATGCCAGTTTCAGCTTGGTTCCTACACCATCTGTACCGGATACCAGTACAGGTTTCTCCATATTTTTGAATTTCTCCATGGAAAAGGCTCCTGAGAAGCCTCCCAGGTTCGTCAGCACCTCCGGCCTCATCGTTTCCTGCACATGCTTCTTTATCAGTTCCACCGACTTATAACCGGCTTCTATATCAACGCCTGCAATTTTATAATCCATAAGATCTACAACCTCCGCTGTTCATCCTTATTTTCCCATGAGATAAGCTTCATATCCTACTTTCTCCAGATGTGCGGCTTTTCCCTGTACCTTCTCTTTCATTTCCCCGGAATATTCCTTGAGCCTGTTCAAAAGTGTGTCATCCGACACTGCCAGGATCTTAGCAGCAAGTATGGCAGCATTCATCCCGCCATCTATTGCAACTGTAGCCACAGGGATTCCCGGCGGCATCTGTACGATTGAAAAAAGTGCATCCTCTCCTGCCAGATTCTTACCTGACATAGGAACACCTATAACCGGCATCGGAAACAAAGCTGCACACATACCTGGCAGGTGGGCAGCCATTCCTGCACCTGCAATAATCACTTTAATTCCCTTTCCTTCCGCTGCCTTTGTCCATGCAAAAAATACATCCGGTTCACGGTGGGCAGAAATAATAGTCATCTCATAATCAATTCCCAGCTTTTCCAGCATATCGGCTGCCTTACTCATAACCTTCAAGTCAGAATCGCTTCCCATCACAATACCTATCTGTGGCATATTGTTTCTCCTTTCATAGCTAAAACATGGAAGTTCTTTTCGCTAAGCTCGAAAGGGCCTGGCTAAGCTCAAAGAACGGTCTCGCACTAAGTTCATCCTTCGCTAACGCTCGGATTCACTAAGTTGCTTTCGGCCAATGGTTCATTTAGAATTTCTGTTCCGCTTAATACAAATCTTCCGTCTTTTAATAGTATAATATTTTCCCCTTCTTTTGTCACTACACTTATTTCTTCTAACTCTTCATAAGGTATGGTTATATCTGTATGACAGTGGAAATATGCTTTGGACGGATCCTCCCTGCGAAGGGACGACACAGAGTTGTCTTTAGCAACAATTTCCTTTCCATTAGGATTGAAGACCCGGACATCTTCGCTCCAGCTGTAACAAGTATCCCCGACCGCAAAGTGAGGTCCCATTTTTTCTGCAATCAGTATAGGCATTTTGTCTTCTATTTTATATTTTTTTGCTGCTACATAGGCTGTCGTATTTGTTCCGATTGCAAATTCTCCCAGAGGCAGTGTTTTATGGTTATGGAATACATTTTCATAAATATATTTTTTATTGTCATCTTCTTTTTGAAAATTAGTGCAGGTGTAATCTGCAATCATACCGTCCTTAAAATCGATTTTCAGATTTTGGTACTGCAGTTCAAATAGATACACCTTGCTCACATGAAGTGTCCCTTCAGTGCCCTCCAGCACAGGTGATGTGAACACTTCTCCCACGGGAATATTTACATCAGCAACACAGTTTTCGAATATGGTTTCCTTTTGGGGATCTGTCAGGCGATAAAGCTGTACTTTTAAATCCGTCTGATTTTCGCCCTTTCCAAGAATACGAACATATTCTCCCCGGTCCAGAGCATCAATAATTGTCTGCTGCACTTTTTCATAAACTTTAGCATCCAGCGTATTGATTCGGATTACCTCGTCAAAAATTGCCGGATAGTCACTGCCGATTTCTGGTACAGGATAAGCAATGATGGTGAAGCTTCTCTCATCGCCTTTGATATACTGATTCGTAATCTGGCCGGATTTATTGTCAAAAAGCAGGGACAAAGACCGCTGTGCGTCTGTATAAGAGGTCGCCTCTAATCTTGCTTCCGGTGAAAATGGCTTTTCTCCAAAAATTTCCATTACAGCCGGACCCGCAAATTGGGCAGCCAGTTCTTTGTTTTTGTCATATACATTCTTTAAGACATCCAGCTTGCGTTCAACGTATGCTTTATCCATAAACAACGCCTGATCAGATCTGTGGTCATAGTCGTACTGTTTATTTGGGATAGCGCCATAATATCCTGTCTTAAACTGTTCTCTTTTTGTAATCACACTGGAGGCCGCCCTGTAAATTACAGGTTTCAGCCCCATTTTCTCAAAATTTTGAATTGCCAGTTTGACTACTTTTTCAAACCCAAGGCAGTAACGTATATTTACAACCGATTTCTTTGACAAATCTTTACCGGTATTAATAAAACCTATGCGGTAGCCCTCTGTGTATACATCTGCCATTTTCTGAATTGTTTCCTCAGGCAGACTCCTCAGATGTCTGGCAGTTCCCAGCTCATTTTCTGAAATGTATTCTCCAAACCGATAGAGATATCTGTCATCCTCCAAATCCATCGTATTTATAATATCTGCAGCAAAAGAATAGGCAGGATTTATCTGTTCTTCAATCCTGTCCGCCAGAAATACATCACAATAGTCACTGGCATACCAGTACACAATATTTTTCAAGCTTTTATATTCCGGTGCCTTTTCACCCTCAAAACAATTGTAAATTTCGATAAACAACTCATGAAGAACCGTAAGATAATCCATCTTATTTTCAAAAACATAGGGAATCCCCGCTCTCATTTCTGCATAAAGGACACTTAAAAGCTGCCCATATTCCTCCCCCAGCATTTTTACGGCATAGACTGGGTTTGCGTAACTTGATTCATATCGTGCCCCCAGAATATCTGCATACAATGCTCTGTTAATTTCCTGCATCTTTGCCAGGTCCAGGTTCCCCCAGTGGGCGTTTTCTATTTCCCGCCGCACCTCGTCAAGTTCCAGCAAAAATCCGGCTGTTTTCTGAAAAAACGTAGAAAAGGCAGCATCTGCCACCTCTTCTATGGCAATCTGCTTCATTCTTTCTATCGTAAGTTCATGCCTTTCTCTGCACTGTTCATTTTTTTCCCTCTGTAGTTCTTTCCAACCCATCTACAAAACACCTCCTATAAATATTAGTATAAGACCAAGCAGAATCACAATATTCGCTGCTATCCCTGCCTTACAGGTAATGTAGCGCTTTTCTCTTTCCCGCATTCCTTTTACACCGGCCCGGATTCCGACTGCTGCCAATATGATTGAAAGAATCCCGACTCCTCCGATGAATCCAAACGTTTCTCCCCGCATAACAAATGCAATCAATATACAGCTTTGCAGAATGGCAAAAGATAACCCCGCATAGACGCAGGAATATATTCCCATACGCGAATGCTTCAGCTTTGCCTGTCCGTACTTTCTGATTCTCTTTCGGCTTCTGTCCCTTTCTTTCTGCTTATTCTTAGCGTCTCTTTTTCCTATATCCATAATATTTTCTCCTTATCCAGTTGCAAATTGAGAACACTATATAGCCCAGAATTCCTCCTACTGTGTTCAGCAGAAGATCATCTACATCAAAACTTCCCACTTTCGTGAGTATCTGAAATATTTCTACACACATACTCAAGCCGAAACTATAAAAGAAAGTCATGAAAAAGCCTCTGCTGCTGCTTGCCATGGAAATAAAAAAACCATAGGGCACAAATATCAGTATATTGCCGAATAAATTCGTAAATACCGCAAAGCTCCCCAATTCTTCTCTATATTCAATAAATCGTTTTATCTCCTTAAATAGAACAAGATTATATCGATATCCCCCTGAGTCTCCTGTTCTGCCGTACCAATCGGAAAAAATCAGGAAATACAGGAGAAAGAAGAGATAAAGTACAAACAACACCTTTCCCAGGATACGGAGTCTTTTTATTTTAATTTCTTTAAAATGTAATTTCATTTTTATGTTTTAAAAGGCGAACGCCGTTAATTATAGTGATAATTCCTGTAGTAATTCCTGTCACAATCATAATAATTCCAAGTGCAACGCTGCCTGCTCCTGCACTTGACATTGCCTTATACGCTTTTTCCATGAAACTTCCTCCTTACTTTACACCATATTGTTCGTAATATGCATCAATTGCAGCTTTTAATGTATCATTAATGATAATTTTTCCTTTATAGGGATTATTGTACAGATGCTCTACAACTTCTTCCATTGTCACAATTGCGGTTGTCATAAGACCATAAGTTTCCTGAATCTCAGACAGTGCACTTTTTTCTCCCTGTCCCCGTTCCATGCGGTCCACAGATACTACGAGTCCCACAGGTGATACATTTCCCTGCGCTTTGATAATGGGAAGTGTCTCAGCAATGGAAGTTCCTGCTGTAGTTACATCCTCGATAATCACTATTTTATCTCCATCTTTAATCGGACTTCCCAGAAGAATCCCTTTGTCCCCGTGATCTTTTACTTCTTTCCTGTTTGAACAATACCGGATATCTTTTCCGTAAAACTCACTGATTGCCATTGTAGCTGTCACGGTAAGGGGAATTCCCTTGTATGCGGGTCCAAACAGTACATCAAAGTCAAATCCAAATTTTTTCTCGATCGCTTTTGCATAATATTCTCCCAGTTTTCTGAGCTGAGTACCCGTGCGGTAAAAACCTGTATTCACAAAAAAAGGAGTCTTTCTCCCACTTTTCGTAACGAAATCTCCAAATCTCAAAACTTCACAGTCAATCATAAATTCAATAAACTCTTGTTTATATTGTTCCATATTTTCGAAAGCCTCCGTATTATATTTACTGTACTTTTCCAATTATATCACTTATATTTTCAATATGGTGTTTTTCCATATATTTTTCGATTCCGTCAGCAATTTCTTCAACCGCGCTGGGATTATAGAAGTTTGCCGTCCCTACCGAAATTGCTGTGGCACCGGCCAGAATGAATTCTATAGCATCTTCCCAGGCTGCTATTCCGCCCATGCCGATAATTGGGAGCTTCACCGCATTTGACGCCTGATATACCATGCGTACAGCAATAGGTTTTACTGCCGGGCCGGACAAGCCTCCTGTCCGATTTGCCAGTGCAAAGGTCTGTCTGTGAATATCAATTTTCATCCCTGTTATGGTGTTGATCAGGGATAATGCATCTGCCCCGCCTGCTTCTGCTGCCTTTGCCGTGTCTGTGATATTCGTCACATTGGGACTGAGTTTCATGATGACCGGCTGTTTTGCGTATTTCTTTATTTCTTTTGTAATTGCTTCCACTGATGCAGGATTCTGTCCAAAGGCTATTCCGCCTTCTTTTACATTGGGACAGGAAATGTTGATTTCCAGCATATCCACCGGCTCGTCCGCCAGGCGTTCTACAACCTCGCAATAATCTTCCGTGGATTTTCCACACACATTGACAATGATTTTTGTACGAAATTGTTTTAAAAAAGGAATGTCCCGGTCACAGAATACTTCCATCCCCGGATTTTGAAGTCCTATGGCATTGAGCATGCCGCCGTGTGTCTCTGCAATTCTTGGCGTGGGATTCCCCGGCCAGGGTACATTTGCCACCCCTTTTGTCACCACTGCGCCAAGACGGTTTAAATCTACAAATTCACTGTACTCTTCCCCGGAACCGAAAGTGCCGGATGCTGTCATCACCGGATTCTTCAGTTCTATGCCTGCAAGGTTCACTGTTGTGTTCATCAAATCTCCACCTCCGTAGATAAGAATACAGGCCCGTCCTTACAGACACGCTTATTGTGTACATGACTGTGTCCGTCAATTTCCTTTGACTTGCATACACAGGCAAGGCAGGCGCCGATACCACAGGCCATTTTTTCCTCCATAGATATATAGCATACTATGTCTTTTTCTGTCGAATACTGCTTGATTGCGCGCAGCATAGGAGCCGGCCCACAGGCATAAATGATATCCGCGGACAATCCATTTTCCTCCATGGCATCCATTACATTTCCCCGGGTTCCGGCACTGCCGTCTTCCGTGGCAATATAAAGACTGCCCTGCTCTTGAAACTCTGCCTTCAAAAACTGCTGGTCCCGATACCCCATGACCATAATGGTTTCTGTATCCAGTTGTTTCGCCAGCTCCAGCAGGGGGGGGACACCGATGCCGCCGCCGATCAGCATTGCCCGGCAGTCTTTTGCTTCTCGTCCTGTGATCTCTGCTGCATCCAGCGGGAAACCATTTCCTAAAGGTCCCAGTATATCTATGGTATCCCCAGAGTTTAAAGCCGCAAACTGTTCTGTTCCGGTTTTTGTTCCTGTCACCCGGTACACAACACGGATGCCGCCTTTTTGCCTGTCTATCTCGCACAGGCTGACAGGACGGGGAAGGAGCTTGCTTCCGTCTTTTGTATACATAGAGATAAATTGACCCGACACTGCCGATCCGGCAATTTTCTCTGTGTGAATCCACATGCTGTAGACATCCGGCGCAATACACTCCTGAGACATAATTACAGCAGTTTCTTTTTGTCTGTCTGCCATTTAACTCTTCCTCCTGCATTTATTTCCCGGCCAACGCATTTCTGATATCTGCAGTCATTGCTTCTACAGCCGCCCTTGCAGCATCGCCAAAATTCTCAGCTCCAAATTCTTTGTACGCTTCCTGCTTGTAAGCCGCAATAATGCCCCGGGAGGAATTTACAATAGCACCCAGGCCATCTTCGTTGAAAAAATGGACCAGATCCTTTCCCCGGCCGCCCTGGGCACCGTAGCCGGGAACCAGAATGTAGGATTTTGGCATCACATTGCGAAGCACTTTGCCGATGTCCGGATATGTAGCTCCCACAACCGCCCCTATATAGCTGTACTCATCGCCCATGCACTGTGCACCCCACTGGGCAACCTTCTCACCCACCAGTTCATAAAGAGGTCTTTTGTCAATCAGTCTGTCCTGAAATTCCCCGCTGGAAGGATTGGAGGTCTTCACCAGAACAAACAATCCTTTCTGCTCCTTACTGCACACGTCAATAAAAGGATTCACCCCATCTGAACCAAGATAAGGATTGACAGTTACAAAATCTTCATCGAAAGGAGCATACTCCCGGCTTCCCACTTTCACTTTTCCAAGATGTCCCACAGCGTAGGCTTTCGAAGTGGAACCGATATCTCCTCTTTTAATATCACCTATTACAACCAGATCTTTTTTCCTGCAATAATCAATCGTTTTCTTAAAAGCAATCAGCCCCGGCACTCCGAACTGTTCATACATAGCAATCTGAGGTTTTACTGCGGGAATCAAATCATAGGTCTTGTCCACAATCTCTTTGTTAAACTGCCAGACAGCCTCGGCAGCTCCCTCCAGAGTATCGCCAAATTCTGCAAACGCATTTTTCTGTATATGTTCCGGAATATAATCCAGCATAGGATCCAGCCCCACAACAATGGGTGCTTCCGTCTTCTTAATCTTTTGCACAAGTTTGTTAATCATAAAGCCCTCCAAAATAGTCTGAATTATCTGAAAACGAACATCAAAGGGGACAGTCCCCTTTTTCATTGTTCACTTTTTCATTATACACAATCTTTCCGTCGGCGATTGTGCAGCGCACTTTTCCTTTCACCGGATATCCGTCAAAAGGTGTGTTTTTTCCTTTTGACAGGAAGGTGTTTTTATCAATTTTGTATTCGGCAGCCGGATTGAATATGACCAGATCTGCTGTTTTTCCGGGTGATACGGAGCCTTTGTCTTCAAGTCCCAGTATTCTTGCCGGGTTATAGCTCATTTTTTCTGCCATCTGCATGGGTGTCAGTATGCCTTTTTCCACCAGTTCTGTGTAAGTCAGACATGCGGAGGTCTCCAGTCCCACGATTCCAAATGCTGCTTTTTCCATGGGGAGGTTCTTTTCTTCTTCGGCATGGGGTGCGTGATCTGTGGATATGACATCCATGATATCATTCTTCAGACCTTCCCGCAGTGCCTCCACGTCTTCTTTTGAGCGAAGAGGCGGGTTCATCTTATACTGTCCGTTGTTCCTGTCAATGTCTTCGTCCGACAGGATGAAATGATGAGGGCATACCTCCCCTGTCACCGAAAGACCTTCTTTCTTCGCAGCCTCCATCATCCTTACACTGTCTGCTGTGGAACAGTGGCACAAATGCAGGTGCACTCCTGTCTCTTTTGCCAGCAGGATATCTCTTGCTACAATCACATCTTCCACACTGTTGGTAATCCCTTTTACTCCCAATTCATCTGCCTTTCGGCCGGCATTCATCACGCCGCCTTCCACCATTGTGATATCTTCACAGTGTGCAAAAACAGAGATGTTATTTTGTGCTGCCAGGCGCATACCCTTTCTGTACAGGGAGGCAGTCATCACAGACTTTCCATCCTCACTCACCGCGCGGCAGCCTGCCTGGGCCATTCCCTGTATATCCGCCAGTTCTTGTCCCAATTGTCCTTTAGTAACCGCTCCAAGCTGAATCACGTGTACCAAAGATTCCTCTTTGGCTCTTCGGTGCAGCTCTTCCACCATTTCTTTTGTATCTGTAACTGGTTTTGTGTTTGGCATGGCGCACATTGTTGTGACTCCTCCGTGGGCCGCGGCCTTCCCCCCGGTCTCCAGGGTTTCTTTATAGGTTAACCCGGGATCTCGCAGATGTACATGGAGATCTATAAATCCCGGCATAACATAACAGCCGGAAGCGTCAATGACTCTGTCGGCAGATTCAGAAAGATTCTGTTCTACTTTCCGGATCAGGCTTTTTTCTACCAGCACATCACTGATGGCATCCAGGCCCGTTAGAGGATCCAGAACATGACCGTTCTTAATCAGTAATTTCATAAATATATCCTTATCCTTCCGTGAAAAACAACGTGTCTCAGATATTGCTATAGGTTATAATACCACAAACAACATAAACAATACAATCCGCTACACATGAAATTTCTTATGCATCTCTTCCCGGAATTCCTTGCCTTTAAATATAATCAAAGCCGCCAAAACCAGGAAGCAAACGACAATGCAGGCTGTAGAAATAATCTGTAGTTTTATCACTCCTGTCAGCAGCAGTATCAGGGGCAAAATGCCCCCATATCCTCCGGCCATAACAAAATAAATCATATATTCCCTGGCCGTGTGCCTCTGTACCTTCGCGATGATAAGCATAGAAAGCAGAACGGACATGCAGACAATGGGAAGTACAAAATCTACGGACCAGCCATGCCAGCCGGTAAAGATATCCCACAAAATGCAGCTTACGGATACAATAATAAGCTGCCACATAGCATTTTTCATCAGATTATACCGCTTTACAAATCCAACCCAGGTTGCCAGCCACATACTGCCTATTCCCGCAGCGGTAAATAATGCCCACCTAACCTGCGGATGAAAGCTGAAATTGACTGCCACAAAAGCTGCTGCGGCCGCCAGACATAAAAAAGAATACATGCGGAATATTTTGATTTCCAACTCCCTGGGTACGTCAGGCTGAGGATATTTCGGCTTATCTTTCTCTGCCTGAATGCCCTGTTCCCGCAAAATCCGATAAAAATTCCGCTGAATGTTCTCCGTGTCGTATCTGGAAGTAAATCCCAGCGTCAGCTTGTCCCCAAAAGAACACATGCACAGCTCCATCTTCGGCGTGTTGGTGAAAACACCAAACCTATCGATGTAGGGTATATAATCTTCCGGAATGTGGACCGCACTCATATTAGAAAACACAGCCGTCACATTTTTTTCCGCATAATACGCTCCCGCCTTAATGCATAAATTTTTCAGCTCCAGAGGGGCAAGTCTGAGTACAGGGTGCATCTCCAGGGCAATCAGTTCATTTACGTGCTCTGCGACACGTTCTGTTGTCAGCTCCGTCTCAAAATATGTCTTAATCCGGTTCAGTACATCTTCAAAGTCCCCCTGGTTCCCTCCAAAGTCATACCCGGGCTCAATCCAGTTAAAGAAATTCAGCATAGAATCGGATGAAAAAAACTTTCTGAGGTTCACCGGCACCATAAGAACCACCGGGTGCTTTTCCTGCTGCCTGGACATTTCCTGATGAATGGCCAACATGTAAACCGCCGTCAGAAATACTGTCATAGAGACTCCCAGCTCCCTGGAGCGGGAAAGCACAGCTTTCACAGAAAGCACTCTTTCATTTATCTGCAGAGCCCCGGCTTCCTTGCGGGGTTTCTTCAATTGAAATGCCCGGGGCTTTCTTACTTTTGCTCTTTTTACCTCTGAATAGTATTTGTAGAAGCTGTCGTTTTCCTGATCCTGTACAGTCATATTTTCATCTCTTAAGGACACATCAGACAGCCCCTCGGCTTTGTGGCTCAAATATAAATAATTCTTTACAAGTTCCCGCAGAAATTCAGTGGCCCCCGTACCGTCAGTCAGTGCATGGAATACTTCAAAGTTAATGCGCTTCCCATAATAAGTTACCTCAAATAAAAGCGTCTTTTTATCCCTCACATACAGATTGCTGCAAGGCTCTCTGTGTTCTTCCTCCACCACCGGTCTGAGTTCGCTTTTCTCCAGATAATGCCAGAACATTCCCTTTCTCATAATAGATAAAAATACCGGATAAACTTTTAAGGTTTTATTGAGTGCTTCCTGCAGCTTTTTGGGATTCACTTCTTCTTTCAATATGCAATAAAAACGAAATACCCGTGTATCCTTTTTATTGCTGGTTGCTGAGTACAACTTAGCCGCATTATCTAACTTCCGCCAGTACTCTCTCTTCTGCTGCACTTTCTACACCTCCCCCGCCGACTCACTTCCAAGGAACCGGTTAATGTGATCAAAACTTTCTTTCACATAGGAATTTTTAATTCCTAACGCAACATAACCATGCAGCGCATCCTGTATCCGCTTGATTTCCACATGATTTCCAGCTTCCCTAAGCTTCAGTCCATAGGCTTCCCCCTCATCTCTAAGGGGATCGAACTGGGCTGTAATAATCAAAGTATCCGGCTGATTTGACAAGTCCTTCTCCAGCAGCGGCGCAAAATAGGGATTCTTTTTGTCCTCTTCGCTTCCGGCGTACAAATCTATATAATCCCGCATCTTTCCCGCGGTCAGCAAATAATCTGTACCATTCTCCCGCACAGAGGCAAAAGGAGACTTCTCTGAATAATCATTGTAGACGGCCGGGTAGAGCAAAATCTGCCGCTTTGGCATAAACTCCCCCCTATCCCTGGCCATTAGCGAAAGAGCCGCTGTAAGATTGCCTCCCGCACTGTCCCCGATCAGGGTAATATCCTCCGGGTCAGTATTTAAGATAAACCTGTTTGTAAAGATTGCCTTCGCCACCGCATAGCAGTCCTTAAGCCCTGTGGGAAACTTATTCTCCGGCGCCAGCCTGTAGTCGACTGCAACAACTACCTGTTCTGCAGCATTTGCAAGTCTGGCACAGATTCTCTCATAGTTGTCCACACTCTCGGTCACCCAACCGCCTCCGTGGATAAAGAGGAGCACCTTATACAGATTCGGCCCGGTATTCTCAAATGCCCTCTCATGGGGGAAAAATATCACAGTCGGTACTTCAAATTCTCCATTATAAATTGGATAATTTATCTTTCTGTAGAAAATCTTCAGGGGATCCAATCTCTTTAAATCAGCCAGATGCCTGGAGGCCTCCACCTCAATTCCATCGAAAGAAAGTGCTTTTAAAATTTTTCTTGCTGTAGGGTTAATCGCCATGCAGTTCTCCTCATCTCTGTGAATATGAATTTTATGATAGTTCAAAAGCTCCTGTGTACAACTGATAATATTTTCCTTTCTGGGCAATCAGTTCTTCATGGTTTCCTCTCTCCATAATATGTCCATGTTCCAGTACCATGATGACATCTGAATTCTGCACAGTGGAAAGTCTGTGGGCAATTACAAATGTGGTTCTGCCCTTCATCAGCGCGTCCATCCCTCTCTGCACAATATTTTCCGTCCTTGTATCGATAGACGAGGTTGCTTCATCCAGTATCATAACCGGAGGATCCGCCACAGCTGCCCGGGCAATGGATATCAGCTGACGCTGCCCCTGAGAAAGACCGCCTCCATCCCCTGTCAGTACTGTATCATAACCATCGGGAAGCATCCGGATAAACCCATCTGCATTTGCCAGTTTTGCCGCCGCAATACACTCCTCGTCGGTGGCTTTAAGATTTCCGTATTTCAGGTTTTCCATAATCGATCCTGTAAATAAACTGACATCCTGGAGCACCATCCCCAGCGAACGCCGGAGATCCTCTTTTTTTATCTTATTAATGTTAATACCGTCATACCGTATCTTTCCGTCTGAAATATCATAAAACCGGTTGATCAGATTTGTTATGGTCGTTTTACCTGCACCTGTCGCGCCGACAAACGCCACTTTCTGCCCAGGTTTTGCATATAAGGTAATATCATGAAGTACAGTCTTATTTTTCTCATATCCAAAATCTACGTCAAACATCCGTACTTCACCTTTCAGTTTGGTATAGGTAATGGTACCGTCTTCGTGAGGCTGTTTCCATGCCCACATTCCCGTATGTTCCGGGGCCTCTGTCGGTGTGCCGTCCTTGTATCTGGCATTGACCAGTGTGACATAGCCATCATCTGTTTCCCCCTTCTCATCTATCAGCCGGAAGATTCGTTTTGCACCTGCAAGAGCCATTACAATGGAACTCAACTGCTGGGAAACTTGTCCGATAGGCTGGGAAAAACTTCTGGAAAGCTGTAAAAACGAGGCAATCATACCGAGTGTAAGCACACCCACACCGGTAAGGCTGATATTCGCCACTCTGCTGATTGCCAGAGTTCCTCCCACAATAGCTACCAGAACATATAATACGTATCCAAGATTTCCCATAACCGGCATAAGGATATTTGAATAGGTAAATGCCCTGGCAGACTCATTGAATAACTTTTCATTTTTCTTCTCAAAGTCTTCTTTTGCCTTTTCTTCATGACAAAATACTTTTACAACCTTCTGTCCGTTAATCATTTCTTCAATATATCCGTTCACATCTCCGATAGACATCTGCTGCCGGATAAAGTATTTCCCACTGTTTCCCGCAATCTTTTTTGCAGTCAGAAGCATGACCATTACGAACGCCAGAACAAACAAAGTGAGCCACACACTGACTGAGAGCATGGCAAAGAATACAGCAGCCAGTGTAATCACCGATGAAAAAAGCTGGGGTACGCTCTGGGACATCATCTGCCTGAGTGTATCAGTATCGTTGGTGTAATGACTCATGATATCACCGTGTGAATGGGTATCAAAATACTTGATAGGCAATGTCTGCATATGAGCAAACATCTCATCTCGAATGTTCTTTAATACCCCCTGGGATACCACCGCCATTGTCCTGTTATAAAACAAGGTGGCCAGCACCCCGAGCAGGTATATGCCGGCTAATACCATAACTGCCCGCAGCAGACCGCTGAAATCAGGCACGGCCTGAACCAGTATCGGGGTGATGTAATCGTCAATCAGTACCTGCAGGAATAAAGACGACAGAACACTCGCCCCTGCACTTATCAGTATACATATCAATACAAAGAGAAATCTCCCCTTGTATGCTTTTAAATAGGACAGAAGACGTTTTAATGTCTGTGTATCCAGTTTTTGCTTTTTCTCCCTATTCATCTTTGGTGCCTCCCTTCTGCTGAGATTCATAAACTTCCCGGTAAATCATATTATTTTCAAGTAATTCTTCATGTGTCCCAAAGCCGTCAACCTTGCCGTCATCAAGTACAATAATTTTGTCCGCATCCTGGACAGAAGAAATTCTCTGGGCAATAATAAGCTTTGTGGTATCCGGGATTTCCTCCATGAAGGCTTTTCGGATCAGGGCATCCGTCCTGGTATCTACCGCGCTGGTAGAATCATCCAGGATTAAAATCTTGGGCTTTTTTAAAAGGGCTCTTGCAATACAAATTCTCTGCTTCTGTCCGCCAGACACATTGGAACCGCCCTGCTCAATATAAGTATCATATCCGGCCGGAAATTCCCTGATAAAATCATCCGCCTGTGCAAGAATGCAGGCATGAATCAGTTCTTCCTCTGTTGCCTTTTCATCTCCCCAGCGGAGATTCTCCTTAATGGTACCGGAAAAGAGCTCATTCTTCTGAAGTACCATAGCCACCTGATTTCGCAGAGCCTCCACATCATAGTCTCGGACATCCACGCCGCCAACCTTCAGATCACCCTCAGTCACATCATAAAGTCTTGGTATAAGCTGTACCAGGGTTGATTTAGAAGAACCCGTTCCGCCTATAATGCCAATTGTCTCCCCAGAAGCAATTTTTATGTTGATACCTGACAGGCAATTCTTATCTGCCTTTCTGGAATAACAAAAGGAGACATTTTCATACTCTATAGAACCGTCCTTCACTTCCATAACGGGATTTTCCTTGTCCTTCAGGTTACTTTCCTCTGTAAGAACCTCCACAACTCTTTCCGCAGATGCCTTGGAAACTGTAAGCATAACAAAAACCATGGAAAGCATCATCAGGCTCATTAAAATCTGCATGGAGTAGGTTATCAGGCTCATCAGTCCGCCTGTACTCAACCCCTTCGCCGGATTCCCGCCGCTTGCAACAATCATTCTCGCCCCAAACCAGGAAAAAGCAAGCATGCACGCATACATGCAAAACTGCATCAGCGGCATATTGAAGGCAAGCATCTTCTCGGCCTTTGCGAAATCCTTATAGATAGAACCGGAAATATTCTGGAATTTCTCATTCTCGTGTTCTTCCCTTACAAATGATTTCACAACGCGGACACCTCTTACGTTCTCCTGCACAACAGTATTCAATTTATCATAAGTTCTGAAAACTCTTCTGAAAATTGGATGCACACCTGACATAATGAGATACAGTCCGATACCGAGAATCGGTATACAGATCAAAAATGCAACAGACAGTCTTGCACTCACTCTGAGAGCACAGACCAGAGAAAAAATCAGCATCATTGGGGCCCTCATCGCCATACGGATCATCATGTGGTAAGCCGTCTGTAAATTAGTCACATCCGTTGTCATTCTAGTCACAAGACTGGACGCAGAAAACTTGTCAATGTTGGAAAATGAAAATTTCTGTATGTTGGCATACATATCTGTTCTCAGATTTTTTGCAAGTCCCGCCGACGCATAAGCGGCTGTTCCTCCCGCAGCTGCCCCGAAAAACAATGACAGCAATGCTGCGAGCAGCAGAAAAATTCCCACTTTCCATATATACCCCATATCCCCTTCGTCAATTCCATAATCAATCAGTTTCGCCATAAGCAGAGGGATGATAACCTCCATAAATACCTCCAGTGAAACCAGTATAGGCGTCAGGATAGAATTTCTTTTATGTTCTCTGATGCTTTTTGCCAATGTCTTTAGCATATAATTTCTCCTTCTCTCTATATTCCTTTGGGCTCATCTTGTATTTTTCTTTAAACTTTCTATAGAAATAGCTTGTATTGTCATAGCCCACCGATTCTATAATATCGGCAACAGGCAGGGTACTGCTTGTCAGCAGATATGCCGCCTGTCCCATCCTCCTGGCCTGCAGAAGTTCCTTGTAAGTTCTGCCTGTCAGCTTTTTAATTTCACGGCTCAGCCAGTATATATCATAGCCCAGCATTTCCGACAGCTCCGACAAGCTTCCATTTTTATAGTGTTCGTCCACATAACTCAAGACAGCTCCTGTCAGTTCCTTGTCAAACTGACTGCTGCCTGTCTCCATTTTATCCATATAATTTAATAACTGCAGCAGCAAAAGCCCCATAGTGATCTGATTCAGGCTGCGCTTATTCGGTATGTTATAAAAAATAGTCCAAACCATATTTTCCACAAGATTCTGAACCGGAAGCACATCTGCTACATGGAAATACAGATAGGAAGTCATTTCATTTTTCCCACACAAAGTGCCAACCAGAAATTCCTTCAATATGTTATCCTCAGCACCCATCATGGAAAATGCCATGTTAAAAAATTCCGGCAATATAATGAAGTTCACCGCAATATCATTGTCCTGCGCCGGCAGAATTTCCTGCTCTGCATTCTGGTTCATAAACAGCAGATCCCCCTGCTCCAAAACAACCTTGTTTCCATTTAATATATGTGTCGTTGAACCCTGACACATATAGATTACTTCTACATAATTGTGACGGTGCTTTGGAAAATGGACAAAACGGGTGTGAGGCCGGACCTGAATCAGCTTGCCTTTCTTGAGCAGCTTTTCGCAATCTATAATCCATTCCTTTTTTTCGGTATAAATATTCTGATCGATTCCGTCTCTTCCGTCCAATATTTTCCGCTCTTCTTCTGTAATTACCGACAGTTCCTTTAATAATTCTGCATCCATGCGCTCACCTGTTTCTATCTAAACATCCTTATCCTAAAAACCGTCAATCTCCCTTGCCAGCTCCATATACTCCGCAGCACTTCTGCAGCCCTTCTTATATGCCATAACGGGAGCATTATTGTCCTGGGACCACTCAATGCTGCTGTCCACACGGATATATGTATCAAAAACTTTTATATCATCCAATTGTTTTAAGGTCTCCAAGGTCTGTTTAAAATAATTTTTTCTTGTATCTACTTTGGTAATTACAATCCCGCCTGCTTTAAGTTCCGGAGCAATCTGCTTTACCTGCTCCAGAAACTCAAACATATTTCCCAGGCCAAACATCCCCCAGGGAGTTGCCTCTGCGGGTATAATTACCTCATCAGAGGCACAGAGAATATTCATCACCCAGCCTCCCAGGGTGGGAGGCGCATCTATAAAAATGTAATCATAGGTCTGTGCTTCCCTGATGTTTTTTATACACTTTTTCAATATATATTCTCTCTGCCATTTGGTAAATAGTTCATATTCTATGGAACTCATCAAAGTGGAAGACAAAATTAAATCAAGATTATCGTAAGGAGAGCGGACAATATAGCCGCTTAAATCCTCCTGCTTTTTGATTCCTTCGTATAAGTTTTTCTCACCTCTTGCAAATTCCAGAACCTGTTCCTCGTCAAAATAGGATAAGGAAAGATTCAGCTGCATGTCTCCGTCGATTAAAAGAACTTTCCTGCCCAGCTCAGCCAGAGCATATCCCACATTTGCGCAGGTCGTGGATTTACCGCTTCCGCCTTTATTATTCGCAAAACATATTACTTTTGTCTTTCTCACTTTCATGCCTCCGTATCTGCCTTATAGCTTATTCTTTCTTCTTTCTGTATCCAAGTATATCATGGTTCACTGTGCGGTAAAATTCCATTTTCAGCTCCTCATAAGCCATATCAGATCTTGCCATCAGCCACATGGCCTTTGTAATAGCAGCTTCCAGTGTCATATCGTAAGTCTCTAGCAAATCCAAATCCTGCTTTACTTTCTTTCCTACTTCGTACACCGTCATGTCACTGCCCTCCCTGGCAACCTGGGTCGCAACAATGGCCAGTCGTCCCTGTTCGCGGCAGTCTGTCATAAGCTCATAGAATTCCTCTGTAAGATACTCGGGGATGCCCCCCACACCATAGCTTTCAATTACAATGCATTTATATTTTCCGAACAGATAAGCCAAAATCTCCGGATCCAGTCCCGGTATCAGCTTAAGCACATAGATGCTGCCGCTCATTTCGTGAAAAAAGCGTACATCTCCTGAGCACGCCTCCTCCGGTATATAACGCAGTATTTCCTGTTCCCTGATGACTGCCAGATAAGGAAAGTTAATACTTGAAAATGCATTATAGCTTTTTGCCCGCTCTTTTTTTGCCCTGGTCCCCACTATGACTTTTCCATCAAATACAATGTTTACATTATGAGAATCCTCATGGGAGGCGTAGATAAAGCTGTCAAGCAGGTTAGTCCTGGCATCTGTGTTTTCCTCGTTGATTGGTTTTTGAGCACCCGTTATTACTACAGGCTTTCTGGAATTCTGTATCATATAGGATAAAGCCGCAGCTGTAAAGGCAAGTGTATCTGTCCCGTGGCAGACTACGAATCCATCATATTTTTCATAATTTTCTTCAATTGTATGGCTGATCAGCTGCCACTGGTGCAGCGTCATGTTTGTGCTGTCCACATTGCACACCTGAAGTGTGTGTACGTCACATACCTTTTTCACTCCTGGGATATATCCAATCAGTTCCTCCGTAGTAATAGCCGGTGTCAGGCCACCTTCCGTCCGCTTGCAGGCGATTGTCCCACCGGTTCCTATCATCAATATTTGCTTTTTCATAGTCTTTTTCTCCAATTTAGTTACCACTTTGGTGACGCCGGCTCCCTGCCGAAATTTTTCTCTACCAGAGCACAGTATTCTTCATAAGCCGGAACGCCTTGGAGATTCTCCTTAAGAGAATCTCGGACGCCCTTGTAGTACCAGCCGATAGCGGCTTTGCTGTTCATGCGGAATCTTTTCCACAGCTCTTCTCCCAAAACCGGGTATTCTCTGTCAATATCCCGCATATTTGACAGCTTGTCCGCCAGGGCGATCATCTGCACTTCCTTTGAGGCCGACTTTAAACGCCGGATTGTAGTGCCCTTTCTCTCTTCCCAGGTTTTGGATTTATCTTCACTTTCTTCTGCAACCAGAGAGGCCACATATTTCCCGAATCTCTTTTCCAGTATTCCCTCCGTTACCCCGGGGCAATCCTCCATCGTATCATGAAGGACGGCCGCAGCTATAAGCTCTTCGTCTTTAGTCATTGACGCCACAATATCTGCCACTTCCACAGGATGAACAATATATGGTCTCTTTGTCCCTTTCCTGAACTGTCCCTCGTGTGCCTTTGATGCAAACTCCAACGCTTCATCAAACATCTTCCCGGTTCCTCCATATACTTACGTATGACCTCTTCTATTATTGTCTTGTAAAGAAATCATATCATACACAATTCGGAATCACAACCAAAAACATTGCAGTTCGTCTATTCAAATCTATTATTCTCCGCCGTATACCACTGCTGCTAAAAACCTTTCAGCACCTTATATCTTATGCTATAATAGAACCTAGGAAATATAAGAAAGAAGGGTTTGTGTATGTATAAGAAATGTGCGCTGATCACCGGAGCATCCAGGGGCATAGGAAAAGCCTGTGCTCTTGCTTTTGCCCAGGCAGGTTATCAAATTTTTATAAATTGTCGGAACTCTATAAGTGAACTGGAGGCTGTACAGAAACAGATCTTGTCAGAAGAAGGGGCTTGCCGGATACTTCCCGGAGATATGGGCAGTTCTGCAGATGTGAGGGATGTTTTCCGTCAGATTGAGGAATCCGCTAAAGGATTGGATGTGCTGGTTAATAACGCTGGAATATCCTATATCGGACTGCTCACAGACATGACAGATTCTGACTGGGAGAATATACTTCACACGAATCTTTCTTCTGTCTTTTACTGTTCTCGGGCGGCTATTCCTTATATGGTATCTCAAAAATCAGGAAAAATCATCAACATTTCCTCCATGTGGGGGACTTCCGGCGCCTCCTGTGAGGCAGCCTATTCTGCAACAAAAGCAGGGGTCAATGGCCTTACAAAAGCACTGGCAAAGGAACTAGCCCCCAGCAACATTCAGGTAAATGCCATCGCCTGCGGTGTCATCGATACCGACATGAATGCCCAGTTGTCTAAAGAAGAGCGTCAGGCGCTGATGGATGAAGTCCCTGCTGGACGGTTTGGCTCTCCAAAGGAGGTGGCGGACCTTGTTCTCGGCCTTGCCAAGAGACATTCCTACCTTACAGGACAGATTATCGGATTAGACGGTGGCTTCCTGTAGACTTTCCATTTGTTTGGTTTCCCTGTGAGCGAAGAAAATGGCGAGAAATGCCGCTGCAGCATCCGCTATAGGACCTGCATACATCACGCCGTCAATCCCCATAAAGATTGGAAAAATAAATATCAGCGGAAGCAGAAACACTACCTGCCTCGTCAGAGACATGACAATGCCCAGCCTTGCCTTTCCAATAGATGTAAAGAATCCGGAGGACATTGGCTGAATTCCGTTTGCAAAAGTCATGAACATAAAGATTTTGAAGTACCTTTCTGCAAAGTGGAAATATTCTTCACTTCCTGTTCCAAAAATGCTTACAATCTGACGGGGGAATATCTGGAAAGATAAAAAGAATACCGTGGCGACCACGGTGCAGATGACTGCTGACTTCTTATAGGTCTCTCTGACACGCTCATACTCTCCTGCCCCGTAATTGAATCCCCATATTGGCTGGCTGCCCTGAGAAATTCCGATACAAATTGCCATAAAAACACCATTCACTTTAGAGATAACCCCTGCACATGCCAGAGGAATATCACTACCGTACATGGAAGAAGCTCCATAATGGCGCAGAGTATTATTCATTGCGATCTGAACCGCAGCCATGGCAATCTGATTGATGCAGGATGCCATACCAAGTGAAACGATGCTCTTCAAATGCAGAGCCTTTGGCCGAAATGCTGCCTTGTTCAGCTCCATTTTCCTAAATTTTACAAAGTACAGTATAACAAGAAGTCCTGATACTACCTGTCCGAAGACTGTGGCAATTGCCCCGCCTTGAATTCCCCAGTGGAACCCAAAAATAAATAGGGGATCCAGTATCGTGTTGAGCACTGCCCCTGTCATCATGCACGCCATAGAATATATGGGGCTTCCATCAGCCCTGATTAAATGATTGCCGCCTGTCGTGAGTACAAAAAATGGGATTCCCAGGGCTGTAATGCTTGTGTAATCCCTGGCATAGGGAAGCACATCCTTTGTAGCTCCAAAAGCATGAAGGAGAGGCTCCAGAAACAGTAATATAACAGCTGCAATTACAAGGCCGCTTAGCAGAAGAGTCGTAAGACCGGACCCGGCTATCTCAGAAGCTCTCTCATCTTTTCCGGCCCCTGCCTCAAGATTATAATTTGCAGCGCTGCCGATCCCCAGTAAAAGAGAAACTGCCGTGGCTATAATTGTGACGGGAAATGCGATATTAGTAGCTGCATTCCCCAGCATGCCAACGCCTTGTCCGATAAATATCTGATCTACAATATTGTACATGGAGCTTACCAGCATGCTGATTACTGCCGGTATCGCAAACTTGCCGATTAATTTTCCTACTGGCTCTGTAGCCAGTGTGTTATTTGTTTTTTCCATTTAATCCCTTTCATATCTTACCGTATATATTTTGTGTGACATAAGCTTTTACAAAAATACCTTCTGCCACATATTCTTCCTCTAAAAGTTGTCCGTACTTGCGGATAAGCTGAATCTTTCCCGCATCACTGAAGGGATACAGCCGCTCAATATAAATCTGGTCTCTGCGTATGATTTCCAAAAGAGTTGTTTTAAGTTCTTCCAGACCCTGCCCTGTTTTTGCCGACGTCAGAATGGAGTAATCTGCCTGGAAATCCCGAAGTCTGCCGGATTGCTCCAGTTTGTCCTGCTTATTAAAAAGGGTAATTACAGGTTTGCCTTCGACTCCAAGCTGACGCAGTGTCTCATAGACTACATACATCTGTGTGTCCATCTGGGGATTTGATGCGTCTACGACGTGCACAATAATATCCGCATACTTTGCTTCTTCAAGAGTGCTTTTGAATGCCTCTATCAGGTGATGTGGAAGCTTCCTAATAAAACCAACCGTGTCTGTCAGAAGAATCTCCTGCTTCCCTTCCAGCTCCAGTACCCGGGTTGTGGTATCCAGCGTGGAGAACAACATAGCATCCTCCAGAATCCCGGCTTTTGTTAGCGCATTTTCAATACTGCTCTTTCCTGCAGAAGTAT
Organism: Clostridium sp. C105KSO13; assembly: GCF_001517425.1. Classification (GTDB taxonomy): domain Bacteria; phylum Bacillota; class Clostridia; order Lachnospirales; family Lachnospiraceae; genus Muricomes. The sequence continues at coordinate 91,457 of NZ_FBWL01000170.1, read as the reverse complement.
AACCTACCAGCGCTGCTACCTTCAAATGAGAGTCTGTCCGGGATGTGCGGATAAGCTCCCTGTGCTGTTCCACTTCCCTAAGCTCTGCTTTCAGTTTGCTGATGCGTTCTCTGATCAGCCGCCTGTCCATCTCCAGCTTCTTCTCTCCCGGCCCTCTTGTGCCGATTCCTCCGCCCAGACGAGACAGGGAATCCCTTAGCCCCACCAGCCGGCTGGCCCGGTACTTCAACTGGGCCAGTTCCACCTGTATCTTTCCTTCACTGCTGACAGCCCTGGCTGCAAAGATATCCAATATAAGAAGCGTGCGGTCCACCACCTTGCATTCCAGCTCTTTTTCCAGATTGTGCAGCTGCACCGAGGAAAGCTCATCATCACACACAATTCCTGTGGCCTCAGTCTCCCACAGCATTTCCTTAATCTCCAGCAGCTTTCCTTTCCCCACATAGGTTGCAGGGTGAATAGCCTCTCTGTTCTGTATCACCCGTCCCACCGCTTCGGCCCCGGCAGTCTTCACTAGTTCGGCCAGTTCATCCAGAGACTCCTTCGTCTTCTCACTCTCATTCCATTGGATACCCACAAGGAGCAGCTGCTCCTTATCTTCCTCAATCTGAAATACCATATAATACCCTGGGGCCACCTTGGGGGTCAGACCCTTTTGCCTTTCATTTTCTGAATATTCTCATTTTATGATGTAAGGGTCAAAAGGTGTTTTGACCCTTGATACCTACGGATTGCTGCGCACTTACCTTGTATTCAAAAATACCGCTTCTTTCTGTGCGTCTTTATCCTTCGGATAGTCGCCGACATACTCAACGGCTTTCTTCTTAGCGTTTTCCCAGTCCAGTAGTTTTTCATAACATACGATTTCGTTAAACTTCATCTCCCGGACAGTGTCAGCATAATCCTGCTCTTTTGTGCCTCTGCCCCCATTTTTTTCAGTCAAATGAATCCCCTTGGAAAATGCGTCCAGCGCACCTTGGTAATCCTCCAAATGAATAGAACAGACCCCAATAAGATTATAAAGTACGGGTGTGCTCTCTCCACCGTTGTCTATTACCTGAAGAAAAGCGTCTTTTGCCGACTGGTAATCTTGCTGTTCATAATAAGCCATTCCCAGTCCTCTATATGCTTCAGCCGTATCCTTTTTCTCATCCGCGGCTTTTTTAAAGGTGCTGACTGCCTCTTCGTACTTTCCTTCCTTCAATTGACCGGTTCCTTCTTTTATTGCATTTTGACAGCCTGTCAGCAGAAAGGCTGTCAAAATCGCACATACCAATAATTTTTTCACATGAACTCCTTTGTTTCGGATAATTTACAAGCTTTTTACCTTATATAGAATTTCTATTCTCTGATATGCTCCATTCCCTGATTCATAATCGTCTTTATATGACTGTCGGCAAGGGAATAGAACACAGTTCTGCCATCACGCCGATTTTTAACCAGCTTCATCTGCTTCAATACTCTGAGTTGGTGAGATATGGCCGACTGAGTCATGCCCAGTGTCTGGGCCAGATCACATACACACATCTCCGATTGCCAGAGAGCATACAACAGTTTTATCCTGGTGGAATCTCCAAACACTTTAAAAAAATCCGCCAGGCCTTGAAGCTCCGTCTCCACAGGCATATGCTCCTGAACCTTCTTCACGACATCATCATGCACACATACAACATCGCAGTTTTCCACTTCCGGTTTATCCATATAAAGAATCTCCTTCCACTGAACAGATACGTGCACTTATTATACGAAAAATACCACGTCCGGTCAAGCAATGTCAATCTTCTTATACAGCACTCTCACGGAATTCAGAATGCACAGCACGGCAACTCCGGTGTCCGCGAAAACAGCCATCCACATACTTGCCAGCCCAGCCAGACCTAAAATCATAACCAGAATCTTAACCGCAATGGCAAAAACTACATTCTGCTTTGCGATTGCCGCTGTTACCCGGGCAATTTTAAGCGACTGTGGTATCGCCGTCACAGAGGAGGTCATAAATACAACGTCTGCCGCCTCAATTGCTGCATCCGCTCCGCTGCCCATAGCCGCACCTACATCCGCTCCTGCCAGGACAGGAGCATCGTTGATGCCATCTCCTACAAACATAACGCTGCCATGGCTTACGCGGATTTTCTTTAGTTCCTTCACCTTATCATCCGGCAGGAGTTTTGCATGCACTTCGTTAATTCCCGTTTCTTTTGCCACATTGTCAGCACTTTCTCTGGCATCCCCGGTCAGCATCGCGGTAGCAATACCCATTCGTTTCAACTCTGATACAGCCGATTTTGCTTCTTTTTTAATAGTATCCGCTATAACAAGCCTGCCCACATATACTCCATTTAAAGCAACCAGAACCTCTGTACCGTAGGATATATCCTCATATTCCTTCAGGTCGACCTGATACTCTTGCATTAAGCTGTAATTTCCGCAGAGCACTGTTTTTCCTTCCAGTTCCGCTTTTATGCCTTTCCCTGAAATTTCCTCCGCTGATACAGGCTCTTTCAGCTGCATATTTTCTTGTTCTGCTGCAGTTACGATGCTGTTTGCAATAGGATGAGTGGATCTCATCTCACAGCTTCCGGCCAATGTGATGAGCTCTTCTTTTGACATTCCGGCTTTTGGCAGTACCTCCTGTACCGCAAAATTTCCCTGGGTGATTGTTCCAGTCTTATCCATGACAATTGTTTTCACACCCTCCAACGCCTCCATAGCAATTCCGCCTTTAAAAAGTATACCTCTCCTGGAACCGGCACCGATTCCCGAAAAGAATGCAAGAGGTACACTAAGTACAAGAGCACAGGGACAGCTTATAACCAGAAATGTCAATGCCGTATATACCCAATAATTCCAGTTCCCGGTTATCAGTGACGGAATAATGGCTGTCGCTGCCGCCAAAATTACTACAAAGGGCGTATATGCTCTGGAAAACCTTGTGATAAAACGGTCAATTTTAGGTTTGCCTGCAGCTGCATTTTCTACAGAATTCAAAATTCTGGTTACCATAGAATCTTCCAGAACCTTTTGTACACGAATTTTCAGCAGTCCTGATGTGTTAACACAGCCGGATGTTATAGAATCTCCCGTTTTCACTGCTACGGGAACCGGCTCTCCTGTTACCGGAGATGTGTCGATTCGGCTCTCTCCTTCCATAACTATACCATCCAGGGGGACTCTGTCTCCCGGCCTTACCAACAGCAAATCGCCGACCATGGCATCCTCTGCCGGAATCGTCTCTGTCCTTTCACCGTTTACTCTGTTAACAACCTCCGGGCGCATGTCTACCGCATCCATGATCTGGCTTCTGCTTCTGGACACCGCGATGTCCTCAAAAAGCTCGCCGAAACGGTAGAAAAGCATAACTCCCACTGCTTCCGGATATTCACCTATTGCGAGAGCTCCCAAAGTTGCAATACTCATAAGAAAATTCTCATCAAATACCTGTCCCCTAGTCAGGTTCTTTACAGCCGTAAAAAGCACCTCCCTGCCCAGAACAATATATCCGGCCAAGTACAGTGCAAGGGAAAGATATCCATTTACAGACTTAGTGAAACTACCGGCTATAAGGAAAAGGACTCCAACTCCTATTTCCAGAAAATCCTGTCTGTATTCACTAAATCTTCCAGTCTGCTTTTGTGCCTGGTGCTTTGTCTTTTTTTCTATTTTGACAACAACAACTTCACCCTCAACGGAAGAGGCAATCTTCTGGATTACAGGAAGAAGGTCTTCGTCAGAGTTGGCTGCCACCTGAAGCTGCTTTGTCGTAAAGATTAAGCTTGCAAAATCAACCTGTGGAAGATCCTGTATCTTCCGCTCAATTTTTGCGGCACAATTTGCACAATCAAGGTTCTTCAGTATATATGTCTGTTTGGGTACATTGGTATGCTCCTGATATTGTACCTCCTCATTGCTATTTTCTTCTGGAAATGCTTTTTTATTCCATGCTTTTTGTGCCATTGTAATCCCTCCGCTTTATGATAACATATGAATAACTGTTCATATGTTCATATAATCACATTGGCGCCGATTTGTCAATAGTTATGCAGCAAAAAACACCCCCTGTAGGTTTTTATGTTTCATTGTCCTACTTGAGGGTGTCATATCACATCTCACAGATGTTTATCATTTATAACTTTTCGTAATTTCCGGTGTCTTAGACATTTGCCTTCCGCCAATTACATTTTCCGCCACATCGTCCAGCCGTTCTTTATCTGCATGCTCAGCCTCATCTACAATGCATGCCTGTATCGCCTCATTGAGCGACAGCATCTTGTCATCCAGCTCGGAAACCATCTGGGCACATTCCTTTAGTTCCCCGCTGATGTATTCAGGTGCATTTCCTTCAAACTTATAATATATCTTATGCTCCAGGCTTGCCCAGAAATCCATGGCAATAGTTCGAATCTGAATCTCAACCTTTGTGTCTACAACACTGTCCGAAAGAAACACAGGGACCGACACCAGCATATGATAGCTTTTATAGCCGCTCTCCTTCGGGTTCTTGATATAATCTTTAATAGATAGAACTTTCAGATCACTCTGATTTCCTATCATCTCACCCAGCTGATAAATATCAGATGTAAAAGAACAGATCAGCCTTACTCCTGCGATGTCATTGATATACTTTACCATGTTCTCTATAGATGTCTCATAACCGTACCTCTTCAGCTTCTTCACAATACTTTCCGGCGTCTTAATGCGGGTCTTAATATGCTCTATCGGATTATACTGATGGACATGCTGGAATTCATCGTTCAGAATCTCCAGTTTTATTCCTACTTCTTTAAGTGCTGCATTGTATAGAAAAATAACTGTCTTCCAGCTATCTACATCTTCATAATTCCTGACAGCCTCGTGCATCTGCAGTTCTCCTCTCAATCTGGAAAAATCCCCCTTTCCAATCTTCTACAGTATAGCATAAAAGGTGCCAAATGTCAGCTTATTCATTCTTTTTTTAGAAATGGAAAACCCTATAATTCAAGCTTCATATCCCCAGACTTTATCCATTTTTTCTTTCGCATAAATTCTGAAATTCCAAGTGTCACCAGTGCAGGAAGAAGAATCTGGATAACCAGAATTTTTATCAGTACAATTGTCGATGGTTCTGTCTGGGACATAACCTGCCAGGTCATAATCGGGCCCACCAGTCCTGCCGTTCCCATTCCGGACCCTGTTGCATTACTGGTCATATGCAGTACAATGGTCCCCACAGGTCCCAAAATCGCGCTGGACAATATGGCAGGAATCCAGATCGTGGGTTTTTTTACAATATTAGGAACCTGAAGCATAGAGGTCCCGATTCCCTGTGCCAGCAGACCTCCCATTTTATTTTCACGATAGCTTGCCACAGCAAAGCCTACCATATTGCAGCAGCAGCCTATAGTAGCCGCACCTGCCGCCAGACCGGAGAGATTCAAAATGACTCCCAGAGCCGCCGAACTAATGGGCAAAGTTAAAATCATCCCCATCAGTACAGACACAACTACTCCCATGAGAAATGGCTGCTGCTGAGTGCCCCAGTTTATCAGGGATCCTAACCAATGCATGAACCGTGATATAGGGGGCCCTGCAAACAGACCTGCGGCAGAGCCTGTCCCAATAGATACCAGGGGGGTCAGAATAATATCCAGCTTTGTCTTTCCCGAAACAAGAATGCCCAGCTCAATTGCTGCATAAGCCGCCACAAATGCTCCCAGCGGCTCTCCTGGCCCCGTAAGAACCATTGAACTGTCCTGTATTACCTGTCCTGCCAGTAACTTTTCTGCAAAAGCACCTACCATGCCCGCCGTGGCTGCCGATGCAACTACCAGCTGGTTTCCCTCCAGCTTACGCGCCACACCCACACCGATCCCCGCACCGGTGAGACCAGCTGCCACCTTGCCAACTGTGTACATCATATCTCCCAGTTCTCCGCCGGCAAATATGCCAATCTGCTGGATAATCGTTCCAATAATCAAAGTGGCAAATAATCCCTGTGCCATTCCGCCCAGGCCATCTATGAAAATTCTGTCCAGTAGTTTTCTCATCTTTCATCTCCTCCTTGTATTTACACTTGTCTTGTCACTCCTTCGTATTCTATCATAACCATCCCCGTTCCGCCAGCTTTTTATTCATTCATTGAAAAAGGTGTTCAAAAGGGTCAGACCCCCTTGAACACCTTTAATACCACTTGACTTAGTCTTCCGGTGAGAACATATCTTTTGATGCTCCGCAGAGTGGACACATCCAATCTTCCGGTAAATCCTCAAATGCTGTTCCCGGAGCAATTCCGCTGTCCGGATCGCCTACTTCCGGGTCGTACACATAACCACATGGCTCACAAACGTATTTCTTCATCTTAAATTCCTCCTATTTGATAGATTAATCGCAGTGTAAGTATCTGTTGTAAATATTATCTTACGTATCTGCTTTGTAATTACTATAACCCATCTCGCCATAAAAATAAACCAGTTTTTTATGAAATCGTAAACATTTACATTCTGTGCCCCTAATGCTATACTGTAAAATAACATAAATATACAGAACTGATATCTGAAAGAAGAAAGGGGTTATTACATGTTCCGTCTATGGGGAAAAGAGTTTAAGGACAATAAATTAATTCGTGATACAGTCATCTGTGATGAGACAGATGATACCCGAACACATAAAATTTTTAATGCTCTGGATGCTATCTGTTATGAATTTGATTTGAGCAAACCCATCTGGCTTGACTCTACTATTACAGATTTTAAAAAGCATGCCAAAGCCCGATTCTACCAGGATAATTTTGTAGACTCCATTGATTTTGATTATCTGGAGATACATGTGATTGAGGAATAACTCTATTTCGTTCAATATATTGATAATAACCTTTAAGTTTGTTACTATGAAAATATAAAAGGCACCATCGATAGATGGTCAATCCAAGTTTTCTGATCTATCTCAAAAGGCCAGGCAGAGGCATCTTCAATAACCGGAGTTATCTTAACATTCCCAACATCTATAATGCCCTGGTTCTCAACAAGGATTTCCAACTCCTGGTCGGATGCTTCCGCGTCATATTCCGGAGTTTCCTGTCCTTCTCCTACGGACATTGTTATGTTTGGTATTGGCTGTTCATCTTCGGCCTGTACACCCATTGGCAGCATCATATTGACTGCCAGCACAAAACTTATTGCGGCCTGCACACACCTCTTAAACAGTTTCATATTCCTTTCCCTCCTTTTCCCAACGTCTAGCTTATATCATACTTGTAAAAACAAAATATAGCACGAAACAATTTGTGAAGATTTTCTTAAGATTTTGTAACCTGTCGGACAAAAAGGCTGCCCCACTGATTTTTTTCAAATCAATGGGGCAGAACATTCACTGCAGGTCTTCTATTCTATTTGCCAGTCCACGGGCTCTTCTCCATTTTCTTCCAGGAATTTATTGGTCCGGCTAAAGGGTCTGCTTCCGAAGAACCCCCTATACGCCGAGAGGGGGCTGGGATGAGGTGCCTGCAATATCAAATGCATGGGATTATTAAGCATAGCTCTTTTCTTCTGTGCGGGACCTCCCCACAAAATAAATACAATAGGTCTGTCCTGTTCATTGAGCACTTCAATCGCCGCGTCGGTAAACGCCTCCCAGCCTATGCCCCTGAGGGAATTTGCCTGGTGTGCGCGAACCGTAAGTACTGTGTTGAGCATCAGCACCCCCTGTTCGGCCCATTTTGTAAGGCACCCGTGATTTGGAATCATACACCCCAGATCATCCTGCAGTTCCTTGTAAATATTAACCAGTGAAGGGGGGATGTCTACACCTTTTTTTACAGAAAAACAAAGTCCATGTGCCTGCCCGTCATTGTGATAAGGATCCTGTCCCAGAATGACTACTTTTACGTTCTTTAAAGGCGTTAAATGGAATGCATTAAAGATATCATTTGCAGGCGGAAAAATCTTATGTGTTCTGTACTCCTCATTCACCCTGACAAATAATTGTTTGTAATAAGGCTTTTTGAACTCACCTTTCAATGCTTCATACCAATCACCACTTAATCCTGACATAAAAACCTACACTCCTATCCTTTTCTTCTTTAGCAGCAACTACAGTCTGACAGACACGCCCTCTCCTAGCAGGTATTCCTTCACTTCCCTAATTTCCAGTTCCTTGTAATGAAAGAGGGACGCTGCAAGAGCCGCATCAGCCTTTCCGTCTGTAAGTGCCTCCTTAAAATGCTCCAGTGTCCCGGCACCTCCCGATGCAATCACCGGTATGGAGACGCTTTCAGCTATCGTCCGTGTTAGTTCCAGGTCATATCCGGCCTTGGTCCCGTCACAGTCCATACTTGTCAGAAGGATTTCTCCTGCGCCCAGGCCTTCCACCTTTCTTGCCCATTTCACTGCATCCATACCTGTATCTATCCTGCCGCCGTTTTTATAAATGTTCCAGCCATGCCCAGCAGCCCTTCTCTTTGCATCAATCGCCACCACTACACATTGGCTTCCAAACTTATTTGCTGCAGCCTGTATGAGTTCCGGCGTATTAATCGCAGAGGAATTAATGGATATCTTATCCGCTCCCTCCCGAAGCAGTGTTTTAAAATCTTCCACTGTACGGATTCCTCCGCCTACGGTGAAAGGAATAAAAACACACTGCGCAACCTTTCTTACCATATCTGCCACTGTATCTCTGTTGTCAGAGGAAGCCGTTATATCCAGAAAGACCAGTTCATCTGCCCCAGCCTTATCATACGCCCCGGCTATTTCCACGGGATCTCCGGCATCCTGAAGATCCACAAAGTTAACGCCTTTTACAACCCTGCCTGCGTTCACATCCAGGCAGGGGATAATTCTTTTTGTAAACATTACATCCCCTCCCGATTCAAATCCACGAAGTTTTTAAGTATCTGAATTCCCACTTCACTGCTTTTTTCGGGATGGAACTGGCAGGCAAACACATTGTCCTTTTCTACAGAAGCATGAATGTGAACACTGTATTCTGTGGATGCCTTTACAATTTCTTCCTGTTTTGCTTTTAAGTAATAGGAATGTACAAAGTAAACGTATGACTGCGGGGGAATTTCCTTAAATAGTCTTCCGTTATTTTCCATTCGAAGGGAATTCCAGCCCATGTGAGGAATCTTAATCCCTTCTCCCCCCGGAATCCGCAGAATCTCCCCTTCCAGAATTCCCAGCCCCAAAACTCCCGGTGCCTCTTCACTTCTTTCAAACAGAAGCTGCAGACCAAGGCAAATTCCCAAAATCGGGGTCCCTTGTTCGACCACTTGCCGGATTACCCGATCCAGCCCATATTGCTTTAGATTCTGCATGGCATCTCCAAAAGCACCGACACCAGGGAGAATCACTTTATCTGCCTTCAAAAGCTGCTCTTCATTCCTTGTGATCACAACATTCTGGCCTAAAAAGAGCAGCGCCTTCTCCACACTTTTTATATTTCCTGCACCGTAATCAATTATTGCTATCATATGTCACATGACTCCTTTACTTTTATTTGTTTGAGGAATTTTTAGTCGAAGGCTCCCGATCCAGTTCAAACCAGAACTCCACCCCATTTTCAAAATTATTCACACCATACTGCTGGTGAAAAGAGTCCATAATTGCCTTTACGATAGAAAGTCCTATTCCGTTTCCCCCGTATTCTCGTGTGTGGGCCTTATCCACCTTATAGAACTTGTCCCACAGCTTGCCCAGGTCTTCCTTTGGAATGGATTTCCCGCTGTTGAATACCGTGACCCTCACTGTCTCCATTTTAGAAATCACTCTGATTTCAATTCGTTTTTCATTTTCTACATGGTGAATTGCATTTGTCAGATAATTGCGTATTACCTGTTCGGTTTTAAACTCATCTGCCCAGACATAAACTTTCTCATCTGCAATGAAATCCACAGAGGCCTCCGCCTGCTGGATTAGGATTTCACAGCTTGTAATCACGCCCTGGATCATTCCCACAACGTCAAAACGCTCAAATTCCAGATCATGAGCGCCAAATTCCAGCTGGTTAAGTGTCAGAAGATTTCTTACCATCTGATTCATCTTATTCGCTTCATCCATAATCACATCGCAGTAGAATTCACGGCTCTCCGGGTCATCACTGACCCCCTCCTTCAGTCCTTCCGCATAGCCCTGAATCAGTGCAATGGGAGTCTTCAGTTCATGGGATACATTGCCCAGGAACTCATTGCGCATATTTTCAAGCTTTTCCTTTTCCTCAATGTCAGCCTGTAATTGATTGTTTACCCCTTTGAGTTCCGAGATCGTTCTTTCCAGACGCGTTGACATTGCATTAAAATTCCGCCCAAGAACACCAATCTCATTGTCTCCGCCACTGGTATATCTGGCCTCAAAATCAAGATTTGTCATTCTCTGCGACAGCCCAACCAGTTCTTTTATAGGGTCCGTTATCTTTCTTGAAAAATAACTCACCAGGATACTTCCAAGAATTATCGCAAACATTCCCATATATACAAGGAATTTATTTGCCAGATCTGCACTCTCCCGAATGCTCTCCAAGGGACTTCGCATGACAAAAATGGTAGTGTCGGAGAGTGCCCCCCACATTTCCAGATAGTCTATCTGGGTCATAAAATCCCGGGTTTTATAAATCTGATAAGATTCTGTACTTTGCAGTATCTTCCCTGTATCCTTGTTTTTGTCAAACATATAGGCTAGAAGTTTTAGGTACAGAGGGCTGTCCTTATCTTTCACCGTAGAGAATATCACTGTTCCGTCCGTCCTCATGACAACCGCTGAAATATTGGCCCTTTCCGTCTGATGGGTCAGCTTTTCAACAACAGATCCTGTGTCAATACTTTCATTTGTGACTGCTTTATTGATAACGGTATAAGTGCCAGTCAGATCTGCCTGCTTATGGAGAATATAGTACTCCTCCAAAAAGCCGGAGTTTGCAGCAAATATCAGCACCAGTATAAATACAATCAGTCCGACAAAAACAACCATCATCTGTCGTCTTATGGAATGTGTCATGCCTCTACCTCAAATTTGTATCCCATGCCCCAGATAGTTTTGATGTACTCGCCCTTATCCCCAAGCTTACTTCTCAGCTTCTTTACATGGGTATCAATGGTACGTGCATCGCCAAAATAGTCGTAATTCCATACATTATTTAATATCTTTTCCCTGGACAGAGCAATCCCCTGATTTTCCACAAAATAGGACAAAAGCTCAAACTCTTTATAACTTAACTCCACCGGTTTGTCCTCTATTGTGACGATATGAGCTGCCTTGTCAATCACAATACCACCGGCATTCATTGTTTCTTCTGCCTGGGTCCCTTTCGTTCTTCGAAGTATGGCTTCCACCCTGGCCACCAGAATCTTGGGGCTGAATGGTTTGGAGATATACTCATCCACTCCCAACTCAAATCCCTGCAGCTCGTCCCGCTCCTCCGAGCGGGCTGTGAGCATAATGACCGGCACTTTAGAATGCTCCCGGATTTCCCTGCAGACCTGCCATCCATCCATCTTAGGCATCATAACGTCCAATATAATCAAAGCAATATCTTTGTCCGCATAAAATAAGTCCATCGCTTCCATTCCGTCCCCGGCTTCCAGAACAACATAACCTTCTCTGGTGAGAAAGTCCCTTACCAGCTTGCGCATCCTACTTTCGTCATCCACAACTAAAATCTTTGTTCTCTCCATTGAAATCGTCTCCTATTCCACACTTTTTAAGGATTCCACCATATCAATTTTCTTCAGCTTAAAGTACATTACTCCGTTTACAAACAAAGAAAATGCTATTGTAATTAAAACGCTGTAAATATAGCTGCTGAAATCTATCGTTCTTCCAAACATCGCCGAGTCTATCTCAGCTGTCACAATGACATACCGGTGCAAAACAATTCCCAGCAAAATTCCGACTATGGATCCGATGATTGTCAGAATAATATTCTCCCTATATACGTACGCCGACACTTCCTTGTCATAAAAGCCCAGAACCTTCAAGGTGGCCAGCTCTCTTCTGCGCTCGGTAATATTGATATTATTCAGATTGTATAATACTACAAAGGCAAGCAGTCCTGCTGAAATTACAAGAACGACTACCACTATATCCATGCTGCCCAACATATCTTCAAACTGCTTTTGGATATCACCAGAATAGCTTACACTTAAAGCACCGTCGGACTTTAAAACAGCCTCTCCCACTTTTTCCTCGCTGCCTGTCTCATCCGGCTTCATGTTATAATATATAGAATTATACTCCGGTGCACTGCCAAACAATTTTTCATAATATTCCGGAGATATATAAATGTAATGACCGACATAATTTTCACAGATACTGTCAATTTTGGTTTCTGCCTCACCTTTGTCCTCATCCTTTATCGTAATCTTATCCCCGGCCTTCACGCCCAGCATCTTCGCAACTTTTTCTGATAAAATCACCCCTGAATTACTCAGTGAGTATTTTTCCTTTGTTATACGGTTCTGAAGTACAACAAAATCAGGGAATTTATCTGCATTTTCCGGCGCATTCAGATACACATCCTTTGTTATCTTTCCATTAGAGAGTTCCACCTGTCGGAGCAGGTTTTTTGCTGTATCCTCCACCCGGTCATCCGAATTCAATTTATCATATGCTTCTTCTTGTTCCGCCTCAGAGGCATCTGTGTCGAGAATAATATCTCCGTTGTACAGCTGAATATCACCATATTGCAGCGTCGTAATATCAAATATAGAGTTTCTCAGTCCAAATCCGACCAACAGCAGAGCCATGCAGCCGCCTATACCGAAAATGGTCATAAAAAACCGCTTTTTATATCGAACCAGGTTACGTACAGTTGCCTTCCACGTAAAACTCAGGTGCTTCCATATGAACGGCACCCGTTCCAGAAACACTCTCTTGCCCTGCTTCGGTGCCGGGGGGCGCATCAATTCTGCAGCCTGCTCCCGCAATTCATTAAAGCAGGAGAAGATTGCAGCAAAAAGTGTGCAGGCCAGCGCCGCCAGGGATGCTGCCAGGCCATAGAACATATTGTACGGAACCCGCATAGCATTCATGTGCTGATACATAATCCCGTAAGCATGGATGATTATATGTGGGATAACCTTCTCCCCGACTAATATTCCAAGTATACTGCCGCTGACTGTAGCAAGGGCTGCATAACCGATATATTTTCCCGCAATTGCATGGCGCTCATACCCTAAAGCCTTAAGCGTACCCATCAGGGTTCTCTGCTCTTCCACCATCCGGGTCATGGTCGTCAGACTAATCAGGGCCGCCACCAGAAAGAACAGTACCGGGAATACTTTCCCTATAGCTTTTATGCGGTCTGCATTATCCCCATAGCCTGCATATTCCGTCAGGTCGTTTCTGTCAGTAATATACCATTTCGCGTGTTCTATCTTTTTGATATCTTTCTCGGCATCCCGGATCTTCTTCTCACCGTCGGCAATTTTACTGTCTGCTTCAGCTTTTGCATCCTCATACTGTGCCTGAGCATCATTTAATTCCTGTTCCTTGTCCGACAGTTCTGCTTCCCCTGAGACAAGCTCTGCCTGAGCTTCATCGATCTGTGCCCAACCGTCATTAATCTGCTGCTGTCCGTCATCCAGCTGCGCCTTTGCTTCTTCCATCTGAGCACGAGCCGCTTCAATCTGGGCTTCACCTTCCGTAATCTGGGCAGACATGGCGATTAACATCTGCTGTGTCTGTTCATCGGTCTGTCCGCTTGCCGCAAGAGCCTCGTACTGTGCCTTCGCCGTATTTAGCTCGTCAGCCTTCTGATTGAGGGCATCAAACTGGGGATTTAATTCCTCATACCCCGCATCCAGTTCCGCCTGCTTTTCGGCCAATTGGTTCCTGGAATCATCAATCTGCGCATAACCGTCTGCTATCTCCGCCTTGGCGTTCTCAATTTGCCCTCTTCCTTCCTCAATCTGCTGCCTGGCATCCTCCAGTTTTTCATGTGCCTCTGCTTTGGAATCTGCCAGCTCTTTCTTCGCATCATTCAATTTGTCCGCAGCTTCATCCACAATTTCCTGATACCGGGCCTGTTCCCTCTCTTTACGGATTTTTTCCACCTGGTCAACAGTATCTGTCACCTGGTCGTCGTAGGCATCCGTAAATGCAGTCAGCTCTTTTGCTCCCTCCACCGAGGCATACATTTCCGTATATACATCCATTTCAAAACTGCTTTCCGGTACGCATACAAATCCACCGACTACTCCTGTACCTATTGTACTGTTTCCCCGCTGGAATGAAATGTATTCCGGACTGCTGGCTGTTCCTACAATAGTGAATGTATCCGTTTTAAGTGTATCCTTTATGTCATCCTTTGTCCCAGACTGAAATGTAATTTTATCTCCAATTTTATAACCGCTGCCTGTAAGAAAGTCCACATCCACCACACACTCATCCGCCTCTTTTGGCAGCCGTCCCTCTTCTATATTCACTTCATTCATAGACGGAAGAAGAGATGACACATGCACTACCTGGCTGCTGTCTTTCACCGTACAGAGAACATCGACAGAGTACCCCGTCTCTGCATTTTTAATTCCCTTCACTCTCTTCAGAGCCTTTAAATCATCCTTTGTCAGCCCCAATGTGCTGACAACCTTAATGTCCATCAGATTTTGCCTGTCAAAATAGGCATCCGCCGACAACCGCATATCCGGCTCAGTGGAACGTATACCTGAAAAAAATGCAACTCCGATTGCAACAATGGAGAAAATAGATAAGAAGCGTCCCAGGCTTTTACGAATTTCCATATAAAAATCTTTTTTCAGTGCTTTTCTAGTCATTAGCTTAACCTACCATTCTATCTCATCGATTGACACAGGGGTCTTATTTTCTTCCATATGGGAAACTTTTCCGTTCTTAATCTTGATCAGGCGATCTCCCATAGGTGCAAGGGCTGAATTATGTGTGATGATGATAACTGTCATCCCTCTCTCCCGGCACATATTCTGAAGAAGTTTTAAAATAGAGCGGCCTGTGTTATAATCCAACGCCCCTGTAGGTTCATCACAGAGAAGAAGTTTTGGGTTCTTCGCGAGAGCCCGGGCAATAGACACTCTCTGCTGTTCTCCTCCGGAAAGCTGTGCCGGGAAATTATTCAGTCGTTCTCCCAATCCTACTTCTTCCAGTACCTTCCCGGCATCCAGAGGCTCCTTGCATATCTGGAGGGCAAGTTCTACATTTTCCAAAGCTGTAAGATTTGGAACAAGATTATAGAATTGAAATACAAACCCAATATCTTCCCGCCGGTAACCTGTCAGCTGTTTTGCGTTGTAATCCGTGATATCCGCACCGTCCACCGTTATTTTCCCACTTGTTGCAGAGTCCATCCCGCCCAGGATATTCAGTACAGTCGTCTTTCCCGCACCACTGGGCCCCACAATAATTACTAATTCACCTTTTTTAATTGCGAAGTCTATCCCGTCCACCGCATGGATTTCCACTTCTCCTGTCTTATATACTTTGGTAACATCTTCTAGTTTTACAAAACTTCCCATTCTTGTCTCCTTATAAACTATTTATTCCTTGTTCCATATCTGTATCTCCTATAAAGGCAGCTCCTTCCAGTGCTTCCCCGCATCGAAAGTTTCATGGAAGCGTGACGGCAGCTCGGTACCCTGAAATAATGAACGCTGAAATTTTACAATCAAATCCGCTGCTATCGGCACTGCTCCTGCGTAAAGTTTTTTTAGTAAAAGGCAATACTGTTCACACTTTGGATTTGGTTCCTCGTTTATCACCATCCCGTGCATAGTATCATATTTCCCCATCAGTTTCATAACTGTAAACAGCAATTTTCTCTTTTTTTCACCAGGTGCCAAAAGCAGTTTATGATAAAATATCATAGCCCTTAATGATTTTCTTACTGTCTCTGGCGACAGATCATCAAAGAACGGTGCAATTACCTGTGCATTTTCCGGACTTGGATGGATATGCTTTGTGGCAAGATAGCGCAGCGGATTGATATAATCTTCTGTCAGCAGGTACCTGTCAAATTCCTTTTCTATCTCCGAATGTGTAATTTTACTGACATACATCATTTTTTGAATATACTTGTGACATTCGCTGTCCAGAACAAAATGGCAGATGAACCCATATATGTAGGCTCTTGCCGCTGCAGAGTTTTCTTCTTTTTTCAAAATTTCCTCCGCCCGCATAAAAAACTCGTCCGCCGGCTTTCTGTGAATCGCATGTCCCTGCTGAATCACCAGATTTGACGTATCAATTGCATTATAGTAAAACAAAATATCCGGTCCGTGAAGACCGATATCAAACAATTCTCTATTATTTTCCACCGACCGTTCCAGCGGTCTTGGAAGGGCACTGATAACATCTCTCCCAAATCTATAATGTGCATATGTTGTCGGCATATCATAACCTCTCTTTTTTTATGTTTTATTATATATTAGCACAGAAAGTTAATAAAGGAACCTATTAACTATGAAAAAAGTTGTAATGAATCTGAAATAAGTGTGAACTACTGCAAATGCCTTGACTTTATGATTTCTTTTTTATAGAATGAGTATGCGGAGACATGTGAATATCACAACTTATCTCTGAACATCATACAAGGGCTTGTACTGGTTTCGACAGGGATCTTGAAGATGGAGAAGCTATCCGCAGGCTGATGCGTCAAATCGCAAACTTAAAATTAAACGCTAACGATAATTTCGAATTAGCTGCAGCCTAAATGCTGCATGTCAGCCCTGAGGCACCCGCACCTTGGGAATCTGGCACCGACGATGTGGGAAACGATATCGGCAAAGCTTTGAACCGATAGGCGTATCATGAAGCTACTGAAACCGTAAGGGTGTTGGTTCCCGTACGGCAGAGGGAATGAAAAAGAACCGACTATGATAGTAGAAGTACATGGGATAGGTTTTTGGACGCGGGTTCGATTCCCGCCAGGTCCACTATAAGGGAAAACAGCGAATATTCGTTGTTTTCCCTTTTTTTATTAAAACTATTGACCTTTACGCTGCGTAATAGCCTATGCTCTTATTAGTTCACTAAATGAACAAAAATACTTCTAGTGCCGTTTGATGAGATTAAGCTGTTAAGACAGAAGGAACCAGTCACAATGAACTGCTTCCCCTGCTTTTCTGGATTCTTAATGATTTTCGTCTAACTTAGATGTACAATGAGGACACCTGGTAGCTTCTATGTCCATCTCACTTTTACAGAAGGGACATATCTTTATTACAGCCTCTTCTTCTTTTTTGGGGCGTAAAGAAGATGCTTTATTGAGTGCCTTTATAATCAGGAAAAGTATAAGAGCCATGAGCAGGAAGTTGATAATTGCTGCTATAAATTTACCATAATTCAAAGTAACCTCTCCCAGCAATGACACTTTCAGCTTGTCTAGATTTGCCCCTCCGAATAACCCTAAAATCGGATTCATAATATCATCCACCAACGAAGATACTATGGCTGTAAATGCGCCGCCAATAATGATACCTACCGCCATGTCCATTACATTTCCGCGGCTGATAAATTCTTTAAATTCTTTCATAAAGTTCTTCATTTCGACAACCTCCCCGTTTTTTCTTTATAGTATATCACAAAGGCCTACTTCTTGAAAGACTTTGGCTGATATTTAAACGGCCTTCTATTGCATGCTTTTATGAAGTAATTCCAATATTGTTCGGAGTTCCCCCACCTTCATTTGCCCCGGAGCCGATGCCCTTCCTGCCGCTCCAAAAGTAAGGGCAGAGCCGAAGACTTCTCCGCAGACACGGCTGATAACGCCTGTCCCTGACATGGACATTGTAACAACCGGAGTATCTCCATGATGGGCAGTCATCTCCTCCGTGGCAGCCAGCAATGCGAGCACATCCGCCTTGTTCTTCGGCATTACGGCAATCTTGGCGATGTCTGCCCCCTGTTTCTGCATCCTGCACAGGCGGGATACCATTTCATCTTTATCCGGAGTTCTCTGGAAATCATGGTTGGAAGCAATTACTTTTACACCGTACATGTGGGCTGTATTAATAATGCTTTCCACAGCCTCTTCTCCCCTGTTTAGCTCCACATCAATCATATCTGCAATGCCGGTACGTATGACTTTCTGATTCAGCTTCACATAATTCTCCGTATCGATTGCCATTTCTCCGCCCTCTTTTGATGTACGAAAGGTAAAAAGCAAAGGGGTATCTCCCAGAACTTTCCGAAGTTCACTCAAAGTTGTTTCCAGCCCGGCAGAATCAAGGATATCCTCATACCAGTCCCCCCGCCACTCTGCCACATCTGTTTTTAATTTACAAACATTCTCTGCATCCCCCAGGATATCCTTTTTTGTTTTACCCACAATGGGAACACAGATTTTAGGAACACCGCCACCTATCTCGATGTTTCTGACTTTAACCGCATTCATAGCATTCCTCCTCATACTCAGTAAACTATACCTTTGTGTCTTACATCAAATGAGTTTCTTCCAGCTTTTCCCCGAAGGCCTCATTTAATTTGATAATGGGGCTGCGCAGCACTAATCCCAGTATGAGGGACATAATCAGAAATATACCCAGTATCCCCAGCTCCTTCCAGTAGGTATTGCCATACATTCCGCCCACACATTCTCTCATTGCGGCCATGCTGTGTACAAACGGCAGAAGAGGATACACTTTTCTGAAAAATACTGGTGCTACTTCTATCGGAAATGTTCCGCCTGATCCTGCCACCTGCATGACAAGAAGCACCACACAGATTGCCTTCCCGATATCTCCAAAAGAAACAGTCAGGGTGTAAATAATATTAACATATACAATGCTTGTGAACCATCCCGCCACAAGGAATAAAAAGGGATGAACGCACTGAATCTCCAAGTAATAAATATCACCCAGGCAGATTAGCCCGGCCTGCAGCAGTCCTGCGAGTAGGAAAATCATATGGCGTCCCAGATAGACCTGGTAATTTTTCACGTTCTGCAGACCTTCCACAGCCGATGAAGAAACCTTCACTTTCAGCATGGCAGCCAGTACAATTCCACCCACCCATATGGCCAGGGTAGAGTAAAAGGGTGCCATCGAAGAGCCATAGTTTTCCACCGGATACAGTTTTTTCGTGTCCAGACTCACCGGAGAAGCCAGTAAAGAACTGATGCTTTCCTTATCATTTCCCAAAATACTTTCCACAGACTTTAAGTCTCCGCTCGCCTGTGCAGCTTTTAGTTTAGTCACTGTATCAGAAAGTCTGGAAGATGCAGTCTTCAAAAGGTCACAGGAAGTATCCAATGTCTTTTGAACCTGTGATAAATCTGAAGAGGCTGAATCCGACAAAATATTAACGCCTGCTGCACTATTATTTATCTGTGTTAAGAGGCCGGATATATTATTTTCCGTACCCTCAAGCGTCCCGGCAAGATTCCCCAGACTCTGCTTAACATTCTGCTCATATTCAGCTTTTACCTCATCAATACTCTGTACACTTTGCTTCAATAGAGCCTGCGTCTCTTCCATAGAGGCGCTGTCACCTGAAATCGCCTCACCGTCAGATGCTGCACTGCTTAAGCTTTCACTCAATTTATTCTGTCTGGCAGCTGCGTCATTTAATTTTTCAACCACAGCATCTATATCTGCCGCAAGTACAGGCTGACCCGGTTTCACATTTTCACTGACATTTGTCATAGCTCCTGCCATATCAGCAAAAGAACTGCTAATACTGCCGGCTTCCCCTGCAAAATTATTTAAAAAATCGGATACAGCCGCTGCATCTGACGATATGGGATCCATGGCCTCGTTTATTGTCTCTCCCAGCTGATCATAATAGCTGTGGCTGTTTGTGAGAGCCTGATTGATTCCTTCTGTCGCTCCCTGCATGGCACTCTGCATGTCTGTAAAAGATGTCTTAGACTTTGCAAGTGCATTGAGATTGCTGTCCGTCTTCTGGCCGGACTGTTTTAAAAATGCCGATGTAGTGTCCAACATTTTCTGTGTGGAGACGGTCATTAAGGAAAATGCCTGGACTGTCCCAGATGCTGCTGTAAGATCTGCCGACATATTTTCCAGATTCTCCGTTAAAACTGCTACAATAGAAGCTGTCTGATTTTCATCCGCAGTATTTGCCACAGCCTGCATAGCTGCCAGGGCTGTATTTGAAATTGTTTCAATAAACACTTCATTTACCTGGGTCTGAACTGCATTTGCCCCCTTATCCGTTACTTTCGGGGCGATTGCATTTTCTTTGGCATTAGAGTAGTAGGTAATTTTGGGATTTATAATATCACTGGAAAAAATACTCATCATATTCCGGCTGAAATCCTTCGGAATGACGATTGCCGCATAATATCTTCCGGATTTCACTCCCTTGATTGCTTTACCCTTACTTGTAAAGTTCCAGTCCAGCTGAGAATTTTCTCTTAAAGCTGAGAGTACATTATCACCCAGATTCAGGCTGACCGGTACCAGACTGCCCTCATATCCCTCATCTGCACTGGCAACAGCAACCTTTAGATTTCCGGTATTTCCATAAGGGTCCCAGCTTGCCGCAATATTAAACCATGCATATAGGGAAGGAACTACTGTAATACCGAGAATTACAATCATTGCAATTACATTTTTCCGAATACGGAGTACATCTCTTTTGAAAATATTCCACATGTTTCTCATTCGTCCCTCTCTCCTTTCATCTCATTTAAAAGTTCCTCCAGAGATAAATTATTCAGGGCAAGCTGACGATTCATTTGTTCATGTATGTATTCTATAAAAATCAGATATCCGGCAATGAGAATGATGGATGCAATCCACAGGATTAAAAATACAATCTTGGATTCGATGCTGAACATTAAAATCAAAAATATAATCGGCAAAAGTAAAATGGCTGTAAAGCCGCCTCTAATTCTTTTTGGGTATTTAAGTTCAAAAGCCGCTGCTTTTTCAGCCAGCTCCTCCCGGGTTGCCTTTTCACCGAGCAGTGCCTTTATGATAAGGTTAAGCTGAGGTCTTTCTCTTTTGATGCCATCTGTTTCGCAGAGCATCAGATCGGTTTCGGAAAGTTTCTTATCAAATAGATGATTCAAATTTGCCATAAGGTGCCTCAGTCCCAGTCCGATGATAAATGCAATCGGGAGAAAAAGTGCAAGATAAAGCATGTTCTTGGCATAATTGTAACCGTACATTCCCGCAATTGCTTCCCTCATTGCATTAATTCCATATGTAAAGGGAAGAAGAGGATGTAGCTTTCGGAAAAACACAGGTGTCATCTCAATGGGATATGTTCCTGCTGAACCCGGAATCTGTAAAATTACAAGGATAACGCACAACGCCTTCCCTATATGCTTAAATGCACCGGATAATGCATAAATTAAGTTGATATATATAAACGAACAGAACATCCCAGCCAGGACAAATGCCACAGGATGGATACACTGTGCCTTCAAAATCCATAAATCACCCAGGCAGACAATCAGCCCCTGCATCAGTCCCAGTGTGACATATAACATCCATCGTCCGAAATATGCGCTGGTGGGACTGAATTTTGGCACCTTTTCATCTCGGTCGACTTCCAGCTTCAGGATAGCAATGAGGATAATTCCTCCCACCCACAATGCCAGATTAGTATAAAACGGAGTCATTGATGATCCGTAATCTTTTACTCTATATAAAGTTTCTGTCTGAATCTCAACAGGCGATGCCATGAATTCTGAAACATCCTCTGCATCCAATTTCCCCAGCGAGAGAAAATCCTGGTAAGCCTTAGAACTTTCCAGGGCTTTTAAATCTGTTGTCATCCCTTCCAGCTTTTTGCTCAAATCCCCCAGAGCATCTCCGGTATTTATCATAATTCTTTGAGTTTCGGTAAGGCCGGATTTCAATTGATTAAGGATGACCTCCAGCTGATCCACGGAAGCCGGAATGCCTGACAAGGTGGCAGATAAACTACCGCTTAGTGAAGATAAGCCATCCAGCGACTGATTCAGCTGAGGCAATAAAGTCTGGTCAAAATCATTTCTGTAGCTCTGCAGTGACTGATGACTGTCAGATAGCAGCGCTTCCAACTTCTCTTTCGCAGCGCCTGATACATCGATCGCATCCGAAATACCTGCACCGCCGGAACTTAGGGATTCAAGTAACTCTTTATTATTTTGCAATGAAGCAGTCAGCTGTTCTATTTGATTTGAAATTCCTTCAGGCATATTGCCGTCAGAGTCTTTGAGATTATTAAAATCATCTTGGATTTCCTCATTTATCTGTATCAGACTTTTTATGGTTTCAGCCCCACGGTCAATCTTGCCTTTTACCGTCTCTGCCTGTCCCTCCAGCTTGCTTAACCTGACAACAGTCGTCCCATATATATCACTTAGTGCCCTATCGCCCTGTGTCAGACTTTCTGAAAATGCAGCGGAAAATTCTCCTATTGAGTTCCGCCCTTCATGCAGAGAATCTGAGATATCTGATAGGGCAGCAGCCCCGTCATTTGCAGATGTTTTTACACTTTTCCATGTACTGATTGTATCATCTATCAGTACAAAACTATCACCCACTGTACTCTGAAAATTTTTCAGCAGTTTCTGGTACTGAACCAGATTGCTGCGGATATCTGAAAGTGTGGACATGACCTCTGTATTCACGTTATTCATATCACCGGACACCTTAAGCACACTTGCCTGAATTTCTTTGGAGATTGTTTCCGAGGCAACCGAAGAAAAGGTATCATTAATCTCCTGTTGAATTGTTCCGGCACCTGTAGCTGTTATCTTGGGCGCAATCGCATTTTTCTTCTCATTTATATAGTAGTCCAGCTTTGCTTCTTTTGGTATACCGGAAACAATACTGATAAGTGAGCTGCTGAAATTTGAGGGAATCACAATGGCGGCATAATACTTCCCTGACCGGACGCCATTGACCGCTTTTTCCTCATCCACATATGTCCATCCCAATTTCTCGTTTGTTCTCAAATTACCTACTATATCGTTTCCCGCATTCAGAGAAATCTTATCTTTCTCTGCTCCGGTATCATTATTGGCAACTGCAACCTTAATCCCCTGTGTATTACTGTAAGGATCCATATTCGCTGCAATATTAAGCCAGGCATACAAAGATGGCAGGACACAAACTCCTGCCATCACTATCATAGCGACCCGGTTATGATACAGCCGCTGTATATCCCTGCTAAAAATCTGAAAGGCTCTCTTCATGCCAAACAACCTCCTGTCTTTTCTTGTGCGCATTAGCACATAAGATAGAGTATACTCCACAGGAAACACAAAATCCACATCTTTTTATCCCAGGTTGCGCACTTTAAATTCTCTCTGTGCCTCTCGCTTCTGATCCTTTTTAGCGATATCCTCTCGTTTATCGTACTGTTTCTTTCCTTTAGCCAGGCCAATCTCTACTTTTACAAGACTGTCACTGAAATAAACCCGCAGGGGTACAAGGGTATTGCCTTTTTCTTTCATCTTTCCGAACAACTTATTTATCTCATTCTTATGAAGAAGAAGTTTTCTCACGCGCAAAGGGTCCTTATTAAAGATGTTTCCTTTTTCATAAGGGCTGATGTGCATTCCATAGATAAAAATTTCTCCGTCCTCAACGCGAATAAACGCCTCCTTGATGCTGCACTGCCCCATTCGCAGAGATTTCACCTCTGTACCGTGCAAAACAATGCCAGCCTCATGTTTCTCCAGAATAAAATAGTCATGATATGCCTTTTTATTGTTGGCAATCAGTTTGCCCTCTCCTTTAGCCATAACATTTTCCTTTCCTTAATCGACCTCTGCAGATTCATCATAGAATTCAAAATCAATGGTTCGCTGCAGGCGGTCCACACCCAGCACCCGGACTTTCATCTGCTGTCCCAGTCTGTATACATTGCGGGTATGCTCTCCTACCATTTCATACTGCTCTTCTATATAATCATAGTGGTCATCCCTCATATTCGTCACATGGACAAGACCCTCAACCGTATTGGGCAGTTCTACATAGGCGCCCCACTTTGTGAGTCCTGAAATGACACCTTCAAATATATCACCGACATGATCCTGCATATACTCTACTTTTTTCAGCTTCACAGTCTCACGTTCAGCCTCGTCTGCCCGGCGCTCCCTCAGACTGGACTGCAGTGCAACCTCGGGAAGTATCTTCTCATAATGAGCCGTGCGCTCCTCATCCAGCTTTCCCCGGATATTCTCCTTGATAATGCGGTGGATCTGCAAATCAGGATACCGGCGGATCGGTGACGTAAAATGCGTGTAATACTTTGCAGCCAGACCAAAATGTCCCGTATTCTGTGGTGTATACTTTGCCTGTTTCATGGAACGCAGAGCCAGCCGGCTGATCAGCGCTTCCTGAGGTGTACCTTCCACTTGACCTAACAGTTTCTGTACTTCCTTCGGCTTCACTTCACTGTTTCCCGCATGGATGTGGAGACCAAAATTATTGATAAATGTACTGAGCTTCTTAATCTTTTCCTCGTCCGGTGTTTCATGAGTACGGTACAAAAACGGGAGCTCCCGCCAGTAGTATTCTTCCGCCACAGTTTCATTCGCCAAAAGCATAAAATCTTCGATAATCTTTGTCGCCACATTTCTGTCATAGGGCTTAATGTCAATAGGTTTACCATTCTCATCTAATATCATTTTTGTTTCCGGAAAGTCAAAATCAATGGAGCCGCGCCTTCTGCGCTTGTCCCGCAGTATGGCTGACAGCTCTGCCATTAAAAGAAACATGGGAACCAACTCCCTATATTTCTCACTTTCTGTCTTTTGTGATTCGTCTTCTGTCTGTTCCTCCAGTATTTTCGCCACACTTGTATAACTCATTCGCTCATCTACGCGGATAACAGTCTCTGCAATTATATGGTCAATTACTTCACCTTTTCCATTGATTGTCATAATGCAGCTGAGAGCCAGACGGTTCTCGCCGGCATTGAGGGAACAAATACCATTGGACAATTTATGGGGCAGCATGGGGATTACCCTGTCTGCAAGATAGACACTGGTTCCTCTGTTCAGAGCCTCTCTGTCAAGAGCACTTCTTTCCTGTACATAATTGGTCACATCTGCAATGTGGACGCCAAGACGATAGGCATTTTCTTCTTTTGTCAGGGATACAGCATCGTCTAGGTCCTTTGCGTCTTCTCCGTCAATTGTCACCATCTGCCAGTTACGTATATCCATTCTGCCGGCTATATCGGCCTCACTGACTTCCTGACCTACGCGCTCTGCCTGATTCAACACTCTTTCGGGAAATTCCACAGGAAGGTCATAGCCCTTTACAATAGACATGATATCCGTTCCCGGGTCATTGATGTGGCCGATAATCTCCACAACCCTTCCTTCCGGTTTCATGTCCTCACCGCCATAGGAAGTCAGTTCCACAACCACCTTGTGCCCGTTCATGGCTCCCTTTTCCTTTCCCGCAGGAATATAAATATCATGCAGGACTCTCTGGTTATCCGGTCGCACAAAGCCAAAATTCTTATATTTTTCATAAAGTCCTACAACTCTGGTTGTTCCATGGGAAAGTATACCTACAATCTTCCCCTCTTTTCTCTTTGCTCCATAGGAATCATTATTATCTGTCTCCTTTGTGATCACAAACTCTACCCGGTCTCCCTCAAAAGCGCCGTTTGTATTTTCCTCGGAAATAAAGACATCCTCCATCTCGCCCTCCTGAAGCACGAAACCAAAGCCACGTGCATTGGCCTGGAAGACACCAATCATCTGCTTTGCCTGTCCTTTTGTATACTTACCCTTTTTGGAGACATAGACCTTTCCTTCTTCCTCCAGGGCATCCAGCACTTCTTTCAGTTCCTTTTGCTGTTCTTTCGGTATTTGCAGAAGAATTGCAATTTCTTTCTTCTTCATAGGCACATACAAATCATCGCATATAAGGTCATAAATCACTTTCTTTCTCTTTTCAAATGTCTGGTCCACTTTCTCACCTTCTTTTTTGTTTTCTATTCCATTTAGTAAGAAAAAAACACTCTATAACCGCTGCATAGAGTGTTCAATCATTTATCTTCTTAGTTAAATACCTTCAGGTTCAAGGCCATTGCCAGCACTATAAACAATATGGCCAGAAACTTCGTTGACTTTACAAGAGCACCTTCCATGGAACGTCCTTTATTATGCCCCCAATAGGTATCAGCCATTCCGCTTATAGTCCCAAGCCCTGCTGACTTGCCTTCCTGAAGAAGAATAATCGCTGACAATACAATACAATCTATTACAAATATAATCGTTAAAACAATCTTTAAAATATCCATTCACCTATACCTCCTGTAGATAAATCACAGTTATCGTATCATAGATATAAGAAATTTGCAATAATTTTTCACATCATCTTTTCAACTGTTCTTCTATTCTCAGCAGCTGATTGTATTTTGCCACTCTTTCTGATCGGCAGGGTGCCCCTGTCTTTATCTGTCCTGCATTAAATGCCACTGCAATATCTGCTATTGTCGTGTCCTCTGTCTCCCCTGATCTGTGTGATATAATTGCATTATAACCTTTTTTCTGTGCCATCTCAATTGCAGCTATGGCTTCAGTCAGCGTTCCGATTTGATTTACTTTTATCAAAATAGCATTTGCTACATTGTGATCAATTCCTTTTTGCAGGCGCTCAACATTTGTGACGAAAAGATCGTCTCCTACTAACTGCATATCGTTTCCAAGTCTTGTAGTCAGCAGCTCCCAGCCATCCCAGTCTTCTTCATCCAGCGGATCTTCAATAGAACGAATCGGGAACTCCATTGCCAGATCCTCATAATATTCAATTAGCTCTTCTGCGGAGCGTACAATCTTCTGCCCCTGCATTTTACTTTCTCCGGGAAACACATATTTTTTAAAGTCTTTATTATATAACTCAGATGCGGCGATGTCCAGAGCAATTTCAATATCCTTACCCATCTCATACCCCGCTGCCTCCACCGCCTGTTTCAGGAACCTGAGGGCCTCCTTTGCGTCCGGCAGGTCCGGCGCAAATCCGCCTTCATCTCCCACCGCTGTATTTAAGCCATTAGTTTTCAGCTGTTTTTTCAATGACTGATAGATTTCCGCACATATGCGTAATCCCTCTTTAAAGGACTCTGCTCCCACAGGCATAATCATAAATTCCTGAATATCCAACGTGTTATCCGCATGTGCTCCTCCGTTTAAAATATTCATCATAGGAACCGGTAGTTTTCGTCCGTTTACTCCTCCAAGGTACCGGAAAAGCGGCATTTTCAACGCATTTGCCGCTGCCTTCGCCGCAGCCAGGGATACTCCCAGCAGAGCATTGGCACCCAGATGCTGTTTATTTTTACTACCGTCCGCTTTAATCAGTACTTCGTCCAGCGCTGCCTGGTCAAATACATTCACTCCGATCACAGCTCTGGCAAGCTGATCGTTGACATGCTCTACAGCTCTTTCTACACCTTTTCCTCCGTAACGCTCCTCTTTATCACGCAGTTCCACCGCCTCGTATTTTCCCGTAGAAGCTCCAGACGGCACAGCTGCACGTCCCACTATATCCTCACCGGCCAGTAACTCTACTTCTATCGTAGGATTCCCTCTGGAATCTAAGATTTCTCTTGCGTATACATCGCGAATTGGCAAATTCTGATACATATCTTACTTCCTCCTTTTGAGAGAGTAGTATTTCCAATTATCTCATCTTAATGCGTTGACTTTTAATATCCCGGGCGGTACACTTTATAATGATACCTATAGTTTAGAATTGCAGAAGGATATTCACTAATGAGGGATAAAATGAGGGACAGGTTTAAGTATTTTTTAATGCTGACGGTAAGTACGTTAGTTATGGCAATAGGCACCTATTTTTTTAAATTTGCCAACAACTTTACTTTTGGAGGTATTACGGGTCTTGCAGTACTGGTTGCCAGATCGGGTGTCATGTCTGCAGGTGATTTTAACTTTATCATGAACATGATATTGCTAATCATCGGTCTTATTGTTCTGGGCAAAAAGTTTGCCGCCAAGACAGCGTACTGCAGTATACTGTTATCCGTTGCTCTCTCTGCTCTGGAGCGTATTTACCCGATGTCACATCCTCTGACCAACCAGCCTATGCTGGAGCTTTGTTATGCCATTGCACTCCCGGCTCTCGGCTCTGCGGTTTTATTTAATATCGGTTCATCAAGCGGCGGCACTGATATTATTGCTATGATTTTGAAAAAATATTCCAGCTTCGATATTGGGAGAGCGCTGATTATCACAGATGTCCTGATTACAGTTGCCGGTTGTTTTGTTTTTGGTATCAAAACCGGGCTTTATTCTTTCCTTGGTCTGGCGATTCGATCTTTTATGATAGACACATTTATTGAGAGTTTCAATCTTTCTAAATATTTCAATGTAGTGTGCGATGATCCTGAACCTATCTGTGATTATATTGTAAATACACTGAACAGGAGTGCCACTGTATGTGATGCTCAGGGTGCATTTTCAGGACAGGAAAAGTACATTATTTTCACTGCCTTAAACCGCATGCAGGCTGTAAAACTCCGCAATTATATCAAAACAAGTCAGCCGGAAGCATTTATTTTGATTTCTAATACAAGTGAGATTATCGGAAAAGGATTTCACAGCATCTAAACTGTATAACCAATGATAACAATTCAAAAGGAGTTTATGTATGAAACATCTTGTAATTGCCGAAAAGCCTTCTGTAGCCCGGGACATTGCCCGGGTTCTGCATTGTACAAAAAAGACAAAATCATATATAGAAGGAACTGATTATATCGTAACCTGGGCACTGGGACACCTGGTGACCCTTGCCGACCCGGAGCAATACGGCGAACAATATAAATCCTGGAATATAGACGCTCTGCCCATGCTCCCCAAAGAGTGGAAACTAGTTGTTATTAAACAGACCGGAAGACAGTTTCACGTAATCAAAGAACTGATTTACCGCAAAGATGTATCGGACATTATTATTGCCACCGATGCAGGACGGGAGGGGGAACTGGTCGCCCGCTGGATCTTGGATAAGGCAGCAAATAAAAAACCGCTAAAGAGACTTTGGATTTCCTCTGTGACAGATAAAGCAATTCGGGAAGGCTTTGCAAACCTAAAACCCGGGCATGCTTACTATAACCTGTACAAAGCTGCGGTTGCACGGGCACAGTCTGACTGGGTCGTGGGCATCAATGCCACCCGTGCGCTGACCTGTAAATATAATGCCCAGCTCTCCTGCGGCCGGGTGCAGACTCCTACTCTGGCCATGCTTGCGGCCCGTGAAGACGAGATTCGTAATTTTAATCCCCGTACTTTTTATGGCATGAATGCTGCTGTCCGGGGAGTTACATTTACGTGGCTGGAGAATGAACTGGGCTCTCAGAGGACATTTGACCGCGAGAAAATCCAAAGGTTATACAAACAATGTGGTAAGACACTGGAGATCATCGAAGTATCGAAAAAGCAGAAAAAGTCTTTTTCACCTGCTCTTTACGATCTGACCGCGCTTCAGAAAGATGCCAGCCAGCGGTTTGGTTTTTCTGCAAAAGAAACTCTGAACATAATGCAGCGTTTATATGAGAATCATAAAGTACTGACATATCCCAGAACCGATTCGCGTTATCTGACCGAGGATATGACGGGCACCCTGCAGGAGCGGCTGAAAGCATGCGCAATAGGGCCATACCGCAAATTAGTGGGCCGGCTTTCTATGCATCCGGTAAAGGCAAATAAGTCCTTCGTGAACAATGCCAGAGTCTCCGATCATCATGCCATTATTCCTACGGAACAGTTTGTTCAGCTGGATCATATGTCCAACGAAGAGCGCAGGATTTATGATATGGTAGTCCGGCGTTTCCTGGCTGTGTTATCCCCGGCCTGTGAGTTCGAAGAAACCTTTATCCATGGCAGAATCGGGACCGAACTATTTACCGCAAAAGGAAATGTCATGAAAACATCCGGCTGGAAAGATGCATATGAAGCTGATTACGAAGAAATAGACGAGAATGAAAACGAAGAGTCTTTTGTGAAGCAAAATCTTCCGGAACTCCAAAAGGGACAGCAGCTTACGGTGGACAGGCTCACAATTACAGAAGGCAGTACAAAACCTCCTGCCAGATTTACAGAGGGAACCTTGATTGCCGCAATGGAAAATCCGGTGAAGTATATGCATAATAAGAATAAAATGCTTGTCAGAACTCTAGGGGAGACCGGAGGGCTGGGAACAGTTGCCACCAGGGCTGATATCATTGAAAAGTTATTTAACAGTTTTCTTATGGAAAAAAGAGGCAGTGAAATTTACCTTACTGCAAAAGGAAAACAGCTTTTAGAACTTGTCCCCAGGGACTTGAAGAGCCCGGAGCTGACTGGCAACTGGGAACTTCGGCTTCAGGCAATTGCCGACGGCAAAGAGTCTGATAAAGCTTTTATGCAGGAAATTAATCTCTATACCAAGTCACTGATCGAGGAAATCAAGACCACCGACGGTAAATTCCGGCACAATAACCTGTCTCACACCAAATGTCCTGCATGTGGAAAGTATATGTTGGAAGTCAATGGAAAGCATGGAAAAATGCTAATCTGCCAGGACAGGGAATGCGGGCACAGGGAAACCATCTCCCGCCACACAAATGCCCGCTGTCCGGTCTGCCACAAAACAATGGATTTGATAGGCAGAGGAGAAGGCCAGCGCTTTGTCTGTTCCTGCGGACATAAAGAAAAACTCAGCGCTTTTGAGCAGCGCCGGAAAAAGGAAGGAAAAGGCGCCACCAAAAGAGATGTTAACAATTACCTGAGGAAGCAGGCTAAAGAAGCAGAGCAACCTCTAAATAATGCTTTTGCTGACGCGCTTTCAAAGCTAGATATTTAATAACTGTAATTATTCTTTTCTTAGTGGAAAAAGTGGTCGCCGATTTGCATTCCATAATCACCGTTTCCAAAGTACAGGCAGTCTCCGATAGGATTTGATCCTGCAATTGCATCTGACGCTGCCTGCATAGCGGTGTCCGTATATCCGCCGCTTGCAAGTACACTGTCCAGCCATCCTGTCATTGCCGGTCCAAACTGTCCCGGCTGATAGATGACTTCTGAAATACTGCCCGGATATACACCGCTGTTTACACGGTTCATAATAACTGCACCTACTGCTACCTGACCTTCATATGGCTGATTTCCTGCCTCGCAGAAAATAATAGATGCCAGCAGTTCCAGATCTCCTGACGCCGCCTGTGGCGCAGCTGCCTCCACCTGTGCTTCTGCTTCTGCAGCCTGCTGTACCGCTTCGGCCTCTGCTGCCTTCTGCGCTTCTTCGGCTGCCAGTCTGGCTTCCTCTTCTTTTCTTTTTTGTTCTTCAGCCTTCCTTTGTTCCTCTATTCTTTTTTGTTCTTTCTCATAAGCTGTCTTTGCTTCTTTCGCAGCTTTTTTAGTCTCAGCCGTCTTTGAAGCAGGAATCATTTCCACCTTTTTCGCCAGCATTGTATTTCCGGCATACTCGTCTATTCCTTCAATAGTAACCGCCTCAGGCCTTGAGGATGATGCCTGTGTAGTAACTCCTGCTGCAAACAGCGAACACGTTGTTACTCCCGTCAATACCAACTTAAATATTTTCCCTTGTAACATATACTCCAACCTCCTATTTATTGCAATATTTTTACAATACTGTAATGGGTCTGTAATAAAATATATGCTTGAAGTTTCAAACTTATTACAAATATTACAAAATTGTTACAAGGGCTATTCTAATATAAAATTTCCATTCTGTCAACTATTTTATTTACCATAAAGGGGACTGTCCCTTTTGGACGCCATATTCTGAATTGTCGGTGACAATTCGAAAAACGGATCTCAAAAGGAACAGTCCCCTTTTTATCTCATCCTGAATACAGGACTGATTTTTTTATATATCAGGAATACTACCAGGGATACCAGTACTCCTTTCAGGAGATTAAAAGGTGCTACTGCGAACAATACAAATGTGGACAGGCTTGTTATCTGTGAGTTTACCGCAGTTCCCATCTTCACCAGTCCGTCCAGAGGCATTCCAAAGAATGCGCCGTAGGCCGGGAGAAGAACAAAGGCATTGAGAAGGCTACCTACTACTGTCATAGCCAAAGTGCCAACCGTCATTCCTATGATTGCGCCTTTTCTTGTCCTGTCTCTTTTGTAAATCAAACCGGCCGGAACACACAGAGCGCACCCAATCAGAAAATTAGCTGCTTCTCCCACACCTGCCGTCATTGTACCATTTATGATAAGGTTCAAAAGAATCTTCACCAGCTCTATGACTGCCCCGGCCAGGGGGCCCATCACAAAGCATCCTATTAAAACCGGCACCTCACTGAAATCAATTTCATAGAAGGCAGGAGCAAACGGGAGTGGGATTTCAAACAGCATTAATACTGTGGCAATGGCAGAAAGCATACTGATCTTCGCAATGGTGCGGATTCCAAGTCTTGGATGTTGTCTTTGTACTACATTTGTTTCTGTACTCATGGGTAATTCTCTCCTTTAATTAAAAATATTCTGAATTGAAAAGAAAGAAAATCTTCTTGGAAATCATGTCGGCAAGTCAATAAAAAACCCCGGATATATTATCCGAGGTCTAAATCAAGCTTGTTAAATCAACAATTTCTTCTCTCATCCAGACTTTACTGTCGGTACCGGAATTACACCAGTTCAGCCGTTATACTATGATAACGGGTCGCGGACTATACCGCCGGTTGGGACTTACACCCGACCCCGAAGAATTCATTCTATTCTATAGGCTATTATAACCCATTATATGTGGTTATGCAAGCAGTTTTTTTTCAATATTTCCAAAGTATAATGATCTCATAAATTAAGACACTTTCCCGGACAGATTTTAATGAATCTGGCATACTAAAATCAGTATGAAAGAAAGGATTCACGGTTATGTCCAGACAAAGAAGAAACTTTAGTGCCAAATTTAAATCAGACCTTGTGATTGAGTTGCTCAAGGGTGAGAAAAATCTCAAAACCTTGCAACTGAAAATAATATCCAACCTAACTTGCTCCGCAACTGGAAGAAGGAATTCCTAAATAACGCTTCTGCAGCGTTTGATGACAAGCGAAAAGAAAACCTCAAAGATAAGCTTGTTGAAGAACGCAAAGAGAAGGCGGAGTATGTCAGAAAGGTTGGGCAGCTAACCATGCAGGTTGACTGGCTAAAAAAATCTGAAGGAATTTGCAGACCTGACTACGAGAGTAAGTTTAGTCCAAAACCTTTTGACGACTACGGAATTACCCGCCTCTGTTGGTGCAAAGTTCCTGGATATCAACCGCACCAACATTTATTACAAGGAAGCCCACCTATCAGAAGAAGAGTTGGCTTGTAAGGAGATTATTGATCACCTTCATACAGATAATCCGGCTTGGGGTGCCAGGCAGATTCAACCCATTTTTGAACTATAGCTCTTATTATAATGCCGTAATCGTAGTTTTTGTTAATGTTTTATTCTTTATTTCCGTCTGGATGGCCGTATACAAATCCACATCAATTCCTGGTGCTTCTATTGATACTATTAATGAGTATCTAATGAATGAATTATATTTTTTTAAGTTCGTCCTTGATTTCCACCATCCGCTTTTAGGATAAACCACAAGATGGATATCTATACTTATCTTTCCAACCAATTTCACCAGGTCCCGGCTCTATATAATATGATAAAGTTACTCGCATTTTAACATTTGCATTTTCACAATCTGAAAGCAGTTCTTTCGGCCACGGTAAAGTATGTATGTGCATTTCATTGCAAGTTACACTGCCACTTTCCTTTATGTATCATTAAAGCCCGTACAGTTTCAGGCCATAAATCAGGATATTTGCTCCAAATCTCAGCTGCCATCCAAGATGCTTGTGCTACTGCGGAACTGGTCATTGAAATAATATCAAATGGCCTTCTCATTAAATACTGATTGCTTGTCGTAAGCAGGGAAAGATCCTCGGCCTCAGTATAAAAATCATCGCTTTTATTATATGCAACATTGCCACCTTCAAAAAGGATTTCCGGCTTAATCGGCCATTTATTATGGTTCCAGGTTAAAGAAGACGAAGTATACGGGGAAAAATCACCGCATTCCGCTAACGGTTCGAATCCCTTATATAATGGATTATCTATCTGGTCTAATTCCGTATAAGCCCCTACTGTAATAGCATTCCAAGCTTGTCCAGGATCTTCAACAGAATGATTTACTACAGCATCCTTATAATTCCCCGTATCTTTTAGCTCCTCTAGAGTTGTATTTCCAGCCGAAACAAGCATCAACTTCTTAGCCTTTTTCACCGCTTCCTCTTCCGCTTCTGAAATAATAGCATCTAATGCTCCTGACCAAGAGGAAGGTCTGCCATCCTTATCAATATTTGTATTTGCTGTTATCGCCATGCATATTACACGATTTGTATCGGGGTTTTCTATTTCTGCTAAGCTAATTGCCTCTGCTGTCAATTCACCATATAATTCTTCTGGATTATCGTCTGGTCTATCCATCATTTTAACGGATTCTAAAAAATGATAAGCCTCAAATACATTCATTGATTCCAGTTTGTCTTCTAACGTAAAAAATGCGGCTATACCAGCCATATTCGTGCCATGTCCATCTTTATCTTCAGGACCTTTTGACAAATCTATTGTCTGTCTATCAGTATCTTTTAATAATTTTTCTAATAAAGGATGCCCATTGTTAACGCCTGTATCTAACAGACATACAGAGGTATCCGTCATATTTTTTGTGCTAATTCTTTTTGCTAAATCATCACTCCACGCTCTTTGATCTGCGCCCTTCATCTCAATAAAAAAGGATGTAAGTACAGACATTTTTCTATATTCTGCAATTCTTGAACTATATCCCAATAACTCGGTCAATTGTATTCCATTCGCATTAACTCCTACTACGATTCTTTCTGGAAACAATATATGCTGTGTTTTCGTCTTTATATCCAGACTTTTACAAAGGCTAAAAAACTCGTTCTTAACTATAGATACATCCTCTTTTAATTCATAACGCAGCCAGACCTCACACCATATATTTTTATCCTCTTCCGGAATGGCTTCTTTATTACCAATCCAGAACGCTTCTAACATAGCTGCTTGTATGCTCTCCACTGTACCTATAACATCTGTGCCTGACTCATTTCCAACATATTTTTCAATTTTCTTTATAAAAAAATCGTGCCTTTTATTAGGAATAAAGATAGTTGCCGATATAACATTATCACTATCAGTTTGTATGTTTGCCAACCTAATTCCTTGACTTGTATTTTCTAAACTTTTAGTCAATAAATCATAGCCAGCTTTACCCGTAACCTGCATGTAAACGCCTTCTCTTGCAGATGCAGAAACAGCCAATTTGTCCTTGCATGACTTCTCTGCTTCTTTCCATGCAAGTTCAAATTGGCCTTCTATCCATTTTCCATGCTGGATTCTACTGCTTCTTGGAGGATAATTCGTTTTTCCACTACCTCCTGTGACAGGTTTATATTTTAAACCTTCCCCCGCCTCATTAATATAAATATTCTTTAAATTTCTACCCATTTAGTATACTATGCCTCCTTGAATCTATAAAGGCCTTTCCTATCCTGTGTATATGATAAAATCATTGCCCTGCTTATATTTTCATCATTGATTAGTGAATATTTAATTGCCTCTTCACAGACCTTTACGATATCTGCATGGTTCAATCCTTTTGCACTTTCATAAACCTGATCATCAAAAACCTCATTTAGTGCCAAGCCATCCAGATGGTTTTCCAATATACATTGTATTTGGCCTAAATCCGGCAGCTTGTATTCCAGTACATCATCAAACCTTCTAAACAATGCTTTATCTAATAATTTGGGATTGTTGGTTGCAGCAAGAATAATACTATATGAATCATCATTTTCCAGATACTGCAAAAATGAGTTTAAAATTCTTCGCATCTCCCCAACATCATTATCCAAGGAACGGTCAGAACCTATAGCATCAAATTCATCAAAAAGGTATATCCCTTGTATTTCCTGTATGCAATCAAATACCTGCCTTAGTTTAACGCTGGTTTCACCCATATATTTTGTTACCAGCTTATCAATTCGGATAACATATAGCGGCAAACCTAATTCGTCAGCTAATACTGAGGCCGTCATGGTTTTCCCGGTTCCCGGTTCACCTACTATTAAAATCTTACTACGATTCTTCAAGCCATTCTTCCTTAGAAGATCTCTTTTACGATATTCTGTAATGATTCGCTGCACCTTGCTCTCTAATTCCTCTGACAAAACCAAATCATGAAAGCTATATTCAGCGATTTTCTGTTCTAACATGTCGTATTTTGTATTGAATTTAACAAGTTTTTTCTGAGCTTTATATTTGGGATTCTGAACGATTTCTTTAATTTCACGCGCACTTGCAGTATGGCCTATTTTCGCCTCATGAGCCGCTATCTGAAGCGCTATAGACTTAAACTTTTCATGGTTATCTTCAAAATGCATTCTCATTAATGCTTTTACTTGCTCAATGGTAGCCATACTTTCACCTTCTTTCTACTAGCTTTATATTATCATAGTTTATTCAATCCTGCACGAAATATTGTAATAATTAACACTTAATCAACCATTATGTTTGTGTCATAACCCTTCTTAAATTATTGCTATGTATTCATAACACCACCTTGCGTGCGTGCATTAAAAACTAAAATGCAGATACCAAAAAAGCTACGGCGTAACCGTAGCTTCTCATAACAAAGCTTTTAAATAATATTTGTCGTAAATCTGTCGGAAATCCCCTTTTCAAATCGCGGAACCCCTTGTGTTTACTGGCTTCCCAGACTTTGGATTTCCTTTTAACCCCGAAAAATTTCTTCTGTTTACAATATATAGTATAATTTGTTAAAAGAATAATTTCAAGTATTTTCTGAACTGTTACAAGGTATCGCTGCAAGCAATCCCCGGTTCTGTCATGTTCATTGTATCCAGAACCTTATCCAGCTCTTTTTCGTTTAATAGTTTTTCCCGCAGAATCAAGGCCCTTACAGATTGGCCTGTTCTCACTGCCTCCTTAGCAATGTCTGCTGCCTTTTGGTAGCCCACATGGGGGGAGATTGCCGTGATTATGCCTACGCTGTTCTCCACCAGATAGCGGCACCTTTTTTCATTTGCAGTAATCCCTGTTATGCAATTATCCACAAAAGTCTGTACTGCATAGGCCAGGGTATCTATAGACTGGAACATACAGTAGAAAATGATCGGTTCAAATGCATTTAACTCCAACTGTCCGGCCTCCGCCGCCATGGTAATAGTGACATCATTTCCTATGATATTAAATGCCACCTGATTCACTACTTCGGGGATGACTGGGTTTACTTTCCCCGGCATGATGGAAGAGCCATTTTGCTTGGCCGGGAGATTGATTTCACCAAAACCGGTTCTCGGACC
This sequence comes from Clostridium sp. C105KSO13, assembly GCF_001517425.1. GTDB lineage: Bacteria > Bacillota > Clostridia > Lachnospirales > Lachnospiraceae > Muricomes. The sequence goes on along the minus strand of NZ_FBWL01000170.1, from coordinate 54,181 downwards.
GGAGGACATCAGACGCAGATCATTGGCAATTTTGGATAAAGTAACTGCACAGGCTTTAATAGCACCTGAGACGGCGACAAAAGGATCTAAATTCTGGGTAGCATCAATTAAATCAGAGGCCTGCTCAAAGTCCATATCAGAAACTCTGGCTAAATTTGGAACAATCCGGTGCAGATAATTTTGATCGGCATTGATGCCGGTGCCTATGGCTGTACCGCCCATATTCAGAACGCGCATCTCCCCCATGGCCTTGTCCATACGGCGGATGTCCCGCATAATTGCAGATGCATATGCTTTAAATTCCTGCCCCAGCCGAATGGGAACTGCATCCTGCATCTGCGTACGTCCCATTTTTATCACATGGTCAAACTCCTGCGATTTATCAGAAAATGCTTTATGAAGGCGCAGAAGCTCTGCTTTCAACCTTTTTAACAGTCTGAGAGAAGTCATTTTGCCGGCTGTCGGAATGACATCGTTGGTAGATTGCCCACAGTTTACATGGTCATTGGGATTTACCAGAGCATAATTTCCCTTCTGACCTCCCAATATTTCAATGGCGCGATTGGCAATCACCTCATTGGCATTCATGTTCAGTGAAGTGCCTGCACCTCCCTGAATAGGATCCACAATGAAATCATCACGAAATTTTCCTTTTAATAATTCATCGCAGGCCACAACAATTGCATCTGCCCGCTTTTTATCAAGAGTACCGATTTCACAGTTTGTTATGGCCGCTGCCTTTTTTATATATGCAAGACTGTTAATAATTTCGGGATGCATATTCAGGCCTGTAATGTGAAAATTCTCGGCCGCCCGCAGTGACTGTACACCATAATACACCCCCTCCGGCACATCCTTAACTCCAATAGAATCTTTCTCTACACGGAAATCCCCGGCTTTCATTTTATCCATGAGATAGGCCCCTCCTTTATCTACAGCATTATCTGCTTTGTATCACCTTTTGTTGAATTTATTATACAAGAGTTCTATAATATAAACAAATATATATATTATTATACTTAATATAAATCATAATCTATACTTAGGAGGATATTTATGTTTCAGGGAATGGAATATGTCTATATGGTTTACAAAGAAAAGAGTTTCTCTAAAGCAGCTCAAAAACTTTTTATCTCCCAGCCCTCTTTAAGTGCCACAATTAAAAGGGTAGAAAGTAAGATCGGCTACCCGATTTTTGACAGGAGTACAAAACCTATAACCCTTACCGAATGTGGTAAAGAATACATAAAAGCAGTGGAGCGGGTATTGTCATCAGAAAAAGAATTTATAAATTATATAAATGACTGGGGCGAGCTTAAAGTCGGAAGCCTGGTTTTAGGCGGAAGCAGTCTCTTTTCTTCCTGGGTGCTGCCGCCTTTAATGGGTGAATTCAATAAACATTTTCCCCATGTGAAGGTTGAATTAGTTGAAGAAAGTACCGCCGAGCTTGCAGCACTTTTGCAAAAGGGGAAAATTGATTTTATGATTGACAATTGTGTCATGAGTAACTCTGTTTTCGACAGTCGTATCTATCAGGATGAACATCTTCTCCTGGCTGTGCCGAAACATTTTCCGTCCACGCAGGCTGCCGTCAATTATCAAATTTCCCCGAAAATGATTTCTGACAGAACATTTTTGGAAAAACATATATCAGCAGTGCCCTTACATTTATTCAAGGATGAACCCTTTATTATGCTAAAACCCGAAAACGACACAGGCAAGCGTGCAGCAGAATTGCTGCAAAAATATAATATGACCCCGACCATGTTGTTTCAATTAGATCAGCAGCTTACTGCTTACAATATTACTTGTTCAGGCATGGGAATCTCCTTTGTCAGCGATACCCTTATCACCCGCGTGCCTCCACACCCAGATGTACTTTACTATAAACTGGAGGAGGATATCAGCTGCAGAAAAATCTTTTTCTACTGGAAAGACGGACGGTACTTTACCAGAGCAATGGAAGAATTTCTAAAATGCGCGCAATGCAGTAAATAATGTATCGAGATTATCCGCGGGCGCAGAGCAAGCCCCGTTATGGCATAAATAATACACAGTCCCGTTTTGTGGAATCGGATAGTCTGCCGTAAAGGGCGCCGCTTCTCTGAGTTCTGGCTCATTTTCCCGGGTTTTGATAAGCACGCTCAGATTAGGAACAGGATTCTTTGCCAGGTAAGCATTGATCTCCTCTGCAATATCTTTTTGTGCGGTTACACAAATAAGCTCGAAGGAAGAATACACTGCCTGAGAGACAGCGAGCAGAGCCATGCTGTACCCTGCAGGATAATTTTGTATTTCACCGGCAAGAAAACAAAGCTGACGGTAACTTATTTTCTGCCACTGTAATTCACCTGTGAGCCTGGAAAGGTTTTCGAACACCACCCCCGCCACAGAGTTGCCGGAGGGAAGGGCTCCGTCATAAGTCTCTTTCGGACGGCTGATAAGTTGTTCGCCGGTTTTAGAATAAAGAAACAGACCGCCCCGTTCCTGATCGCCAAAATAATCCAGTATACGCTTTGAAGTTTTGACAGCCTGCTGCAAATATTTGACTTCATACGTCGCCTTATACAATTCCAGCAGAGCAAAGGCATAGAATGCATAATCGTCAAGCTGTCCGGTATGTGCACTCTCTCCTTCACGCCAGCGGATTTTCATTTCACCGTTTTCGCCGATCAGGAACCCTTGTATAAAGCACTGGGCCTTCTTTGCAGTTTCTACATATACACGCTTGTCCAGCAGCCGCCCCGCTCTTGCCAGGGCTGCAATCATAAGGGCATTCCATGAAGTGAGCACTTTATCGTCTTTATGCAGACGGGTACGCTTCAAACGGTATTCGTACAGTTTATGGCAAAGCTCTTTTATGTGGAGATCCGTCTTGGCATACTGAGAATTACCCAGCAAATTTAAAATGCTTTTTCCATCAAAATTTCCTTGCTCAGTTACCCCAAACCACTGACAGAAAATAGTTCCGTTTTTTTGACCCAATACATCATAAATCTCTTTTTGGGTAAACACATAATACTTTCCTTCAATTCCTTCACTGTCCGCATCTTGTCCACAGTAAAATCCGCCATTCTTATCACGCAGCTCTTGTATGGCATAATCCAGAGTATGCTCTGCAACCCTCCGGTAAAATCCATCCTTTGTAATACAGTATGTCTCCAGGTATGCAAGAGTGAGCAGTGCATTATCATAAAGCATTTTTTCAAAATGGGGAATCAGCCATTTCTCATCCGTAGAATAGCGGGAAAAACCACCTCCCAGATGGTCAAATATGCCGCCGCGAAACATTTGGGTAAGCGTATGAGTCACCATTTGCAGTGCGTCAGTATCCTTTTCCAGCATGAAATATTGTAACAGAAATAACAGATTGTGTGGTGTCGGAAACTTAGGCGCAGTTCCAAATCCGCCCCATCGGGGATCATATGTTGTCTTAAATTGTTCGACAGCCTTACCCAACAGACTTTTGTCTGGTTCATCCGTTTTACTATAAGATTCCTGCTGTTTCTTTAATAATGCTGCTGTCTCCTCTCCCTGAGAAAGGAGCATGTTCCGGTCTGTTTCCCACAACTGTTGGATTGTTGTAAGAAGCTCCATTAGCCCCATTCTGCCATAGACAGCTGTTTTTGGCAGATAGGTTCCCGCCCAGAACGGCTTTTGCTCCGGAGTCATAATGATGGTTAAAGGCCAGCCTCCGGAGCCGGTGAACATCTGACATACAGCCATATACACAGCATCAATATCAGGGCGCTCCTCCCTGTCCACCTTGATACAGATGTAATTTTGATTCAGTATAGCTGCCACATCCTTATCCTCGAAGGACTCATGGGCCATAACATGACACCAGTGACAGGTGCTGTATCCAATGCTCAAAAAAATTGGCTTGTCTTCTTCCCCTGCCTGCTCAAAAGCATCCTCTCCCCAGGGAAACCAATTCACGGGATTCGTGGCGTGCTGAAGCAGATAAGGTGACTTTTCAGTACTAAGCTTATTCAAAATACTTCCTCCGTTATTATATTTCATTTATATTTTATATCTTGTACCAAAATATGTTTTTAATGCAACAGTGGTTTTAAAATTAATTTATCAATTTTCCCTTTTTCTTGTTACTATTTATAAAACAGGTTAAAATGTAAATAAATAACCGATTTGTATTTTCAGGAGGGATGTTCATGAATGACATAAAAAAGACACTCCAGTCGCAGCGCAGTTTTTTTGCGACTGGAAAGACCAAAGACCTTGCTTTTCGAATCAGGCAGCTTCACCGTTTGAGAGATTCTGTTTTAAAGCATGAGGATGAAATTCTCCATGCTCTGAAGTCTGATCTCAACAAGTCTGCCTTTGAGGCCTACCAAACTGAAGTCGGAATTGTCCTTGAGGAAATTAAATGTGCATTGAAACACCTTGCCGGATGGACCCGTCCGAAACGAAAGCCGACTCCAATCATGCATTTTCCTTCCACCAGTTATCTTTACAGTGAACCTTATGGCTGTGTTCTCATTATGGCTCCCTGGAATTATCCCCTCCAGCTTACCATGACACCTTTAATTGGTGCTATTGCAGCAGGAAACTGTGTCATGATTAAACCTTCAGAATACTCTCGTCACACTTCTGAAATCATGGAAAAAATAGTGAAAGAAATCTTTCCCTTCTCTTTTGTTTCCGTGATTAAAGGCGACCGTGATGTGAATCAGACCTTGTTGGAGGAACATTTTGATTATATCTTTTTTACCGGAAGCGTCACTGTGGGAAAGGTTGTTATGGAAGCTGCCGCAAAGCACCTGACCCCGGTAACCTTAGAACTTGGCGGGAAAAGTCCGTGTATCGTGGATGAGACTGCTGACATTAACCTTGCCGCCAAAAGAATTGTATGGGGAAAACTTTTAAATTCCGGTCAGACCTGCGTAGCCCCGGACTATTTGCTTGTACACAGCAGCATAAAAGAGCGCCTTGTCTGTGCTATAAAAAAATGTATCAAAGTCTTTTACGGCGACGCCCCGGAAATGAATCCTGACTATCCCAAAATCATTAATCAAAAGCATTTTGACAGACTCTTAAATTTACTTCACAGCGGGCATCTCACCACAGGCGGACAGTATAATGAAGACACCTTGCAGATTGCCCCTGCTTTGCTGGAGCATGTAAGTTGGAACAGTGCCATTATGCAGGAGGAAATATTTGGTCCCCTGCTCCCAATAATGGAATTCGATCGGCTGGAGGATGCTTATTCTATGATAAATGCCCATGCAAAACCGCTGGCCCTTTACATGTTCACCACAAAAAGAGAAAATGCAGACACCGCCTTGAAAACCGTCTCATTCGGGGGCGGCTGTATCAACGACACTATCATTCACCTGTCGAACCCCAATCTCCCTTTCGGGGGTGTAGGTGACAGTGGTATGGGACAATATCACGGAATCAATAGCTTCCTTACCTTTTCCCATCAAAAAAGTATCATCAGAAAATCAAATATAGTGGATATTCCATTTCGGTATCCACCATATAAAGACCATATACAATTGCTTAAAAAGCTTCTGGGATAATATCGGACCGGATTACTTTTCTGCAGCCAGTTTAAACATCGTTCCAAAGGAAGCTTTGCCTTATGCCGGCAGTGCCTGCTCCAGCTGGATAAGTGCCCTCTCCAAAGTCTTCCTTGGGCAGGCAATATTGATGCGCTCGAACCCTTCTCCTGCAGCCCCAAATATAGCGCCGCTGTCCAGCCATAGATTTGCCTTGTTCACAATCAAATCTTCCAGCTCTTCCTCCGACAGATTTAATCTGCAGAAATCCAGCCATACAAGATATGTGCCTTCCGGTTCTATCAGAGTAATTTCCGGAACGCGTTCATTCAAAAATTCTTTTACGAAGGCAAGGTTTCCGTATAAATATTCCTTCAGCTGTTTTAACCATTCCCCGCCGTTCTCGTAAGCTGCCTGGCATGCTGCAAGTCCGATCAAGTTCACCTGGCTGTATCCCTGTGCTGTAATCTCCTTTTTGAACTTTCTGCGCAAGTCTGTATTAGAGATGAAGATATTCGAAATCTGAAATCCAGCAAGATTAAAAGTTTTGCTGGGGGCTGTACAGGTAATCGTTATATCCGCATATGCAGGAGACAGGGATGCAAATACCCGATGCTGATGCCCGGGATAGGTAAAGTCACTGTGAATTTCATCGCTGACCACAATTGTACCATATTTTGTACAAATGTCACCAAGTTTTCTAAGTTCCTGTTCCGTCCATACTCGGCCTACAGGGTTGTGAGGACTGCAGAGCAAAAATAGTTTTACGTTGTTTTCTTTCATTTGCTTTTCGAAATCTTCGAAATCAATCTCATAATGGCTATTCTTCAGCTTCAAAGGGTTATTCACCAGTACTCTGCCATTGTCACGGATAACCTCGCTAAAAGGGTAATATACCGGCTGTTGGATCAGAACTCCCTCGCCTTCTTTTGTAAAAGCGCGGATGGCTGCTGCAATTGCAAAGACCACCCCGGGTGTTTTTACAAGCCAGTTTGCCTTTACATTCCAGTCAAACCCATCTTTATACCACTTGGATACAGCCCGGAAATAATCTTCTTTTCCCTCACTATATCCGAATATCCCGTGTTTTACCACCTGCTCCAGCTTTTCAAGAATGGCCGGTGCTGTCTGAAAGTCCATATCTGCCACCCACAGGGGCAGAATATCCTCACGCTTTCCTCTTTCCCGTGCAAAGTCATATTTCAGACAATTTGTCCCACGGCGGTCGACTACTGTATCAAAATTAAATGTCATAGCTACCCCCCTTCACGCCAGTGCCTGTGCCAGATCGGCGATCAGGTCATCCACATTTTCAATCCCTGCAGAAAACCTCAGGAAATCGCTGGTGATTCCGAGTCTCTCACGGACTTCGACGGGTACATCTCCATGAGTCTGCAGCATAGGATAAGTGATCAGAGACTCGGCCCCGCCAAGGCTCTCTGCATAGGTAATCAGTTTCACTCTCTCCAGAATGGTCCTCGCAGTTTCTTCACTGTCTGTTCTAAAAGAAATCATGCTGCCGGCTCCTCTTGCCTGTCTGCGGTTTATTTCATATCCCGGATGCTCGGGAAGCCCTACATAATATACTTGTGTCACTTTTTTCTGCTGCTTCAGCCACCTGGCAATCTTTTCGGCATTACTTTGCTGCTTCTCCATACGCACAGACAATGTTTTAATTCCTCTTATTAAAAGGAAACTGTCAAAGGGCGCCAGACAACACCCGATTGTTTTAAATAAATACCGGATTCTTTCTGCCAGTGCAGTATTGTTTGTACTTAAAAAACCGGCCAGGGTATCATTGTGGCCTTCCAAAAACTTAGTACCGCTGTGGAGAACCAAATCAGCCCCCAGCTCAAGAGGGTTCTGAAAGTACGGTGATAAAAATGTATTGTCCACAATAAGCAGAAGATGAAATTCATCTGCCAGCCGCCTCATCTGGGTCAAATCTGTAATCTGCATTGTAGGGTTGCTGGGGGTTTCAATATACAGGGCTTTCGTATTTTCCTGCATATGATTTTCCACAAGTTTCACATTTGCTGTATCAACATAAGAGAATTCAATTCCTCTCTGGGCGCCTATGGTGTCAAACATTCGGACAGAGCCTCCATACAAATCCTCGGAGCAAAGGATATGATCCTCTGCTCCAAACAACTCCAGACACAGCTCAATCGCTGCCATTCCTGTGGTACACGCTACCGTATCCATCGCACCCTCCAGGGAAGACATAATCTCCTCAAGTTCTGCCCTTGTGGGATTGCTCTCCCTAGTATAATCATATCCGGAAGAATACCCGATTCCCGGATGCGAAAAAGTCGCTGTCTGGAAAATCGGCACAGAAACCGCACCAAAAGGATGCTTCTCCTGATTTCCCCCTCTTCCATGAATACATCGTGTCTCTATATCATAACCCATATTTCTCCTCCTAAGGGGGTCAGACCCTTTTGCTGTCCGTTTTCAGAATTTTCAGACTATTTAGTAAAAACGGGAAGGCATCGTCTTCCCGTTCTAAAACGTTAGTCTGCATAACAATTGTACCGAGGGCAAGCTTGATTCCTTATACGGAAGGGCAAGCCCGATTCTGCTACGCTCCTAAATAGTTACTAAATGTAGTACATGTTCTGTTCATACCCGCTGAATGTCAAATATTCTTTTTCCAAGTCTGCCAACGTTATGTTTTTTAATATTTCATCCAGTTGTTCATTAACATTGTCAATGACTACTGTCTGAATTGTCTTTATGATTGCCTGCTGTTTGTCATCCTCAGAACTTTCTTCTGCTTCAATCTGATAGCTTCCATCCAGTGCTTCTAATATAGAAGCTACCGTGATATTTTCTGCATTGTCGTTCAACAAATATCCGCCCTGGGGCCCCTTTATGCTTTTTACAATTTCTGCTCTTCTGAGACTGGCAAACACTTGTTCCAGATATTGCAGAGAAATGCTGTTCCTCTCGGCAATACTGCTCAGCGCTACATGGTCTGTTTTAGAATTTACGGACAAATCTATCAGTGCCCTGAGACCATATCTGCTTTTTTTTGAAAATTTCATGGTAACCTCCAAAATATTTGTATTCTATATGGCATTAAATGCTTCCCGCAGATCTTCTATGATGTCATCGATATGTTCTGTTCCGATGGAAAGGCGAATGGTATTTGGCTTGATGCCCTGATCGAGCAGTTCCTCCTCTGTGCACTGGCTGTGTGTTGTTGTTGCCGGATGGATAACCAGTGATTTCACATCGGCCACATTGGCCAAAAGTGAAAAGAGTTCCAGATGATCGATAAATTCCTGCGCCTTCTTTGCATCTCCCTTGATTTCAAAAGTAAAGATAGATCCGCCCCCATTTGGGAAATACTTTGCATACAGCGCTTTTTGTTCAGCATCTTCCGTCACGGACGGATGATGCACCTCCTCAACCTGAGGATGATTTTTCAGATACTCCACTACTTTCAGAGCATTTTCCACATGGCGTTCTACCCTGAGAGACAAGGTTTCAAGTCCCTGTAAGAACAAGAATGCATGGAATGGAGATATGGTCGCTCCCGTATCTCTTAGCAGGATTGCACGGATTTTTGTCACGAAAGCTGCTGGTCCTGCTGCCTGTGTAAAGCTGATACCGTGATAGCTTGGATTAGGTTCTGTCAGTGAAGCAAACTTTCCTGAAGCTTCCCAGTCAAACTTTCCACCGTCTACAATCACTCCGCCGATAGTCGTTCCGTGACCGCCAATAAACTTTGTCGCGGAATGTACCACAATATCTGCGCCGTACTCTATAGGACGTACCAGGTATGGTGTCGCAAATGTATTGTCAACAACCAGAGGAATCTTATGGGCGTGTGCAATCTTTGCAATCTTTTCGATGTCCACTACATCCGAATTCGGATTGCCCAATGTTTCTATAAGAATTGCCTTTGTATTTTCTTTTATGGCAGCTTTCACTGCGCTCTCATCAAAAATATCTACAAAAGTTGTTGTAATGCCATATGCCGGCAGTGTGTGAGCCAGCAAATTAAAAGTACCGCCATAAATATTTTTTGCAGATACAATATGGTCACCGTTCTGTGCAAGGTTTTCAATGGTGTATGTGATGGCCGCAGCACCGGAGGCAACAGCTAATGCCGCTGAGCCTCCTTCGAGTGCTGCAATACGCTGTTCAAATACATCTTCTGTCGGATTTGTCAAACGTCCGTAAATGTTCCCTGCATCGGAAAGTCCGAAACGTGCAGCCGCATGTTCACAGTTGCGGAACACATAGGACGATGTCTGATAAATAGGAACTGCTCTTGCATCTGTTACCGGATCGGGCTGTTCCTGCCCAACGTGCAGCTGCAGTGTCTCAAATTTCAGTTTTCTATTTTCTCTTGTGATTTTTTCGCTCAATTTGTTTTTACCTCGTTTTTCTTTTATTCACTAAACAGTGGCGTAGAATAGTATCTGTCCCCTGTATCCGGCAGTAAAGCCACAATTGTCTTTCCTTTGTTCTCCGGGCGCTTTGCAAGTTCAATTGCCGCATACAGCGCAGCCCCGGAAGAAATTCCCACCAGAACACCTTCCTGCTTTGCAAATGATTTTGCTGTTGCAAATGCATCATCATTCTCTATTTTCACAATCTCGTCGTAAATCTTTGTGTTCAGCACCTCCGGAACGAAACCTGCCCCGATTCCCTGAATCTTGTGAGGGCCGCCCTTACCTTCTGAAAGTACTGGTGAAGACGCGGGTTCTACTGCTACGATTTGAATTTCAGGATTCTGGGATTTCAAGTATTCGCCTACCCCTGTGAGAGTACCGCCTGTACCGACTCCTGCGATGAAAATGTCCACATTTCCGTCTGTGTCGTTCCAGATTTCAGGCCCTGTCGTTGCCTTATGAACAGCCGGATTTGCAGGGTTTACAAACTGACCTGGAATAAAGCTGCCTGGAATTTCCTTTGCCAGTTCATCTGCCTTGGCAATGGCACCCTTCATACCTTTGGCACCCTCTGTCAGCACTAGTTCAGCGCCATAAGCTTTTAATATATTCCTTCTTTCAACACTCATTGTCTCCGGCATAGTTAAAATAATACGGTATCCCTTCGCTGCTGCTATAGAAGCAAGACCGATTCCTGTATTTCCTGATGTAGGTTCAATGATGACAGAACCCTCTTTTAAAATACCCTTTGCTTCTGCATCCTCGATCATTGATTTCGCAATCCTGTCCTTAACACTTCCTGCAGGATTAAAGTATTCCAGCTTTGCCAATATTGTAGCTTCCAGTTCCAAACTCTTTTCTACATTTACCACTTCCATCAAGGGGGTATTCCCTATCAGTCCCAATGTTCCTTTAAAAATATTTGCCACTTTCTTTCCCCTACCTTTCATATATGTTTAGTATGTTTTATGCTATTATTATATCTATGTTATTCAGATATGTCAACTATATTTTCTGATTTCAGTATACAAATTTTTAATAGCACATGCAAGGGAAAAATTCTCTTCCCTGCATGTATCATTTATGAATAGCATTTGCCGTTCCAAAAACCATTTTAATACCTTGCCAGTACTGCCGCTTCCACACCGGAACGCAGCGGCGGATGAGGTGTCTGGTCTCCATATCCTACATCAACATAGGTTACCATTCTAATGTAATCAGGCAGCTCAAACTTTTTTCTCAGTCTGTCAGAGAACTCATGATTTGGGAATGTAAGCCATACACCTTCCAAACCAACAGCATGTGCGGCAAGTACGATATTCTGCCCTGCGGCACCGGCATCCAGAAGCTGATTTCTTACAGGTGTAAAGGAATTTGCCTTATAGCATCTCATATCTTGAAGTATCACCAGATGAATCGGACCTCCCGGAACATCACTTCCCCTGAATAATCCAGGCTCGTTTTTCTCTCTTACTACAATATATTTAATGGACTGAACATTACAGCCATGTGCGGCCCACAGTCCGGCCTCCAGTATTTTGTCAATGATTTCATCCGGCACTTCCTGATCTGTAAACTCTCTGACTGAGCGTCTCTCCTTCAGTATTGTAAAGAAATCCTCTTCCATTTCTTTTGTAACCTTCTTAGGCTCATATGGCGATAAATCCACCGGCTCCCCATTAGAAAGTTTATCCGCAGACTGCACTAAAAAGCTGGCGTACTTATATTCCGGAAGTTCTTTGCTTAATCCCCGCTTCACCCATAAGCTCAGAAGATGTTTTGTGTAATCCGCCTGTGTTTCCTTAAGCCTAAGATTACGGTATGCCGCATGATACATTTGGATTTCCAGTGTATGATGGCACCGTTCCCTTACCCTGGCCCTAAATTCAGTTTCATCCATATGTAGGAATTCCTCATCGGTAATCTGCATATTCTTGTTCCATATTGCCCTGGACTCTTCCTTAGTGATGTAATCCATACTTGTGTCTCTAAACATATTTTTTGGCCTCCTTAGATAAAGAACTCTATGCTTTCTTGTTTTTCTGCTCCTCTGCTGATTGCCGCCACAATTTCTGCGGCCTTTTGCACCAGATAGTCATCGCTTCTTGTTCGCGGGTGAGGGATTGAAATTTTATATTCCTCCTGCACCGTACTTGGCCGCGGGCTTAACAGAATCACCCGGTCAGCGAGATATACTGCTTCGTTAATATCGTGTGTTACAAATAAAACGGTCTTTTTTTCTTCCTGTCTGATTCGGATTAATTCCTCCTGCAGCGCGCATCTGGTCAGGTGATCTACGGCACTGAAGGGTTCATCCATAAGAATTACTTTCGGATTCATCACCAGCGCTCTAGCAATCCCCGCCCTTTGTTTCATTCCGCCGGAAAGCTGGGAAGGATATTTGTTTTCAAACCCGCTCAGATTCATCAACTTTACATATTTTGCTGCCCGCTCTTCCCGCTCATCTTTGGGAACTTTTGCAATATCCATCCCGAAGCCGATATTCTTTTTAATTGTTCTCCACGGGTAAAGAGAGGCATCCTGAAATACAACGCCGATATCCCGGCTGGTTCCGTTCACAGGAACATCATCCAGCAGAACCTCACCTGAAGTATGTTCAAGAAGACCTGCGACAATTTCGAGCAGTGTACTTTTCCCACATCCTGAGGGACCTACAATGCAGACAAATTCCCCGTCCCGGATTTCTATATTGATATTTGTCAGAGCATGGGTCTCCTCACCGTTCTCGCCGGAATAATATTTCTCCAGATTTTTAATTTTAATGGTCGGCATCCTTTTATTCCCTTCCTTACTATTTGCTTTCCGGGTCTGTAAGGCCCAGCTCATCGGCAGCTTTCTGTGCAAATTCATTTGTATAGGTTCCGTCTGCCTCTACTTTTTTGTCAAGCCATCCGTAATCTTTCAGATATTCGACAGTCCTGTTGATCCTGTCTTCCGGTATTACAGGATAGTCAAACCATACATCCTTTTCTGATTCTACAGCCTTTTTCATCACATCCTCGGGAGTGTTCATCTGTTTAGACGCCCAGGAAATAAACTCATCGAAATATTCATTTTTTACTTCTTCATGTACTTTATAGTAAGCAGTCAGAAAGCGCTGTAATTTCCCAGGTTCCTTCTCAATCATCTTATCTGACGCTATAATAGTTCCTGTATAGTAATCCGGAATATAATCCCACGCCCGGCCCAGGATATGCCCTGTTCCTTCAGCTTCTGCCAGTGCGGCATAGGGGTTGTGAATGATGGTTGCATCCACCTCTTCCGATGTCAGTGTGGCATAGGCTGACTGGTAGGTACCGTTCGCCACCAGCGTCACATCGTTTTCACTCAGTCCGTTCTCCTCCAGCATCTTCAGTACGGAAAGCCTCATACCGCCTGCTGCGGCCGCAGTTCCGATTGTTTTTCCCTTCAGATCGCTGATTTTCTTAATATTGTCGTCCTTGGCTACCAGCCAATAGCTGCCGGAATATCTCCACATATTTCCTACCAGTTTTGCCGGCACACCATTATAGATGCCTGGGATATAAGCGCTTGGGTCACCGTCAGCAAGATCAATCTCTCCCCGGGTTATCAGAGAAAGTACCTCGTCATTGCTGCTCCACTGGACATTATCAAATTCAATACCAAGCTCTTTATACAGCCCTTTTTCAATAGCAAAGTTGTTGACAGCTCCGGTCATACCTGTGGCAAAGCAAGTGCGCAGGGTAATTATGTCCTCCTCTTCCAAGCCGGAACCGGAGGTTTTTGTTGTTTCGGTCTTTTTTGACGCCTCAGAGTCTTCCGCAGATGTGCATCCGGTCACAACCGAAACTACCAGTGCCGCTGCTGCCAATACGGATATAATTCTTTTTTTCATCATACAATTCCTTTCCATCTGTGACACACTAAATATTCAATTACTGCAATCAGTTTAACAAAACATACTGAAATCACGGTTACCAGTATGATGATAAAAAACATCCTGGGTGTGTTCAGCAAGGTCTGGGATTCTGAAAGCAAATATCCAAGTCCTGCTTTTGCAGACTGCATCTCCGAGAATACAACTCCTGTCAGTGCTGTAGCTGCAGCCAGCCTCAGACCATTGAACATGGAGGGGAGGGCAGCGGGAAGCATAACTTTGAACACAGTCTGCATCTTTGTTGCATTGAATACCCTCGCCACTTTCAAATACTCTATCTTGCATTCTTTCGCCCCTGTAACGGTATTGTATAAAATCTGAAATACGGAAAACAGGAATATCAGTACTACTTTAGATTTAAAACCAATGCCAAACCAAAGGATTAGCAGGGGCAGTATCGCTGTCTTGGGAATTGCCATAACGGAGGAAAAAAACACATTGCTGTAAGCTTCCACTTTCGGAAACATAGTCCAAATCAAACCTACCGCAATACCGAACGCTGCAGCCAGTGCATATCCCACTGCCACCTCCTGAAGAGTAAGAAACAAATGTGGCCATAAAGTTCCGTCTGTTATAATACGAGCTGCCTCCTTCAAAATACTGTATGGAGATGCCATAAATACCTTGTTGACCGCTCCGGAATCCACCGCATATTCCATATATCCAAGCAGTGCCGCCAGGGTCAGAATCTGCAGCACATTGATAAAGGTGATTTTCTGCTTACTGCTCTTTGCTGCCATAAGTGTAATTTCCTCTCTTCACTTCTTCACTTTCAAAATATTCTCTCTCACAGCTTTCTCCTTCAAGAAGCACATTCTGTGTAAGCCTATGGGAAAGATGTTTTGTAAAGTTTTCAATTGTTGTGGTATCTATCACGTCGCAGTAGTAAGGTGCCAGCTCCCTGAACCACGGATATTCGTCAAAATACGTTCTCCAGGTTTCAGCATAGGGACAGTGGTCTGCTCCCCACTGCGGAATCCATCCACACATAGGAAGATCTATCACATCCATGAAATCCTCCCTTGTCTCTGTGGATTTACCCTGTCTATAGGCTTTTTCCCTTAATTGATCGGAACGATCTACCGCAAGTTCAAATACGGTCTGTCTGACAATTTCCTTTGTCTTTTCCAGTCCGTAAGTCTTCTGCAGCACATCACAGAAATGAAAATACAGCATTGCAAACTGTCTCGCTGCCTTTCTGATTTGATCCACCATCTGCTCCCTTTGAACAGTGCCTGTTATTTCGTAACTTTCCTTTCCCATATTTCCTCTTCCTCCACCGAATAAAACTTATTCAGAAATTCCACATATTCTTCTTTTGACTGAAATACCGGTTGATACTCTTCTTTTACCTTTCTGGCAACTGCAGCTCCATCTTTTAACATCCGGTATGCACTAAGTGCAAAAATTTTTGCAGTCAGTATATAAGCTTCTTCTTCGTCATAAACTGCAAACTCAGACTGATGTAATCCGCCGGAAGCCCCGCCGGTATTAAACGTCAGTACCGGCATCAGATGCTGAACATCACCCACATCGGTAGATCCGCCCCCGTGCTTTTTGACAACATCTGTATCCACCTTTTTGGGAGCAGATACCTCTTTGATTACTTCCACGACCTCCTCAGGTACTGCCTGTGGAAGTGACGGAAGATATCCGGGCATTGTCTCAATCCGGTATCCCGCGCCCATCGCTATGGCCCCTGCTTTAAAGGATCTGTCTGTCTTCAGGGAAGCGTCCATAAAAGCTTCTCTTGTCTTTCCTCTGACCAGCGTCTCCATGACGGCCTCGTCCGGTACCACATTTACTAGATTGCCGCCTTTCGTCATAATAGGATGTACTCTGACACAGTCCTCGTCACGGAATGTCTCACGGTTAAAAGACAGCCCCTGAAGCCCCAGCGCAGCCGCCGACAATGCGTTTACTCCCTGTTCTTTTGCTGCCGCCGCGTGTGCGGCTTTCCCTTTTATAGTAATAACTTTAGACACAAAGCCGTTGCTGCTTCCGGTTCCGGCGGATATTCCATCCATGGAAATGTGATGAACAATACATGCGTCAATATCATCAAATGCCCCTATACGAATCAGCTCACATTTCCCGCCGCCATAATCGATTTTCCCCTGCTTCAAAAGTGTTTTCTTAAATTCCACTTCTCCGTATTCTTCTGCCGGCGCCGCCATGAAAACAATCTGTCCGTCCAGCTTCTTAGAAATGTCTTTTTTTGTAAGCGCAAGTGCTGCCCCTATGACTCCAGCAAGCTGTGCATGGTGTCCACAGCAGTGTGCTGCCTGTGTTTCAGGATTTGCATATGTATGGCTGGGAATCCTCAGGGCATCCAGTTCTCCGATCAGCGCAAGAGAAAAATTCCCCTTCTTTTCCGAATTCAGATATGCCTTCACACCGGTAATTGCCAGGTTATCTTCAACCCGCTCTGTCCGGTTCTCCATAAACTTTCGAAACTTCTCACTGGTTCTGAATTCCTTGTACCCCAATTCGCCATGACAATAAACATCATTCGCAAACTCCAAAATTACACTTCTGTTGTCATCAATTATTTGTGCAATCTGTTCTTCTATTTTGTCCATACACACCCTTCTCTCCACTTATTCGCTCACACTTTCCCGCGTTAATGCTCCAAAACATATATTGCATGTAGGATTAGTAGGTATATTATCACTATTTCCCCTCGCTGTCAATTACTTTTTCATACTTCTCATATATAAATAATATGTATAGATATTGAAAGTAGTTCCTACAAATAAGACTGCATATTTTTCTTCACACAGAGGACTATCTTATGGTATTTTGTACACAAAGATGCCCTTCTATGATTGTTATCCAACCATAAAAGGGCACGCACAAAGTTACATTCTTCCCCAAAAGTGAAACTGTTCGTTAATTACAACTTCACAAAATATTCTCTGCCATTCCCGCACACAGGGCAGACATAATCATCCGGTATCGTATCTGCTTCCAATATATAGCCGCAGACCTGGCAGCGGTATCCTGTCTTCTGCTCCTCAGGAATGTAGCTGGATGCCTTGGGCGGTGTAACCCCTTTTTTTACTGAATGATAGTAAGCATATGTCAAAGGTGGTTCATCTTTGTCCAAGACTTCCGCGTCATCTATCTCGGCAAGAAAGACTTTGTGTGTTCCTACATCCATAGAAGATTTCACTTTACAGGTATATCTTGCGACTACCTGCTCACATACATATGGTATATCGTGACAATCTATCTCTGTCTCAAATCCTTCAAATTTATTCTTATCCTTACTGCTCTGGAAACCAAATGCCCGGATTAGCTCCATCGAAGCATCCTGCGAAAGCGCGACTCCTTCAAAATACCCGGATTTTTCTATTACACTGGTTGTGTAATTATCCTTGTTAATTGTAAGGGTAACCTGCAACGGCTTTGATGTCACCTGCATCAGTGTATTTACAACACAGCCGCCTGTCTTCCCGTCACATTTGGACGAAATCAGATAAAGTCCATAACTCATTTTTCGAAATGCTTTTGTATTCATTTAAATCCTCCTCCAAAACAATAGTTATTGTTACTATCATTTTGACACAAATGGAATTATTTTACAAGCCTATACAAGGTTTTACTGTAAACGAAAAGGCAAGCTTTTCTTTCCCATAGATTCTGTAAGGTTCGTGAACCTCTGCTCCCCAGCTGTTGTCCCCTCCTATTCCTTTTTGGCGCGCATTAAGCCGGAGAACTGTTGCATAGGGGCGGGGAAGTTCGTGTAAATGCCTTGCTTCTTCCAGTTCATGGCATGTATATGGAAGTGTGGAAAATTCAAACGGTAAATCTGAAGATATATGTATCCCCAATCCCTTTTCATCGGTTATTTCCACCCAGCGTGTCTGCACGTGATTCCCGCATTCCTGGGGAACCACATATTTCGCCATGCTATCCTCAGGTTTTGTCTTATGAATACCAATTTTACTTCCTTCGCATCTATCAATGTAAGTCTCCCACGGCCCTTTCCCATACCATGTTACATTCTGCAGGGACAACGGTAATTTCCAACTCACTCCAAAACAGGGGAGTTCCGGAATGTCTTCACTATCTTTCGCATTTGGGGTATTTCTCGTCCACACTTCCTCAACAGACAAACCACCATCTTCCGAAATAAGGTGTGTTACATTGCACAAAGCCCCACCAAATATCTCATATGTAACATCTACTTTAGCAGAGCAATCGTCTTTTTGAAAACTGACTTCTTTGACATTTTGATAGAGAGAGGCTGTTTTCCACCCCGCACATCTCAATTTCATCTTGTTACCTTCATCGTTATCAATCGGAGCTCTCCAGAAATTAGGCAATAGCGTGTGCAGAGAATCGTAAACCAACTCCTTGCCGCCCACTTTGTAGGAAACCAGCTTTCCCGTCTGTTTTTGGTACATCACTGACCACCCATCGCAAATCACAGAAAATACCGTATCTCCATCTATAATTTTTATCTTTGTTTTGTTTTTTTCATTGCATTTTGTTTTCTCGGGCGGTATAACACACTGTCCAAAAGCACATTCATGGCCTGCTTTCGCATATGCTTTATCTTCCTTTAAAATCAGAGACGCAGTAATCACATACTCTTCAGTGTCAGAAAGGGAAGCCTTTATATTTCCCCCTGTTGCTCTAGTCACCGTGTAGTATTTATTTCCTGAGGGCATAACACTAATGTTCCACTCATTGCGTTCCATTATTACCCCCTTCTGTTCCACCGTCCACAAAAGCCTGAGGTCACTGCCGTCTGTGAACAGATTCCGATTTTCCACATATACTCCGTTTTCGTCCGGAACAAGCTTAAAAGGCTGGTAGCAATATTTCACTTCCGGTACTTTAGGAGAAACCTTCCGGTCTGAATACAGCAATCCGTTGGTACAAAAATTATAATCTGCAGGTCTGTCTCCAAAATCTCCGCCATATGCCATGGTTTCCCGGCCGAACATGTCTTTTACAAGAAGTGACTGGTCAATATAATCCCATAGAAAGCCCCCACAGTACTGTGGATATTTCTCTGCCAGTCTTGTATATTCCGAAAGATTCCCGCAGGAATTCCCCATTGCATGAGAATACTCGCAGAGAATGTACGGCTTCTTTGGATGATTGGAAAGATACTCCTCTGCCATCTCCGGCGATGCATACATCCTGCTCTCAAAATCTGTTGTTTTCTCCCATTTCCGGTCATGGCAGACATTTTCATAGTGCACCGGTCTTGATGGGTCCCTTTCTCGGAAATACATACTCATGTCAAACAGATTCTTCCCGCTCCAGGACTCATTTCCTACACTCCATGAAAAAATGCAAGGATGATTTTTGTCTCTCTCCAGCATAGCCTGTGCTCTTGCCATACAGGCTTCCTTCCACTCGGGGAAATCTCCGGGCAGAGTGTACTCGTTATGTCCCATATGCCATGTGCCATGTGTTTCCAGATTTGCTTCATCCATCACATATAAACCATATTCATCACAAAGCTCATACCAGTAGGACTGATTTGGATAATGGCTGGTGCGCACTGCATTAAAATTGTTCTGCTTAAGGAAGCGGATATCCCACTCCATATCTTCTTTTCCGATTGCACGCCCTTTGTACCCGGAAAACTCATGCCGATTTACGCCATTTAGCACAAGCCTTTTTCCATTTATGTAAAGTATGGAATCATGTATCTCCACTTTTCTGAATCCAATTTTCTGTGTCACACATTCAGCCACATTTCCACCGCTGTCCGTTACACTTAATAAAATCTCATAAAGGTTGGGAACCTCCGCACTCCAAGGCAGCACATTGTCAACTTCCACGACAATGGTATCTTTTTTTGTCTTCCCTTCTCCACACCTTTCACCCGTGGGACTGAACAATTTCCATTCTGTCGAAATGTCTTTGCAGTTAGGGTCTCTGGTATCGACCGAAAAAGATATCTCTGCCCTTCCTCTTTTGTAGTCATCCACAAGGTCTGCCTTTACGTCGATGTCCCGGATATGAATTTCAGGTACAGCGGTTATTGAGACTTCCCGCATGATTCCTCCCATTCTCCAAAAGTCCTGATCCTCCAGCCACGCTCCTGAAGAAAAACGGCTTACTTGCACAGCAAGTGTATTTCCCCCCTCTTCCAGTGCATTTGTAATATCAAACACAGCCGGCGTATAGCTGTCTTCGCTGTATCCGATATATACTCCGTTTAGCCAGAAGAAAAATCCTGTTTCTACACCTTCAAAGTGAATCCGGCAGCGTTTGTCCTTGAACTGGTCCGGCAAAATAAAACTCTTCACGTAAAGTCCCGTAGGGTTAATTTCCTTTGGGATTTTATGTGGTTCTACATTCTCCCTTCCCGTCCACGGATAACTTGTGTCGGTATACTGGGGCTGTCCGTACCCCTGCAGTTCCATATGCCCGGGCACCTTTATATCCTGCCAGCCCGACACATTAAAATCCTTTTTCTCAAATCCATCCGGTACTGCATCCGGATTAGGACACCACATGAACCTCCATATACCGTTTAGAGATTTCTTGAGTGACATTTCCCCACGTGCTGCCTCCTCCCGATTTTTGTACCATTTATGATCAGAGCTGGGTGGAATCCTATTGTCCTGAAAAATCTCCGGATTCTCCAGAATCTCAATTCTTTTCTGCTTATCCATTTTCTCCTCCTACACACCTTTTCTATATCTTCCTTATGCCTTCACAGCTCCCATCATACTATTTACAAAATTCTTTTGCATTACAAAGAAAATAAACGCAGAGGGAAGTGTCGTGATGATGATTCCTACCATAATCATACCATAATCCGGGGTATATGCGGTACCTAGTGAACTAATTAATAGAGGAAGGGTTCTTTGATCTTTTGTCTGTAGGGAAATCAATGGCCACATATAATTATTCCAGCTTGACATAAATGTAATAATCGCTGCCGCCGCATAGGTAGATTTCATCATTGGCATATATATTCTCAAAAAAATACCAAATTCACTAAGTCCGTCAATTCTTGCTGACTGTATTGTTTCCATCGGGAAGTTTTTTGTGTTCTGGCGAAAAAAGAATACCAGAAAAGCAGTACTCAATGCAGGAAGAACTACACCGACTTTTGTATTCAAAATCCCCATTTTACTGAACATTTTGAACATAGGAATAACAAGGGATGATGTAGGCACCATCATGGACAGCAAAATGAATGAAAAGAAGAATTCCTTTCTTTTACTCTGGAATACAACAAACCCATATCCCGCAAGAGAGCACACAAACATACTTAAAGTTGTAATAAATAAGCTGAGAATGGCTGAGTTGCGAAGACACAACAGCAAATCTCCGGCACTCAATAAATTTCTGATGTTTATCATAAGCTGGTTTCCAAATGTTAATTTTCCCATTGTAATATCCATACTTTTATTTGTTGCCCCAATCAGCATCCAGACAAATGGAAATAGCGATATAAACGAGATAACCAATAAAAATAAATATTGCCCCACTTTACTTATTCCTTTTTTCATCCTGCTCTTAGTCATTTTTATCACCACTCACTTTCGTCTGAATCAGAGACAATACTGCCACCATAAAAAAGATTGCATAAGACACGGTCGCGGCATAGCCAAAATCCGGTGCATATTTAAAAGATAGATTATATATATATTGTGATATGGATATTGTGCTATTGGCCGGTCCCCCATTTGTAATATTCACTACCTCATCAAAAATCTGTAAGGTGCCTGTCGTAGACATTATTGCAGTCAAAAGGATCACTGGCTTCAGAAGTGGAACTGTAACATATCTGAACTTTTGAAATGCCCCTGCTCCGTCAATTTCCGCCGCCTCATAGATTCCTCGGTCAATGTTCTGCATGCTGGAAAGATAGAAAATCATATTATATCCTGTCCATCTCCATGTGATAGCCGCAATAATGACCACTTTAGCCCATACCGGATCCAAAAGCCAGGGTATTGCCCGATCAATTATTCCTGTCCCGAGCAGTGCTTTATTGATAATACCGTCTACGGCGAACATGCTCTTGAATAGAAGCGAATAAGCTACCAGGCTCGTGACACAGGGAACAAAGATAGCTGTCCTGAAAAAGCCTCGCCCCTTTAGCTTTGGGTTATTCAACATAGACGAAATCACTAGAGCCAGCAAAAGCATAATCGGCACCTGTATGACAAAATAAAGGATTGTATTTTTAGTTGAACTGATAAACATAGGATCCGCAAATAATCGTTTATAATTGTCCATCCCTGCAAAAGTAACTACGCTTCCTTTACCCTTCTGAAGCGACATAATAAATGCATTTATCATTGGCCAGAGTGTCAGCCACAGGAACAGTACAATGGATGGGACTACAAAAGCCCATCCATTGAGTTGAAAGCGGATTTTCGATGCACTGTCTTTTTTCTGCATATTTTTACTCCATTTTCTAAAACGTTTTTATTACTGGTCAATCTGCTGTTTAAGAAGCTTTTCTGAATCTTTCAGCATATCCGGAATATCTTTCATCCCACTCACAACTTCACTCATGCCTGAAACCAGCACTGTATCCGCCTCATCTGAATATACGCCAACTCGGATCGGAGGTACACTCTGTGCCCATTCAGCAAAGTTCTTCCAGATTTTTTCTCCCCCAAAATACTCAACTTCCTGATTATATGCTTCGGAGTCCTGCGCCGGTTTATAGGCCCCTATTGCCCCTATATCCATCAGGATTGTTTCGTAAAATTCTACATCATTAGCGAAAATTTCATTTAGGAAATCTGTTGCAATATCTGCATTTTCAGAATTCTTCAAAACAAGCCAATTAGAACCTCCTCTATTTCCATAGTTTGTTCCGCCGTCCACATCTAGTCTGGGCATCCGTGTAACTCTCCACTGACCTGACTGGTCATCCTGTGCAGTAATGGTAGGTACAATCCAGCATCCGCTTACAATAGAAGCCACGTCTCCATTATTCAGTGCGGAGGCCATTTCTCCCCATCCTGTTGTAAGCTTAATGATTTCATTGTCCATCATAGATTTATATATTTTCGCTCCTTCCGCTATAACTGGGTTATTGGCAATATTTACAGTGCCGTCTTCTTTAAAATACCATGTTCCGGAGGACTGCATGAAATCTCTCATAATCGTCATAGAGTTTGGATCGAGAGTCATCATATCTTTTCCGGTTGCCTCTTTAACCTTTTTCCCGATTTCAATATATTGATCCCATGTAATATCTGTCAATTGATCTTCTGTAATACCGGCCTTATCCATATAATCTTTTCTATAGAAAAGACCCTCTGTACCGATGTCAAAGGGAACACCATAGACGCCTCCGTCCAGAGTCAGAACCTGTACCTTATAATCTGCAAAATTATTAAAATCAACCTTGTCCTTCATATCCAGGAACTCTCCCGGGTAAGACTGCAGATATTTTTGTACATTGGCATCCTCACTCAGAACAATCTCCGGAAGCCCGTCTGCTATTCCTGAACTTAAGTTTGTATTAATTTTCTGAGTAATATCGTCATAGGCATATTCCATAACTTCAATGTCTACATCATTGTGTTTTGCCTCATAACGTTTTGCTGCTTCCTCCATAACCGGAATATTATACTCTACATCCCATGCCCACACTGTTACTTTCTTTTTCCCGTTGGATTGCTTTTCCTTTTCGGTATCAGATGATTTTCCACACCCCGCCAAAAGCCCCGCCGTCATTGTCATCACTACTATTGCCGAAATCAGTTTCCTTTTCATAAATTCCTCCTCATTTCTATGATTTTTATAACCTTACACATTTACATACTACACAAAATTTGTTTCAATTTATAGTATATTTTCGGTGTATTTTTATTACTTTTTTCCGATACATCTTCTTCTGTTTTTAATTATCTGACTCTTTTTGGTTTTTCTTATTTATTTTGTTTTGCAAGGCTTCTTCTCGATTCTTTTTTTCTGCTATGCTATAATATTCTTACTTGGCAAAGTATTTTTGAGCTTAGTATTTACGGTATAATTGTGAAAATCTTCTGTAATTTGATCAAGGATGAAGGGAGGCTTCTGCAGAACATATGAAAAAGTTACTGATTATTGATGATGAATTTATCTTCCGGCAAGGACTGCGGTATCTTTTAGACTGGGAATCCTGCGGCTACACAATCATCAGCGAGGCGTCTAACGGCAAGGAAGGATTGGATGCCCTAGGAAAATATAAGCCGGATTTAATTCTCTGTGACGTTGTTATGCCCGTTATGAATGGAGTGGAGTTTGTCAGGCGGGTACATGAAGCAGGTGGCCCTCCGGTTATTATGCTCAGTAACTTTGATGAGTTTGACAAAGTCAGACGTGCGTTTCAGTATGGGGCTTCAGACTATCTTCTAAAGAACAAAATTTCAAGCGAGGCTCTTTTAAAGTGTCTGGAGCGTTTTTCCTTCTCGCTGGAATCCGCCTCACCCAAAAGAAGTGAAAAATCCTTTTCCCTGCTGGCACGACAAGTACTGGACGGGTATGTCGCCCCGCCATATGAAGAATTTCAAAATTATATTCACAGTCGTTTTCTTCCTGTTCAGACATTTCGACTGCTCTACATACACAACCCGCTTCCCGATTTCAAGGATGAATATCATTTTCATGAGAATCTGGAAACTCTGCTGCCCGACAACAAATTTTGCTGCGCCTTTACTACACAAAACCATGGCGTTTGTTTGATTGGCTGTCCGTCCGGGCTGGAACTTGAAGAAACGGGAGGTTTTCTTTATCGACTTAATGAAATCGCACCACATACAAGCTGCGTACTTAGCCTTCCTTTTCTTGATATTTCACTCTTTCCGGCAAAAGCGGAGCTACTTTATGATTTATCAAGTTACTCCATTTTGTTTGAAGATAGACTGTGTTTTTATGAATCGGAACTGTCTGCCGCTTCTGAGTCCGCTCCTGCCTTTGCCACAGATATCTATATGCAGTATGTTCATTCCTGCCGCTTTAAGGAGGCTTATTCCTTTCTGTCAGAATATCTTGATACATTAAAGAACACACCCCGCATGAAGCCTCTCAATTTTAAAAAATTTCTGGAGTATACCTTTTATATATCTATCCAGAGTGCACGCAAATCTGCTCCAAATTGTACAGACTTAAATTATATTGAAATTCATTTTTTTAAGTCCCTGGATTCAGCTCTTTCATTCCGGGATGTAAATGCATTATTAGAGAAAGCTTATCGTGGATTGGCTCTTTGCATAGCTGAAACTAACTGCATGGATTCGGAATCTCATATTTCCATCATGCATAAATTTCTGGAGGAGAATTATGCAAATCAGATTACTCTCTACGATCTGGCGAATTATTTGCATATGAATTATTCCTATTTGTCTACATATATCAGTACAAATACAGGACGGCATTTCAGTGAATATCTAAACGATATCAGAATTCGTCATGCAAAGGAATTTCTCATACAGACCGAAGAAAGTATCAGTTCTATCAGCACTACAGTGGGATATACCGATCAGAGTTATTTCGGTAAAATTTTCAAGAAACTAGTCGGCATTCCTCCCCTGCAGTACCGAAATATTAAACGGAAGGGAGATACTACCTGATGCATAAACAAAAATCTATTCTTTTTATGCTGCTGCTTCCAATATGTATAAGCACCCTGATTCTTCTTTCCTTATGCGCAGGAACCATGACTGCTCTTTATCTAAAACAGGTTAAAAATACAGCAATTGATTCTAACCTGGAAATTCTAAACCAGACATCTGCCAGCCTGGGACTTTTACATAATCACCTTGCAAAGGTAGCGTACAATATCCGCCAAAAACCATACCTGGAAAATTTGTTAAAAAAACCTATTTCCACTTCTGCTGATGAATATTCCATAAGATTACAACTTGGTAAACTGTTCACTGATAACCCTGCTGCCATGGTGGATTACGATATAGTTGTCTTCGGTATAAATGGTATCGCAGTCAGCTCCGGAAATGGTGGAGTTACTATGACTTCTGAAAAATTGATGAATCTGCCTGTTTTTTTGCGGTCAGCCTCCTCCTCTACAATCGCCTATGATTCTCAATCGACAGGTGTTTCCTATTCTACAAGAAATTATTCTGTTATTATTGGCTGTCAGTCATTACTAACTTCAGATAATACACCCTATGGCGGCGTTATGATTGTAATTAAGGAGAGCAGTCTTCGGCAATTCTACCAAAGCTTTCTTAACAAAAGTACCAACATTGTGCTTCTGTCGAATACAGGTACCGTACTGTCCAGTAATATTACATCTGAAATTGGTCAAAAAAATCAGCGGCTCCTAAAACTGGCCCATGAAAATGAAAAGAATGGCTCTCCTTACGTTCAGACCTCCCAGGATGAGATAATACTTTCAGATTATCTGATGTATTATAACTCCTATATCATCAGCCATATTACGCCTTCACTTTTATTTCAGTCCTATCCGCCCCCGATAGCAATGATTTTATTGATTCCAATTACCCTGGGACTGCTAATTGTAACAATAATGCTTATTATCCGCCAGAACCTGAAACCACTAAAACATCTGGCAAACCACATGGCATCGTCATGCGACATCCCCTCCCCCATTTCCATGCATGGTTCCACAGAAATGGATATGATTTCAGATGCCTATAACAATATGGTCGAAAAGCTGAAAGTTTATCTCATCCAACTTGAACAGGCTTATGAAAAACAACGCCGTGATGAATTGGATTTACTTCAGATGCAGATTAACCCTCATTTTCTATACAATACGTTGGACAGTATTAAACACATGGTAAGCATACACAATCAAAAGGATGCATACAAAACAATTGATTCCCTGATTTCACTGTTAAGAAGTACGCTTGGAAAGACAAATATGATGGTGAGCCTGCAGGAGGAAATTGCAAATGCAGAAAATTACATTTCGATTATTGAACCTCGTTATGGCGGAGAAATACATGCTGAAATTACCGCTGATAATTCTTGTCTGAACTACCAAATACCAAACCTGCTTCTTCAGCCATTAATCGAAAATGCATTTTTTCATGCTTTTCAAGTGTCAAAAAGAGGGTCAATTCGTGTTTTCTTTTATCTCTCTTCTGATACACTTTCCTGTGATGTAATAGATAATGGCGATGGTATCCCTGCCGAACAGCTGCAGACCCTTTTTTCTCAAGATACTAATCATCTTTCTGTCACTAAAATCGGAATTATAAATGTCAAAAAAAGGCTGGAAATTCTTTTTCCCGGGAGGAGTGAATTTACCATTACAAGTGACGCAGGATTTGGAACCTGTATCAACTTTTCTTTTCCGGCAAAAGAATATACGAGGAACAACAAAAAGGATGATCCCCGTTAAAAATGGACAGCCCCTTATTCAAAAGAGCCTCACTTATAAGTCATATTATAATTATACTTTTTCATTGTTAACCAGAATTTATTATTGGTTGACAATCTTTTTAATTTCTTTTATACTGATAAACTATAATAGAACAAAAGGGAGTCCGGTTTCCCAGACCCCCAATAAAGGAGATTTATATGAATAATCTATCCCAAAATAGGCCCTCTATGTCCGCACAAAATCTTGCACTTGTTGGCGTTATGACAGCCGTGACTTGTATTTTAGGTCCGATTGCAATTCCTCTGCCTGTCAGTCCTGTTCCCATAACTTTTACGACTCTTGCCATTTATCTGGCTGTCTATGTGCTGGGAACAAAATACGGCACTATAAGCTGTATTCTCTATCTGCTCCTGGGAACAGTAGGACTTCCTATATTTTCCGGCTTTTCCGGAGGACCTGCAAAGCTTGCCGGCCCCACAGGGGGGTACCTGGCAGGATTTATTTTCATAGCGCTGATCGCCGGCTTTTTCATCGAATCTTTTTCCGGAAAAATTTTTCCTGCCGTCGCAGGCATGGCAACAGCGACCGCTGTCTGTTATTTGTTCGGAACATTCTGGCTGGCCCGGCAGATGAATCTGACTTTCACCGCTGCTCTTACAATCGGTGTCATACCTTACCTTATCGGAGATACTGTCAAAATCGTTATTGCCGCACTGCTGGGGCCTAAACTTAAGAAAGCCATTGCACGGCTTTCTTAAGGTATCATATTCCCCGCATTGTAAGCTGGATTCTCTTCTTTTTCAAGTCCACGCTCATTACCTTGACATCAACGATGTCTCCTACGCTGACAGCCTCCAAAGGATGTTTTATATATCTATCTGTGATCTGTGATATGTGCACCAGACCGTCCTGGTGCACTCCGATGTCTACGAACACACCAAAGTCAATCACATTACGGACAGTTCCTTTTAGAACCATTCCATCTTTTAAATCCTTCATATCAAGTACATCTGTGCGCAAAATAGGCCGTGGCATTTCATCCCGGGGATCCCGTGCGGGTTTTTCCAGTTCTTTTACAATGTCCCCCAAGGTTATTTCGCCAACTTCCAGTTCTTCCGCTATTTTTTTGTAATCCCTGATTGTCAGTGACAACCCTATCAGATTGCCTCCCGTGATATCCTCCGGTTTGAATCCCTGCTTTTTTAGAAGCTTCTCTGCGGCTTCATAAGACTCAGGATGTACCCCCGTTGCATCCAGGGGATTTTTGCCTCCTGTAATACGCATAAATCCCGCACACTGTTCAAAGGCCTTGGGACCCAGCTTTGGAACCTTCAGCAAGCCTTTTCTATTTAGAAACCGTCCGTTTTCTTCCCTGTAAGCTACTATGTTTTTCGCAATAGCACTTGTGATTCCGGAAACATAGGAGAGCAGCGGGGCAGATGCCGTGTTCAAATCCACGCCTACTTTATTTACACAATCCTCGACTACACCACCCAGGGATTCATCCAGCTTCTTTTGATTCATATCATGCTGATACTGGCCCACACCTATGGATTTGGGATCAATCTTTACGAGCTCCGCAAGCGGATCCTGGAGACGCCTTGCAATAGAAGCAGCGCTCCGCTGTCCTACATCAAACTCAGGGAATTCCTCTGTTGCCAGTTTGCTCGCAGAATATACTGAGGCCCCTGCTTCATTTACAATCACATATTGGACTTTCTCCGGTATTTCTTTCAGAAGCTCCACAATAATCTGTTCCGACTCTCTGGATGCCGTACCATTTCCAACGGAGATCAGGGTAACATGGTATTTTGATATAAGCTTTTTCAAAATATCCTTAGATGCTTTGATTTTTTGCGGTGTTGTAGGAGCCGTGGGGTAGATTACTGTTGTCGCCAGCACCTTTCCCGTGGCATCTACGACAGCCAGCTTACAGCCTGTACGAAAAGCAGGATCCCAGCCCAGAACAACCTGTCCGGCAATGGGGGGCTGCATCAGCAGCTGGTGAAGGTTCTTGCCAAACACCTCTATGGCACCGTCCTCTGCCTTCTCTGTAAGCTCATTTCGGATTTCCCGCTCAATAGCCGGGGCAATTAAACGCTTGTAGCTGTCCTCAACCACAGCTTTCAATATTGGAGTCGTATATGGGTTTTCCTGAAGGATTGTCTTTTTCTCCAGATAGCGAAGGATATCTTCTTCCGGTGCCTCAAGTTTCACAGTCAGTACTTTCTCTTTCTCTCCCCGGTTCAGTGCAAGTATCCTATGTCCGGCCAGCTTTGCAACTGGTTCCTCAAACTCATAATACATTTCATAGACAGACTCAGCCTCCGAGTCCTTTGCCTTAGATGTCAGTTTTCCTTTTCGGGTGGTCATGTCCCTGATCCAGCTTCTGTACTTTGCTTCGTCCGAAATAGCCTCTGCTATAATATCCTTTGCCCCTGCAATAGCTTCCTCTGCAGAAGCAACTCCTTTTTCTTCCGACAGATACTTTTGGGCTTCCAGCTCCAGCGGTTCCTTAATCTGCTGTAACGTAATTAGATTGGCCAGGGGTTCCAGTCCCTTTTCTTTGGCTATCGTTGCACGGGTCCTGCGTTTCGGACGGTAGGGCCGGTATAAATCTTCTACGACAACAAGAGTTTCAGCTGCCAGAATCTGCGCTTTTAACTCCGCGGTCAATTTTCCCTGTTCCTCAATGGAGGATAATACATGTTCCTTCTTTTCCTCCAGATTGCGGAGATAAACCAGTCTCTCATGCAGCCTGCGCAGCTGTTCGTCATTAAGAGAGCCTGTTGCCTCCTTTCTGTATCGTGAAATAAAGGGAATCGTATTCCCTTCATCAATCAACTTCACCGCAGCATCTACCTGCCAGGCTTTAACTTCAAGTTCTTCTGTAATCTTCTGATTAATATTCATACTCCTGTGTACCTTTCTTTTCCAAATATAGAACACAAACATTTTAACACAACGAAATTAAAAAAGAAACCAAAAAGGGGGTCTGACCCTTTTGAGCTCTGTTTTTCGAATTGTCTTAGACAATTCGAAATTCGGCGTCCAAAAGGGTCAGACCCCCTTTTCTTTTTTTTATAAAACGAGTGAAGGTGCTGCGTAAACCCTTGCCTTCAGCTCTGCATCCAGCATATAAAGTCCCTTTGCTTCGCTTCCAAATAAATCCATCTTCTGAATGAGATCGGTGACATTCTTTTCTTCTTCCCCCTGTTCCTTCACGAACCAGTCTAGAAACTGTGTTGTACGGAAATCATTGAGAGATTGTGCTGCACCATAGATATTGTGTATGCTTCCTGTAATATACTTCTCATGATCCAGCGCAGCCTGCAGCGGCTCTGCCATCTCCTTATAGCTCTTATCCGGCTTTCCGACAGCCTCCAGAACTACATTCTCATCATTGTTGTGTAAGTACTGATACATCAACATCGCATGGTCCACTTCTTCTTTCGTCTGAACCTCGAACCAGTTAGCGAAACCATCTAATCCTTTTCCCGAATAGAAATTAGCCATATCCAAATACAAATATGCAGAGTAAAGTTCTTTATTAATCTGTTCATTCAGTAAATCCAATATCTTCTTGTCCATAAAAATACCTCCTCATACCAACGGCAGTGTAATTAAGTCGCAATCCTTCAATAGTTCCTCTGCTATATTATCCTTTAAACTTAGAAACCCAGTCTGTATACGCCTCTGTAGCAGATTTCAAGAAACCTCTGGTTCCCTCGATTATGTTTCCATTTTCATCCAGCAGATCTCCTATGTTGGACAAATATACTTCCGGCTGCTGCATGGTATAAATATTTAAAAATGACAGAACCTGACGCAGATGATGGTTTGCGCCAAAAGCTCCGGTTGCCCCCGGAGAAACACTGACTACGGCTCCGGGTTTACCTGACCAGTTGTTCTGTCCATAGGGTCTTGATGCTATATCAAGAGCATTTTTCAATACAGGTGGAATAGATCGGTTATATTCCGGCGTAACGAAAATATACGCATCCATTCCCTTCACTTCTTCTCTGAATGTTTTCCATGAATTTGGAGTTGTTCCATCATCATCATAATCCTGGTTAAACAGCTCCAACTGATCAATCTTCAGAAAATGCACCTGATAGGATTCGGGAAGATATGAAACAAGTTCTTCCGCTACCTTTTTACTGAACGAATCCCTTCTCGCACTACCTACAACGACACCAATGTTAAGTTGACTCATACTATTTACCTCCGTTTTCTACATTTTTATAATAAACCTTTAAATCTTTCCTACTGCACCATTTGGATCCGCAAGCATGGGAAAATGAAACTCCTGTTCTTTGATTAGTTCTCTTTAACTACCTGAAATTATAGCAGAATTTGCATAATATGTCAATATATAATAATAATAATAATAACTTTTATTACTTCATCCATTTATTTCAAATACAATACCGGCAAAAGCTTCTGAAGTTTTTTCAACTTGAACTCATCTAATATAAATTTGGGACCGTAAAGGGTAAACGGCTCACCCCGCTTATAATGCTCTTTTTTTGTTACTATAATAATAGGAAGGACTCTGCAGCGAGTCCTTCCGGTTTTATGATTCTCTATTTACATAATTCAAAAATTGCTGTAGTCTTGGGTACTCCGGATGATTTATAATCTCCTCCGGTGTCCCGTCGGCCGCAATGCTTCCCTCATCCATAAACAGCACCCTTGTTGCCACATCTCTTGCAAATGCCACTTCATGGGTGACCAGGATCATTGTTGTCCCCTCTGTTGCCAGTCTTTTAATGGTATTCAAAACCTCTACCACAAGTTCTGGATCTAATGCTGATGTAGGTTCATCAAACAACAATATATTTGGATTCACCGCCAGAGCTCTGGCTATTCCGACTCTCTGCTGCTGTCCGCCTGACAACTTAGAAGGGTAAAAATCCTTTCGCTCAAGCATTCCAACCTTTTCAAGTAATTTTAAAGCTGCCTTTTCTGCTTCCTTTTTATTCTTTTTCTGAACCCTGATCGGGGCTTCCATGACATTTTCAAGGGCCGTCATGTTTTTAAAAAGATTATACCCTTGAAAGACCATGGATGAGTGTCTTCGCAATTCAAGTACTTCCCTTTTTGTGTGCGTTTCTGCATCAATACTGACATCGCCGATAGTAATGTTTCCTTTTGTCGGTATCGTTAAATAATTAAGACATCTGAGTAATGTGGACTTTCCTGTGCCGGATGGCCCCAGGATTGCAATAACCTCATTCTTATCAATGGACAAATTAATATCTTTTAATACCTTAGTATCTTTATCGAATTCCTTATATAAATGCTCAATCTTCACAAGCGGTTTATCCATATCAGTAACATTCCCTTTCCCGGTCCGTATTATGCATAGCTGCTATTTCGTAATCAACTTTGTCATATCGGCAAACAGCCACTTTTCTGTAATTTTTGCAATCGTACCATCATCCAGCATATCCTGAAGTTCTTTGTCCACTGCATCGCATAAGGCTTTTCCTTCATCTGTCTTGGGAAAATAATACGTAACATTGTTAGCCAGTAACTTTTCATCAAGCATACGGACTTTTGCATCATTCGCTTCCATATAGTTATTGAACACCGTGACTGCACTTGCCATGGCATCAATTCTTCCCAGAGTAAGATCCTGGCACCCGATGTTTGCCTGTTCATACGTGATAACATCGAATCCAATCTCCTTTGACATTTCATCGAGGATTGTCTGGCTTGCCTGTCCGGATATAATACCCACCTTTTTGTTTTTTAAATCATCAAAGGTCTGGATATCTTTATTATCATCTGCCACTGCAATTGTCTGTGCATCCCCATAGTACGGAATAGAAGGCTGATATTTCTCATTTCGTTCTTCCTTGGCCGCAAAACAGTTTGCCGCAACATCGGCACGTCCCGCATCCAGTTCTCCAAAAACCGAATCAAATGTTGTTTTCTCCACCTCGGCCTTCCAACCGGTGCGTTTTTCAATTTCTGCCCAGATCTCAGCATCAATACCTGTCCATTTTCCATCATTATCAATAAGACTGAATGGCTCTCCATCCCCGCCAGTGACAATTTTAATTGTCTTTGTTTTGCCTGCTGATGTATCTGTATCTTCTACTTCCTTTTTACTGTTTCCACAAGCTGCTGCCAGTAATGACACTGCGCATACTAATGATAATACCATTGCAATTCTCTTCTTCATGATTCATTTGTCTCCTTCATTTTTAATATGTAAAATTTTAAACAACATATGAGTTAAGCTGCTTAATAGGCACTGGCACATTTCTTTTCCAAATATTTATGAGCAAACCCGAGAATACTGATTACAGCCCAATACACAACCATAACTGCTGCATACACTTCAAAGAAACGGAAGGATTTCGCTCCTTCTATCTTCGCAGCTCCCATTATATCTGCAACCCCCACCATAAACGCGAGTGATGACAGTTTAAGCAGATTGATGATATCGTTGAATAATGGCGGCAGCGCTACCCTGACTGCCTGAGGAATGACGATTCTTCGTACCAGTTGAAAATTTGACATCCCCAGTGAATAAGCAGCTTCTTTCTGTCCCTCATCTACGGAAAGCAATGCCCCACGGATACTTTCTGACATGAAAGCACCTTCATTTAAACTCAGCACAATGGTAACTGCCACAAGAGGTGTCATATCCCGAACCATGGTACTGTATACCGCAACACCAAAATAGAAAAAGTAAAGCTGTGCCACAATCGGTGTCCCCCGCATAAGGGAAACATACACTCTTGTAACCGGATATAAAATCTTAACTTTGTAATATGCAATGACCGCAATAATTACGCCCAGAATCAATGCTAAAACAGTCGCACTCAGTGCCAGCTGCAGTGTGACACTTAACTTTGAAGCTATAATCGGCAGAACTTCTAAAAAATAGCTGACATCAAACACCGTATTTTCTCCCCTCCGTAATAATCAATATAATTTATAAAATAAACACTTCTTAGAAGTATACGCGAGTTAGTTATGCTTGTCTAATAGGTTTTTATAATATACGTTCTTTGCTTATTTGCTTTTTGAATAAATACTAACCTACTTTATTTTTTACTGCAAATTCTGTATAATTAAGAAATCATAACTTAAAGTTTTATATTTGCAACTATTGGTTATTTATGTTATTCACTCGTGTTTTAAGGAGAAATTTATGAAAAGGACTATTGCTTTTGTGTTAACAGTACTCTTTTATTCTCAGGATGTACAGCACAAAGTTATGCGCTGACAGATGTGCAGTCTGCAGCAATACAGGGGCTGCTGAAGGATGCCTGCCGTAAATCAGGTGTTCCGGGAATATCAGTCTCAGTCCTTGCGGATGATGAAGTCCTGTACTTTTCATCCGGATATGCAGATCGTGAGAAAAAGCTGCCTGCAAGTGAAAATACATTATATGAGCTTGCTTCAGTCAGTAAAGCTTTTACCGGCATAGGGATTCTGCTGTTAGAAGAGAAAGGACTGCTGTCAATGACTGACCCTATACAGAAATATTTACCCTGGTTTACATTAAAGTACCATGAGAAAACTATGGATATGCAAAACCTTACACTCAATAATTTTCTTCACCATACCAGCGGCCTGACAAATGGCAGGCATACTAAAAATATTCCACGTGGCAATACACCGGATTTACTGCAAAAGACTGTGGAAGTGCTGACAGATGCTGAACTGGCATTTCCACCCGGTGAAAAATATAGCTACGGAACCATTAACTATGATGTATTGGGTTTAGTTATTGCGGTTGTTTCGGGACAAAGTTATGAAGGCTTTATGAAGGAACAGGTATTTAAGCCGTTAGGCCTTCAACAGACTTATGTTTATAAAGAAGAAGCCCGGGCTGCCGGATGGCTGGCCCAAGGCTACCGTTCTACTTTTTTTAAGACAATTCCATATAACGCGCCGGAATACGCCGGTAATAAACCTGCAGGCTACATCATTTCCTGTACAAAAGATATGGCCCGCTGGATGGGCATACAGATGGGCATCGTGCAGGATATACCTAAAGAATTTCACACAGTCATGGAAAAATCCCATCAGGGTGACATGTCTGTAGTGCCTGTCAACGAACTGTATTATGGGGCAGGCTGGTCGGTAAACGCCACCCAGACAATCATAGAACACCCCGGGGGAAACCCCAGCTTCAGCAGCAAAGTAGTCATAATGCCAAAGGACCGTACAGCTGTCTGTCTGCTGACTAACGGCGCAAATACCAATACCAGCCTGGCATTAAAGATTGTAGATATATTAGAAGGCAATCTGGCACAGTCCTATAAAATAAGCAGTACTCAGCTTTTGGACATCATTATGTCATCCATCACAATTATTGCCTTTTTATTGGCCGTTCTCTTATTTTTCTTAAGGTTACGCAAGAGAATAACAAATGAGCGACACCCAATGACAAAAAAAAGAGCAATCGCGATAGGGATTTTACTTCTCATTACGATTGCCCTGTGTATAACATCCTGCGCTCTGGATTGGGAAACGATACTGGTCTGGCAAACATATAGTGTTCTTACAGCTTTGATTTCTTTGACACTATTAACAGCAGGCAGTGCATTCTATATAATAAAATTATAAACTTGTTATATCATTGCGTTTAATACGCTCCATAGTAAATCCGCGGCCGCTTACCTCATTAATTTGCGAAATGGTTATAAAAGCTTTGGGATCAATCGTCAGTATGTGCTCCTTTATGGAATATAATTTGCGGTGCGGGATGACGCAGAGTACACTTTTCTGTTCTTCTTTATCATAACCGGTTTCAACATGTACCATCGTTACCCCTGCATCCAGTTCCTTTAACAACTTTTCGCGGATTTCCTGATAACAGCTGGATATAATAAAGAGCTGAATCTGGGACTGTCCCATCAGCATTACCCTGTTCAATATGATCGTATCCAGAATAAGTGCCAGAATGCCATACATAATCTGCTCAGAATCGGAAAAAAACATCTGCATTCCCAGTACAATAAAATCAACGATATACAATAATATAGCTACGGGAAGGTGGGACCACTTGTTAATTACAAGCGCCAGGATATCGGTTCCGCCTGTAGAAGACCCCACCCGGACAATCAGACCAATTCCTAAGCCCAAGAGAACTCCCCCGTAAATAGTTGCAAGCATAATATTATCGGTCAGACTATCTATTCCGGGAATAGACTGAATGGCCGACAAAAACGCCGGGTAAATAAATGTGCTTGCAATTGTTGCAAAAACGAACTTTTTCCCAAGCGCTAAAGCTCCCAGAACAAATAGGCAGCCATTGATAATTAAAATGATCGTTGACAGCTTTATAGGTGCATAGTGGCTGATCGTAAGACCAATACCTGTTGCTCCTCCCATGATAATACCATGTGGCACAAAAAAAGCCGCAACGGCAAACGCAACTATTAAGTTGCCTAACAATACCCCTAGAATCGTTCCCGCAACTTTTTTCCAATCATTGCTCATCTTTGTTTCCTCCAGATTATACAATTTCGTTTTCATCCATATTATGAGTGAAGCGACAAATGAGATGATATTTTTATCCATAAACCATATGTCCCTTGAAAATTTAATACATTGTCATCAATTTGGGGCTTTCTCCCATATCGTAGCCTCTTTCTGGTGCTTACAACTACTTCTTATTCAGATCATGCATGATATTTGCGGTTTTGGGGTGCATGTATTCAGGCTACTCATATATTTGACAAGCTTACGTACATTCATGGCGGCTGCTTTAAATCCGAAATACAAGCCACATTTTATTTTCCCTCTTACTGGCATTTTATCAGTCTGTTCGCCCATTACACGGATAAGCAATTGATACTCGCTCGTTTGATCATACGGATCGTTGCAAGCGTTTTTTAAGATTGTTGCATCAGCAAGAACCTGATCGGTTTTGCTAGCTGTATCCTCACTACGGTTATGATAAAGTACTGTATTATGATCACCATCTTCCAAATAATGCTGTAAGCTTTTTGGCAAGTTTGAATTTTCTCGTTTTGCCATAAGTTTGCATAAATTAGCTACGCAGGTATAGAGAAGTTCCAATCGACTCATCTTCTTGATATTAGAAGCCACCATCAGCGAATCCATGCGGCGCATACTGGAATTCAGGTGCATCATTTTAGCTACTTCTGCAGAAAGACTTGTAACACAATGATAAATAAGATCGATTCCGGTGCTTTCCTTATAAACATTGCACCGGGCACGAAAGTGGCCTAAAGTTCTATCATTTAAAGGCTGTTCATCAATGGCTGGAAAAATGTTTTCAGCAAAGTATTTAGCCCATGATTTATCTAACATTTTCTTTTCCCGGTTGGTTAAATTAGATGTAGCATCAAAGAGACTAACCTGCTGGGATGAGTTTTTGGCAAAAGACATAATATACCACTCCTTTATTGGATGATGTCTCTATTATACTACGTATTGATGACGATGTATTAAATTTTCAAGGTTCAAAGGTTCCATTTGTCGGGCTACTCATATTATATCATTCACATGGACTTATACAATATACATTTTTCATTGTAATAAACAAAGACAGCTGCTCTCCTATTTTTTTTCTTTACCCATCGGCGGTCTTCTTCGTTTGGAATCTTTTTAACGCTCATTCTGAGACGGTGTCCCCTTTTTTAACGCCTTCATCTCAAAACACCTCTGTACCAAAGGGCATCAATGCCAGTTTCGCCAACTTGAATTGCTGCAGGCCAAAGGGAATCCCGATGACTGTAATACACAGCACTGCTCCCAATGCCAGATGCTCCAGTGCCAAAGGCAGACCTGATACAATGAGCCATATGACATTCAGCAGGAAGGAACCTGCTCCGCCAAATACAAACCATAACATATTTCCTAAACATCCCATATCCTGTGCCTCCTATTCGTTCATTAATTTCCTTTTATCAAAAACCATATCACAGGAACCAGTAAGGATGGCAGCAGATTTAAAGTCTTGCAGTTCTTGATACCCAGTATGGTCAGGCCTGAACCGAAAATAAGAATCCCTCCGACGATGGATACCTCGCACATCAGTTCCGGGGAGATAAAGGCGGAAAGGGCACCTGCACACAGGTAGATTCCTCCCTGCCACAGGAAGAGTACAACAGCAGCCAGAGCCATGCCAATACCGTAAGTTGAGGCAAGTACCATAGAGGTTACGAAATCCAAAGTGGCATTGGTAAACAAATAGGTATTGTCTTGATTCAGAGCACTTTGTATCGGTCCCAGTATGGAAAGACTTCCGATACAATATAACAAAATGCCTGTGGATAACCCCTGTCCAAGATTGGATCTTGAAAATCTTCCCACCAGATTCTGAAAGCGTTCTTCCAAATTTAAAATTGTTCCCAAAAGCCCCCCCACTGCCAGGCTTAATATAAAAAGAACGGGATACTTACTGTCCGATATATTACTGACTGCAGCGTTAATACCAAGCACAGTTGCGGCAAGTCCCATAGCTGTATACAGTACTCCCTGATATTCTTCCTTAATTCCTTTCCTCACTACACTGCCTATGACACTTCCGGTTAGTATTGCAGCAGTATTGACAATCGTCCCAGTCATATTTTTTTTGCTCCTTTACGATTGTTCTCGCCTTATAAGAATTACAAGTGCGATCTAAAAATAGTATACCATACACTGTCTAGCCAATAAAACAATATCTGCCCGAATAATCTATTTATTGATGTACATTCGAATTAAGCCCAGCAGTGGTTCCATAACTATTAATTGTCTATTTGCAAGTGAAACCTTTCATTTAGGATTCTAGATGCCCAGACTGCGTTCACAGTGTCAACATTTCCCTGTACGATGCCCATGTCAGGATTCATTGCTTCAATGGTTTTGCCTTCTCCGGCATAAATGACGACATGGTACACGTACCCCTCTTTTGCATAAAAGATTAAATCCCCTGGTTGTGCATCTTCTACCGGAACCTGTACACCGCATTTCGCCTGGTCCTCTGCCAATCTTGGCAGGTCATAGCCATATTGTCGGTAAACGCTCTGGACAAAACCGGAACAGTCTGCACCTTTCGTCAAACTAGTTCCGCCCCATACATAAGGATTCCCGATAAATTGGGAAGCAAATTTCAGAAGCGAACTGCGGTCTGCTTTATTATCATTGGTTTCCATTTTCGCCATGTCCACAACAAGTAGATTTCTGATAACCAATAGAACCAGCATCAAACTGAGCAGACTTCCTATCTTTTTTTTATTGTGTTTCTTCATGATAGTTCTACCCTCTCGTGCTTTTCACTTCAATTACCTCGGGGTTTTTGTATAACTGAGTCATATATTCTATTCATATACCAACGTGTTTTACAACTAAAGCAATAATTCTTTCCATAACTATTTGGACGGAATTATTGCTTTTATTATTTAACTATAAAACTAGGAGACTATGCTTTTTTCTGTTTAAAAATAATCTTCATAATCGGGAAGAATACCCAGAAGGATATGACAGAGTTTATAAGCATTGTTATAATATCTGCCGCAGTCATGCCGGCTCCTTTTCCCATTACATCCATACAGAAGTTATAAATCGGGGTTTTATAAATTCCCTGGAGAGCCGCAGCGCCCACGGAAATAATTACCCATGCCACGAAATACCAGAACGCTGCCTTTCCTACACTGGAATTGGACTGAAAGGTCACATTCCTCTGTAAGAAAAAGTTAATAATCTGAGCCAGCAGCAAGGTGATTTCTACTGCCAGAAAATAGGCCAGGCCGCCTCCTCCTCCGTTTGCAATAGATCCTGCTGCATAATCAAACACATAATAAATACTTCCATCCAGGTTTTGTCCCACAGGTAATATCTGAAAACTAGTACCAACCAGTGTGGTATAACTGAATGCCCATTTAATTGCAGGCATCAGAACCATCTGAAGCACAGTCACTCCATTGCTGATAACAAAAAATATAAAAAACTGTGCAATCACAGGATGCTTTTCTTTAAATTTTCCCCAAAAGCCCCGGCCATTTTTTGCTTTTTCTGCCATATTTATTCTCCCTTCCCATTACTTTCGATTCGCAAAAAAACCTTGTATTAAATGTCCCATTCCTTTAAAGAAATGTCCATTCACGACTTCTGCCATGGCTCTTACCATATCCATACTTATCATACCGCCGGTCATTTTCGCGATTCCACGGAATGGAATATTATAAATGAACAGAATATTTAAATTTGGTTCACCATTTGCCATACTCTTGTTTTTCAAGTGCTCCAGTATCCGTAAAATTAGTCTGGCAAGGCCGCTTTTTGCATAGTGCATCTGGCAGAGAGCGTCATTGATATCCAAACCTTCACTTCTATCCCACCTGCCGTCAGGTATGGGTCTGCCCAGAAGTTCTTCAAATTCTTTATCCTCTACTTCTGCAGCCTGCCCTGTATAATAAGAGGGCAGTTCTTTTTTCCTATATGGAGACCTTGCTTCTGTACCTTCTATGTTCACTTCTGTACTTAGAGAAACCTCTGCCACATTTGGACCTACCATAATCCGGTACGAGCCGCCCTCTGTTTCCCATTTATTTGTTATTACATTATAATAACGGAATGCCTTATCATCCAGAGGGATTGTGACCGTCTTGCTTTCCCCTGTCTTCAGCCAGACCTTTTGAAAACCTTTCAGCTCTTTTACAGGGCGAAAAATCTTACTGTCCGGCTTTGATACATAAAGCTGAACTACTTCAGCACCATCTACACTTCCGATATTCTGAATTGTAACATGGACTTTGTCTTCATCTGCCCGGATATCAGAATAAGCAAATGAGGTGTAGCTAAGCCCATATCCAAAAGGGAACAATACAGGTACGTCCGCGGTTTCATAATAGCGGTATCCTACAAACAGACTTTCACGGTATTCAGAAGTCTTCTCTTTCCCCGGCCAGCAATGGTAAATCGGAGTATCTTCATAGCTAACAGGATAAGTTTCACTTAACCTTCCTGACGGGCACACCTTTCCTGTTAAAACATTTGCCACAGCTCCGGCCCCGGCCTGCCCTGCCAGATATCCATGTACCATGCCCTTTACCAGATTCAGCCACGGCATCTCCACAGGTGCACCTGCGGACATAACAACAACTATATTGGAATTGGCTTTCTGCACTGCTGCCAAAAGATCAATCTGATTATAGGCAATTTTCATATGTTCCCTGTCCATCCCTTCGGTTTCGGCCAGTTCATCCAGCCCCAGGTAAAGCAATACTACATCTGCGTGTTTTGCCAGCTCCACCGCTTTTCTCTCTAGTTCCTCACTCATTTTTCCATTACGGATAAAACCTTGCTCATAACCTACAAACTCTACCGATTCCTCGGCCTTCCATACATCCAAAGGACTGTCCAGCTTTGTGGAATTTACAATACTGGAGCCTGCCCCCTGGTACCGGGGTTTATCTGCAAAATCTCCGATAACTGCTACCTTTGTGCCTTGCTTCAGCGGGAGAATATTATCCTCATTTTTAAGCAGAACCACACATTCCTCAGCTGCTCTTTCTGCCATCGCATGATGTTTCTCAATGTCAAATTCTTTTCCGGTTTTTCCTCCCATCGCATTTTGTGTATCAAAAATGACACTGAGAAGTTCATCCACTCTTCTATCCAGCAGCTCTTCGCTTAATGTCCCTTCCTTCACAGCCGCCATCAGTTCCCGCATGCCGTCCTTTCCGGTTGTAGGCATTTCCAGATGACTTCCGGCTTTTACTCCGTCAGTATGGCTGTTGCTGCCGCCCCAGTCAGATACTACAAAACCGTCAAATCCCCATTCATCTACAAGTATCTCCTGCAGCAAATGCTCATTTTCATTGGCATAGACACCATTAATCCGATTGTAGGAAGTCATAATGGATTTTGATTTTCCCTCTTTTACCGCAATTTCGAATCCGGTTGTATAAATCTCGCGAAAGGTCCGCTCATCCAGTACAGAGTCGTTAGACATACGTCTAAGCTCCTGGCTGTTGGCTGCAAAATGCTTGGGGCATGCAGCTACTCCCTGACTCTGGATTCCTTTTATATATCCTGCTGCCATCTTGCCTGCCAGATATGGATCTTCACTGAAATATTCAAAATTTCTTCCACACAAAGGACTTCTCTTAATATTTAGTCCCGGCCCCAGAAGTACATTTACCCCCTGAGACACTGCTTCTTCTCCCAGATAGCTTCCTAATTCTTCTCCCAGCCCGGGATTCCAGCTATTGGCCACGGTGGCTGCTGTAGGAAAACAAGTTGCGGGAACACTGGCATTTAATCCCAGGTGATCCGATTCCCCGGCCTGCCTGCGGATGCCGTGAGGCCCGTCGGACAACGTCATCGATGGGATTCCCAAACGCTTTATATCTACAGTCTGCCAGAAATCTTTCCCTGACAGTAAGGATACCTTTTCCTCCAATGTCATTTTACCAATTATTTCCTGGTGTCTCAAAATGTTACCTCC
This sequence comes from Clostridium sp. C105KSO13, assembly GCF_001517425.1. Classification (GTDB taxonomy): domain Bacteria; phylum Bacillota; class Clostridia; order Lachnospirales; family Lachnospiraceae; genus Muricomes. The sequence goes on along the minus strand of NZ_FBWL01000170.1, from coordinate 11,601 downwards.
TATTTTCACATCTGTATGGAAAAGGGAATCGGATGTGTTATCCGATTCCGAATTTCCTATGGATGACTTGTTTTATTCCAATCTTGCAGCTTTTAATTCTACTGCTCTTTTCCGGAATCTTTTAATTAATACAACCTCAAGTGCAACAACAACTGCTGCAAGAATTACATCAATTACAATTGCTGCAATCTGCCAGGACATTAATCCTGTCTGCATATTGTTTGCATCATAAGCGCGGCTGTTTACTACAGTATACAGAATATTATGCACTGCATTTCTCATCGCCTGAACACCTGTTGCACTCTTCTGGTCCACGACATGGTTTGTTGCTGTGTCATAAGCCACCAGCATTGCATCTGTACCATTTCTGATTGCTTGATCGGCAGCCATATAACCATATACACCGAAATAATCTGTAAGCACAAATCCCCTGAATCCCCACTCATCACGAAGTACGGTATTACAAAGCTCTGTACTGCCGCAGCCCAGCGTGCTCCGATATAGTTGAAAGAAGACATGACAGCCTTTGCGCCTCCGTCTTTTACCGCTATTTCAAAAGGTTTCAGGTATATCTCACGGATAGCCTGCTCATTTGTCCATGTACAGAGCATATTATTACGGTTTGTTTCTTGGTCATTTAATGCAAAATGCTTAAGATAAGCATACACACCTTCTTTTTCAGCACCAATTACTGATTGTGCCGCTATATGCCCTGCAAGAACTCCGTCCTCTGAATAATACTCGAAGTTACGTCCTGCAAATGCGCTTCTGTGTGTGTTCATAGCTGGTGCATACCAGCCGGATACTCCCATTTCATCCGCCATTTTTCCGATACTTTCTCCGAAACGCTCTGCAATAGCTTTGTTCCATGTATTGGAAATTATCACTGCTGACGGAAAGCCGATAGAACCTGTTCCGGTAAAGTTATTATTGATAGACGCAGGTCCGTCACAGTCGATAGTTTGCACCTTAGAAATACTGCTTGCTGCCGGCGTCTGATATCCTGACAGGGCAATAACTGTATCCATCTCACTGAGTGTCATTTGATCCAGCAAAGTATCCCACTTAGGATCATCATAGTCAGTGCCACGCAATGTCTGCAGCTCAAGACCATTGTCAGCCCCTGTAACAGGCATTTCATCTGATTCATTATTGTAATCCTCTGGATTATAATTACTGTTGTTAATGAACTCTGCTTTTTTCTCATCTGAAATGGACAGGCTTGCAGGAGCAGCAGTTGCCTTCTCATAATTTGCAAATCCATCTGCACGCGACAGGTATGTAATATCTCCTACCGCATAATCAAACTGGTTCGTTGCAACTGTATCATCTGTGGAACGCTTATTATTTTCATCATAAACAACTCTTTGATTTACAGTGTAGGTATCCTCTTCAATCACATGGTGAGAATCAGAGCGGATAGAAATTCCATACTCTCCATCGTCCAATACATAAGTCTTTGTGCCCTTATCATCATAAGAAGCCATGTCCTCTGCCTTGAAGGAAATCGTAATTGTCTGGGATGCTCCGGCTTCCAGCATATCTGTCTTTTCAAACGCAATCAGGTTTGCTACAGCTTTTTCAATTCCCCCGTTTGTATAAGGTGGGGTATAATATACTTCCACTACGTCCTTACCGGCAGTATCACCAGTATTTGTAACTGTGACATCAAAAGAAAGGACTCCATCTGCCTCTGTGATTTGTCCCATTTCCTGCTCAAACGTTGTATAAGAGAGCCCACGTAAATACCTTCTACATAATTAACAAAGGAGGGGAGTGTAGTCACCTCTTCATCAGAACCGAAGGTCTTTGCGGTATATGCAAATTCATCCATATTGTCATAATTGAAGACTCCAAAGTTATTGGATGTAGGTGTGTTATCTAAATCATAGACAAAGGTATCACTTGTCTTTGCAGACGGATTTACATTACCGCTCAGCACTTCTCCCAATGCCGTAAAGCCAGACTGGCCTGTACCCGGGCACCATACAGCACTTTTAATCTGCTCATAATCATTGATAAACCCAAGCTCCATGGCATTTGCACCATTATATACTACAATAACATCATCAAAATTAGAACATACCAAATCCAGCATATCTTTCTCTGTCTGGCTTAACTGAAGATAATGTTCTCCATCCCCGAAATCTTTATAATCTGAAGAATTATCTGTATATGTAACCTGACTTACATCTACAGGAAGGTCTGCACCTTCACCGCCTACACGTGTAATCACAACCATTGCTGTATCAGAAAAATCTTTTGCAGATTTCAGTAGCTCATCACTGTAGGAATCCGCAGTCGGCTCCGGCAACGTCCAGTCCTGAGCCCACATTCCTACTTCCGGACGGTCTGAACGGAAGGTTGTATAGAAATCAGAAAGCTCATCATTCAGTTCAAATCCCGCATCTGTCAGTCCCTGCAGCAAAGTCTTTGTCTCATAAGCATCGGACAAAGAACCCGATCCTGTTCCCCCGTAGCATGGGTTTGTGGAAGCCCATCCAAATACGTTCAGATTCTTATTTTCTGTTACTGGGAGAAGGTTATTTTCATTCTTTAATAAAACGATTCCCTCCTCGGCAATTTCAGTACACAATTCTGTCGCTGCATCTGAAGTTTCTTCTGTAATTGTTCCATTTCCTGTTGCCAGCGAAATCATGCTGTACATAGGCCCGAAGCAAATCATGTTTACGACGATTACCAGAGCAAGCAAAATTGCAATCCCTGCTTCTCCTCTGATGAACTTCTTCTTTGCCTTTTCCAGCTTCATACATGCGACAATTACAATAATTGCAAGTACAAGTACAACTCCAAAACCGATAAGATACGGTTTACACGAGTTCAAGACGTTTATGACGTCATCCATGTTAATTTTTAACATCTCATTTCCTCCCTTGTCATCTTTTATCTTTATTCATTATATTGCTTTACACGTATTTTTCACATTTTTAACACAAACTGTACTTTTTATGAATAAACTGTTAATACCTTGTATGTTTCCAACAAATTAGAACGCTGAATTTTGTACATTGTGCACTATCCAGCGTTCCAAATTTATAATGGTATCAATATTTTTAAGCAAAACCAATCATCTTCTGCAGTGATATCAACTTCTCCTTTATACTTATGCACTGTATACTGCAGGCTCTTCAGCCCATATCCGTGAAACTCTCTTTTCTTTTTTGTAGTAACCGGAAAATCCTTTTCAAATTGCAGCGTACCTTCATAGTAATTTTCAAATCTTATTATTAAGAAACTTCTTTTAGAAAATGCGCTTACGTGTATCAGCCGTTTTTCCTTATCCACAATTTTCTTCTCACATTCAATGGCATTATCCAGTGCATTTCCAAAGATAGAGCAGATGTCCATAACATCCATAAAGTCAAACAGTGTACCGTCAACAACGCAGGTAAAAGATATCTCCTGCTGCTGGCAGTACAGGCCTTTGCTCATAAGAAGTGTATCCAGCACCTTGTTTCCTGTTTTATACTGGACTTCATAATTGATAATCTCCTGCTCCATCCTGTCCAGGTACTCATTCCGCTTTTCCCTGTCCTCCTCAGCTCTGAGCGCAATAATATGATGCTTTAAGTCATGATATTTATAATGAATCAAATCCAATGTCTTTTGGGACTGCCGGTATTGCATGTACTGGCTCTCAAGGATTTTCTGAATACTTTCTAATTCTCCCCGCACCTTCTGATTCCGCCACTGTACATGGAAGGCATATAAAATTGACAGACCTGCCACATCCGCAAAGGTACGGATATTAAAAATCTCCCGGCTGTACATGCCGCTAAATGGTGTGTTAATGGCCACAAACCCCAGATTACTTATAAAGAAGATGCCGCCTGTTATAATAACGACCTCCCAGAGCTCCCGTACATCTATATCCAGCCTCTCACCCCGGGGCAAAAGAAGCCGGTTCATTCTCCAAAATACAGCGTAAATGATTCCATAAACAATGATCAGTATCATACACCTGCCTAAAAGTCCTTTATCATCATATACATTTCCCCAATAAAGAGAAAGCTGCCATTCCATAGAAGCCGCCGTCTCTGCCATAATAAATGCAAAGGCTCCGCAATATACCGCATCTTTCCAGTTTACTTCACAGGTCAGGTAAAGAAAGAGAATCATCAGAAAGATGGCTGACATCATACAAAGAATCCACCAGACTCCATCCAGTCCTCCGGTAAAGCCAAGAAAAAGCCCCTGAACAAGAAGGCCTGTTACGCAGAGTACTCCCAGCTTCACACCATGGAGCTTCCTTTTCATATAAAAAATGAAAACTATACAGGACAGCCACTCCGCCAGCGCCGTATAGAGCCGCGGAATATCCGGCAAGGTTATTCCAATATCATTCATTTACTTCACCTCTCCCCAATATTTCGTCAGATCCTGCATAAAACTTTTCAAACCGGAACGGCTCAGCAAAAGCTCTTTCCCTTTTACTATGGCACACTTATCCTTTATCCCCTCTACATGCTCCAGATTAATTAAATAACATTTGTTCCCTCTGGAAAAATTCAGCTTTTTTAATTCTTCCTCCATAGATTTCATAGTGCCGCTAGAAACAACCTGTTCATCTTTCATATGGAAAATCAAGCTATGTCCCTGGCTTTCTATATAATAAATGTCAGAACTCTCCACACGGCGGATTCCACCCTTGACCGGCACTATAATATGTCTGGCATGGCGTTTTTTCATTCGTTCAATTGCCCTGCCCAGCTTCTGCGCAAAGGCAAAATAATGAACCGGTTTCAGGAAATAATCAAGAGCATCCACTTCATATCCCCGGATGGCATACTGTGTCATATTCGTAATGAAGATGATAATCACCTCGGAATCCTTTTTACGGATTTCCTCGGCAGCCGTCATTCCATCCACAAACTTCATCTGAATGTCCATAAAAATAATATCAAATTGCGCTCTATATTCCGCAGTGATACCATCCCCATCCCAATAGACAGTGATCTGCAGTTCCTCTTTCTTTTCTTTCTCATAACGCTTCAGGTATTTTACTAACTGATGTGCATACACTTCTTCATCTTCTACAACTGCAATTCTAATCATATACAGACTTCCTCATTCCACAAACTCTGTGCCGTTTTTTGCGCACCACTAAAATGCTGTCCTATGCCGCCCCATGCAGGATTCTTTCAGCCCCGGCAACAGACTGCACTCTTTTCTTCTATTATATATATATCACAGATATATTCAATGGGGAAGTTTACGGAAGATTTGCAGAACTAAAACAGATATTCACCGGAATGACAATGATATAGGTGAATTGAGAAAGCAAATTCCACTTTGCGGGATAAAACTCCACATAGGGGTGCAATTTAGTTTTGCATTTAGTTTTGCAAGTGAGTATTTAAAGAAATTTGCGTGCTTTTTCTTGACAAAAATTGTTTCGCTTAGTATACTAAACAAGTGGCTGACAATTATGCCACAGCATACAGGGGATTGGTCAAATGGTATGATAGGGGTCTCCAAAACCTTTGGTGGGAGTTCGATTCTCTCATCCCCTGTTTTTAAGCGCTCATCTTAAGATGAACGCTTATTTTTATTGACAAATTTAGTTTGTTTCTTGTAACGAAGTTGCAATAGAGCTTTCTACAGTCAGCTTCATATTTTTCCATTTATCGCTCAAGAGATTTGTTTCTTTCCAGCTTCCATTATCAAGTATATATTCATGGACAAGAATATCATACCCGTTACTAATTCTGACAAAATCAAACCGATAACTCTTTTCCTTTCCGGACGCATAAATATAAATCATATCGTTTTTTTGTTCAGTTTTGTCTATTCTATCAATTAATTTCAGATTATTTCCGTAAACAATTTGCACTATGGCGTCGGATAGATAAAACCAACTATGCATGGGTGCACAAAGAAAGTCTTCGGGAATATAGTAAATGTCCTTAATCTTCCATCCCTGATCAGGCATTTTCTCAGTTGTAATCAGCCCATAATAGTAGGCAAATTGGCTGCCATCATGTTGTCCTTCACCGTCATTAACTTTCGTCCCGGTTATCAGCTCTATTTCAACCATATAGTATTTAATGCCGGCAGGTGTATCGGAAGGAGCATATGCGGGAATCAGTTTCAAAAGAGTTGTATACCCTATTCCACAAAATGAATCGATAAATTGATTAAGTGACATTTCCTTTTGTGTTTCCTTTGTCAACAATTCGTATGCATAAGGATAAGGAACTTTCGACCAGCCAATCGAACCACACCCGCCCGAATAGCCAATCATATTAGATGCCTCTTGTAAGATTCCATAGTATGCAAGAATTAAGTCCTCAGGATTATCAAACCTTTTCCCTATCAACGGTGATTGTTCATCATTCTTTTGGAAGTCCTTGAATGAATATGGATTGGGATACGGAAGCGCTTTAGAAGGTCGCTGAAAGCGTTCACTGTTAACTTTGCTCTCCTGATTCATTACTGATACAGTTTCATTTGAACCTTGCAATATGTAGCGGACGCTTCCACCCACAATAACTCTATCTGGCGATTTTGCGGACTGCCTTATCAATTGAGACAATATAAAACAGCATAAGACTCCAAGTACAATCACACAAATTGTGGACAAAAGGTATCTCTTCCGGATCAGAATTATCACAAGCATTCCCTCCAGTTTTACAGAATTATATGAAATTGTGCTGCCGGTTATGCTGCATTGCATAACCACGACAAAGATTTCAGCGTATTTAACGGATCAGTTTGTGAATAGATAGACTTATAAGATAAGATTAATCTGTTGATTGCGGCAAGTGGTTTATGTCACAAAAATATTGATAGAACGCATGAATGGCCACCTGTTCTTCGGCGTTTTGTGATGTCTTCTCCATATCCAGTAGGATTCGCTGCATCGTACTGGTTGAAAAATATTTGAACACTGTGTTTCCCCAACGCGGGAGAGGATCGCTGCCATCGAAATAATCCCAATACAGCATCCTTTTGTTTGGATTCAAGCGTATTTGATACTGGTCGTGACATTCTACAATTCCGTTTTTGCATACATCTCCTAAAAAATTATCCTTTACCATAAATGCTCCCAGTATCCGGCGCTCTTTTTCCGGAGTATTAGGAGTGCGTCCGGTCAGCAAGCAGGCAGAATTAGGTCCTAGTTTACTCGGAACGCGTGGTTCTCCCTTAGAATGGCCGCTTAAATAACATCCGGTCGATACATTGCCTAATGAAAAGATTTCATTTAAATCATTCAAATCAACATTAAAGGCTGCTTGAGAATTTGGCGTGATTTTTAAAGCGAGGATTCTTTGACGGTGCTCCTGTTGTTCATGAAGCACTTTTTTTCGATTATTCTCCATCTCCAGCTTTTTGTTACATATAGTGCTTATTTCATTTTGAGCAGACTTATTTTTGAACGTTAAAAACTTGGCAAATGCATCAGGATATATAAATTTTTTTTCTTCCTTGGGAAAAGAGATAGTAACGATATTTCCAGAATGATTTGTTATTGTTCCCTGTCCAAAAACTTTGTGTTCGACTTTTTTTCCAACTACCTGCATTTTATGTCTTGTATGATATTTGCAGTGACAAATAATCATACTCTCCTTTCTTTTAACTTTTTGATTATAATACATTTAGATGCAGTGAATTTTGCAATATTATAATCGGTACTAAATACGTTTATAAGTTTATTATAACATAAGTTTTAGAAAAAGCAAACTTATTATTGACATGATTATATTAAATGGTGTAAAATAAAGGATTATTTTTAACTTGCATTTCCTGTATCTTGATTGCGTAACCCTAATAGAGTGCCCAGCGTTATTGCTAAACCAGTATATAGCGGGGATAGACTTATAAGTTTAGGTTTGCTATAAAATACAGCCTGTAGTATAATTTTAGAAAATAAATGAATCGAGGTCTGTCATGGAGAATAAATTTCTGATACAAGTAAGAAAAATGCAGAAAATGGAAACCACATACATCCCTTTCGGACGGGGTACGAAAATGCCTTTTGTCACATGTGACGAGAGGACGTTCAACGATCAGGTATGGGTATTTTCAACAGAAGAAAAAGCAAAAGAAATTACTCAGAAGTTTAAAGATGAGAATCAGGATTTTATGATGATTGTACGTATGGAAAATGCTCAGCTTTTGGGGTTTTACAGCAGCTTGTACTTTTTGGGAGTGAATGAAGTTGTATTTGTTGAAGAGGAACAAAACACCAAAATACCACTGGATAAGATAGTTGTACCGCTGGATTATTCCAAACTTCCAAAGGAAAAACAACCTGTTGTAAATCCACAGCTGCAATTGACCGGACTTTATTTTATGCAGGAGATATATCGGAATAAACCAAACAGCGAGAAACCTGAACTTCACAATTTAGAAGAAGAAATGGCTGTCAACTTGGTGCGTTCCAGGCTACTTATGGCTCTGGAAGTGCCGGGAGGTGAAAAAGTGCCCAGGGGTTCTAATTTTAAAATTCCCTGTGTAAAAAATAAGGACGGTAAAATGTTCCAGCCATTTTTTACAGACCATAATGAATTAAAAAAGTTTAATACAGAAAATAGTTTTCAGGTAAATATGTTTGATTTTGTAAATATTGAAAAGGTGCTTGGAGCCGATATAGACGGCATTGTGATTAACCCGCAAAGCATGAATATTGTGATTTCAAAAGAAAAGATCCCAGGACTCCTGCAGCGTTTTTCACAGACAGAATAGTAAGTAATATCATACCATTTAAGCTTCTTGCCCTTTCGGATTTACGTCCCTATCCTTTGATAGGGACGCTCCCAGTCTAATTCTGTTTTGAGAATTTGTTATTTACTTATCTTCTCGTTTTCCGATATGCTATTTTATAATATAAGCACTGACAATTTCGCCATAATAAGCAGTGTGTAAATCCTTATTGCTGCCATGGAAAAAGCTGTCAACATCCTGAGGGTAAAACGCCTTCTTATTCTCCTCAGAAATGGCAAGCATATCCTGTGTCTGTTTGTACGAAACCTTGCATTCAAGTGTCAGGGGAAGTTCTTTAATGGCAGGAACAGAAATAACCTCAGGTGTCTCAAGGGTTAAATTCAGTTCTTTGATTTTATCACAGTCACGTCCCGATTTTGTACCACAAACCCCTAATATCTTTTTGTCAAAGTCTCCATATGGGATATTTATTGTAAATTCAGGATTTCTTTCTAATTGATGCTTTGTAAACCGATTTTCTCTGACAAATGTGATAAACATTGGCTTTCCCCACACAATTCCAAGTGTACCCCAGCCAATAGTCATGGAATTTACCTTATCCTCTGCTTTTGTGGTCAGCAAAACACCGTTTCCAAGTACCTTCATAATATCATTAGCATAATCAAATATTTCGATTTTTTTCTTCATAGCGTGATTCCTCCTTGACATTTTGTTTTCTTTTAGAATAAATTGACTTGTAAAAAATGAATGAAGCAAATGGTGTTATTCTTCCTTTATATAATAAACTTTGTCAAACTATTTTTCAACCAGTGAATTTATATACTACAGCATGCTTTTTCCCTTTTATGGAAATTGCTAAAAAAGATGACATAAATGCCGTTTTTGTAAGCTAGTTTTTCTTTTACAAAAAGACTATACTTTTTAATATGTCTAAAAGAGCAATACACAGGAGGTATTCTAAATGGAATTAGGAAATAACTTGTTTAACGCAAGGAAGAAAAGCGGATTATCGCAGGAGGTGGTCGCTGAAAAATTAGGAGTCAGCAGACAGACAATCTCAAAATGGGAACTCGCTGAAACTCTCCCCGATATACGCCAATCAAAAAAGCTATCACTTTTGTATCACTTGACCTTGGATGAACTGATTGATTTTGATATGGATGTCCAAGAAATTCAAGATGCGATTGACAGGACAAGTGAGGAAGTCTCAAACAAAGTGGACTGGACAAAAGTCTGGGGAAAGAGATACCCCGTTCTTGTAACTTATCAGGAAAAAGTGGACAGCTGTTTCTACGCCAAGGAATTAGATGTTCTCTTAGACGACTTGCAGAAAAAATACGACTATGATGAAATGAACGCTTTTCTGGTGCTAAAGGACATTCTGGCAGTCGTCTGGAAAACAAGAAAGGAATCTAAGAGTAAAAAACGATAACAGAGCTAGAGACGAATATGTTACACTATCCTATTTACAATGTCATTTAGTTAAATATAATTGATCTGATAACAACATTTTAATTTGATTAATTAGATGTAAACACTGATTCTATCTGAAAAGAAGGGCCTGTTACGGACATCGACCGCAAACAGGCTCATGGCGGAGACGGTGAGATTCGAACTCACGTGCCCTTGCGGACAACCTGATTTCGAGTCAGGCTCGTTATGACCACTTCGATACGTCTCCATATAATAGGTATGCAAGTTTTTGCATACCTATGTATTATACCAAACTTTAATAGCAAAGACCAGCATTTTTTTGCAAAGGCACTCAACTTTTTATAAGACTTTTTATAAGAATTGTACCATATAGCTTACTATGCTATTTTCTCTACTATATCCAGCATTAAAAGCCATGTCCTGTAAAACGTCCATCTCCTCTACACTACTTAGTTGTATTCTGGGAAATCATTTTATCATGTAATGTCTTCACATCTTCCTTGGGAATCTCATAAACATTTCCATCTGATTTGTTTACATGTACTGTAACAGTTTCAGTATCGCCATAAGGAATTCCGGCTTCTATGGTGCTTTTCAAAATATTATAATAAATCTGATACACATTATTCTGCATTACCTCATCAGATGGCATTTCTGCACCATTGAGGACATCATTAGAAACCTCCTCAGCATAGGACTTTGCCTGTTTTTGGAACTCACCATACGTGTCGCCAAAAATCGTGATAGGCTTGATTGATACATCCACTGTAAAATTTCTTTCCTTATCTTCTACAGCCTCTCCTACCGTATATTTGACATTTTTTGATAAAACTTCAAATAACTTTCTGTACTTTTTTTCCATCTCTTCTGGAAAATTTAAGGCCTCGAAGGCTTTCATGGTCGTATCCATGTTTTTTTCAAAAATCTTCTGAGCTTCCTTCTCAGATGCACCTGTCAATTCTATATACTGATCCGTTTTATTCTTATAAGAAACATCCAGTATAGCTTTAGTATATCCACTTGCATTAAACTTTTTTATGCAGCCTCCCAGCAGTGTAAGTATTATTGCCATCAGAAGAACAACTGACAACTTTCTTTTTTTGCTCATAAAGCTTCCTCCTTATAAACTTGTCAGGCTCTTTAGGTGTGCCTGCTTTATTATGTTTAGACGCAACAACATTGTTATTGTATCATTCCGGCTTGGTGAAAAAGGTAAAAAAAAGACAGGCAGCACATAAAAATATTTTAAGAATATTCTGACAACGGAGAGCAAAAGGGTCAGACCCTTTTTTGCATACAAAAAAACGATACTCTGCCAGTATCGTCTCAATGCTCTCTATTTAATTAACTTCATACACCTTCAAAACTACATACAAAGAATCATCCTTATTATCTCCTATCACCTTGTCTGGTTATGCCCTCGACCTATTAGTAACAGTCAGCTCCATGCATTGCTGCACTTCCACCTCTGCCCTATCT
>NZ_FBWL01000169.1 GCF_001517425.1 Clostridium sp. C105KSO13 | reverse complement strand
CAATCAAAACTACATAAGCCGTCCGCATGCGGGACTTGGTTCAAAAGGAAAGTACTAAATCAGGGGCTTGAAGTTCTAATCAGGCTCCTGATTTTGAGCCCCTGACTTAGAACTTTCCTAATTTATTCTCCCTGTGTATATAAATTCTACATGCTTGACTTCAATAATATAATATTCCTTAACTATTACTTCTTTTATTTCTATACAACTTATATCCCCCAAATCCAATTCCTATGAACAAAGTACAAATTCCTGCGATAAGTGGAATGTCAGGGGTGTCGTTGGGGGCATTTGACTTTTTCCCTTTGTACATGTCCTTATTATTTGTAGCGGCTTTTGTGGTAGTGGTTTCTTTGATGCTGTTTTTTTCTTTTCTTCCGGCTTATTTTCTTCTACCAATGTCCGGATTTTCTTATTACCTTCATTTTGGGGTTTTTGAGAACTTGTTTTTTCTGAATCCTTTGTTTCTTTCTTATTTGATATACCAATATTATAATGGGAACTTAATGTAGAAGATGTTTCCGGTGTCATCAATGTATCTGTACCCTTGCGTACAATCTACAGAAGACGTATAGTCTCTTATGGTTCCGTGGAACAGCCATGTATCCTGAAGTACCATTCCGAACATCTGGCGCAGTTCCCCTTTGGCGGAAGATTCTATTTTGAGCAGTGTTCCAAACTCATCGCAGAGAAGCCAACAGCCTTGCCAATTCCGTGGACATACAGATGCCATGGACTGTTCTGTGGTATTCTTCCAATTTACTTTTATTTACAGGATTTGAATATCAGGAATTTTTTATTGATTTTGAAATGGAATATAAGAAAATTATAGATGATGAATTTTAAACGGTCGTACTGGTAATGAAACACCTTTTAAATGAGAAGTTATCCAATAAGTTATATGACAAATCATAAAATGTTATATTTTCCATCGTTCAGAAGACACCAGAGAAATATATTCCTCATTTTCTTATGGAATGGCTGGACAAATACGCCAGTAAAAGGATTGCAGAACTTGACAGGCAGATTATCCACAATCAATGGGGGTCTATTGAATTGCAATCAGCTGTTGATAATATTCATTCTGGGCAGCAGTCAATAGAAAAAGCACCTTCAGAAGATTAATATTCTCTCCTGTTGATGCTTTTTTTGATTGCGAACTTATGTTCCCCATGCTATACTTAACTCATATAATTGAACAGAAAGCAGGATGCAAATTTCCGCTGTCGATTGCCATCTAGTATCGTGAAAGAGAGGGTGATGCCTTATGAATATAGGTGATGTATTAACTTTGTTGCTTGTAATCTTTACAGCACTGGACTACATAGACCATCATAACAATGACAAAAAGAAATAGCATCCCAACCGACCAAAGTTAGATGCTATTCCTTATAATCGCATTTTACTGAGGGCAATCGGAAATTTCAATTCCGACTACCTTTCTAAGTAAATTATATACTAGACCGTTTGTTTTTGCAAGCGGTCTTTTAATCAGTTTAGGATAAACTTATACCCCTGTCATTATTCATTATTAATCTTTATGAAAAAGTTACTCATCTAAAGATGAAGAACCTTGTTATAAACTTTTCCACACCGACTTAATATCTTTCAGCTCCAACTGGCGTTCTATTTGATTTATTATCTTCCCGCTGTTTACGTTTGCCACATCAATTTTTTCGTAATCTATCCAGATATAGCATACAAAGCACAGAACTGCCAGAATCAACCGAAAATAGAAGCTGTTTTTAGGCCTGGTTTCTTCATCACCTCCGTACAGGTCATGATAGATGCGTCCATACCGGGGGTGTACTGCCGGGATGCCCCCATCTTCATTATAAAGTTTTCTTGTCTGCCGGAGAAGATCCTTGCGCCGTTGTTCTGCTTCGTTCATAAGATATGTACCTCTGCTATATCAATCTACCCTATCTTATGTCCACATAGAAACAGTTAGAACTTCTTGTCTGCATAATAAGGAAGTTCTTTTCGCTAAGCTCGTGAATACCTCGCTAATCTCAATGAACGACCTACGTGCTAAGCTCGTGAAACACCTCGCTAATCACTATCGGTCTGCCAGTTCATTGGTGATGTCTTCCCAGGTAATTCCTTTTTCGACCATCAATACCATGGCGTGATACAAAAAGTCTGACATCTCGTATTTTACTTCTTCTGCATTTGGGTTTTTGGCTGCTATAATAATTTCCGATGCTTCCTCTCCCACTTTTTTTAAAATTTTATCAATCCCCTTATCAAACAGATAATTGGTATAGGAACCTTCTTTCGGATGTTGTTTTCTGTCAGCGATTGTGGCATAGACAGATTCAAACACCTGGAGAGGGTTCTTGACATCATATTCACTGCCCACGACAGGCTGGAAGAAGCAGCTGTGGCTCCCAGTATGACAGGCGGCCCCTATCTGCTCTACTTTTGCTAGGAGGGTATCGTTATCACAATCCATGGTTAGTGTCTTTACATACTGAAAATGACCGGATGTAGCTCCTTTTATCCACTGCTCTTTTCTACTTCTGCTGTAGTAAGTCATTTTTCCGGATTTTATGGTGTGATCAAAGGCTTCCTCATCCATGTACGCCAGCATCAAGACTTCATTTGTTTTATAGTCCTGAACAATTACAGGCAAAAGACCATCCGAATTTAATTTGAATTCTGAAAAGTCTACCATGCTTTCAAAAGAAGTCATGCGGATACCCTCGGCCAGGCAAATATTTTTAAACGCATGATAATCTATGTCTTTCTGACTGATGAAGAGTCCTGAAACACCTTTTATTCCTTCGTTTTTTAATATTTTTAGTATTTCCTCCTTCTCCATGGTGTCTGTGACTACAACACTGGGAATCTGGGTCACGTTCATAACGGAATTAAGATCCAGCCTGTGCATGAATATGATTTCCGAGCCATACTCTTCTATGAGATGCTGTTGTTTGAACAGGGCATCGAAATCATTCAGTGAAACAGCGATCCTTTCTTTGCCAAACCGTTTGGAAACCTCTTCGATCAGGTCAATAGATTCAGATTTTGAGAAATTCAGCATAGCCCGTCTTGCACCGGCATACAGAAATTTCTTTACATCCTCCTGTCTGCTGATATTGCCACCGGCAATCATGGGGATACTGATGACTCGATTGATTCTTTTTATCAGATCAATGGCCTGTTCGTGTTCCTCATCCGAGTCGGACAGGTCAAAGACAATCAATTCGTCTGCGCCCATATCACAGTAGTGCTTTGCCAGTGATGTTACATTGTCAGAAATTACTTCTTTATCGTCGAACCACCGGACTGCTTTTCCTTTATCGATGAAAATGCAGGGGGTTAATCTTTTATAACTCATTTCTTTTCTCCTTTACAGGCTGCCCTTTGTAGACCAGACCTCTTTCATTCTCGGCTCCTCCATGGTTGCCGAATCCAGCGCTTTTCCAAATGCTTTAAATAAAGCTTCTGCCATATGATGGTTGTTGCCGCCGTCAAGAATTTTCAGATGCAGATTCATGGCTGCGCTGTATGATACCGCATAGAAAAATTCTTTTACCATCTCTGTGTCCAGCCCGCCGATTCGTTCGGTTGTAAAACCAGCCTTGTAGTTCAAGTATGGACGTCCTGAAAGGTCTATTGCGCACAGGGCAAGTGTTTCATCCATGGGAAGGATAAAACTTCCGTAACGCTTAATCCCGGTCTTATTCCCGAGAGCTTCGGCTATAGCCTGCCCCAGTACAATCCCGGTATCCTCCACGGTGTGATGGCAGTCTACTTCTAAATCTCCCTTTACCTTTACTTTCAGGTCAAACAGACCGTGCCGTGCAAACCCGTCCAGCATGTGGTCAAAAAAAGCGATGCCCGTGTCAATGCAATTATGTCCTTTTCCATCCAGACAAATCGTCAATGCAATATCTGTCTCTTTCGTTTTTCTATTACAACTGCCAGTCCTGTCCATCACATATTTCCTCCTTCATGCAGCGTTCTACTGGTCAAATCTCACCTTTATGGAGTTTGCATGAGCCGTAAGCTGTTCTGCCTCGGCGAACTTTTCAATATCAAAGTGTACCGCTTCCAGCGCTTCCCTCGAGTAACATATGATACTTGATTTCTTCAGGAAATCATCCACCGACAGAGGGGAAAAGAATTTTGCGGTTCCGTTAGTGGGCAGTATATGGTTTGGCCCTGCAAAATAATCACCCAGAGGTTCGCTGCTATATTCTCCTATAAAGATTGCTCCTGCATTGCGTATTTTTGTCATGACAGTAAAAGGATCCTTTGTTACAATTTCCAGATGCTCCGAAGCAATTTCGTTTACGGTGTCAATGGCAGCTTCCATGCTGTCCGCCAAGAGAATATGTCCGTAGTTGTCCAGTGATTTCTGTATGATTTCACCTCTGGACAGTGTTTTTATAAATTCATCTATCTCCAGGGAAACTTTTAGGGCCAGTTCCTGACTTGTTGTTACCAGTATGGCGGAAGCAAGCTCATCATGTTCGGCCTGTGACAGCAGATCTGCAGCCACGTATCTAGAATTGGCCGTCTCATCCGCAAGTACCAGAATTTCACTGGGCCCTGCAATGGAATCAATGCTCACATGTCCATAGACCGCTTTTTTAGCCAGAGCCACATAAATATTCCCGGGCCCTGTGATTTTATCTGCCTTAGGGATACTTTCTGTCCCATACGCCAGAGCGGCAATGGCCTGAGCTCCGCCCACCTTGTATACGGCAGTGGCACCTGCTTCATTTGCTGCAACCAGCGTTACCGGATTTACCTTTCCGTCTGCTCCCGGCGGTGTCGTCATAATAATTTCTTCAACACCTGCTACTTTTGCAGGTACGATATTCATCAGCACAGAGGAAGGGTAGACAGCTTTCCCCCCAGGCACATACACGCCTACCCTGTGAAGGGCAGTCACTTTTTGTCCCAGAATCGTGCCGTCCGGTTTGCTGTCAAACCAACTGTACTGCATTTGCTTTGCATGGTAAGACTCAATATTTTCCAGAGATTTTCGGATAATGGCAAGAAGAGAACTCTCTACCTGGTCATAAGCTTCCTTTATCTCTTCATCTGTCACCAAAATGTTGGATGCATCTATTTTTGCTTTATCATATTTCTCTGTATAAGAGAAAATTGCTTTGTCACCCTTCTCTTTTACTTCACTTAAGATTTCCCTGACTCTGGTTTCATATTGTCCGTAGTTATCAGGACCCCGCTTCAGAAGGTCCGCAAGCAGGTTTTTCTTTGTGCCTTCATCCAGTTTTTCAATACGCATCTTATCCCTCCGTTCAAATGTTTTTCTGCAGTTCTCTTAGGTTTGTGATTAATTCTTTGATCCGGCTGTTTTCCATCCTCATGCTGACCGGATTGACAATCATGCGGGCAGACAGAGAACACACCTCCTCCAGAACAACCAGCCCGTTTTCTTTCAGAGTGGAACCGGTCTCCACAATGTCCACGATAACCTCAGAAAGTCCCACTATAGGTGCCAGTTCAATAGAGCCGTTCATTTTAATAATCTCTACTGTCTGGTGCTTTCTATTATAAAAATAGTCCTTTGCAATGTTGGGATATTTTGTTGCAACCCGTATAAGTTCACGGTGTTTGAGAAGATCCTTTGCATCCTCATGACCACAGACACACATCCTGCATTTGCCGAACCCCAGGTCCAAAACCTCATGAACCTTGCGCCCCTCTTCTATAATGACATCTTTCCCTGCCACACCGATATCTGCGGCGCCATATTCTATATAAGTAGGAACATCCGGACCTTTTGCCAGAAAAAATTTAAGCTTTAAATCCTCATTTACAAAAATCAGCTTCCGGGAATCCTTGTCCTTTAGTTCATCACACGCAATTCCAAGCTTTTCCAGCATCTCCATTGTCTGATTTGCCAGACGGCCCTTTGTCAGGGCAAAAGTTAAATATCTCATGTCCGCTGCTCCTTTTATCTCCCTGCATTGATCAGCTTTTCTTCGCCGGTAAGCAGGTTTATCATCCCAATAGTCAGATCATCATTCAGATAAAGCATACTGACGGCCTGTTTTCGCTTTCCGTAGGATATGTAATATTCTTTGGTATCCTCTTCGTCCCGTTTCGACATTTCCACACATCTGCCTTTGGCCCGGAAGTCCTTTGCGAGAGCAATTGCCCACTTCTGTGTTGCCTCTGTGTACACAATCATATTTGTATGCAAAGTCTCCACCGGAATTTTCTGGCGGCCAAGAGCACTCATTAATTCATCGATAATAACAGCAAAACCAATGGACGGTGTGTTTTTCCCGAACTTTTCAAGAAGGTGGTTATAGCGGCCGCCTCTTACCACAGCATCTCCTGTTCCATAGGTATAAGCACGGAAAATAATGCCTGTATAATATCCGTAATTTCCGTTCATGCTTAAGTCAAATGTAATATGATCCTCCACACCGTAAAGTGTCAGCAGCTTATAAATCTGCTGTAGATGAAAAATGGCATGTCTGGCCTCGATACTTGGCGCGATTTCCTGTGCCGTATCAAGAAGTTCCACATCTCCCATCAACTCGGGCAATATATGAAAAGCTTCTTTAATATTTGGTTTCACATTTTTGTTATCAAGGATTTCTTCCACTCCAAAATAATTCCGATTGGCAATCAACCGGTGTATTTTTGCTTTTTCGTCCGTTTCGAGATGTGTTGCATTCATCAGGCTTTGAATATAATCAACATGTCCGATATTTACCTGAAATTCTTTCAAGCCAACCTTTTCCAGTCCGTTGACCACCATTGCAAGCATCTCTGCATCGGCTTCTATGGAATCGGCCCCGATCAGCTCCGCTCCCATCTGGGTGTTTTCCTTTAGGCGTCCCTGATAGCTGGAATGATTGATAAAGGTACTGCCTGTATAGCAGAGACGGATAGGAAAATCTTGTGTCTCGAACAGGGTTGCCGCCGCCCGCGCAATAGAAGGGGTGATGTCTGGGCGAAGTACCAGCGTATTCCCGTCTCTGTCAAAAAACTTATATAATTCTCTGGAAGAAATAGTACCGATTTCTTCTCTAAATACATCAAAATATTCGAATGTAGGTGTCTGGATATCCTGGTAACCGTAGACCCTTAGGATCTCATGCAAGTTGTCCTGGACTTTTAGTTTCTTTTTACATTCCGTATTATAAATATCTCTGACTCCCTCAGGAGTATGTAGCTTCTGTTCCATATCTGCCGCCTCACTTTATCGTGCTAATTCGTTAAACAATACATAAATTATACGTAGTTTACACAAAAATGTCAATCCCTGGTGTCTAAATCCTGCTGTATATAGTCCAGGTAGGGAACGAAAAATCCGCTTTTTAATTCCATGAAATAAGTCGGATCCAGTTCCTCGCGGCGGAAGCTTTTACGGCCCCCGGCCTTTGCGCGCTCCCAAAACTTTTGAATCTCTTTAAAACGCATATAATATAAGTCATCGTTGCTGCTGTAATAAATAATAAGAAAAGAGATACCGCTCTGCCGCTCATATTTTTCCATAAACAGCATCTGGTGTTCATGAATATTTTGCAGAGGGAAAGTGTCCCTGACACATTCCTTCGCATCAAAGCAGACCGGGATTCCCTGCACCACTCCAATATAATCTACTGTACTGATTTTGTCAAAATAAGCAAGGGTAATATGCCGGAGCTCCTTATCTATTTTTACCGGAGTGATTGGTGTGGGAATTTTCTGAATCAGCGCAAGCCCCATCTCGTCATAGCGTTCATTTGTACGGTTGATCAGATCCTCCAGTGTAGAACCCCGCAGTCCCCTTGAATTCCATGTAGCCATATTAAAAAACTCCTTTGTCTTTTGCTATCTTCTGAAAATATTGGGGCAAAGCTGCGGTAAATTGCCTTCCGGATAAATGAGAAAGTGCCCCCTCAAGGTGTGGAAATGTAATTCTGTATGCGTGCAGAAGCTGGTGGGTTAAACCATACTTTGCACGGCAGATGCCGTTGACCTTCGGGTTTCCGTATTTGTAATCTCCCAGAATAGGATGTCCGGCAGACGCAAGATGGGCACGTATCTGATGAGTTTTTCCCGTGATCAGGTGTACCTCCAGAAGCGTTGTATCTGATCCGGTTTTTAAGGGAACAAACTCCGTCTCTATGGCACTGCTTCCGGTGAAGTCCTTTTCAGTGATTTGGACCTGATTTGTCCGGCTGTTCTTTTTTAAAAATCCCCGGATATATGAAGGCTGTTCTACACACCCCTCCACGAGGCAGAGATAATATTTTCCGATAGTCCTGTCTTTAAAGAGACTGCTTAATTCCTGCAGACCTGCCAGACTTTTCCCCGCCGCAACTATTCCGCTGGTGTTTCGATCCAACCGATTGCACACAGAGGGGCGAAAGGCCCTCATCGCCTCCTCGGTAAGCTGTCCCGATTGTATCAGATAGGTGATGAAATGCTCCACAAGAGAAACATCCTCCGGGGAGGCTTTCTGAGAAAGCATCCCCGCCGGTTTGTTTATAAGGGCAATATTCTCATCCTCGTAGAGAATATCTAGTTTTTCATCGGTAAACTGAAAATGGCTCTCCTTAAATCCTGCAATGGTCTCATCGGAAAGGAAAAGCTTCACTTCATCTCCTGACTGAAGCTTTTCACTGCCGGTAGCTTTTTTTCCGTTCAAAGTGATATTTTTTTTCCGCAGCATTTTGTACAGAAAGCTTTTGGGGGCTTTATTCAGATACTTCGCCAGCATCTTGTCGAATCTCTGCCCCGCCTCGTTTCCGCCGATCGTGATTTTTTGCATGGTGATGCCTTTCTTTTCCTGGGCTGTTGTCTATGTTAATTATTTTCATAAGCAGCCGGTGAGGCAAAAATTTTGCTCCCATCTGCGCTGTTTTGACTGTAATGCCGTATACTGAAACAGCCTTTTTATTTCTGGAATCCAGAAGTGCCTGTTTTACAACCTTTTCCGGCTTAGCCATGAACAGGTTTTTCCAGGATGCTTTTATACTTCCGGATACTGCAAAGAACTCTGTCGCTACAGGACCTGGGCAGACAGCGGTAACAAAAATCTCCCTGTCCTCCAGCTCCCCTCCAAGTCCCCGGGAAAAACTTAAAACATAGGCTTTCGTGGCCGCATAGACCGCAAAAGAAGGCTGAGGGAGAAATGCCGCTGCCGAGGCTACCTGGACGACTCTGCTTCCCTTTGAAAGATAGGGCAGACAAGTCAGCGTCATACGAGTCAGTGCACGGCAGTTTAAATCTACCATATCCATCTGACTTGAAGGGCTTTTTTCAGCAAGCTCCGACACCAACCCTATTTTCCCGAAACCGGCTGCGTTTACAAGCATACGAAGATTCGGCTTTTTAGCTGCCAGTGTATGTTCAAGTTTTGAATATACATGCCCTTCTGTTAAATCCCCCTCAAATATTCTCAGGGGGATAGGAGACATTTCCGCCAGAGATTCCAGCCGTTCCCTTCTTCTGGCTATGACCCAGATTTCATCCAGTCCCTTGTAAAAATAAGGGAGCTGCTTCACAAATTCTCTTCCTATTCCGGAAGACGCACCGGTTACAATTGCAATTCTCATATCTTCACCTTCTCTTTGCATTTTATTTTTTGCCAGACAACCTGCGGGGCTTCACCAGACATTTCTCACCGAACCCAATTAAATCTGTCCGCCCGGCTTTGTGCAGAGCTTCTATTACCAAGTCATAATTCTTCGGATTCCGGTATTGGATCAATGCCCTCTGCAATCCCTTTTCATGAGGGTTTTTCGGTACATAAATCTTTTTCATGGTCCGTGGATCCAGACCGGTATAGTACATACAGGTAGAAATCGTGGACGGGGTGGGATAAAAATCCTGCACCTGTTCCGGCATATACCCTAGATCTCTGCAATATTCTGCCAGTTTTACGGCAGCCCTCATATCGGAACCGGGATGGGAGGACATCAGGTAAGGAACAAGATACTGCTTCTTTTTCAGTTTCTGGTTCATATCTGTAAATTCTTTTGTAAACTTCTGGTAAACATCATGCCGAGGCTTTCCCATTTTATCAAGAACCTCATCTGCCACATGTTCCGGAGCAACTTTAAGCTGACCGCTTACATGGTATTGGCAAAGTTCTCTTAAGAATGTTGTCTCTTTGTCTTTCAGCAGGTAATCAAACCGAATTCCGGAACGGATGAATACTTTCTTTACTTTCGGAATACTTCTCAGCTTCCGCAGCAGTTTTACATAATCACTGTGGTCTGCCTCCATATTTTTGCAGGGCTTTGGAAAGAGGCACTGGCGGTCTTTACAGACGCCGCATTTTAGCTGTTTTTTGCAGGAAGGCTTACGGAAATTAGCGGTAGGGCCGCCTACATCGTGGATGTATCCTTTAAAATCAGGCTCTTTGGTCAAGAGTCTGGCCTCCTTCAATAGAGATTCATGACTTCGGGCCTGAATCACTCTCCCCTGGTGAAAAGTCAGCGCGCAGAAATTGCAGCCACCAAAGCATCCCCGTGTGCTGGTCAGACTAAATTTAATTTCTGTGATAGCAGGCACGCCGCCTGCTTTTTCGTAGGACGGATGGTACGTCCGCATATAGGGGAGTCCGTATACATCATCCATCTCCAACTGGCTTAAGGGCCCGGAGGGCGGGTTTTGTACCACATACAGGTGTTCGTTATAAGGCTCTGCCAGCCGCTTTCCAGAAACAGAATCTGTATTTTGATACTGTGTATAAAAGCTTTCGGCATAGGTTTTGGGGCTCTTCTGGAGCTCCTCGTAAGAAGGCAGAATAACTGCATCATAGACGGAATCTAAATTTTTCACCTTGACCACCGTGCCGTTTAGATAAGTCAGGTCTTCTACTGCAATTCCGCTGTCCAGCGCCTCTGCAATATCTACAATGGAATGTTCTCCCATTCCATAGGAAATTATGTCTGCTCCGGAATCCAGCAGGATGGAGCGTTTTATTTTGTCAGACCAGTAATCATAGTGGGCCAGCCTCCGAAGACTCGCCTCAATGCCCCCCAGTATAATCGGCGTTTTTTTATAAGCTTGACGGATTAAGTTTCCATAGACAACTGCTGCGTAGTCGGGGCGCTTTCCCATAACACCTCCCGGTGTATAGGCATCATGTCTGCGCCTTTTTTTGGAGACGGAGTAGTGATTGACCATGGAATCCATGTTCCCTCCAGACACGAGAAATCCCAGACGGGGTTCGCCATACTCTGTGACGCTCTCCTTATTTCTCCAATCAGGCTGCGAAATAATCCCTACACGAAAACCATGGGCTTGAAGCACCCTGCTGATTATAGCATGTCCAAAAGAAGGATGATCTACATAGGCATCCCCGATCACATAAACAAAGTCCACGCTGTTCCAGCCCCTGTCCTGCATATCCTTTTTACACAAAGGTAAAAAATTTTTTAACATAATAGTTGTATCTCTTTCTTTGTCAATTTTCTATAGGCACCCGGCAAAAGTGAATCGTCCAGTTTAAGGGAGCCCATTTGTATTCTTTTTAAGTACAGAACTTCTTTTCCTACTGCATGAAACATCCGCTTTACCTGGTGAAACTTCCCCTCCTGTACCGTGACTTCAACCTCAGATTCGCCGCCTGATCTTAAAATACACAGCTTTGCGGGAAGCGTTCTATGAGCCTCTCCGATGTCCAGCCCTTCATAAAAAACTTTCACATCCTCTTTGGTGGCAATCCCTTTGATGCGGGCATAATAGACTTTATCCACATGCTTTTTAGGTGACAGGAGCCGATGGGACAACTGACCGTCATTGGTAATCAGCAGCAGGCCTTCTGTGTCCTTGTCCAGTCTCCCTACAGGAAATAAATCTTTGCGCCGGCTGTCTATCAAATCTATAACGGTGCATTCCCTTTTATCTTCTGTAGCAGACACCACGCCTGCTGGCTTATTCAGCATATAGTATTCATATTCTACGTAAGAAATCCTTTGCTCCTGATATAAGACCTTATCTTGCTCTGTATCAATTTTGGTTTCCGGCTTTTTAACAACACAGCCGTCAATGCTGATCAGCCCCCTTGCAATCACCCTCTTAACTTCACTGCGTGTGCCCACACCCATATCTGCAAGATACTTATCTAATCTCAGTTTCAAGCTTGATACCTCCACCCGGGGAGATATTTGTTCTTTAAAGTCTGATTGTTCAGCTTTCCGAATCCAAGCGGATACCCGTCCACGCAAATCAGATACCAGCCCTTTTCTTTTTCAGAGACCTTGTCCTCCACCTCTAATGTCTCACCTTTCAGATACCGTATGACTCTTTCATCTTCAAGTGGAAAATCCAGCACCTTATTGTATTCTTCCTTTTTAAGACACATAGCCAGAGACTGACTAGGCTCAAAACGGTTTTTTTTCAGCTCCCCCAGAAGAAGTCCTGATCGCAGGAAACGTAATCCCCGCATACAAGGCAGTCCCTCTGGCATATAATAAATCCGCTCACCGTGGATATCCAGGCGGAAGGGATCCAGATTCCAGCTTATATCCGTCCAAAATTCAGACAGCTCTTCCGGCATTTTCCCAGATTTCGTGTTCATTTTTGCAAATTCCATCTTCTTTTTCTCACCGTCCTGGAATCCTCCGGCATTACCTTTTCTCAGAAGTGCAAGATAATGCCCTTCCCCCTGCATTTTATGAGGGAAAATACGGACAGTTTTGGAAAGTTCCGGATTGTTGCTTTCTGTCAGTTCCGGGATTCCCGGTGTGAAGCCTTCATAGGGTTTCAGCTGGCATATCTCGAACTCCGGAAATCTGGTTAACAGATATTCTATGGTCTGCTCATTTTCCAGAGGATCAAATGTACAGGTGGAATAAAGAAGAATTCCGCCAGGCCGCAGCAAAGCTGCTGCCTGTGTAATAATACTTCTCTGAAGTTTTGAAAAAAACTCCGGCCCATGTTTCTCCCAGGCCTTCACCATTTTTTTGTCTTTGCGAAACATTCCCTCACCCGAGCACGGGGCATCAATTAAAATCTTATCAAAATATTCAGGAAAGTATTCCGTCAGCTTGCCGGGTTCTTCACTTAATACAAACATATTCCCGATACCAAAAAGTTCCAGATTCTTCAAAAGACCTTTAGCTCTGGAATTACTGATATCATTTGCAAAGAGCACCCCTTCACCCTTTAACTTTGCCCCCAGTTCTGTGGCTTTGCCTCCGGGAGCCGCGCAAATGTCTAAAACCCTTTCCCCCGGCTCTGCGGGCAGCCTGTCTGCAGGCGTCATGGCGCTTGGCTCCTGCAGATAGTACAGACCTGCAAAATAATACGGATGCTTTGCGGGCTGAATGTTCTCTCCGTCATAATAGAATCCATTGTGTATCCAGGGAATCGGCGAAAGGGGCCAGGGCGCTATTTTCAAAAAATCATCCACACTGATTTTGTTGGTGTTTACTCGGAGACCATAGTTGTACGGCTCATCAAAACAACGTATATAATCGCCATATTCTTCGTGCAGCAGATTCTTCATCTTCTCTTCAAATGCTTTAGGTAAGTTCATTTTATTTCCTCCACATAGGGGCATTATATCATACATGCCTCATTCGTGAAAGACCTGTCAGGTTTTTTGAAAAGCTATTGTTACCATATTGTTACCGTGCATAGGCACATTTTATCTTCTGGTTTTCGATGTATCTAAGGGCCCAATATGGATTTACGCTGACCTCTTCTTCGCCGTGAAACATGTAGATTCCAACATGAAGATGTACCGGGAAATTTCCAGTGGTCCCCTCCACTGTGCTATATCCGGTATCCCCCATATAACCCAGCAAATCTCCCGCCTTTACAGTATCTCCCATTTCAATGTCTGCGTAGGAATCCAGGTGGGCATAGTAGAAATACGCACCGCCGGGGGCAACGATTCCAAGACGCCATCCCCCCTGTTCCAGCCAGCCTTTATGGCGCACCACCCCGTCAGTCATACTGACGATGGGATAAAACCCTCTCTCATTTTTATCTGCCATTATATCCGTTCCCTCGTGTCCGTGTGTTCCCCCATAATTGCGTTCAAACATCCAGGAGTCCACATAGGATACATCCGCCGAAACATTATTGGAAGGCTCCGGAACCGGAAAATATACAAGATCATTCCAGATACCGCGGCACTGGGCAGTATAATCGTCAAAATGTTCTCTTCTGCCCCATTTGTTTTCTAAATGCGGGAAAACCTCCGGATTTATTGGGGACTTAAGAGCCTTCTCCCCAAAATTTGTTTCCAGTAAATAAAGACCCAGGTTCTTCCCCGGGTCTTTTGTATCTCTTGCGCAGTTCAATATTTCCTCACTTAACTTTTGTCTGCGGAATCCTTCTTTTGTAATTGTATTTTCATTAAGTCTTAAAAATCCTCCGGTTTCCTGGAGCTTATGTATGCCAATAGAAAGGAAGAGACACAGAAGAAGATTTATGAGGATATAATTGTGAATCCTTCTTTTTCTCAACGTTTAGAACATTCCTTTACATAGTTCAATCCTTCTAATATATGAGAATAGAATGTCCTATTTGCACTTTTTTAGGATTTCTTTTATCACAGTCCATGTTTTTGCCGTAGAATCAATGTTCAGATGTTCCTTTACGGAATGTACATCGTACATCTGAGGCCCGAAGGAGACGCAGTCCAGTTCCGGTTTCTTCCCGGTGAGGAGGCCACATTCCAGACCCGCGTGTACGGTGGAAACCTCAGGTTTCTCTCCATATACCTCCTCAAAAGTTTCTACTGTGATGGGACGAATTCTGGACTCTTCTTTATACATCCATGCAGGATATTCAGAAGAAATTCCATAAGTTCCCCCCAGAAACTTTGCCCAGCTGACAAAGGCTTCTTTCAATTCATCCAGCTTTGAGGATACAGAACTTCGTATCAGAAAAACAAAGGAAACCTTGCTTTCATCTGAGGTGATCACACCCAGGTTGTCTGATGTCTCCACAAGACCTTTCAAGGCACGGCTGAAGCCGTAAACACCATTCTGACAGTTATTGATGAAGAATATAATCTTTTTCATATCCTGATTGGACATAACAGAGAGTTTTGAAACATCTGTCTGGTTCACGGTAATTTCCAGATCCGGTTCATCAGCTCCGAATTCCACCTTCCAGGTGTGAAGCATATCTTTAATTATCTTTTTTGCTTTTATACTATCCTGTACCAAAATAGTGAATTCACAAATAGACGGGATTACATTTTCTTTTGCTCCTCCCCGGATATCGGAAAGGGAAATCTTAATATTCTGATCCAGCCGGTTCAAAAGCCTTCCGGCCAGCTTGTTGGCATTTCCTCTCTGCTTGTTGATCTCTGTCCCGGAATGTCCGCCCTGCAGCCCATGGATAGTCACATCCAGGCAGGTGCCCGCCTCTGTTTTTCTGTCAATTGAAAGATTCATCCGAAAGGTAGAACCTCCTGCACATCCCACAGTAACTACATTCTCATCTTCAGAATCCAGATTGATTAGCATCTTTCCCTTCAGCTGAGATAAATCAATTTGCTTGGCTCCGTCCATTCCAACTTCTTCATCTACTGTAAACAGAATTTCCAACGGTGGGTGAGGAATGTCTTTGCTGTCCAGTAGAGCAAGGGCAATTGCGACCGCGATACCGTCATCCGCACCAAGGGTGGTGTCCCTGGCCTTAATAAAACCGTCTTCTACATAAAGATCAATAGGATCCTTCGTAAAATCATGCTTTGAGCCCTTTGTCTTCTCGCACACCATGTCCAGATGGCCCTGGATAATTACCGGTTCGCTTTGTTCATAGCCTGGGGTTCCCGGCTTTTTAATCATGACATTGTTCAGATCATCCTGAACCACTTCCAGTTTATGCTTTCTAGCAAACTTCACACAATAGTCGCTGACGGCCTTTGTGTTAAAAGTACCTCTGGGTATCTGGCTTATTTCTTCAAAATAGTGAAACACTTCCTTGGGTTTAATACCGCTTAAAATTGACATCTTTCATTCCCCTTTTCTGATATTTAATACTTTCATTTTGTCACAAGGAGAATAAAAAATCAACCAATTTCATATATCTTTATAAAAGTGTCCTGAGAGAAAACGCCTATGAAACACAGCCTTTCAAAAGCGGGAATCATCCTTTTGTTTGCTTTCATGCTTATATATCCAAAAGCTGTCTTTAACGGGGCAAGCGAGGGACTTCTTTTATGGTTCCAAATCATTTTGCCCACATTGTTTCCCTTTATCATGATTACAAACCTTTTATTATATACAGACAGTATACACTATATATCCCGACTATTCGGACGGCTATTGTCCGGCATATTTAAAGTATCGAAAAATGGAAGTTTCGCTGTAATTGCAGGTTTTCTATGCGGTTATCCTATGGGTGCAAAAGTGGCCGGGGATTTAATAAAAGGTGAGTATATTACAGAGGATGAGGGAAAGTACCTCCTTTCTTTTTGTAATAATACCAGTCCGGTTTTTATTATGAATTTCATCATTTGGAAAACGCTGGACAGAGAGGAATTGCTCATACCGTCAATTCTTATTCTACTGGGCACACCAATGCTGTTAAGTCTTATTTTCCGAAGATTTTATCTTAAAGGTAAAAAATGTTTCCAAAATCAGAGGCGGGAAACAAGAAACGAAAGAAAATGGAATTTTCAAGTTGTAGATGACTGTATAATGGATGGATTTGAAACAATCACTAAAGTGGGGGGCTATATTATATTATTTTCTGTTATCCTTTCTCTGTTTCAATCATTTTCCTTAAAGCCACTGCTGCTTCAAATAATGCTGCCCTCACTGGAAGTGACAAATGGGATTGCAATCATCGGAAAATCCGGGATTGACTTTGGCCTTATGTACCCGGCAATCATCGGGCTGACCTCTTTTGGGGGATTTTGTGCGGCCGCACAGACCCAGTGCATGATACAGAAAACTAATATTTCTATCTTTCCCTACATAATCGAAAAACTGGTCACCGCAGCGGTGGCCAGTCTCATAGCTTTCCTGTATTTATACATTATCTGAATCTTCCTGCTGGACATAGTCCTGATCATCTTCAGCAGGTACCTCCAGCTCTGCACGGTTTGTCCGGACTACATCATAACACTCCTGAAGGGAATTAATCAGTCCGTCATATTTCGTAGTGTAGCTGTCAAGTGTATGGCCGATAATGCTCTCTGCATTGGCGAGCAGGTCATCGGTATACTGAATTGCTCCAAGTCTGATGGCATTTGCGTCCTCCGTTGCATTGTCCACAATCTCCTGGGCCTGTGCGCTTGCCTGTGTGACAATCTCGTTGGCCTGTGAATAAGCCTGCTGCATAATCTCATGTTCGCTGACCAGCTCCGAAGTCTGCAGCTGTGCCTCTTCGATCATGGCATCTGCTTTTGCCTGGGCATCTGCAATAATCGCATCCCGATTGCTGATAATCTTCTGATATCTCTTAATCTCATCGGGAGTTTTCATTCTGAGCTCGCGCAGCAGCTCATCCAGATGCTCTTTATTTACAATAATCTTAGTAGTAGACAATGGCTGGAATTTACAATCCCGGTCGATGTACTCTTCGATTTCCTCTATAATCTGTTCAATACGGCTGCTCATAATTACACTCTCCTTTTTGTGTTCAGCTTTTTCTTCAGTTCCACTACCACAGCTTCCGGCACAAATTGTGATACGTCTCCCCCAAAAGTTGCGATTTCCTTTACGGTTGTGGAACTTAAGTAAGAATATTCGATACTTGTCGTCAAAAACATTGTATCGACACCCGGCTCCATCTTATGATTCGTCTGAGCCATCTGTAATTCATATTCAAAATCGGTAATCATCCGAAGCCCCCTGATTATAACCTTTGCATTCTGCTGTCTTGCAAAGTCAATTAATAATCCGTCAAAGGGGATTACTTTTATGTTTTTCAAGTCTTTTGTGACTTCTTTTAATATTTTAGCACGTTCCTCTACAGAAAACAACGGCATTTTGGCATTATTGTTCAGTACTCCGACAACTAATTCATCGACGATTCGACAAGATCTTTTAATGATGTCAAGGTGTCCGCATGTGACAGGATCAAAACTTCCCGGATAGATGGCTCTTAACATATTTCTTCCTTCCCAGCCTTTTCAATGAAGACATGTTTGTTTGTTTTATATACTTTTTCCTTTATACAGGAAAACTTCAGTTCTTCAAGATAGGAAAAATCAGTTTCTTTGGAGGCTTCTACGATGATTACGGTATCCTCGTACACCAGATGGGATTCACTGAGATATTCCAGCACTTTCCTCTCAAGGCCCTGGTTATAAGAAGGATCCATAAAGACAAAATCAAATACCTTCTCCCCTTCCAAACGGTAAAGAGCCGACATCACATCCTGGGTCAGAGTCATTGCTCCTGATTCCAGATGGGTTGTCTTTAAATTTTCTTTAATGCATATCATAGCCTCACGGTTTTTTTCTACAAAAACAGCCTCTTTTGCCCCACGGCTTAAGGCCTCTATTCCTATTCCGCCGCTGCCGGCAAACAGATCCAGAAATACACTGTCATAAATAAACGGTGCGATCATATTAAACAATGTCTCTTTAATTCTATCTGTGGTCGGCCTTGTGTCAAATCCGTCCAGTGTCTTTAATTGTAATCTTTTTGCGCTTCCTGCTATGACTCTCATAGACAACCCCTTCATTCTACTTCCTTATAATGCTGAATTTTAACAGAAAAAAGCGCTCAGGTCAATCCCAAGCGCTTTTTCTTAGAAAATTTGGTTATTTACCGGACATCTGTCTTTCCTGCTGTTCGATCATTTTCTTAACCATATAACCACCGACAGAACCATTCTGTTTTGAAGTTAAGTCTCCGTTGTATCCGTCAGTAAGCGGTACTCCGAGCTCATTCGCTACCTCATATTTGAATCTGTTCAGTGCTGTTTTAGCCTCAGGTACGGCTGCTCGATTAGTTGAACTTGCCATGATATTTTCCTCCTTTTCGTAACTTCTGTTACTTCTTCAGATTTTTATAACACTGTATTGTGTTACAATCATAGTATATGGAGGAATTCATCTTTTACTCTGGAAATTCTTGGCTCAAAGCGTTGTCTCCAACATCACTTTCGACATAAAATGATTCAGGTATAATTTGAGTTTTTCGTGCTTTTCAAGAATCAGTTCCGGATCTTCTGTCAAAATTTTTTCAGCTGCTTCATTTGCTCTCTGTAGAATTTTTGCGTCTTGAAATACATCTCCCATCCGGAAATCCATCATTCCGCTCTGACGGATTCCGAATAAATCTCCGGGGCCGCGAAGCCGCAGATCCTCAGATGCAATAAAAAATCCATCATTGGATTTGTTTAAAATTTCTAATCGTTCTCTTGTCTCTTTTGCTTTTGATGCACTCATGAAGATACAGTAAGACTGGTGCTCTCCCCGCCCTACCCGGCCACGGAGCTGATGAAGCTGAGCAAGGCCGAACCGTTCTGCATTTTCAATGAGCATAACCGTGGAATTTGGAACGTCAATTCCCACTTCAATCACGGTGGTTGAAACTAGAATCTGAATTTCATTTCTGCCGAAAGCCTCCATGATTGAGTCTTTCTCGCTCTGTTTCATCTTTCCGTGCAGGCAGGCAATCGTTATACCGCCTCCCATGGCTTCTTTCAGAGATTGTGTATAATCTGTAACATTTTCCACCTCTAGAGATTCACTTTCCTCTACCATCGGGCAGATGACATAACACTGCCGCCCCTCTTTGACTTGTTTTTGCATGAACCGGTATGCAGTACTTCGGTATCCCGTGTCCACCACACAGTTTTTTATAGGAAGCCTGTTCTTTGGGAGTTCATCGATAACTGAAATATCCAGGTCGCCATATAGAATCATAGCCAGTGATCTTGGAATCGGTGTTGCACTCATAACCAGTATGTGCGGCATACTTCCCTTGCACGCCAGTGCCTCTCTTTGTTTTACACCAAAGCGATGCTGTTCGTCTGTCACAACAAGAGCCAGATTGTGGTAATTCACCTTGTCCTGTATCAGTGCATGAGTGCCAACTACGATATTCGCCTCTCCCGAGGCAATTGTTTCATAGACTGCCCTCTTTTCTTTTGCCCTCATAGAGCCTGTGAGAAGTACCGGCTTCAGTGGAATGTCATATTGCCTGAACATAGATGAAACATTTTCGTAATGCTGCTTTGCCAGTACTTCCGTGGGAGCCATCATAGCACCCTGATAGCCGTTTAACCCGGCAAGTATAAGCCCCAAAAGTGCCACAATTGTCTTGCCGGAGCCTACATCTCCCTGGACAAGCCGGGACATAACGTGCTTTCCCGACATATCCTTTTTGATTTCAGTCCATACCCTCTTCTGGGCATTTGTCAATTCATAAGGCAGGGCATTTAAAAAGCTATTTACCGATTCAGATTCTGGAAATGTAAAGCTGTTTATAGCTTTATCTTCTCTGGTTTTTATTATTCTGAGCGACAGAATAAATATAAGAAACTCTTCAAAAACCAGTCTTTCTCTTGCACAGTAGAATTCTTCTTTATTTTGGGGGAAATGAACTCCTCTGACTGCAGAGCAGAAGTCTGTCAGACTATAAGTTTCCCGGACTTCTTCAGGAAGCAGATCCTGTTTTGAATCCAGATATTCCACCGCCTGCATCACAGCCTTTTTTACAGCATTATTCGTAAGACCTGCAGTGAGGGCGTAAACCGGCTGAAGAGTACCTTGTTTTTCTTCGTATTTTGAACCGGGATAAAAAATTTCGGGATGTTCCATAACCAGGCCATCCCGTCTTCTGACAACTCTTCCGCGAAGGGTGATAACACCACCGCGAAGGGTGCTTTTTAAAAACGGCATCCGAAACCAGATTACCTTTAAAGTTCCGGTTGCATCTCTTATAAACAGCCTGGTCACCTGCCTGTTTTGATTCCCGTCAAACTGGACTCTTCCGTATATTGTGCCGGTGACAGTCAGCGTTCTTCCTTCCTCTACTTCACCCAAAGGAACCGGGTTGTCATATACATCATAACCTCTCGGATAATAGCGGATCAATTCGCCTATTGTACCTGCCCCGGCCTTTTCAAAAAGGGCCTGGGTTTTATCTCCGATTCCTTTTAATGTGCTAATTTTAGAATTCTCATTCATCGTCTAAATTCTACTCTACCGATACAATATAATAATAAATGGGCTGCCCTCCGAAGTGAGCATCTACATCTGCCTCCGGATAAAGAACACTTATCTCCTGTGCAAAGCGTGCTGCATCTTCTGCCAGAACATCATTCCCATAATATAAGCTGATGAGTTCTGTATCCTCATCCACCTGAAGGGCAAGCATTTCTTTCGTTACATTCTCCACGGACTGGCCTACGGACAGAATTCCCTCATCGCCGATTCCCATGATATCGCCTTCATGGATTTCTTTATTATCAATGTGGGTATCCCTCACTGCGTATGTGACCTGCCCGGTCTTTACCTTTTGAATTTCCACGAGCATGTTTGCTTTATTCGTAGAAATGTCCGCTTCGGGCATGTAATTAATCACTGCCGTAATTCCCTGTGTCACAGTCTTTGTAGGTATCACAATGATATCCTTGTCCTTTGTCAGCGACTGTGCCTGGTTTGCTGCCAAAATAATATTCTTATTATTCGGAAGTATAAAAATGTGCTTGGCTCTGACTTCACCGATAGCCGTCAGCATGTCTTCCGTGCTTGGGTTCATGGTCTGTCCGCCTTCAATGATGTAGTCTACACCCAGCTCCCGAAATATGTCATTCATGCCCTCACCGATAGAAACAGTAATAAAACCTATTTCCTTATCAGGTTTTTTCTTATCTCCGGAGGCATTCTTCTTCTGTTCTGCCGCTAGTTTCTCGGAGTTCTTAAATAGTCTTTCCTGATGCTCCTCACGCATATTATCAATCTTCATCCTGGTGAGCTGCCCATAGGTCAGGGCTTTTTGAATTGCCAGTCCGGGATCATTGGTGTGAACATGAATCTTTACAATATCTCCGTCTGACACGCATACAATGGAATCACCGATAGACTCAAGGTAAGCCTTAAACTCAAGCTCATCCTTCTCGGAGAAGTCTTTTTCTGTCATAATAATAAATTCCGTACAATAGCCAAACTTAATGTCTGCTTCTGCCTGCAGTCCCGGTCTTACCATGGTAGTGCCGGAGCTTTCCTCAATGGCACTGTAGTCAATCTCTTTGCCCCGGAATGCATCATAGGCGCCTTTAAGCACTTCTAGAAGCCCCTGCCCGCCGGAGTCTACCACGCCGGCCTCTTTCAGTATCGGGAGCATCTCAGGTGTCCTGGAAAGTACGTATTCAGCATGTTCCAGTATCTGCGGAAGAAATACTTCCAGATCCTTTGTTGTCTCTGCCAGCTCTGCTGCCTTCTGGGCGATGCCTTTCGCAACAGTTAGGATGGTCCCCTCTTTTGGCTTCATAACTGCTTTGTACGCTGTCGCTCGGGCACGGTCACATGCCTGTGCAAAGATTTCTACATCAATTTCTTTATATCCACGTATTTCTTTTGTGAATCCTCTCAGAAGCTGAGATAGAATAACACCTGAGTTGCCTCTGGCACCGCGCAGTGAGCCGGAAGAAATGGCCTTGGCCAGGACCTGCAGATTCGTATGTTCAAGTGCAGTTACCTCTTTTGCTGCAGACATGATAGTCAGCGTCATGTTCGTTCCTGTATCTCCATCGGGAACCGGAAATACATTCAGTTCATTAATAAATTCTTTTTTTGCTTCCAGATTAGCTGCCCCCGCTAAAAACATTTTCGCGAACAGTTCTGCGTTTATCGTATTCGTTGCCACGACAAGTATCCTCCTTAATCAATCACTCTGACACCTTCGACAAAGATATTTATCTTATCTACAGTCATTCCGGTAAATTCTTCTACTTTGTATTTTACATTGCTCATCAGATTGTCAGAAACTGAAAGAATATTTACTCCGTATGCAACAATCACATGAAAATTCAGCGTTAAAACATTGTCATCGGTAAGCTCTGCCTGGATTCCTTGTGTCAGGCTTTCCCTCTTCAGCAATCTTACTAATCCATCTTTCATGTTGACCGCAGCCATCCCAACGATGCCAAAACATTCCACCGCAACTGAGCCTGCATACTTTGCGATTACATCGGAACTGACCGTAACAATTCCGAGCTCGGTGCTTATACTGCCCTTCATCATATATTACCTCCAATTCTTAAATGGATTTTAAACATAATTAACATAAGTATTATACTCTGTCTGGAGAGATTTTACAACATGGATTCAGGAATTAGAAAAATTTGAGAAAACGCTTGCATTAGGAAATCCTTTCTGATAAAATAACATTGTTGTGAGCCTATGCAGGCTATTTCAGATCGTTAGGAGGTGCAATGATGGCTAAATGTGCTATTTGTGAAAAGGGTGCTCATTTCGGTAACAACGTAAGTCACTCTCATAGAAAATCACCAAAAATGTGGAAATCAAATGTGAAATCCGTTAGAGTTAAAACAGAAGGCGGATCAAAAAAGATGTACGTTTGTACTTCCTGCTTAAAATCAGGCCGCGTAGAACGTGCTTAATTTATGAGAATATTTTGAAGACACGGGGTACTCACTGTAATGTGGGTACTTTTTTTGGCATTTCACCCGCAAAATAGCTTATACCCCGCTGCCAGAGCGATAATCGTCAGAATCAGGCCGATTGCATTCGGCAATACCAGCATGAGAATCATGCCAACTCCAAAGCACAGCAGTGCGAATCCGATCACTCTTTTCATAATTAGTTTACTCCCAGCAGGGTTTGCTACTATTCTATGCAGCTTTTTTAAATATGTGCTCCGTCTTTTCCGGATTCTTCAGAATTTAAAATGTCCATAACATCTTCTTCTGTAACTTTATCATCTTTTGAAGTAAACTTGTCTACAACATCCGGCACCATATCCAAAATCTTAGTGATTGTATCCTGGTTTTTGATGTTCACCAGTTTTGTTGTGCCATTTTTGATGACGAGCACTGCACTGGGAGTTATTTTGCCCCCCAGACCTCCTGTACCTCTGCCTTTTTTGTCGCCGGAAAAATATCCCGCCCCCACCCCAAAGGATACATCCACCAGGGGGAGAATGATGATGTCATTAATATGGATTGCATCACCGACAACCGTCTTTGTTGTAATAACATGATCCATGCCACGAAACAATGATTCTACCGTGTCTTTGAAACTATTTTCCACTGTCATTTTTAATCCTCCTTAATTTGAAATCCATGCTTTTATATTTTTAATATGTCTGAATGTGATACGGATATTTTTATTCCATATTAGATTCCAAAGTGATATGACAAAATATATAACCCGTATCTTTCCGGAAACAAATAAATTTCCTTCAAGTATCTCCTGTTCAAAATCAGGCCGGATATTTGTATGTTTCCCAAGAAATGGAGAAAGCATACTGCCGGCTGCCAGGACATAACCTGTAACAGCAGGATCTCCAAAGCCAAAAAGAACTGAAAGATTTAACTTATGAGGCTTCAGGAAATGAAGAAGTCGTCTTAATTCTATAAGAACCTTTCCCCAAGCCGCCCTGTGGACTTCATCTGTAATAAATTCTGTCAATTTGTCCTTCTTTTCAAGTATTGCTTTTATAGCGCTGCAGATTTTGTGGATTATTAGTTTTATCTTATCATATATTCTGCAGAATGTATATTTTATCTTCTGATAAAAAGAGGATGCCTTATCTTCCTGTTTTTCAGTTCTATCAACACTAGTTCCATCTTGAGAGGATTCGGGTATTTCTTTTTTCAGAATATTCTCCGCTTCTTTTTCCGCCTGCGCTGTTCCCTCTCCCGGTTTATTCATCCGGTCCCTGTCTGTACCAGGCTCTACTTCTCTTTCGGGGGCTTTTCTCCTTTTCTTCTTCTCAGAAGGATTTCTTTCTGCATTTTGATCTTGTCCCACCATTTTCCATGCGATTCTGATATTCCAATTAAGTTTGCTGCTATCATACGACACGTTTCCGCTGATCAGATGAAAGAGCCATGAAAACCCGGCGTTTGCATGCAGAGAATCTAAATTCCCTTCACATTCTGCATTCATCCGATAATTAATAGGCAGAAAAAATACGACACAAATAAGCAATACAGCTAAACCAAGTATTGACACCAGGATCCATCCTATAATTTTCAGAATCAACAGGATTATATGTAACATTTGCTCTTACACGCTGCCTTCCTCATATTGTTTTTGCCGTTTTACGATAAAGTTCCGTATATCTGTATCTTTTGTCTTTTCATAAATTTCCTTTATAATATGCTCTGCCAGGCAAAGTGCACCGTCATAACCTCTGGCAATCCCTACTACAAACAGTGGTGTATCTTCATAATAATGCTGTTTTAACAACAGAGAGGAGTAAAATTCCAGATGGTTTTGGATTCCCTGTGCTAATGTAATTATATAAATAGAAGGCTGGACAGCATTTATTTTTAGCTTTTGAATGATTTTCTGTTTTTTTTGTTCCAGATCTGCTGCAATATATAAATCACAGTAAAAAGTCATCTGCATAATTTCTCACCGCCTGATTTTAATTATAGTAGTAAGAATCCAATATCTGTTTTGCAATGGGTACGGCTTTTGCTCCCGTATCCCCGTCATAGCCTTCGATAATCACACTGATAACAAGTTCCGGATTGTCCACATTTGTAAATCCCATAAACCAGGAGTGGGTTTTCTCACCATCTACCATACTGTATTCTGCAGTTCCAGTTTTCCCGGCAGCGGTGTACGACTGTCCGCTGAGTACAGATGCAGTTCCTTCGTTTACAACTGCCTGCATGTAGTCCTTCAACTGGGCGGCCTCATCAGGTGTCATAAGCTTTTTAAAGCTTTTCGGTACGTTCTTGCGGATTTCTGATCCGGTATAATTTGTCACTTTTTCGACAAGATAAGGTTCCATCAATGTGCCGCCATTGGCGATAGCAGAAGTAATCAGCGCCATATGATACGGGCTGACTAACGTTTCTCCCTGCCCCATGGCAGTCATCATCATATCTGCACTGCTGGATCTCTCGGTGATTTTAAAAGAGCTTTTCGCTGTGTCCAGCACAGCAGGAAGTTTTTTATTAAACAGAAGCACTTCGGCCGTATTACGGTAGGCTGTTTTATTTAAAGTAAGACCGATATTTGCAAATGACGAGTTGCAGGAGTTGGCCATAGAACTCCTTAAGTCTTCCAGGCCGTGCACAGTATTGTCGAAGCAGTGTATCGTAGTTCCCTCGGCAGTGATCTCCCCTACACAATTATAGTTGTAATTGGGATAATCTTTGTGCTCCCGCATATATTCCAGGGCTGTCACTACTTTAAAGGTGGAACCCGGCGCATATTGCCCCTGAGAGGCACGGTTCAAAAGTGGACTATTATCTTCGTCTGCATTTAAGACATCCCAGTTGACTGCTACACTGTTGGGGTCATAGGAAGGGCCGGAAACCATAGCCAGAATCTTACCTGTACCTGGTTCCATCACTACCACAGATCCTTTGTTACTGCCAAGTGCATTGTAGGCCGCCTGCTGAAGATCTGCATCCAGTGTTGTAACCACAGTGTCCCCCATGTTTTTTTCGTCTTTAAACTCATTGATCATCTTCTGTACAAAAAAAGCATTGGAGGTGAGCAGTTCAGAATTTTCCACGGACTCCAGACCTGTTTTTCCGATATCGGAGTCACTGTAGCCGACCACGTGTGCAAATGCTGCACCGTAGGGGTAGGAACGCACTTCTGTACCGTCATCGCCCACATCTGTACTGGCAAGGACATTTCCGTTTCTATCCGCAATGCTTCCCCTGATAATTCTGTCTGCAAAAGCATCCTGCCGTTTGTTATAAGGACTGCTTACCACTATTTTCGCACGAACGATATTGAAATATACAATATAGCTCATAAGTGCAAGAAACAAAGCAACGAAAAAATAAGTTACTCTAGCGAACTCTTTGTTTCGGAACTTCTTCGAAGACCGTTTTCTTCCTCCGGTGCTGCTTTTTTGGGGGTAACCTCTCTGGTTGTCTACCTCTTCGTAATTCTCTTCTCTTTTCAATGTTTTCTTCCTCGTCTTCTCTTAAAATATACAGACCCTGTATAATTCCAAACATAATCATGGTACTTAACATGGAGCTTCCTCCATAGCTGACAAGGGGTAGGGTAACCCCAGTGGAAGGAATAAACTTTGTAACCCCTCCGATTGTCAGAAATACCTGAAAGATATAACAGGTTCCAAGACCAAGAGCAATAAGTTTGTAAAATCGGTTGCGGATTGCCATAGCAATATTCAAAAACATTACATAGCAGCTGACACATACCAGAATAAGACACAGTGCAAAAATCAGCCCCATTTCTTCCGAGATTGCTGAGAATATGAAGTCCTCTGCCGCCACAGGGATACTGTCGGGAAGTCCCTGATACAGTCCCATTCCGAACCAGCTTCCTGTTCCGATTGCAAAAAGTGACTGGGCCACCTGGTATCCTCCCTCATTGTAAGAGGCAAAAGGATCCTTCCATGCCAAAACACGAATTTGAATATGGTGAAACAGATGATAGGCCAAAACAGCTGCGGCACTACCGGCTCCTATTCCCGCCAAAGCATACAGCGGCTGGCTTGTGGCTACATAGAGCATCACCAGATAGACTACAAACATAATAAGAGCGGCACCCAGATCGGTGGAAAGCGCCAAAATCAACACGTGCACAGCCGCAACAGCCGTAGTCACTACGACATTTTTAAACTCTGTGGATTGATTCAAGCTTGCTGCAACATAAAATACAAATAATATCTTCACAAACTCGGAAGGCTGAATTCCGAATCCAGCTATTGTAAAGCCTAGCTTTGCACCGTCAGAAAACTGTCCCAGAACGGCTACTGCCCCCAGTGCCAGGATACCAATGCCTGCGTAAATATAGGTCCAGTCTTTTAAAATTTGAAGTTTTCGTATGAGCACAGGGACAATGAGCCCGATCACAAGTCCCAACGCAGCAAATATAAACTGCTTTACTGCTTTTTCATAGGAAAGACGTGTAATCATAATAAAACCGATACTCAGCAGCATACACATATTATTGACGACAAGCCGGGAAGCATTTGGATAAAAAATCCGGTATAATACAAGTACTGCAATAAGGAGCAAAACCTGAGCACCATAAAAATACATAAGTTCCGGCTTTTTTGTCTGCAGATACATTACACCAAATGCAGTAAACTGCAGAAGAAACATCAGCACATTCTGACGTATCAATATTCCCTTTTTATCTTCCTCGTACACCTTTGCAAACACAGAGAAACATGAAAATGTATAAATCGACATCAGTAAAATGATGACATATTTTGATAGTTCTACTAATATATTAACCATTGTTTCACCTGCTCCTAGTTTATTCCCCGCTTAAAATGTCCTCTGGTAAATGCAGCATCAGGCACATCAGCCTGCAAACCGCTGCAGTATATGTCCCTGTACATTTTTAAAATACCTTCAGCAGTCCCTTCATCTTCCAGAGTAAACTGGATTCTAAGCCCGGCAGGAGCTAACTTCAGGATATCTTCCCTTAAATCCAGCAGAAACAAAGGCGCTGTATCATATATCACATTATAACAGAATTTGCAAAAATTTCTGACCGCAAAAACTTTTTGATATCTGTCTTTCAGAATGATGCTTTCTGGTTTTTTATTACATTTTTCTGTCGTGTCCTTAATACATTGTGCGGTCACCATCACCGGAAGTCTCCCATAGACAACAAGCTCTGCCTGGGATACCCTGAGTATTCCCAGTTCATCTCTGTCCAATTCCAAAGGTGCAGTAAATGAATAAATCCCCTTGGAATTCCAGAATTGCTTTGCCTGGCGGTTAAATACATATAAATTATGGTCCAATATAATCTTCTTGTCAAATCCCTGCTCCATCAAAAAATAAAAACTCTCATAATTTCTTATAAGAAATCCGTCAATTCCCATTTTCATCAACGCCGAATAACCGGCCCAAAAAAGTGAGATTGTTTGCTGACGGAAAATATGCGGCATCGCAAGGAAAACTTCCTTTCCATTTTGGGCAGCTTTTCTGCATATTTCCCGGCATTCTGAGTTTCCATAAGGAGTACTGTATAGACACGATTCCAGATAAATCCGACTCACCTCTGGGCAGGCAAGAGCTGCCTTTACCTGTCCCTTTGTCTCAGCCAGAACAGACAAGTTCATTTTCGATCCTTCAGAGACTTTATCTTCAGCCGCCTGAACATCCTGGGTTTTCTGCTTGACTATGCGCGGCTGTCGGTTTTTTTCTCTACGATAACTCCCACAGATTTTAACAGTCAGTTGTT
Source organism: Clostridium sp. C105KSO13 (assembly GCF_001517425.1). Classification (GTDB taxonomy): domain Bacteria; phylum Bacillota; class Clostridia; order Lachnospirales; family Lachnospiraceae; genus Muricomes. The sequence goes on along the minus strand of NZ_FBWL01000169.1, from coordinate 235,869 downwards.
CTAGTGCTTCACGCCTCAATTCATTGAGGCGCTGCATTGGTAAGAAAATATCATCTTCTGCTGCGATATCCAGTGTTTCAAATATAAATTCCGTATTTCCCGTCTTCATCAACTGCTTTTTGATCCGAGACTGATCCAGAGGGTGATTTTTAGCTGTCTCTGTCTGTTCCTCTGTCTGAACCGTCACCGAGAAATTCTCGTATCCTGCAGTCAGAACAGCCGGTTTGCAAGGTGCAGTCCAAAAGCTCCCCCATATAGGTTCGTGAACCGTTCCTGTCCCATAAGTATTGTTCACCTGTTCCACAAGTTCAGTCCTGTGCATACGGCGCAGAACTGTCTCCTTCAAGTATCGCTCTCCCTTAGGCACAAGAATCTGAACGGTGTCACCCTTTGAGAAGGTTTTCCCAAAGGTATAGTTTCCTTGTACACTTATATTGTTCTGTTCGCAGGACAAGTCCAGCACATCACCCTTGTGAATATCTGTGAGTGTCTTACCGGTTATCTCCCGCCCTCTTTGCGAGATCACTTTCACAGCGGGAACGCCTGCATGTCCCGGCCGTTTCAGAGAAAGCATATCCCGGCCGCTGTGCTGTCTGTAATACCCCTGGCTGAAACCACCGCGGTTATAAATATCCATCAGCATTTCTCTGTCACTGTAAGTCACTTTAAAACCGTTTCTTCCTTCTTTCAGGTATAAATTTGTATATTTTCGGTACATAGAAGTGACAAGCGCCACATATTCCGGCTTTTTCATGCGTCCTTCGATTTTAAAAGAGTCAATGCCCGCCTCTATCAGATCCGGTATCAAATCCAGCGTACATATGTCTTTCAAACTTAAAATATACTCCTTTTTACCATGCACTATATAGGGCAGTCTGCATGGCTGTGCGCACTGTCCCCGGTTGCCGCTTCTGTCTCCGTTCATGCTGCTCATCAGGCACTGACCGGAATAACAGTAGCAGAGAGCCCCGTGGACAAAGCACTCAATCTCTAGATTTGTATGTTCCGACATATGACGTACCTCTTCCAGAGATAACTCCCGTGCAGGAACAATCCTCTTAGCTCCCTCCTCCTGCAAAAAGAGGGCCCCCTTTGTATTGGTCACTGTCATTTGTGTGCTTGCATGGATATCCATGCCGGGAAAATACTTCCGCACAAACTTCAATACACCGATATCCTGCACAATTACCGCATCCAGTCCCCGCAAATAGAAAGGTTCTAGGTAATCATAGAGCCTGCCTATCTCACTGTCCTTCAAAAGAGTATTTACCGTCAGATAAAGCTTACGGCCGTGGATATGAGCATAATCAATAGCCAAAAGCAGTTCTTCTTCCGTAAAATTGCCTGCAAATGCTCTCGCGCCGAAATGCGCTCCGCCTGCATAGACCGCATCCGCCCCTGCCATAATAGCTGCCTTAAAGCTGGGATAAGAACCGGCCGGTGCCAGTATTTCAATTTTTCTTTCCAATATATTCCCTGCCAATTCTACTCCTTTTTCGCTTATGCCTATGCCTCTCTAATGCGTGTTGAGTTACTTTAAAATAAGCTGTCTGCAGACAGCTTATCTTTTATTTTCTACGGTTTTTCATCTCTGTTTCCAGCTTCACAATCTGCATCTGCAGGTCATTGTTCTCTTCCTTCATCTTTGCAAGTTCTTTTTCCGCATTCTCAAGTTTTATCTGGACAGATATCAGCTCATGCTTCAAGTCATACATCTCTTTGTCTTTCAGTTCTATGTCACTTTCTAGAGAATCCCCCTGCTTCTTTGCCTTAAAATAGTCATCTGCGATATTCAGCGCAAGAAGTACATTGCGGGTATCAGAACTTTGCTTTCTGTACCCTTCACTGTTAGCACATTCTGTAATTTTATGGTTCAGATAGGAGGAAACTTTCTGAAGGTACTCTTCACCTTCAAATCCGCTTAATGTGTAGACTTTTCCTCCAATCAGAACTTCTGTAAAATGTTTTGCTGAACTCATAGTATCCTCCTCGCGTTTCTTATCTGCTATTATAAACTATATAAAAGGAAAATCCAACCACTTTTTGAAGATTTAACTCTGCGCGAAGGGAATCCCAAGGTGGCCGTAAGCCAGTTGTGTGGCAATCCGACCCCGGGGGGTCCTCTGTATGAATCCTGTCTGCAGCAGATAAGGTTCATAGACGTCTTCCAGTGTACCCGTGTCCTCTGAAATAGTTGCAGCAAGGGTATCCAGTCCCACAGGTCCACCCTGAAATTTTTGAATCATAGTGAGTAAAATATTCCGGTCAATGTGATCCAGACCGTATTTGTCCACATCCAGCATATCCAGGGCATAGTGAGCAACTGACTCCGTGATAATTCCGTCATACTTCACCTGTGCGAAGTCCCGGACTCTTTTCAGGAGACGATTGGCAAGCCTGGGAGTTCCTCTTGAGCGTTTTGCCAGTTCTACAGCGCCCTTCTCTTCGATTTCCACATCCAACTTCTCTGCAGATTTCAGTATGATCGTTTTTAATTCCTTCTCTGTATAAAAATCCAAATGGTTAACTACTCCAAATCTATCACGCAGAGGGGCAGTCAGCATTCCAGCTCTGGTTGTAGCTCCCACCAGCGTAAATCTGGGCAGGTCCAGACGGATAGACCGGGCAGCTGACCCCTTTCCAATCATAATATCAATAGCATAATCCTCCATGGCCGGATATAAGACTTCTTCTACCTGTCGGTTGAGCCGATGTATCTCATCCACAAAAAGAAGATCATTTTCCTGCAAATTATTCAGAATTGCAGCAATTTCTCCCGGTTTTTCAATAGCCGGTCCGGAAGTGATTTTGATATTCACACCCATTTCATTTGCTATGATGCCTGCAAGGGTAGTTTTTCCTAAGCCGGGAGGACCGTAAAGGAGTACGTGATCCAGTGCTTCTTTTCTCTCTCTTGCTGCCTTAATATAGATATTCAGCGTTTCTTTTACTTTCTCCTGGCCGATATACTCTTTTAGAAATTGAGGGCGCAGGCTGCTCTCTATTTTTATATCTTCTTCCAGATTCTCCGTTGTTATGATGCGTTTTCCCATGTCTTATTTCCTTTATAACTTCTTTAAAGCTGCCTTCAGCAGTTCTTCTGTCGTAGGGTTCTCAAGTGTTACCCCATTGACTGCCCGCAGACTTTCTGTATTTCCATATCCAAGCGCCACCAGAGCCTGTACCGCCTCCGTACGTACTCCACCATGAACTGCCTCCGAGGCAGAGATTGAATCCGGTGCATCTTCCATATGAAGATCTTCTATTTTAAATTTATCCTTCAGCTCAATGATGAGCTTCTCTGCTGTTTTCCTGCCTATTCCCGGGGCAGCCGAGATTGCCTTCACATCTCCTGAAATAACAGCCAGGCGCAGGGAATCCGGTGAAAGCTGGGAAAGTATGCTTAAACCTCCCTTGGGCCCTATTCCGCTGACGCCGATCAGGAGACAAAACACCTCCAGATCATCCCTGGTCAGAAACCCAAACAGCTGCATGACATCTTCCCGGACATTCAAATATGTATGGATCTTTACCTGGCTTCCCAGAGCCGGGAGAAGTCCCACAGCCTGTGCCGGCATGTAAATACCATATCCCACACCACCCACATCTACGATTATCTGTTCCGGTTCCACCGCGGCCAGCTCGCCGCAAACATATGAAATCATAAAACTCCCCTTTTCTATAGCTTCTAGCCACTATCATAGCACACAGGCTTTTAGAATGCAATCACATGTTCGATTGTAATTTCGGCGCGAATTGTATATAATAATGCAGTTGCTAAAGCAAAAAACGGCAATTTATGACTGCTGAAAATGTCATGCCGTGGAAAAGAGGGAATATATGAAACGTGTTCTGATATGGTTTCTTACAATAGTTATTATGTTTACTGCTTCCGGATGCACCGGGTCGTCTTCCGAAGATTCCATCAAAACAACCGGTATGTATTTTGATACAGTGATATCGATTGAAGTATGGGGAAGTACGGATGATACTATCCTGACCCACTGCAAAGATCTGTGTAAGGAATATGAGCAGCTTTTAAGCAGAACCATTGATACCAGTGATATCTCCAGAATTAATTCTGCAAATGGAGCCCCTGTTGAAGTAGATGTCAGAACCGCAGAGGTGATTGAAAAAGGATTATATTACAGCCGTCTGTCAAAAGGTGATTTTGACATCACCATTGCCCCTTTAAGTGAACTGTGGAACATTGAGGAAAACCCCGGGAATATTCCGGACCAGACAGCTATTGAGGAAGCGAAAAGCCATGTGAATTATAAAAATGTCATTCTGGAAAATAATACAGTAACTCTGAAAGATCCGAAAGCTGCCATTGATTTAGGCGCCATTGCAAAAGGATTTATTGCAGACAAGTTAAAAGATTACCTGACAAGCCAGGGTATAGAACACGCCTTGATTAATCTGGGCGGGAACATTGTAGCCATAGGTAGTAAGACAAACGGAGAAAACTACCATATTGGTATACAAAAACCCTTTGACGGACAAAGCTCTGCCATAACCAGTGTAGATATCAGAGATAAGTCTGTGGTTTCCTCCGGAGTATACGAACGGTATTTTAAAAAGGATGGTAAAATCTACCATCACATTTTAAATCCGTTTACCGGCTATCCTTACGATAATCATTTGCTGCAGGTCACAATCATCTCCGACCTTTCTGCGGATGGTGACGGACTGAGCACCACCTGCTTTGCACTGGGGCTTGATAAAGGTTCAGCCCTGATAGAAAGCCTTGACGGTGTCAAGGCCATATTTGTGACGAATGATTATAACCTGCATTATGCCGGATATTAAATTTTACTTACGAAGCCATTGCCTTTGATGCCACCATTCTCGGTGTAATAATTTTTCTTGGGCATTTCTCGGCACAAATGCCGCAATGCACGCATTTATCAGGATCTATATGTGCAAGGTTATCTGTGACTGTCACTGCGTTCACTTCACAGTTCTTCTCACAGATACGGCATCCTATACATCCCACCTGACATACGTCTCTTACTGTTTTCCCCTTGTCATGTGAGTTACATTGAACGAGATACTCCTGATCATAGGGAACCATCTCTATCAGCTGCTTAGGACATGCTGCCACGCACTTTTTACAAGCCCTGCAGTTTTCCTTATCTACGACTGCAATGCCATCTTTAACATGTATTGCATCAAATGGGCAGGCCTTTACACAGGTTCCAAACCCAAGACAGCCATAGCTGCAGCCCTTCGGTCCGCCGTCCTGCATCATGCTTGCCATGACACAGTCTTTTACCCCAAAATATTCATATTGCTCTTTTGCCTGTTCACAAGTTCCGCCGCATTTTACGAATGCCACCTGGTGATCCTGCTCTCCTGCAGCTACCCCCATAATTGCACCGACCTTTTCGGCAACAGGAGCCCCGCCTACGGGACATGTTCCAACCTCTGCTTCACCTGCCACTATAGCGGCTGCAAGACCGGAACATCCTGGATATCCGCATGCTCCGCAGTTATTTCCGGGCAGAGCCTCCAGTACAGCCTCTTCTCTCTCATCTACTGCTACGGCAAATTTTTTACCCGATAATCCAAGGAAAACACCGATGAATAACCCGGTGCCGCCGACAATAGCTGCGGCAATTATAATCCCTGTTATACTCATCTTTTATACCCTCCTAAATTAATCCCGCGAACCCAAAGAAAGCAATTGCCATCAGTCCGGCTGTCACCAGGACAATTGGAGTTCCCTGAAAGGATTCTGTAATGTCATTGTGTTCAATTTTCTCACGTATACCTGCCATCAGCACAATTGCGACCAAAAAGCCAAAGGAAGTTGCAAGCCCGTATATAACACCTTCTAAGATGTTATAGGATCTCTGAACATTCACCAGCGCAACGCCAAGTACCGCACAGTTTGTAGTAATCAAAGGAAGATATACACCAAGCGCATTATAAAGCGGAGGCATTGCCTTTTTCAAAAACATCTCTACAAACTGTACCAGAGCAGCTATGACAAGGATAAATACAATTGTTTGTAAATATTCGAAATGCACCGGAACAAGAATGAATTTATAAATCAGGCTTGTTACAAAGGATGCAATTGTAATAACAAAAATAACAGCACTGCCCATGCCCGCTGCAGTTTTCACATCTTTGGAAACACCGAGGAAAGGACAGATTCCAAGGAACTGGCTGAGCACAACATTATTCACAAATGCCGCACCGACTGCAAGTAATATTAACTCTTTCATCTCATTTCCCCCTAATCATTCTCTTTTTTCTCTGTTTCAGACTCTACGGGGAAGATTCCCCCTGTACAGCTTCCTGCTCTGCCACATCCTGCACAACCTTCACAGCCCTCCGCGGGTTCCGGTATAGGCTCGCCTTTTTTCAGGGCTATATGCCTCTTCACTTTATTCTGCAAAGCAACCAGCATAGAGAGAACAAAAAATGCTCCCGGCGCCAGAATAAAAATAGTGATTGGCTCATAAGAATCCGGCAGGATCTGTGTGCCGAAAACTTTCCCTGCGCCCAAAATCTCCCGGACTATACCAATTGCCGTCAGTCCAACAGTAAAGCCAAGCCCCATACCAAGGCCGTCAAATAAAGAAGGAATCACGGGGTTCTTGGATGCATAACTTTCTGCTCTTCCCAAAATAATACAGTTTACCACTATTAGAGGAATATAAATCCCCAGCGAATCATACAGGCTCGGGACGAAACCTTCCAGCAGGAATTGTACAATTGTTACAAAGGACGCAACTACCACGATAAACGCAGGCATCCTTACAGAATCAGGTATAATTTTCCGCAAAGCGGAAATCATGACATTGGAAAGCACAAGTACAACTGTGGTAGAAAGACCCATTCCGATGCCGTTGATGGCGGAAGTCGTGACTGCCAGTGTGGGGCACATGCCCAACATCAGAACAAAGGTAGGATTTTCTTTGACCAGACCATTAAATAGTCTTTCTCCTGACTTACTCATCGACACTACCTCCTAACGTATTTTGAAAATAAACTAATGCAGAGTCCACTGCATTCGTCACCGCATTTGTTGTGATGGTTGCTCCGCTGATTGCATCGATCTTATCATCACCTTTTTCATTATTCTTTGTATAGGCGAAGGCTTCTACCTGCTTATCCTTAAACTGGTCTCTGAAATCCGCCTCTGCTGCTTTCATTCCAAGGCCGGCTGTCTCGCTGATGGAGAGCATTTCCACACCTTTTACAGTTCCGTCTGCCATGATTCCCACAGACATTGTGATATCCCCGCCGTATCCTTCATGGGAAACTACAGTAATGACACAGCCTATGTCGTCTCCGCCTTTGTCTTTTCCTATAACTGCTTCTGTAATTTCATCATCACTGTACCCTGCACTTTTAAGAGTTTTGACAGCATCACTCTCATCAAAATCATCATAAGGTTCAAAAGAAACAGCGTCCGGAAGTGCCTGTCTGTATGCCTCTTGTTTTGCCTTTTCCTGGGCAGTGGCAATGGGAGCTTTTGTAACTTCATAAACCAGCCCGAGGAGAATGCCGGAAATCAATGTAATAGCTGTAAGTATCAACGTGTTTTTTACAATTTTATTCATTACTTTTCTCCTCCTTTGCCAAACGGTTTTGGAAGAGTAATCTTTTCAATCAGAGGAACCAAAAGGTTACTGATGATGATTGCATAGGACACACCCTCCGCGGAACCGCCAAATAATCTAAAAAGTCCTGTCAGCAGCCCCATACAGACACCGTAAAGGATCTGACCTCTCGGAGTAATGGGAGAAGTCACATAGTCTGTAGCCATAAACCATGCACCCAGCATGAGTCCGCCGCCACAGAGATGTGCGGTGATATACTGTGCATCAAAACCGTAACCGCCGAAAATAATAATAAAAATAACAAACGTTACAATGTATGTACCGGGGATGCGCAGGTCAATGACACCCATCAGAAGCAGGAACATGGCACCGACCATAATTGCAAGAACAGAAGTTTCTCCTATGGTACCCCTGGTATTTCCAACCAGCATGTTCATAGTATTAACAGCTTCCCCGGCCTTCATGTCTGCAAGGGGAGTCGGTCCTGTCACACCGTCATACACAAAATAAGTCATGCGCCCTGCAAAAGAGATAAGAAGGAAACACCTGGCAGCCAGTGCAGGGTTCATAAAATTCTGTCCCAGTCCTCCAAACAGCTGCTTTACAATAATAATGGCAAATACAGATCCTAAAGCTCCCATCCACAAAGGAAGAGTGGGCGGAAGATTCAGCGCAAGAAGAAGACCTGTGACAGCTGCACTGAAATCCCCTATCGTTATCGGTTTGTGCATCAGCTTCTCATATATATACTCAGCTAAAACTGCTACTGCCGTTGTAACTACAACCAGCAGCCATGCATTTTCATGTCTGAAATTATAAACACCAAAAATTGTAGCCGGCAGCAGAGCAATCAGAACCATCAGCATAATATTACTGCTGGTTACCTTGTCTCGTATATGTGGTGAGGATGATATGTTGTAATTCTCGTTCAATTTTAATTCACCTCTCTGTTATTTTTTCTTTTTGTTAGCAATTGCAACCTTACGCATAGAACCAATAGACTGCTTCAACGGCAGTTTCGCCGGACAGACATAGCTGCAGCAGCCACATTCTACACATTCCAGTCCGTACTGTGCGACAAAAGTCTCTTCATCCTGTCTGTCGGCATACTTTGCCAATCTGGATGGAACAAGCCTGCAGGGGCAGATTTCCACACAGCGGCCGCAGTTAATACACTGCGTCGATTTTCTCTTCGCCACCTCATCTTCAGTAAAGGCCAAAACGGAAGAAGAAGTCTTTGTCACAGGAGTGTTGAGTGTAATCATGGCAAATCCCATCATAGGCCCGCCCGATATCACCTTCTTGGGAGCCTCTTTAAGTCCCCCGGCGGCATCCACCAGTTCCTGCTGATTCGTGCCTAAAAGCACCTTAAAATTGCTCGGACTCTGTATGTCATCTCCGCTTACAGTAACAACACGCTCCGTCAGGGGCCTGCCTTTCGCTACCGCATAATGAATCCCAATCAATGTCTCCACGTTGTCTACAACACATCCCACATCAGCTGGAAGCATGGCAGAATGAATCGCACGTTTGGTGAGCGCATAGATTAACTGACGTTCCGCTCCCTGAGGATACTTGGTCTGAAGTACTTTAACTTCCATGCGTGGCTCGTCCTTAACGGCATCCTGCAATTTTTCGATACACTCTTTCTTATTGTCCTCTATCCCGAAAATTCCCTTTGCATTATCAAACAGGGAGAGAACTATTCGCATTCCGTTTACAAGTTCTTCTGTGTTCTCCAGCATCCTGCGGTAATCCGCCGTAATATAAGGCTCACATTCTGCGCAGTTCGCTATCACATAATCTATCTTCTCAGGTTCCTTCGGAGAAAGCTTTACTCTTGTCGGAAAACCTGCACCACCCATTCCCACAATTCCAGCTTCAGCAATCATGTTAAGAATTTCTTCTTTTGTAAGCTGCTCCAATGGTTTTACAGGGGCATATTCTGCCTCCTCGTATTCTCCGTCATTCTCGATTACAATACAGTATTCCTTATTTCCTGTGGGGCCTAAATGAGTTTCCAATCCTTTGACATTCCCTGACACAGAAGAATATATCGGTGCTGATACAAACCCCCCTGCCTCTGCAATCTTCTGCCCTTTTAAGACATGATCCCCTTTTTTGACAATGGGGTTTGCCGGTGCCCCTATATGTTGTGAAAGTGGATATAGTAAATCACCTTTTGGCAGTAATTCAGTGATTGCCTGGTTTTTCGATAAGTCTTTTCCGTCTTTTGGATGGATTCCACCTTTAAAAGTTAAAAATCCCATTCTCTGCTACCTTCCTTCCTTACTATTCCCATCGTATTTATTGTACAATGAATTGTCCGCGAATGCCAGTAAATACGGACATTTCATTGTATATAAAAAGATACATACTGCTACTTTTTTAACAAGCAATGCCCTCCCCGATTCTATATACAAGGATTGTTTTTCATAACATTTATGTGTGACATAAGTTTAAACATTAACATAAAAAAAAGAGACTTTCCAGCCTCTGTTTTTTATGAAGTTTATTCTTCTGTATACTCGGCATCCTGAGAATCTGTCTCCAGGGCTTTCATGCTCAGGCTGATTTTCCTCTCCGCTTCATTTAGATCTACGATTTTTGCTGTAATCTCCTGCCCTACAGAAAGTACATCTGATGGTTTGTCTACATGGGCTCTTGAAATCTGAGATACATGGAGAAGCGCATCTACTCCAGGTGCAAGCTCAACAAACGCACCAAAATCTGTCATACGCGCAACCTTGCCCGTGATGATAGTTCCGGCTGCGAAATTCTCTGAAGCATGTGCCCATGGATTTGTCTCCGGGAACTTCAGACTGAGTGCAACTTTTGTATCATTGATATCCTTCACAAGCACTGTTACAACATCACCTACCTGGAATGCTTTTCTGGGGTTCTCTACTCTTCCCCAGGACATTTCGGAGATGTGCAGCAATCCGTCTACCCCGCCAAGATCTATAAAAGCACCGAAGTCTGTTACATTCTTAACGGTTCCCTCAATTCTGTCACCGACTTTTAACCTGGCAAACAGCTCTTTCTGCTTCTCTGCTCTCTCTGCTACAAGAAGCTGTCTTCTGTCACCAATCACGCGGTTCCTTCTTGGATTGAATTCACTGATAACAAACGCAATTTCCTTGCCATCATATTTGCTCAGGTCTTTCTCGTAGGAATCAGATACTAGACTTGCAGGTATAAATACACGCGCTTCATCTATTGTCGCAACCAGACCGCCTCCAAGAATCTGAGTAACTGTAGCCTTGAGGACTTCTTTATTCTCAAAAGCTTCTCTCAGTTTCTCGTTGCCCTTCTCTGCAGCAAGTCTCTTGTAGGTCAATAATACCTGCCCTTCACCGTCGTTTACTTTTAAGACCTTCACTGTCATCGGATCCCCAGCAGAAACTACCGTAGTCAAATCAATGGACTGATCATTGGAATATTCGTTCTTTGTAATGATACCATCTGCTTTATATCCGATATTCAGGATAATCTCATCCGGCTTTACGTCAATGACTGTACCCTCTACTACTTCTCCATTATGAATTGTTTTAAAAGACTCGTCTAACATTTGTTCAAAAGATAATTCTGACATTATTTTGAACCTCCTCAATTATATTGTTGGGCGTGGATGCCCCCGCTGTAATACCTACTGTTTCCACTGACCCTAATTGATTCAAATCCAAATCGTCAAGTGTCTGTATATAGTACGTATCTTTACATGCTTTCTGGCATATTTCAAATAACTTCTGGGTGTTGGAACTATGCTTGTCGCCAATCACTATCATAGCATCCACCTCTTCTGCTATACTCTGAGCCTCAGTCTGACGCTCTTTCGTTGCACTGCAGATAGTATTTAAAACACTTACATCATAACCCTTTTTTAAAATAATTTCAACCAAATCTTTAAATTTATTGTAATTAAATGTCGTCTGTGCAACAATACAGACTTTCTTTCCGGATTCAGGCATGAAATTTTCTGCCTCCTGGGTATTTTGGATTACTGTTACATATTCCCCGGCCCAGCCTCTGATGCCCTCCACTTCAGGGTGATCCGGATTACCTATAATTACAACATGTCTGCCTTTCTGACTCTCCTCCTTCACAATCTTATGTATTTTTTTTACAAAGGGGCAGGTGGCATCCATCACTGTCAATCCTCTCTTATACAGATCTTCACAGATAGCCTCGGACACTCCATGGGAACGGATGATAACGATTCCCTCCGTCAATCCTTCCAATTCCTCCTGGTTTTTTAATACTTTGACGCCTTTTTTCTCCATATCCTTGATTACTTCCTCATTATGGATAATGGGCCCATAGGTACAAATTGGCGTATGACTGTCCTTTTCATTTTCCAGCTGCTTATAAACTTCATCTACTGCCCGTTTTACACCGAAGCAAAAGCCTGCTGTTTTTGCCTGTTTTATTTCCATATTTCTATTTCTTCACCCCTTATATAAATATACGGTTATTATTGCTGCTATTTACAGTGTTTTAGGATTTCAGACACTACTTCTTCTATTGACAGGTGGGAACTGTCGATCAGAACTGCGTCCCCGGCCTTCTTCAAAGGTGCCGTTTCCCGGTTCATGTCTCTGGTATCCCGCTCTTCCATATCTTTCCTGATTTTATTGTAATCGCATGCCACACCCTTCCTGGTCAGCTCATCGTACCGTCTTTTTGCTCTTGTCGCCGTATCGGCCGTCAGATATATTTTCACATCAGCATGAGGGAGGATGTTAGTTCCTATATCGCGGCCGTCCATAACCACATTTTCGTTTTCTGCTATATGTTGCTGGAGTTTTAAAAGCTTTTGCCTCACCTCCGGAATGGCAGAGCTAAAGGAGGCCATATTTCCCACTGCTTCCTCCCGTAGTCTTGATGTTATATTCACACTGCCTGCATAAACCTGTTGGACTTTATTTTCATATTTTATGCTAACGTTTGCATGTTCGCATGCTGCTATGATTTTTTCCTTTTCACCGGGTTTGATGCCTGCATCCAAAAAACAGACTGCCATTGCCCGGTACAAAGCACCTGTATCTACATAAATGTACCCTTTTTCTTTTGCCACTAATTTGGCTATTGTACTTTTCCCCGCGCCTGCAGGACCATCGATTGCAACATTATATCCCATAACTACTCTCTGTGTTTCCTTTCTAATATCTATATTGTTATCCCATTGCCTGCCAGATATGCAGTAGACCAGGCAATCTGCAGATTGAAACCTCCTGTCAACGCATCCAGATCTAATACCTCTCCGATGAAATACAGTCCTCTTACGAGTTTTGATTCCATTGTTCCCGGATCAATCTGCTTTACATTTACACCGCCTTTGGTAATAATTGCCTCTTTATAACCTCGCAGTCCTGATAGCGTCATTTCCAGATTCTTTATCAGGTTCACAAATGTGAGCCTCTCTTCCCTATTTATTTCATGAACCTTTTTGTCTGGATTTACACCACAAAGTTCAAGCATAACAGGTTTTAGTTTTGCCGGAAACAGCCCGTCAACAGCATTCTTGAACTGCTTGTTCGTTCCTTCTTTAAAATTCCTCAAAATTCGCTGATCCAGCTGTTCAAAAGATAATGCAGGCTTTAGATCAATGACAAGCTTTAGATTCTTTTTGCTTAATAATGGTCCCACCTTACTGCTGGCGCTTAAAATGATAGGACCGCTCACACCATAATGAGTAAAGAGCATCTCTCCAAATTCTTCATATATCTTTTTCTTTCCATCGTATATTGTCACATTCACATTGCGCAGGGAAAGGCCCTGAAGATCTCTGACATAAAGCTCTTTTACCTCCAAAGGAACAAGAGATGGGTAAAGTTCTGTAACTAAATGTCCTGTCTGTCTGGCAAAATGGTATCCGTCTCCGGTAGAACCTGTAGACGGATAAGAAATTCCTCCGGTGGCAACAATACATATATCTGCCGCTTCCCTTTTTTTGTCTGCCATAACGATGCTGTGAAATCTGCCCTTCTCCGTGCATATGTCTTTCACTTCACTGCGCAGATGAATCTTCACATGGAGATGCTCAAGCTCCTGTATCAACCCACCAATCACATCAGAAGAGTGATCGGACAGAGGGAATACCCTCTCTCCTCTCTCAACCTTTGTTTTAATACCAAGTTCTTCAAAAAACCGAATCACCTGATCATTGGAAAAGCTATAAAATCCACTGTACAGAAATTTCGGATTGCTGACAACGGAAGTAAAGAGAGTATCCATCTCTGCAGCATTAGTAATATTACACCGCCCTTTTCCCGTAATAAAGAGCTTCTTTCCCAACTTTTCGTTTTTTTCATATATATGGACTTCATGTCCGTTCCTGGCTGCAAAAATACCTGCCATCATTCCCGCTGCACCGCCGCCAACGACGAATACCTTACTCATCTTCTTTTCCTTTCCTGTCTGTGACCACAGGCAGGGGACCGGTCACATGGTTCAGTTCATCTCCGCTGTATACCTGATATTCATCCCAAAGCTTTTCCAGCGTTTCCAGAGTGGAAATCACTTCACCCTGCTTTTTCATGCAGAGAGCCACAATCAGGGCATTGATCACACTTAAAGGGGCAACAAGAGAATCTACAATAGATGCCATATCACTTCTTGCGATCAGATTACAGGAAGAGTAAAGATTCATAGGAGAATGTACACTGTCCGTCAGCGTGATTACCTTTGCTTTACGGTTACTGGCAAATTCCAATGCTTTTAAGGTACGCATGGAATATCTGGGGAAACTGATTCCGATAATTACATCTTTTTCATTGATGCGTATTAACTGTTCAAATATTTCACTGGAACTGTTCGTATGCACCGAGATTACATCTTCACAGATTAAATTCAGATAGAATGTAAGAAATGAGGCCAAGGGAGCACAGCTCCGTATACCAATCACATAAATTTTCCTAGCATCCAAAATTGTATCTATTGCAAGTTCAAACGCTTTTTGGTCGATGACTGCTAGGGTCATTTTAATTTTCTCTATATCAGACTGCAATACATTCGTAAGAATTTCGGACTGGCTGATTCTTCCGTAGGTCACTTCCATTCGCTGGATGGAGTTTAATCGATTGCGCACAAGTTCCTCCAGAGCCTGCTGAAAACCCGGATACCCCTTGTATCCAAGCTGTGTGGCAAAACGTACTACTGTGGATTCACTGACCCCCACAATTTTCCCAAGCTTTGCGGCCGTTAAGAACACTGCCTTATCATAATTCTCACAGACGTAATTTGCAAGACGTTTCTGCCCCTTGCTGAGATTGTTATATTTGGCTTCAATTCTGACCAGAAGTTCTTTGGTCGTGCTTTCGTTTGCGTTTAAGTTATTTTCATTCACAGTAGTACCTCTCTTATGCCGCCTTACACGCAGCTTTTATATTGCCCTTGTATATTCTTTAAGCCATTCCTGCTCATCTTTCGTCAAATGGGGGGCTATCAGCTCGTAAACCTTTTTATGATAATCATTTAGAAGAGTTCTTTCCTTTTCTGTCATCAGCTCCGGAATAATGGCATCCAGATCAATAGGCACAAATGTAATGGGCTCAAAATGCATAAACTGACCGTATTCGTTCTTTTCTCCATTACATACCAGGAGTTCATTCTCCGTGCGGATTCCGTGGGATCCTTCAATATAGATGCCGGGTTCGTCTGTAATAATCATGTTAGCCTCAAAGGGATGAATTTCATTTGGGCGGAACTGCCAGCGGAAACCTGTGGGCGGCTCATGAATATTACCAAGATATCCTACCCCGTGTCCGGTTCCGTGGTTAAAGTTTAGATTTTGTCTCCAGAAAGGCTCTCTTGCCACATAATCCAGATTCATGCCGGAGCATCCGTAGAGGAACTTTACGTCTGCAAGGTTCAGGTTGCTGATTGCAACAGCTGTGAAATGTTCTTTTTCTATCTGGCTTATCTCTCCAAAAACATAGGTTCTTGTAATATCTGTAGACCCTTCATAAAAGTTCGCTCCGGTATCTGTCAGAAACATTCCGCCCTCTTTTAATTCCACATCTGTCTCCGGGGAAGACGTATAGTGAACAATAGCACCATGTTCTTTATATGCGCAGATAGGCTCAAAGCTGGGCCACAGGAAATTTCCCTGTTCAGCACGGAACTCATCCAGCTTATCGGAAGCACTTAGCTCTGTAATTTTCATCTTGCCAACATTCTGTTTCAGCCAGTACATGAACTTCGTGTGTGCGATGCTGTCCTTAATCTCTGCTTTTCTGATATTCTCTATTTCAACATCATTTTTAACTGCTTTCATGATAATGGTGGGATTTTCCTGTTTCACAGTTTTTACTGCCTCAGGCATGTTATTATAAAGAGCATAATTCAGCCGTCTGGGATCAACCAGTACAGTGTCATCCCCGCCAAATGTTTTTACCGCTTCATAAATATCATTGTATGGATGTATATGAACATGATTCTTTATAAATTCTGCTTTAATCTCGTCATTAAACTTTCTTTCATCTGCATAGAGCTCCACAGAATCCATTTTTACAATAGCATAAGAAAGAAGCAGCGGGAAATATTCTACATCATCACCGCGCACATTTAAGAGCCAGCCGATATCGTCCAGACTTGTGATAACATGCAGATTGGCGCCGGCCTTTTTCATCTCACTTCTCACACGCTCCAGCTTGGAGGCAGTCGTCTCCCCTGCATATTTCAAATCTAGCAAAAAAGCTGGTTTTTCTGACAAAGGAGGTCTGTTTGTCCAAATAGAGTCCACTAAGTCACAGTCATAGACAATACTTCCGTGCTTAGCCTCGGCGATAGCAGCGTAAGAGAGACCTTCATCTATTCCTACTGTGCGGCCGTCAAATCCAATCACGCCGCCCTCAGGAAGTGTTTCTTTTAAGTACTCTTCAACAGTCGGCACTCCTGGTTCGCCCATTTTGCGAAGTGCAACACCTGTGTCCTTCATCTGCAGGGCAGCCTGAATAAAGTACCTGCCGTCCGTCCACATACCTGCTTCATTTTTTGTGAATACAGCTGTGCCTGCAGACCCTGTAAAACCAGTCATAAAAGCTCTCACTTTAAAATGTTCCCCAACATATTCACTCTGGTGATAGTCAGCTGTAGGGATAACATAAGCATCTATCCCTTTTTCTTCCATTGACAGGCGGAGCCTGTCAACTCTTTCTGAAATCTTCATGTAAAAACCTCCTTTTGAAAACCATTAATAAAGATCAAATTTTCATCGACTATAGTATATATTATCTCAGAGAAAATAGCAAATATGAATTAGAAAACCTATAAGATTCGGGCATTTCAGATGAATATTAAAAATGAGAAAATTTTTATTAACAAAATATAAAAATTCATTTGTCCTTTTGTATAATTTGTGGTACAATCCCCTAGGAAAAACAATTTTGGTATGGAGGTTTTAAGTTATGGAAACAGCAAAAAAGAAGAAACCCTTTGGCTTTTATGTATGTGCCTTAGGTTTCACATTCGAACGCTGCGCATTCTACACAGTAAAATACTTACTGGCAATCTGGATTGCAACAAATGCAGCAGGCGGCGGACTTGGACTATCAGATGCAAAAGCAGCTTCTATGTCCGCGATTTTCGTAGCCGCAACTTATATTACCCCTATTTTTGGCGGGTATGTTGCTGACTACTGGTTAAGCCCCAGAATCTGCGTAATTGCAGGTATGATACTCATGGGCATTGGTTATTTATTCACCTGGCAGGCTCACTCCACTGCGCTGGTATGGGTTATGATTGTTTTTGTAGCAGTAGGAACCGGTTTATTTAAAGGAAACCTCTCCGGTGTAAACGGTCTTCTGTTCGAAAACAAGGACGATTTGAATGAGGCTTTTTCTATTCAGTATTCGTTCGTAAATATCGGTTCATTCATCGGCACAACTTTTGTCGTACTGCTAACAGGGCCTATGGGATACAATTTTATATTCCTGCTCTGCGCAATTTTCCTTTTTATAGACGCTGTCTGGTTTGCTGTGAATCAGAAGGCTCTCGGCAATGCCGGCAAAAAGCCTTTTAAACATGACCAGAGAAAATTTGTTGACAGTGCCAAGAAAAAAGAGGAAGAAAACAAACCGCTCACTACAAGCGATAAGAAACGTATCCTTGCTATCGTTCTTGTCACAGTATTCTCCGTTGTGTTCTGGATTTTATGGTACATGGCATACATGCCTACATATTATTATTTTGGATGGGGTGACGGCGCAGATTTCCTGAACCACGCAAACTGGTTTATCGGAAACTGGCAGGTACCTACCTCCTATTTCGACTCCATGAACGCAATAACCTGTATCATTTTGGGACCTGTATTAGCCGCACTATGGACAAAACTTGCAAAGCGTCCCCAGGGCGATTTGAGCATGTTTAAGAAAACAGCTCTCGGTATGATCTTAGTTGGGGTATCTTTTGCAGTCATGGTAATTGCCGATATCGTCAGAGGAGACGGTCAGGCTAACCTGCTTTGGATCGTAGTTATTGCATTGCTGATGTCCATCGGTGAGATGATATTCTCCCCCCTTGGAAATTCATTTATCACAATGTTCGCACCTGCAAAGGTATTGGGGCTGCTTCTTGGTCTCTGGCCAATCGCAGTATTTTTTGCAACGATGATTTACCCGGCTTTATATGCTTTCCTCAAGACAGTTCCTTTCCAGTCCGGATACGGGGTTGTCGCTGCAATCGCAATTGTTCTTGGTCTTCTGCTCTGGTTCTTGAGCGGTAAGCTGGACAAGCTTGCAGTTGGTGAAAAGTAATATAAAAATTTTAACTGTAATAAAAAGAGTATCGGTTTATTCCGATACTCTTTTTATCATCCTATCTGCTGTTTCTGAACTGCACAGGAGTCATATAATACATTTTCTTAAACACTCTGTTGAAGTGTTCCACATTCTGATATCCTACAGATTCTGCAATACTTTCCACTGTTGTATTACTGCTCTTTAACATTGCACGCGCTTTTTTCATTCGTATCTCCTTTAATATCTCTCCAAAAGTTGTCCCCGACTTTTCTTTAATATATTTGGAGAGGTACGGTTTAGTGAGAAAGAACTTTTCAGATAAGTCCTCCAACGTTACGTCCTTGTAATTCATGTAAATGTAATTCGTAATTTCCAACAATCTTTCATCTTTACAATTCTCGGCATTTCTAATTTCCTCAATCTTGTTGACGGCTACGACAAGTGCCTCCACAGATGCCTTGATGATGTCCGCATCAATACCGACTCCCCAGAATTTCTTCTTGTTGTATATCACACCTACGTAAGCCACTGCTTTTGAGGATGAGCCTTTCGTCAGAGAATGCTCCTCATAAAATGCAATGTCATAGTTGACGGCAAAATATTGTTTAATTGCGTTGCTAACTGCATCCAGACGTCCATTCCCCACACCTGTAATTACCCTGTTAATGCCCGCGTGGTGGATAGTTGCGTCGGCTACAATGCCATTCTCCTGTTTAAAGTGGCACTCATCTACTGTAAAAATTGATTTTGCATCAACATAATTGTCCTCAAAAATGTGATAAATCCAGTCAGGACTAAGCTCTTTGTGCATTTTATCCGAGACATCCTTTACCAGATATCCCACCTCTTCCTTCATTTTCTCAGGAAGACTAATGCCAAAGTGCTGTTTGAGAATGTAGTTTACGCCGCCCTTTCCGGACTGACTGTTAATTCGTATTACATCCGAATCGTATCTTCTGCCCACGTCTTTGGGATCAATCGGAAGGTAAGGTACTGTCCATTTGTCATACTGTCCTTCTTCTCTCCATGACATCCCCTTGGCAATCGCATCCTGATGGGATCCAGAAAAGGCAGTAAATACCAGCTCCCCCGAATAAGGCTGCCGGGGGGATACCTGCATTCCTGTAAGTCTCTCATAAAGCTCACAAATTTCATTCATATTAGAGAAATCCAACTTTGGATCCACACCGTGAGAGAACATGTTCATCGCCAGTGTAACAATGTCCACATTACCGGTTCTCTCGCCGTTGCCAAAAAGGGTTCCTTCGATGCGGTCAGCCCCTGCAAGAATTCCCAGCTCTGCGTCACTGACGCCTGAGCCCCTGTCGTTGTGAGGATGAAGGGAAAGTATCACATTTTCCCTGTACAGGAGGTGTTTGTCAAAATATTCCACCTGGCTTGCAAACACATGGGGCATGGCATTTTCTACAGTTGTTGGAAGGTTGATGATGGCGTTATGTTTTCCGTCAGGCTTCCATATGTCAAGAACTGTGTTACAGACATCCAGTGCATAGTCTACTTCGGTTCCCGGAAAGCTTTCCGGACTGTACTCAAAAGTAAAATCCCCATCGGTCTCTTCTGATAACTTTTTTAGCAGTTTTGCGCCATCAACAGCAATCTTCTTGATTTCTTCAGGTCCCTTTTTAAAAACCTGTTCCCTTTGTGCCACAGAAGTGGAATTGTAAACATGGATAACGGCATGAGGGGCTCCCTGTATCGCTTCAAAGGTTCTCCTGATGATGTGTTCTCTAGCCTGAGTCAAGACTTGGATTGTCACATCGTCAGGAATCATATTCTGCTCAATTAGTGCCCTCAGAAACTGATATTCTGTCTCAGAAGATGCCGGAAACCCGACTTCAATTTCTTTGAATCCTACGTCCAGAAGGAGCTGAAAAAATTCAATCTTCTCATCCAGGCTCATAGGTTCTATCAGTGCCTGATTTCCATCTCTCAAATCTACACTGCACCATATAGGAGGGCTGGTGATGGAATCCTTTTTTACCCAGTCATAGCATGGTTCGGGTGGCATAAAATACATCTTTTCGTATTTTTCAAAGTTCTTCATATTTTGACGGCTCCTTACATTTAATCAAATTCGTTGTCTTTTTTTATACTACCATAAGAATCCGCCATCCACCAGTGGCAAATTTAATCATTATTATTGATATATCTTAACACCCTTAAATTTTTTGCAGAAAATACATTCCAATAATCGTCTTTAAATACCAGGCAGCGTTCTTTTCAGATATGCTGCAGCCGGTTACAATGTCATAGGATTTTATCATCTCACCATTCAAAGTATAATGAACTTCCCCTACTTTTTCTCCTTTTTCAACAGGAGCTTTGACACTCTTTTTCTTATTCAGGCTTATGTTTACCTCTTCATCGTCCCTCAAGAGTATATTCCAATTCTCATCCGTCTTTACCACCTCAAGAGATATTTCGGTTTCCGTTTCAAAAGGCTTTTGGCTGTCGATTCCGTTATATACTTTCAGAGTACCACAAGACATATCCTGCCTGATATTTCGATATTCATAATGTTCTATCCCATATTTCATCAAAGCTTTCGTGTCCGCCCATTTATAGCTTTTGTTATTTGGCCAGCCGCATGCAAGCAGAGCCACAATGAAGGTTCTCCCCTTATCTTGCAGCGAACCTATGTAACAATAGCCGGCATTTCCGGTAAAGCCGGTTTTTCCTGACAAAGCACCCTTCATCATTTTAAGAAAAGCGTTGTGGTTTACACAGGAGTAAGAATGCTTTCCGGAACAATCCGTAAATTGATAGTCTTGCGTTCTTGTGACTTCCAAAAACATATCTTTCTTAGGGGACTTCATTATACAATATTGCATAATCTTTGCCAGGTCTTCTGCGGTAGTGCGATGGCTTCCTTTTTCATCCGATGCATCCAGTCCATTGGGCGTAATGAAGTATGTATTTTCGCACCCCAATTCCTTTGCTTTTGCATTCATCATGTCTGCAAAGCCCTCCACATTTTTTCCAACATTTTCGGCAATGATGACTGCGGAGTCATTGTGGGATTCCAGCATCAGGGAATAAAGTAAATCCCGGAGATAAAATTCCTCTCCCTTAATAGCTCCAAGACGTACCTGGGGCTGGGATGCAGCGTAGGAACTGACTGACATCTTACCATCCAGTTTACCATATTCCAGTGCCAGAATACAGGTCATGATTTTGGTAGTACTGGCCATTGCTCTCTCCTGTTGTCCATTTTTCGAAAATAAAATACGCCCGCTGTCCGCGTCCATAAGAACAGCCGACTGGGCGTATAAATTTTCCGGTTCTTTCGTCTTTGCCTGTACCTCCGACATTTGTGTTTTCATACCACAAAACACGGTCAGGCTTAGGGTACAGTAGATTAAAATCAACGCTGTGATTCGCACCTTTATATTACGGACAATCCTCTTGCCCTTATCTGTCTTTCTTTTTTGTTCAGCCACTTTAGTTCACTCCACAACATACCATATTATTAGTATCTATGTAGAAATACTTTTCGATAGAACTACATTTTAAAAGGTCAGATATCAAGTTTAAGCTGTGCTTCCTCCTCGGCTTCCTCCTTAAAATGTTCTACCTGCTCAGGGTTAATTGTAGGCAGATCATCCAGAGACTGGACGCTGAATCTGCGCAGAAACTCCTCTGTGGTTCCAAACAACAGCGGCCTGCCGGGTGCATCCATGCGCCCCACTTCCTCGGCAAGACCATATTCCACCAGCTTGTTTACGGCATGATCCGACTTCACACCTCTGATTTTTTCGATTTCCAGCTTCGTGACCGGCTGTTTATAGGCCACAATAGACAAAGTTTCCAGAAGAACATCTGTCAGGATATATTTTCTGGGTTGTCTGGCGACTTTTATCAGATATTCATACATTTCCTTTTTGGTACACATCTGAAAAGAATTTTCCAGTTCAATGATGCGGATACCCCTGTCCTGCTGTTCATACTTATCCATCATATTGTGAATGATCTTTCTTGTTGTATCCTCATCATGTCCTATTACCGCCGCAATTTGTCTCAACTCCACGGAATCACCCATAGCGAAAAAAATTGCCTCTATAACACCCTGCAGTTTTTCTATTTCCATATCCTCTTCCATCCTTTTATACCAGTGAGTGAATCATGATTTCCCCGCATGTTTCTTCCTGTTTTGCCCGAATCGTCCCCAGCTTCATCAATTCAAGAACAGCCAGGAAAGTTACAACAATATGCATCTTACTTTTTTGCTCCTCAAGAAGCCTGCGAAAACTAAAATTATGATGTGTTCTGGCATAGTCTTCTACATAGGACAGCTTTACAGGAAGGGGAACCTCTTCTTTTTCAATTTTACTAAACTTACTCCTCACCGGATCTATCTTATCTTCTTTGCGCTTCATAACATCATGAAAAACTTGATTCAATCGCTCTAATGTCAGGTCTCCCAGAAGCTGATCTATATCTACAGGTTCCACGTATTCCATGACTTCTTCCGGAATTTGGGGTGTCTTAAACAAAACCTGTTCAGCATTATGCTGCCGGTCTTTCAATTCGTAAGCCATATATTTAAACAGTTTATACTGCAAAAGCTGTTCTACCAATTCCCGGCGTGGGTCTTCTTCCTCCCCGTCTTCATTGACCTCTTTCGGCAGAAGCATTTTACACTTAATATCCAGCAGCGTGGCAGCCATTACAAGAAATTCGCTCATAATATTTAAATCTTCCTTCGCCATGCCCCTGATATAATCCATATACTGGGTGGTAATCTCTACAATCGGTATATCGTAAATATCTATTTTACTTTTTTCAATCAAATGAAGCAGAAGGTCCAGAGGGCCTTCAAATACTTCCAGTTTTACGGGTATTCCCATATTTTGCAATTCTCCCTTAAGGCATTCCTATTCTTCATCAAATGGCTGCATGTTGATGACAACCACCTCCGCATTGTTGCAAAAGCGCAGATTGATTGTATGGGTACCTAAGCCCCTGCTCACAATCAAAGCCTGTTCGCCTTCCAGGGTCATTTCTCCTGAATATGCAGGGAAAAGAACAGCCTGCGGAGTGATGAGTCCCCCAAGACCGGGGATGCGTATGATTCCTCCATGAAGATGCCCTGACAATGTCAAATCAGCCCCCCACTCTTTATAAGCAGGGAAAAACACCGGGTTGTGGGCAAGCAGTATATTAAATTTATCTTTTTCTGCATGCTGTATGCAGCGGCTGATATCCTCCGGAGTGACTCTTTGTTTCTTAAACTTTTCATAGGTATCCATGGGAAGTTCCAACCCTGATATGCGTACACAAAGCTTATCCAGCATCACGTCTTCTGTCTGATTCTCCAGAAAATGAATACCAGATTCCTGCAGTGCGTTTTTGTAATCATAGTATGTCTCACCGCCATGCTCCCAGGAAGCTTCCTTTAACCGCTGCTCATGATTCCCCAGGGAATAATACACTGGACAAAGTGGAGGAAGCTTTGCGATAAAGGAAAGGGCCTCTTGAAAATCAGATTTTTCCCTCCCCACCAGCATGTCCCCTGCTATCAGAATTAAATCCGGTTTCTCCTTGCGTATTGCCCTGAAAAGCTTATCATTGTGTTCTCCATATACTTTATTATGCAGATCAGCCAGCAGAACTATTTTTTTATCTGTATCCAGCAGTCGGAATTTTGGAACCTTTAAGGAGTATCTGGTGATTTTAAAAAACTTAAGTTCCCGCTTTCCCTCCACCAGAATAATTACAAGCAGTATAATAAGGATTGTACCAACAACCTTACTCATGCTTCATTCCTTCTACAATTGCAATCCCCGAGCTTGTCCCCAGCCTGTCGGCGCCTGCGCGAACCATGGCCATAGCCGTCTCAGTATTCCGAATACCGCCGGAAGCTTTTACTCCCATACCGGATCCTACAGTCCTGCGCATCAGGGCTACATCTTCTTCCCTGGCACCGTCCGCAGAAAACCCTGTGGAGGTTTTTACAAAGGCTGCTCCTGACTCTCTACATAATCTGCACGCATATTCTTTCTCGTCATCCGTAAGAAGACATGTCTCAAGAATCACTTTCACAATAGCCTTATCTCCTGCTGCTTCCACCACAGAAGCTATGTCCTGTCTAACGTAATCCCAATCCTTACTCTTGATCATCCCCACGTGAATGACCATGTCGATCTCTTCAGCCCCATCCTCCACTGCAGAAAGAGTCTCTGCTACCTTTCCTGCTGTGGACATGGTGCCAAGAGGAAAGCCTACCACTGTACACACTTTTACATTGCTGTCTTTTAAAAACTGCGCACAATAATACACAAAACTGGAATTTACACATACTGAATGAAACCCATATTCCACAGCCTCTCTGCAAAGCTTCTCAACATCCTGCTTTGCTGCCTCCGGTTTCAAAATTGTATGATCAATCATTTTTGCAAGATCCATGTTTATCCTCCATCTGTAGAGCGGCATAAAACTGCCGGCAAATCTGTTATCATTTACATTATACTAACATTTTTTGCCTGCTTATGCAACTAAGGCTTGATTTTTCCAAGCCTTAGTTGCAAAGCATATCCTGTCGACTTAGACGTGGTTTTTTTATGTCTTAGTGACATGGATATTCCTTTTTTAAGCAGCTATACTAAAACTTTTCATTACCTTCTTAAGATAATCAAATATACCCGCCTTTTTTACATTTTTGGAGGCAATTACATCCACCTTTCCTATTTCTTTCCCATCCAGCTCATATACCAGACTTCCTGCAGCATCCCCTTTCCTGACAGGTGCATCCAGACTCTTCTTCATATTCAGCTTTTTTGTGATTCCCGCCAGGTTGGCTCCTGTTGTGTCAAGGTAGCGGAATGTACCGGAATATTTACAGGGGACGGTATCCTCCACTCCTCCATCCACCACTATATCCTTTAATTTTTGAGGTTTCTCGTCTTTGTAGACCTGACATTTTCCAAAACCATAGTTTAATAGTGTTGTGGCATCTTTGAACCGGGCTTTAGAGTCTTCTGCCGCCATTATCACTGCAATCAGGTCAACGTCATTCTTTTTAGCTGTTGCTGATACACAGAATTTTGCCAGCCCTGTTGAACCGGTTTTCAGCCCAGTGGCATATTCATACTGCCGCACAAGTTTATTTGTGTTTGTAAGACCAAATTCGGAAGTTCCCTTTTGTGTTGTATGGGTGATATTTTCCATCCATATCATACAGTAATCCTGAATCTGAGGATACTTTGTAATCAGCTCCCGTGACATCAGGGCGATATCCCTTGCTGTCGTAACATGTCCGTCCGCATCCAATCCATTGCAGTTGACAAAATGGGTGTTCTCCATGCCCAGGCTTTTTGCCTTCTCATTCATCTGTCTGACAAACTCTTCCTCATTGCCGCATATGTATTCCGCCATGGCAACGCAGGCGTCATTGCCACTGGCTACAGAAATGCATTTTAGCATTGTATCAACAGTCTGGGTCTCTCCTGCCTCCAGAAACACCTGAGAGCCACCCATAGATGCCGCATATTCAGAAGTCGTTACCTGGTCCTCCAACTTGATCTTTCCCTCTGCCAGGGCATCAAAAATCAGCAGCATAGTCATAACCTTCGTCACGCTTGCTGGAGGGCGGGGCGTATCTGCATCCTTTTCGCAGATAACTTCACCCGTCGAAGCCTCCATCAAAACTGCAGACGGTGCACTGACCTGAGGACCTGCAGCTTCTTCGGCAGGCTGTTCTCCTTCAGAATCGTCCTTATTTTCGGTATCCTCTGTATTCTCAATATTTTCCTGAGTATCTTCATAGACAATATGTTCTTTTGCCGGCATTGCATATACATTCTGCAAACACAGGAATGTACTGAGAAGTACCGCCAATACTCGTTTCATAAAAAACTCCCTCTACTACATCGTCTATTAACAATATAGTAGAGAGAGAAAAAAAATAGAACTTTTTATACTACTCTGGTCATGGGAAGTTCGTTGTTAACTCCTTTGGAAATTAAAATCTGATGTATATCTATAATACCGTTATGGAATGTTGCGGCGCAGGCAGCAAGGTAGAGTTCCCACATTCGGGTAAATTCCTCACCCTGCATTTTTACTACTTCGTCACGGTGACCTAAGAAATTTTCACGCCAGCACAGCAGGGTTCTGTTATAATGCCTTCTCAGGCTTTCTACATCCAGTGTGTAGAACTTGTAATCCGGCAGAATGTTTATAATCTCCCGCAGGCTCGGTATAACTCCTCCTGGGAAAATGTATTTTTTTATCCATGCGTCACCTTCATGTTCTTCCAGTGCACTGATGTAATGTAGTAAAAACAATCCTCCGGGTTTTAAAACACCATTTACATTTTTCAGGAACAGTTCATAATTTCCCCGTCCCACGTGTTCAAGCATGCCTACACTGACTACCCGGTCAAATTGCAGGTCCGACTTCTCCAGGTCTCTGTAATCCATCAGCTTTACAGTCAGTAAGTCCTGAAGGCCTTCCTTCTCTATATCTTCAGAGAATTTTTTATACTGCTCTTCACTTAGGGTAATACCGGTTCCCTTAACCCTGTATTTTTTTGCTGCTTCTTTTAGGAGAAATCCCCAGCCGCAGCCTATATCAAGAAGTGACATTCCTTCTTCCAGATGAAGCTTGTCCAGGATGTGATGCACCTTTCCCACCTGTGCCTGATACAAGGTATAGGAATCCTCCTTAAAGTAACCGCAGGAGTAACTCATAGTCTCATCCAGCCAGAGACGGTAAAAATCATTGCCGATATCATAGTGGGAAGTCACTTCTTTTTTCTGATTTTTCTTAGATTTTGAGGTGGTGATCAATTTCTTCAATGCCGACTTATCCGTTGTGAACTTTCCCATCTCACCCATGAACAAATCCAAAACCTCATATAAATCCCGGTCCACCTCAAGTTCTCCACGCATATATGCCTCGCCCAGCGCAAGAGATGTGCTGGTAAGCAATTCTTTCTGGTCCAGATTCTTATTTAGTGTCACCGTAAACTCAGGGGTTTTTGCATTTCCTATCTGAGAAACTTCTCCACCGGATTTCAGACAGAACGTCACAGGTATAATACGTCCCAGGTACTCTTTAATAAATGTCTGCATAATAATTCCTCCTCTTCTGCATTATGCTGTCTCTTTATGCTTCTTTTGCTGCCAATACCAATTAGGAAATTTCGCTTATAAAAAATAATTATAAAACTTTCCATTTATTTTTCAACCCCCTAAAAGCATTCTTGTTGTCTTGTTTAAAAAGAAGTAGTTATTTAGAACCAGGCACAAAAAGAAGAATTTTGTTCCCTGACTTTTCTTGATTTTTTTTTTTTTATATCGTAATATTAAGGTTGCAGAATCGAATGAAAGGCTGAACTGTTACATATAAGGTCTAGATAATAATAAGGCAAGGAGAAAACAATGGAAACCCGTACATATTATGACATTCTCGGTGTATCCAGGGAGGCAACCACGGAGGATATTACAGATGCAAAGAATGCTCTGGCAAAGGTATACCATCCCGATGCCAATATCCATAGTGATATAGATACAACCTCCTATATGCAGGAAATACTGGAGGCATACACAGTACTTTCCAATCCTGATAAGAGGAAAAAATACAACTGTGTACTGGCCGGGAAGCCAAGCCGTGTATTTCGCACTTACACTGTAGAAAAAGGCGACCCTGAAAAGGACGCTTCCTCATCTTTTGTCACCTATTGGAATGCCGCCTGCAAGCTGAATGAAATCGTAGAACAGAGTGAAAAAATCATAGAGACCAGTCATAAAAAAGAAAGAATTTCACTCAAACTCTTCAGGAAAATCGGAAAGCACAATAAAGATGACACGGCAGTTGCAGAACAGCTTAACACTTTGTCCCTGCAGGCCATCCGATATATCACCATTCTGAAAACCGCAGAAATTCCTCTGAACTGCTGGCAGCCCGAGGCTATGAACTGGGTTCTTGTCCGCTGGGGACAAAAACAGAGCCTGGATTACCGTGTACTCTTTTCAAAATATGAAGTATACATGGAACAGAACCAGTCAACTGCGGAAAAAGCAAGAATTCGTTCTCAGAACAGACATTTTTATAATAATCTGCAAAGACTATTGAGTTATGCTTCCGGTATTTTAGACTCCGTATTTATGAATCTGTAAATTCTTCCGGACGTCCTTTTAATCTGACATAGTATAGTCTTAGTTTTTTCAAAAAAGAGGTTAGATATCGAAGCACAGGTTCTGTTGCAATGGAAAAGACTACGAACAACATAACACATTTTGTTGACATGGTTGTAATGGCAAACAAATCGTTCAGGAAGATGCTGCAGAAAAGCAGACCTGTAATGTTTCCCACGACTACTGCAGTCCTCAGTATATTCATGGGGGCACTGATTTTATATAAAATCATAAATCCCACAATAGCCAGCAGCATAGTGGCTGCTGTGGAAATGTCTGTAGAGTTCACGCCAAAGGTCAGTCCGAACACTACAAGGGCGCCAACTGCCAGCACATCAGTCAGCGCTGCCGGAAGCGCTTTTAAAAATACATTGGTCAGGAAGTGACCTTTAATAATATTTTTATTTGGCTCAAGAGCCAGGAAAAATGCCGGTATCCCAATTGTAAACATGCTGATCAGAGATACCTGGGAAGGTTCCAGAGGATAAGTAAGCATAAATACAGCGGAGAACAGCGAAAGCAGGAAGGAAAATGTGTTTTTTACCAAAAATAGGCTTGCCGAGCGCTGAATATTGTTGACGACTCTCCGCCCTTCCGTAACCACCTGGGGCATACATGAAAAATCTGACTCCAGGAGCACAAGCTGGGATACATGGGCTGCTGCCTCGCTCCCGGACGCCATGGCAATACTGCAGTCTGCATCTTTAAGCGCCAATACATCATTTACTCCGTCACCTGTCATGGCAACTGTTTTCCCTGCGTCCTTTAATACATGTACAAACTGCCGTTTCTGACTTGGGGTCACTCTCCCGAAGACTGTGTTTTTCAGCACGGCTTGACGGATATTTTCATCGGATCTCAAAGAAGATGCATCTACGTAATCTTCCCCGTGAGCAATGCCTGCTCTCTTTGCTACCTCAGAAACGGTCACCGGATTATCACCAGATATTACCTTTACTTCGACACCCTGCTCCGTAAAATAGTGGAAGGTCTCTTTTGCTTCTTTTCTGATGGGATTTTCCATAAGAATATAGCCCAGAGGAATAACCTCTTCTTTCAACGCCTTACCGTCTATCTCACCATCATAGAGACCAAATACAAGTACTCTGGTCCCTTTTGAAGCATATTCCATAATTGTGTCTTTATACTTCTCATAATGTTCACGTAGAACAAATTCAGGGGCGCCAAGTACGTAGGCAGCATTTTCGAATGTAACGCTGCTGTATTTTGTAGCAGAGGAAAACCCTGTCTTACTGACCGGCTTTTTCCCGGAAGTAGACTGAAAGTATCTTTTCATGGCCTCCATGGTAATGTTATCCTTCTGCATTGCCGCCGTGAAGTCTCCGATCATTGTATCCAGAAGGCCCATGGACTCAATGTCATACCCCTCTGCAGGGATTACCCCTTGAACCTCCATGGTGTTCTCTGTGATAGTTCCTGTCTTATCGACGCAGAGTACATCGACCCTGGCCAGTGTTTCGATACATTTCATATCATGAAGCAGAACTTTTTTGTTGGCCAGTCTGACTGAACTGACTGCCAGCGCTACACTTGTCAAAAGGTAAAGGCCTTCCGGAATCATACCAATGACTGCCGCAACCATAGATGCAATACTGGACTGAAATCCTTCCCCCTGGAAATAAAACGCCTGTACAAACAGAATAATTCCAATGGGTATAATAGCAATTCCAACACCTTTTACCAACTTGTCCAGGGAACGTATCATCTCAGACTGCTCCCCTTCCTGCATTGCTTTTGCTTCCAGTGTCAGTCTGGAGATATAAGAATCAGCTCCCACTTTATCCAGCCTTGCATGACACTTTCCCGATACAATAAAGCTTCCCGACATCAGATTGTCGCCTTTTCTCTTTGTGATTTCATCAGACTCACCGGTCAGCAGAGACTCATCAACCTGAACTTCCCCCGCACAGACTTGTGCATCAGCACAGACCTGGTTGCCGGCCTTAAAAACAACAATATCGTCCAACACAAGCTCTTCGGCATCAATCACTGTCTCCAATCCGTCTCTTACCACTGTTGCATGTGGCGCATTGAGCATGGTCAATTTGTCCAGAACTTTCTTCGCACGAACTTCCTGCACTATTCCAATGAATGTATTTAATATAATAACTGGCAGGAATGTAAGATTGCGGAAAGAACCTGCAATACACAAAAGTACGGCCAGAATTAAAAATATCAGGTTAAAATACGTAAACAAATTACCCTGGATAATCTCCTTTACGGTCCTGGCGGGCGGATCCACCGATGTATTGGTCCATCCGTGAAGCCTGTGCTCCTGTACCTGCTGGCCGGTAAGGCCCTTTAAATACTCCGGGCAGTATCTGGTCGTGGGGATTCTCCGGTCCGTGTTCTCATCAATTATCTGGGATCTGTTTTTTCTTCGCATGTATTTTCTTCCACCTCATTTTCGTTATACGTTATCTTCAGTATTTTCCAAATTAAGTCCTATTCATTCTACCATATTGAAATCAAATTTCCAGAGGCTTCATCAATTTTTCTTATAAATTGCCATGGTTCCTTGTTTTCTGAACATGTTTCTATTATAATAGTACAGGTATTCTAAGAAAAGGATAAGAGTTGACAATAAAATTATGAGATTAAGAAGTGTACTTGCAATCAAATGTGCTAAATGCACCAGCTATCTGATTAAAAAACTGAATAGAGGAAGCGGTGTCACCCTTCCAGGATATGTGGCCCGCCTAATAGACCCCCAGATCCTGGGCGTTATGGCTGATATGGTAAGGGAAAAAACAATCGTAACTATGGGGACAAACGGAAAGACAACAACCAACAGTATCATTTACCATGCCCTGAAAGCAGAGGGTAAAAAGGTAATCATAAATAGGACCGGTGCCAATATGCTCAATGGAATTATCTCCGCTTTTGTTCTTGCCGCGGACAAGCACTGCCGTCTGGATACCGATTATGCCTGTATAGAGGTGGACGAAATTGCGTCTGTAAATGTGCTGCCCCAATTAAAGCCTGATTGCGCCCTTTTAACCAATATCTCCAGAGATCAGCTGGACCGTTTTGGTGAGGTGGACATTACGTTCAATAAACTAAAGACTGCCGTGACAAGCGTCCCTGATACAAAACTGATTATCAACTGCGATGATGTACTTTCTTACACTCTGGCTTCCGAAAGTGGAAATTCATTTGTGACATATGGGATTAGTGAACAGATCTTTGACGATATCTCCCGTTCTGAAATCAGGGAAAGCATTTTTTGCCGTTCCTGCGGGAAAAAACTGGAATATGATTTCTTTCATTATGGTCAGCTGGGAATTTACCACTGTCCCAACTGTGGCTTAAGCCGCCCGGAACCGGATTTTACGGCAGAGAACATTTCGCTGGAAGAAGAATTGTATACATTTTCTATGGATGGTATGTTAATTCATTCAACAGTCCGCACCCCGTACAATATTTATAATACTTTATCTGCTTATGCGGCACTAAATGTACTGGGGGCTGCCCGGGTACATTTCCAGGATATGATAGAAGCTTTTGATTACGGCAATAACCGGGAAAGTATTTTCTTCATCAATGATGCAAGAGTTCAGCTGCATCTTGCCAAGAACCCTATTGGTTTCCAGCAGAAGATTTCTCTGGTATTAAAAGATGAAAAGCCTAAGGATATCATCATCCAGATCAACGATACCTATCAGGATGGTGAAGACATTTCCTGGCTTTGGGATGTAGACTTCCAATATCTTGCAGATGCAAGGGCCGCTGCAATAACCACAGCGGGTACACGCAGGTTTGATATGGGTCTCCGCCTGAAATATGAGGATATTCCCTGCGGCAATACCACGGATCTGCGCAGTACTATTGTTGAGCGCACAAAAAGCGGAACGGGGAATCTGTATGTGATTGTAAATTACTCCGGGCTTTACAGCACGAATCATATGCTGACCGAATTAGAGAAAATACAGAAAGGGGAAGAAACGCCATGAAACTGACAATCGGACATTTATACCCGGATTTGCTGAATCTATATGGTGACAGGGGAAATATACAATGTTTCCGCAAACGCCTGGAATGGCGGGGCATGGAAGCAGAAATTATACCTTTCCTTTCCGATGATACGATAGATTTTTCCCAACTGGATATTGTCCTGCTGGGCGGAGGCTCCGACAGAGAACAGGAACTGGTATGTGGGCATTTGAAAAATATTCAGCAGGATTTTAAAAATTATGTAGAAGACGGCGGAGTTGTCCTGGCCGTCTGCGGAGGATACCAGCTTCTGGGTAAATATTATAAAACAGACAACAAAACAATAGAGGGGCTGTCCATATTAGACATCTCTACCGAATGGCAGCCTGAACGTCTGATTCGGAATATTGTCCTTACCAGCCCTCTTTTTGATAAACCTGTGGTAGGCTTTGAAAATCACGGGGGCCGCACCTACATCGGCAGCCATACACCTTTTGGCAAGGTTTTTTATGGACTGGGCAATACCGGGAAATCCGGTTACGAAGGTGTCATTTACAAAAATGTTATCGGAACCTACCTGCATGGTCCTCTTCTTCCCAAAAACCCACAGGTATGTGATTACCTGTTGGAGAGAGCACTCAAAAGGAAATACGATGACAATATTATTCTTGAGCCGCTGGAAGATGAATTAGAAGACCTTGCAAACAGGTACATCGCAGACAGATACAGTGACAAAAAATATATTCTAAAAGAAACAATCAAAAGGCACATCTAACGAAACATACAAAATGAGCGGACAGATTTCCTCGTCCGCTCACTTTTTGGGATTTTTATTTCTTTAACTTTCTCTGAATAGCTTTTGTTATTTCCATGATTGGAATAATTGCAATCGCCAGTCCCATAGCAATCAAATATTCGTTCCAATCAATCGACTGGAATGAGAAGGCATCTGCAAGTATAGGAATTTCAATAACACTTGTAGTCAATACAAGTGAAAGCAGCATTGCGCCCCACAACCATTTATTCTGGTAATTCATAGTAAATATAGAACCTCTTCTGGATCTCATATTAAATGAGTGGAAAATCTCAACCATCGACAAGGTAAGGAAGGCCATTGTCATTCCATCAAGGCTGTCAGTAATTTCCCAGACGCCTGACTCTACATAGTGTCCAACAAAGTAAGAAGCCAATGTTAATAATGTTACAATAACTCCCTGAAAACCAATGTCAAAACCCATTCCGCCGGCAAAAATTCCATCTCTGGAATTTCTTGGTTCCCGCTTCATAATATCACTTTCAGCTCTCTCCATACCCAAAGCCAGCGCGGGAAAGGCATCTGTAATCAGGTTAATCCACAATAAATGTACCGGTTTTAGAATCTGGAATCCCATCAATGTGGCGAAAAATACAGCCAGAACTTCAGCCATATTGGAAGCCAGAAGGAACTGAATTGCCTTTCTTATATTATCATATATGCGGCGTCCCTCTTCAACTGCTGATACAATGGTTGCAAAATTATCATCTGCCAAGACCATGTCTGCTACATTTTTCGTAACATCTGTTCCTGTGATGCCCATGCCAACGCCGATATCAGCGCTCTTAATAGAAGGAGCATCATTGACACCGTCGCCGGTCATGGCTACAATCATGCCTTTCTTCTTCCATCCTTTAACAATACGAACCTTATGTTCCGGCTGCACACGGGCATACACGGAATAATTTTCAATCTCTGTAAAAAAGTCCTTATCACTGATCTCATCCAGCTGAGCTCCGGTGATGGCATGGCTGGCATCTTCGATGATTCCCAACTGCTCCGCAATAGCAACAGCTGTATCTTTATGATCTCCTGTAATCATGATAGGCCGGATTCCTGCCTCCCGACATTCCTTCACCGCATCCTGTACTTCCGGACGCACAGGGTCAATCATGCCTGACAATCCCAGATAGCAAAGATCCTTCTCAAGATTGCCCGGTTCCTGATTCTCAGGCACCGATTCCCAGCTGCGCTGTGCACCGCACAACACGCGCAAGGCCTGTCCTGCCATCTCACGGTTCTGACTTATGATTTCCTTTCTGGTTCTATCATCTAAAGGCTTTTCCTGACCGTCCGACCAGAATTTTGTACAACGCTTTAGAACCTCATCCGGGGCGCCTTTTGTAAACTGCATGATTTCACCATCATTCGTCCGATGTATGGTAGACATCATCTTGCGCATAGAGTCAAAAGGTGCTTCTCCTACACGCGGATATTCTTCCATCAATTCGGATTTAAGCAGCCCAAGCTTATAAGCATCATTTACAAGGGCAGCTTCAGTTGGCTCTCCCACTGCATTATTCTCATCATCCAAATTAGCGTCTGAGCACAAAGCCATTGCCATTGCAAGTCTCTTTTCATCAGACCCACTGTGATGGACAACTGTCATTTTATTCTGAGTCAGTGTGCCTGTCTTATCCGAACAGATAATCTGTGTACAGCCTAATGTCTCCACGGCAGTAAGCTTGCGGATTACTGCATTTTTAGCAGACATCTTAGTCACGCCCATAGACAGTACAATTGTTACCACGGCTGCCAGACCTTCCGGGATGGCAGCTACTGCCAAAGAAACTGCAACCATAAATGTATCCAGGGCAAACTCTCCATTAATTCCTGTTCCTGTAACCTGTGCCCTGATCAAGCTTACCGCAAATATTACAATACAAATAAACAATACCAGAACACTTAAGATTTTACTGAGCTGATTCAATTTGATTTGAAGCGGTGTTTCGTCATCCTTTGCATTTGACAGGGCATCGGCAATCTTACCCATCTCTGTATCCATACCGGTTGCAGTCACCACAGCCATACCACGGCCATACACTACGGTACTTCCCATATAGCACATGTTTTTTCTGTCACCGAGAGGAACATCCTTTGCTCCGTCCAGATTCAAGACCTTGCAGATTTTATTGACCGGAACAGATTCACCGGTCAGTGCTGCTTCTTCAATCTTCATGCTGGCACTTTCTATAATTCTTGCATCTGCAGGAACTGCATCTCCCGCTTCCAGCACAACGATATCCCCCGGAACAAGCTCCTCGCTTTTTATACTGGCCTGTTTCCCGTCGCGGATAACATTTGATGTTGCCGCTGCAATTTCCTGGAGGGCTTCAATTGCTTTCTCAGCCTTGCTCTCCTGCACAACACCCAGCACCGCATTAATAATTACCACAATCATGATGATGATGGCCTCTGCAAAGGATTCGCCCTCCAAAACTGATGTAATTCCTGAGATAACCGCAGCTGCAATCAGTATAATAATCATAGGATTTGCCAGTTCTTCGAGGAAACGCCTGAAAACAGATACTTTCTTTCCTTCTTTTAATTTATTTGCCCCAAACTGCTGCAGCCTTTTTTCAGTCTCCTGTGTACTTAAACCTTCCTCATTTGACTTTTGTTCCTGCAGTACTTCCTCCACGCTGGTTAAGTACTCTTTCATAGTGACCTCCTTTTATTCGGTTTTCATCCTGCGATTAAAAAAAGACTTATCTGTATACACAGATAAGTCTCGTCATTTCATCAAAAGCCAGGAACTCCTGTTCCGGTTGTTGGCCCTTTCGCGGTTAATCGCCGACTACTCCCTTACTGTATGGCATTGTAACACATCCCGCACTTATCCGTCAAATATTTTCTAAAATTTCTTTTGCTCTTGGAGTGTTTGCCAATCCGCCTTTGCTTGTCTCACGCAGAGAATCATTCATTGCTTCCCCGACCTCTTTCATTGCATCGATTACCTGATCCGGAGGGATACGGCATGTAATGCCAGCCAGGGCCATGTCCGCCGCAGACAGAGCATTGACGGCTCCCCCTACGTTTCTCTGTACACAGGGCACTTCAACCAGGCCGGCAACCGGATCACAGACTAGGCCCATCAGATTAATCAAGGCCATTGCGGCTGCATCCATAATCTGATAATTGTCTCCGCCTTTTAAATAAACCAGCGCTCCCGCAGCCATTGCAGAAGCCGAGCCTATTTCTGCCTGACAACCGCCTGACGCGCCTGCTATAAAAGCCCTAAAGGCTATCACCTCTCCGATTCCCGCTGTGACATAAAGGGCATGGAGAATCTCCTCCTCTGTGTTTCTTCCCTCTTTGAATAGAGAAACAAGAATCGCAGGTATTACACCACAGGCTCCCGCCGTGGGAGCAGCAACAATCCTCTTCATGCAGGCATTAGATTCTCCCATCTGCAAAGCTCGAGTAATAACCTTAGAAACAAAATCGCCGCAAAGTGTCTCTCCTTTTTTGCGGTATGACTCCATCTGTCCCCCCATACCACCTACGAGTCCGCTGTTTGAGGTCAGGTTTGTGTCATAATCATCGCTGGCCCCCAGCATAGCATCCCACATTCCCTTCATAGTATGGACAGATTCTTCTTCACTGATACCATTTTCCTCCATGTCTCCCAATAATACAGCTTTCCAGAATGGAACGCTCTTTTCCAGGCAAAACTGATTTATTTCTTCCAAAGACTGATAAGCCATCTATGCATCCCCCCTGTCTATATAAGTCACCTTTACGATTCCTTCCTGTTTCTCCAGCCACTTTACATATGAATCCGGCACAGGCTGATCGATCTCAATGACCATCACTGCCAGTCCGCCTCTTTTTTCGCGGTGGAGCTGAAGAGTTGCAATGTTGACAGATGCTTTTGCAAGCATGGAAGTCACTTCCGCTACATGCCCTGGAGTATCATGGTTGTGGACAATCAGTGTGGGACTTTCTCCGGTACAGTTCACCACAATACCATCCAGCTTGTTTAACATAATACGGCCTCCGCCCAGAGAAGACGCCTGCACCTCCAACACTCTGCCATCCTTACCAGTCACTTTTAAAAGTGCCGTATTGGGGTGGGCATCACGTATCTCTATATTCTTTATATGAAAGTCCAGCCCTTCCTTTACAGCAATCTCAAAGCTTTCAGGAATTCGCATATCATCCGGCTGCATTCCCAGAAGTCCCGCCACAAGTGCCTTGTCTGTACCATGTCCCTTCCCAGTGGCTGCAAAAGAACCGCAAAGTCCAATCTCTGCCTTTATAGGACAGCTTCTCAGCAGTTTTCTCGTAACACGACCTATGTTTACTGCCCCTGCTGTATGGGAACTGGAGGGTCCTACCATAACAGGTCCTAAAATGTCAAAAATATTCATAATCCGCTTCCTCCATAGAAGAACGTAAGCTTGTTCTTTAATCAGTATAGCAGATTTTCATTTAAATATCCACGAATTTCATTTATTTAGTAGACTTGATTCTACACGATACCCTGTGCCGTCATTGCATCCACGACCTTCTCAAAACCTGCGATGTTCGCACCTACTACATAGTTTCCTTTTGCACCGTATCTTTCGGCTGCATCTGCCATATTATGACAGATAGTTTCCATGATTCTCTTGAGGCGGCTGTCAACCTCTCCAAAGGTCCAGCTAAGTCTTTCACTGTTCTGGGACATTTCAAGAGCAGATGTGGCTACGCCGCCGGCATTGGCAGCTTTTCCCGGAGCAAACAGTACTCCGTTTGCCTGAAGATATTCGGTTGCTTCCAGCGTTGTTGGCATATTTGCTC
Organism: Clostridium sp. C105KSO13; assembly: GCF_001517425.1. Taxonomy (GTDB): domain Bacteria; phylum Bacillota; class Clostridia; order Lachnospirales; family Lachnospiraceae; genus Muricomes. The sequence goes on along the minus strand of NZ_FBWL01000169.1, from coordinate 197,837 downwards.
CCTCGGCCACTGCAATACATCCGTTTTCTGTCAATAACTTAGCATCATCCAAAACAAGTTCATTTTGCGTTGCACAGGGCAGTGCGATGTCGACCTTTACGGACCACACACCTTTTCCTTCATGATACTCTGAATTTGGACGGTAAATCTTATATTCTGTCAATCTCGCACGTTTTACTTCTTTAATTTCCTTGAGTGCATCCACGTCAATGCCCTCCGGGTCGTATACCCAGCCATTCGAATCGCTGGCGGTCACTACTTTGGCACCGAGCTGCTGTGCTTTCTCTGTTGCATAGATGGCAACATTGCCGGATCCGGAAACCGCAACCGTCTTCCCGGCGAATTCGATTCCATTAAGCTTCAGCATTTCCTGTGTCAGGTAGAGCAGACCGTATCCGGTAGCTTCCGTACGTGCCAGAGAACCGCCGTAGCTCAACCCTTTTCCTGTAAGAACACCCTCTGATAATCCACGGATACGCTTGTACTGTCCGTACAGATACCCGATTTCTCTTGCGCCTGTTCCTATATCGCCGGCCGGCACATCTGTATCAGCCCCAATGTATTTGCTCAGCTCTGTCATAAAGCTCTGACAAAATGCCATAATCTCTCTTTCTGATTTTCCCTTAGGATCGAAATCAGATCCACCCTTTCCTCCGCCGATTGGAAGACCTGTCAAAGAATTCTTGAAAACCTGTTCAAATCCTAAGAATTTAATAATACCGAGGTTTACAGATGGATGCAGGCGAAGTCCTCCTTTGTATGGCCCTATTGCACTGTTGAACTGAACGCGATAGCCTGTATTTACATGTACCTGACCATTATCGTCCACCCACGGAACACGGAACTTTAATTGTCTTTCCGGTTCAGTCAGTCTTTCCAGAAGAGCATCCCTGCAAAACCGCTCTTCATTTGCCTCTACAACAACCCGAAGAGATTCCAGTACTTCCTTCACTGCCTGATGAAATTCCGGCTCTGCAGGATTCTTTTTCACTACTAACTCAATTACCTCGTCTACATATGACATCCTTTTTTCCTCCTTTAATGTAAAAATAGTTATCCCCAATGTACCCGCTTTTAGACTACATTGTCTACCAGTTCAGTTTAAAATCAGAATGCAACTTTGTCAATCATAAGTTTCATTGTTTAAAAGTGCATCGGCAGCCATCGTTGTAATCAATTCTTTCTTAATCCGCACATTGAAAATTCTTGCAGGAATTCCCAAATCACAATTCATTTTTTCAGCCAACTCCATTAATTCTCAGATCAGCTAATGTAAATTTTACCCCTTTCTTGCTGGAGTAAAAAAAAGCCATGAACACTCGTCCATGACATCTTTGTCTGATATTATAATAGGAAACCTGGTTCCCTCTAATATAATAAATAGAGTGCCTTCTAACACTCTATTTATCTGCACATATTAATTATATTTGCGTTTTCTAGCAGCTTCAGATTTTTTCTTACGTCTTACGCTCGGCTTTTCGTAATGCTCCCTTTTACGAATCTCCTGCTGGATACCAGCCTTTGCACAGTTTCGTTTGAATCTGCGTAAAGCGCTATCTAACGTCTCGTTCTCTTTAACGATTACATTTGACATAGTCTCACACCTAACCTCCCCTCCAGCCTTGTATTGTGCATCATACGACTGTTCGGGTATATTTATTGCACTACAGAAGATTATATCATATTTTTGATAAACGTCAACTGTTTACTGCAAAAAAACTAAGAAAGTTGTCCTTTAAGAACCTCAGCTGTTTTTGCAAGAGCCTCTTTGATTCCTGCCGGGTTTTTTCCTCCTGCCTGAGCCATGTTCGGACGTCCGCCACCGCCGCCGCCTACCAGACCGGCGATTGCCTTAATAAGATTTCCTGCATGAGCACCTTGTTTTACAGCCCCTTCTGTTGCGGTTGCCATAAGATTTACTTTGCCTTTATTCTCAGCTGCAAGGACAACAACACCCTCTCCCATTTTTTCCTTTAACTGGTCTCCCAGTTCGCGCAGACCTGACATATCTACACCATCTGCCTCTATAGCCAATAAACCAAGCCCCGCTATCTCCTGTACCTGATTCATCACATCCCCCATTGCATCCTGTGCAAGGCGGCTCTTTAGACTTTCTGTCTCCGCACGCAGAGTTTTGTTCTCTGACTGTAAATGAGAAATTTTTTCAACAAGATTGTCAGGCGCTGCCTTCAACTCTTTTGCCGCCTCATTTAATCTTTCTTCCAGAATATTATAGTAATTCAGCAGTCCCTTTGAGGTCAGTGCTTCAATACGGCGTACCCCTGCTGCTACACCGCTCTCGGAGACAATCTTGAAAGCCATAATCTCACTGGTGTTCTTTACATGGGTACCGCCACAAAATTCAACGGAAAATCCGCCCATATTTACTACCCGGACAATATCACCATACTTTTCCCCGAAAAGTGCCTGTGCCCCGGTTTTCTTTGCCTCCTCTATAGGCATGTTCTGTATTTCTACGGGAATAGATGCCGCAATCTGCTCATTGACGATATCCTCTACCTTCTTCAATTCTTCCTGGCTCATTGCGGAAAAATGAGTGAAATCAAAACGCAGCCGTTCCTCGTTCACGCTGGAACCTGCCTGTTCAACATGGGTGCCAAGTACCATTCTTAATGCTTTCTGAAGAAGATGAGTGGCGCTGTGATTTCTTGCAGACAACGCCCGCTTCTCAGCATTTACAGCTAAATCCGCCTTCTCTCCCACACGGAGCATCCCCTTGATCACCTGCCCTACATGGCCTATTTTACCGCCCAGAAGCTTAATTGTATCCTCTACCTTGAACGTTCCCTCAGAGGTGGTTATGATGCCTGTATCAGCCGTCTGTCCTCCGCTGGTGGCATAAAAAGGAGTTTTGTCCGCAAAAACAGTTCCTCTTTCTCCTTCTGAGAGTGCATCCACAATTTCTGTCTCAGAAGTCAGCACCAATATTTCCGATTCATAGTTCAAATGATCATACCCCACAAAGGTACTGGTGACAGCCGGGTCTATAGACTCATATACAGTCACATCTGCTCCCATATAGTTCGTGACACCCCTGGCAGCCCTGGCAGTCTCTCGCTGCACCTGCATCGCAGCCCCAAAGCCTTCTTCGTCCACATCCATACCTTTCTCTTCCAGTATCTCCTTTGTCAGATCAATGGGAAATCCGTAAGTGTCATACAGTTTAAAGGCATCTTCACCGGAAAGAACTTTTTTCTTTGACGTATCCATATCCGCAATCATCTCAGATAAGATTCCCAGTCCCTGGTCAATGGTCTTATTGAATTGCTCTTCTTCCTTTACAATTACTTTTAGAATAAAGTCTCTCTTTTCTTCCAGCTCCGGGTAACCGTCTTTAGAACCTTCCATTACAGTTTCCGCCAGTGTTTCCATAAAATTTCCCTGTATATTCAGGAGACGCCCGTGCCTGCATGCTCTCCTGAGCAGACGTCGCAGTACATACCCCCTGCCCTCATTAGAAGGCATAATTCCGTCAGATATCATAAAGGTTACAGAACGAATATGATCCGTAATTACGCGGATTGAAACATCAGTCTGATAATCTGTGCCGTATTTTACATCGGCAAGTCTGCAGACATGAGTACGTAATTCTTTGAGGGTATCCACATCAAAGATGGAATCCACATCCTGCACCGCCACGGCCAGTCTTTCCAAGCCCATTCCCGTATCAATGTTCTTCTGTTCCAGTTCAGAATAATGTCCTTCACCGTCATTTTCAAACTGGGTAAATACATTGTTCCAAATTTCCATATAGCGGTCACAATCACAGCCTACCGTACAGCCTGGTTTTTTGCAGCCGTACTTTTCTCCTCTGTCATAGTAAATCTCAGAACAGGGGCCGCAGGGGCCGGAACCATGTTCCCAGAAATTATCTTCCTTTCCAAACTTAAAAATGTGTTCCTCAGGAATTCCCATTTTTTTATTCCAGATTTCAAAGGCTTCATCATCCTCCACATACACAGAAGGGTATAGTCTGTCCGGATCAAGACCTATTACATCCGTGAGAAACTCCCAGGACCACTCGATTGCCTCGTTTTTGAAATAATCTCCAAAAGAAAAGTTTCCAAGCATTTCAAAAAAGGTACCGTGGCGGGCGGTCTTTCCAACATTCTCAATATCGCCTGTACGGATGCACTTCTGACATGTCGTCACCCTTTTCCTCGGTGGGATCTCCTGTCCTGTAAAATATGGTTTCAGCGGCGCCATTCCTGAATTAATGAGCAAAAGGCTCTTATCGTTATGTGGTACTAAAGAGAAGCTCTTCATTGCCAGATGCCCTTTACTTTCAAAAAAGTCCAGGAACATCTTTCTTAATTGGTTTACTCCATATGACTGCATCATCTCATCCTCCGGTTTCTTTATCTGGGGCAGATAACTCTGCCTTATTCATGTTCAAAATTTCGCTAAGACATCATACCATAGCTGCCCGGATTTTTCAAATTTTGTTACTTTTATTTTAATTCAATCTCGGCCAGCTCCTTCGGAGGGACAGCGTTGGTGGATGCTTTTACGAAGTTACTAAGAGCCTTCTTTGCTTTTGTGATTGGAATGTTTGTACCTGCACCTGCAATACAGCCTCCTGGGCATCCCATCCCTTCGATCAGGCATCCGTTCATTTTCCCTGCTTTGGCCAACGTAAGAATCTTTTTACATTCGGCCAGACCTTCTGCATGTTCAATGCTTACATCCACCCCCGGGTAATACTCATTGATGCATTTCTCGATGGCCGCAGCAACACCGCCTGCACAGGCATAGCCCCTGCCTGCGCCTGTGGCATCATGGAAATTGGATTCAGATTTATATTCTGTGCGATCAATCTCCTTAGCATCAAACATAGCCTGCAATTCTTCAAAGGTAACAACAAAATCAACATCACTGCGCACAGATCGCCTGGAAGCTTCTAATTTTTTAGAAGCACAGGGACCGATGAAGACTACCTTGGCATCCGGGTGTTCCTGTTTGATACTTCTTGCGGTAGCTACCATAGGCGTCAGTTCCTGGGAAATCTGATCTATCAGATCCGGGAAATATTTTTTAGCCAGCATTGCCCAGGAGGGACAGCAGGATGTAAGCAGAAAGGGAAGTTCTCCTGTAAGCACTTTGTCAACATAATGCTGTGCTTCCGCCATGGCTCCTATATCTGCTCCCAGAGCCACTTCATATACTTCTGTAAATCCCAGCTCGTGAAGTGCAGCCTTAATATTCTTTTGTGTAATATTGTCACCGAACTGTCCGATAAAGGCCGGTGCAATCTCGGCTATAATTTCTCCTTCCTCACGGAGCGCACGGGTCAGCTGAAATAGCTGTGATTTATCTGAAATAGCACCGAAGGGACAGCTTACCATGCACATGCCGCAGGATACACATTTCCCATCATCGATGCGTGCTCTTCCATATTTGTCTGAAACAATGGCATGCACTCCACAGGCTTTCTGACAAGGTCTTTCCTTCTTTGCTATCGCATCATAGGGACAGGCGGACTTGCATCTTCCGCACTTGATACATTTTTCCTGATCAATATAGGACTTTCTATTACCCACAAAGGAGATGGCATCCCTGGGACAAACCTCCTGACAGGGATGGGCAAGGCAGCCTTTACACATATTGCTGACTTCATATTTGTTTTCCTCGCAGCTCTCACAGGCCGAAGGAATCACCTGCATAAGGGGCGGCTCATAATACTTCTCAGAAATATTGCTGGCTGCCATTCCTGCTGTCAGATGTACCGCCCTGTTTTCCGGACGCAGTGACAAGCCCATGGCAAGACGCAGCCTTTCTCTAACTATGGCGCGGGCACGGTAAGTACTCTCCCTGTATTGTTCTACATCATCATTTACAATTTCAAAAGGAATTTCTTCGGCATCTTCCAGAAGAGTCTCCGCACTGCCTTTAAAACCTAATTTTGCAACTTCCGTGAACACCTGTCTTCGTATAGCCCTGACCGGTGTCTGTAATCCTCTCATCATAAGCTTTTCTCCTTCTTGTACTCTTGAATAAAAAGTGTGGTTTCCTATTGTGCAAAAACGCGCTGTGCGTAATATACGGACTGCATGGCATCTTTCCCATAAAAGTCTGCTCCTATCATATCCGCATATTCCTGGTTCAAAACGGCACCGCCCACCATCACTTTGCAGTCAGGCACATTCTTCCTTAGCAGACGTATCGTGTCCTCCATACTAACCACAGTAGTCGTCATGAGTGCACTTAACCCCACCAGCTGTACATTCTCTTCTTTTGCTTTCGCGGCAATTCGTTTTGGCGCCACATCTTTTCCCATATCTATAACATCAAAACCGTAGTTTTCTAACAATACCTTCACGATATTTTTCCCAATATCATGGATATCCCCCTTTACGGTGGCCAATATAATTTTATCCTTCTTTTCACTTGACTTACCGCTTTCGGCAAGAGAATCCTTTAAAATGGCAAACGCCGCTTTTGCCGCCTCCGCACTCATCAAAAGCTGGGGCAGAAAGACTGTGCCCTGTTCAAATCCTTTTCCCACATAATCCAGCGCAGGAATCAGATGTTCATTGATGATATCAAGAGGAACCTTATCCTTAACCATGTCGCAGGTAATGTGATGAGCTTCTTCTTTCAGACCTTTCTCTATTGCCGCTTTAAGTGACATATCAAGGGTGCCTGAAGAAGCATCCCGTACCCCTTTACTTGCTCCTGCATATCTGGTAATATATTTTTCACAGTTGCTGTCCATATTCATGAGTGCATGGTATGCGTAATAGGACCTCATCATTTCTTCAGAGGAAGGATTGATAATTCCCGCACTCAAGCCATTTAACATTGCCATGGTATAGAAATTGGAATTGATGACAGGACGGTTGGGCAAGCCAAACGAAATATTGGATACTCCGAGAACCGTGTGCACCCCTAATTCTTCTCTGACCTTTTTCAGGGCCATCAGTGTCACCTTGGCTCCCTCGGGTTCTGAACTGATTGTCATGGCAAGCACATCAATTACAATATCCTTTTTTTGTATTCCATATTTTTTTGCTTCCGCAATGATTTTTCGGGCTACTGCCACTCTTTCGTCCGCTGTTTTAGGAATTCCCGCCTCATCCAGAGTAAGTCCTATAACTACACCGCCATATTTTTTTATCAAAGGAAATACTGCATCCATAGATTCCTGTTTTCCGCTGACAGAATTCACCATAGGTTTTCCATTATAAATCCGCAGCGCCGCTTCCATAGCCTTTGTATCTACCGTATCGATTTGAAGTGGCAGGCTGGTCACACTCTGGAGTTCCTCCACTACTTCTGCCATCACTGCAGCTTCATCTATATCCGGCAGGCCCACATTCACATCCAGGATATGTGCCCCCAGGTCCTGCTGAGTGATTCCTTCCTTGAGAATATAGTCTATGTCATGGTCCTTTAACGCCTGCTTAAATCTCTTTTTCCCTGTGGGATTGATCCGTTCGCCTATGATTTTAGAATCCCGGCCGAAACATACAGACTGGCCATAGGATGAGATCATTGTAATATTCTTTTCCCCGGCCGGTTTCAGTGACTTTCCCCGACAGAGTTTTGTCATCTCCCTGATATGCTCAGGTGTGGTACCGCAGCACCCGCCTATGACGGCAGCACCCTGACTTACAATTTCCTTCATAGTGCCTGCAAACTCCCTGGGAAGAACATCGTAATAAGTCTCTCCCTTTACCTGCTTTGGCAATCCCGCATTGGGCTTGACAATAACTGGCAGTGACGTATACTCAAGGATCTGTTCAAAAACAGGAAGCATCTGTACCGGCCCCAGACCACAGTTGATACCAAGTGCATCCACCCGCAGTCCTTCCAGCAGCGCCACGACTGCGGGAACATCTGCCCCGGTGAGAAGCTTGCCCCTCTCATCAAAAATAGTCGTTACGAACACAGGAAGATGGGTATTTTCTTTCGCTGCCAGGACAGCAGCCTTCAGTTCATAGGTGTCACTCATGGTCTCAATATGAATCAGATCAGCTCCTGCCTCAGCTCCCCGGCGCATTACCTCGCCAAAGGCATTATACGCATTTTCAAAATCCAGGTCGCCCATGGGTTTAAGGAGCTTTCCGGTAGGCCCTACATCTAATGCCGTGTAGATTTCCCGTCCACCGGTCCCAGCCTGAGAAGCCGCCCTCTTGGCGTGTTCCACTGCCGCACTCACAATTTCCTGAAGGGAACAGGCCTCATCATGAAATTTCAGTGCGTTGGCCCCAAATGTATTTGTCAGCACGATGTCACTACCGGCTTCAATGTATTGCCTATGTATATCTGTAATGATATCGGCATGAGTTATATTCCATGTCTCAGGGAGTTCCCCCGGCTTCAATCCTTCTGCCTGAAGTAAAGTTCCCATACCGCCGTCAAAAAAAAGCAGTTCTTTTCCCAATCTGTCTAAAATCATATTGTATCCCTTCTATATGCACAGTCTTCTTTGTCACAGGATTCGCAGCCTTTACTGTGACATTTTTCTTTTGCAGCACTGGCCCCTATGACAGCCGTGACGGACTTTGTCGGAGACATCATAAAGCTGTCTGTCATTGTAAGCCCAATTAGCTTTGCACAGTCCAGCATCTGCATGAGCTGCGTCTGATAGTGTATGTCAAAATCTCCATAACCGGGGCTGAAACGGGGTCTGAGATAAAGTCCCTGAGTTCTTAGTTCCCTGTCGATATTGCTCTGACATTCCTCGCAGTATTCTTCCAGCATGGCTGCCGCACATGCCTGCAGCACCACCGTCCTGGCCATATCTGTCAGGGAAGCCCTCCTTATCAGCCTGTCCGCTCCTATTCCCAGGGTTGCTCCAAACAGAACGATTTTATTACATCCCTTAAGGTTCTTTGCGAGATTTTTACTGTGTATCTCCATTGTTTCGATTAAAACTTTGTCATCCCCAGTCTGTTTTAAATCAAAGATGCGGTAGATGGATTTCCGGCCTGCAGCCGCTTCCAGATTCAAAAAAGAATCAGAAATCAGTGCAAGGGTATGATCGTCTACCGCATGTTTCCCATATCCCAGATAGCGGATGGCTTCCTTCGTCATCGTATCCATTTGCTGCAACTCCTAGCATTTTACAATTTCAGATAACTGAGACATAATTGTCTCTGCTACATTCGGCTTATTCATCGAGTATATATGAATGTTCTTTATTCCATTGGCAAGCAGATCAATAATCTGATCAACAGCATAAGCAATACCGGCCTGCTGCATAGCCTCCGGGCAATCCCCGAACCGATCTGCAATCGCCAGAAAGCGCCTGGGGAACACAGTGCCCGAGAGTTCAATACTCCGCTTTATCTGCTTCGCACTCGTAATAGGCATAATACCGGGCAAAACAGGTACAGTAATGCCGGCCTCCCGGATACGGTACAAAAAATTATAGTGGATATCATTTTCAAAAAACATCTGGGTGGTCAGAAAATCGACGCCTCTGTCCACCTTTTTTTTCAGAAACCTGATATCCTCTTTGCTGTATTGACTCTCCGGATGTCCCTCCGGATAACAGGCTGCGCCAATACAAAAATCACCGTAGTTATGTATCTCTGTCACCAGCTCACTGGCATGACGGAAACGGTCATCTGAGGGAAAGGATGAATTTTCCGGAATGTCTCCTCTTAGTGCCAGTATATTTTCTATTCCCAACTCCTTGAGATTCTTTATTACGCTTCTTACTTCTTTCTTTGTGGAGGAAGCACAGGTGAGATGCGCCAGGCTTTCCACGCCCAAATCCTCTTTGATATGTCTCGCAATTTCGGCGGTATTCTTACTGGTGCCGCCTCCTGCCCCATAAGTAACACTGATGAAATCCGGTTTTAATTCTGCAATTCTGTCCGTTGCCTGTAACACATTATCAAATCCGGCATCTGTCTTCGGCGGAAAAACCTCAAAAGATATGTGTATCCGGTCTTCTTTCAGTTTATCTATAATCTTCATGTAATTTACTCTCCTGTCTTTATCTTAAGCTCTTTTCAAAAGCTGATTTTCTTATTCTCCAATCAGATCCCTGTATAAATCCTGATACTGTCTGGCTGAATTCTTCCAGGAAAAATCCTGATTCATTGCGTGCTCTACAATTTTATTCCAATCACGTTTCTTATCATAATAAATATGTCCTGCATAACGAATCGTGTTCAGCAGTTCCTCTGCATTATAATTTGCAAAACTGAAGCCGGTCCCGGTTTTGTCAAACTCGTTGTATGGTTCTACTGTATCTTTTAATCCTCCTGTTTCCCTTACAATCGGAATTGTGCCGTAGCGAAGGCTCATAAGCTGGCTTAAACCACATGGTTCAAACAGCGACGGCATCAAAAACGCATCGCAGGATGCATAAATCCGATGGGATAAGTCTTCCGAATAAAAGATGTTCGCGGATACTTTTCCTGAATACTTCCATGCAAAATGACGGAACATATTCTCATATCTCGCTTCGCCCGTGCCAAGTACAACAATCTGAACGGCATCCTGACACAACTCATCCATGATATAGTCTATCAAATCCAATCCCTTTTGATCTGTTAATCTTGATACTATTCCAATGAGCATGACCTTGGGATTTCTCTCCAGTCCCAATTCTTTCTGCAATGCAAGTTTGTTGACTGGTTTGTTTCTGCGGAAGGTATCAGATGTAAACTTCTTTGTAATTCTTGTGTCCGAAAAAGGACTGTATTCTTCGTAATCAAGTCCGTTCACAATACCGCATAAATCGTTGGAACGGGCCACCATCAGACCATCAAGGCCTTCTCCATAAAAATGTGTCTTAATTTCTTCTGCATAAGTCTGGCTTACTGTCGTCACTTTGTCTGCATATACAATTCCGCCTTTTAGAAGATTAGCATCGTTGTATGCTTCCATTTTGTCCGGTACAAAATAATACTCCGGCAGTTCTGTAATCTGACGGACGGTTTTTGTATCCCATACTCCCTGGAACTTCAGGTTATGTATCGTCATAATTGTCTTAATTCCACGGTAATACTCTCCCAGATAACGGAAATTATCAATATAAACCGGTATCAGCCCGGTCTGCCAGTCATGACAGTGTATAAGATCAGGACGAAATCCAATGACTGGAAGAATGCTTAACACTGCTTTTGAAAAAAAGGCAAACTTCTCAATATTCCATCGTGGGTCTCCTTCATAGGGAGCAGCACCGCTGAAATAATACTCATTGTCGATAAAATAAAATATAACATTCTCATGCACACATTTCAAAATTCCCACATACTGATTCTGATTGGCGATGTCCATATAGAAATGGTCTATATTTTCCATTTTATCTTTCCATTTCTGGTTCATACAGGAATATTTCGGAAGCACAACACGTGCGTCATACTTTTTTCTGTTGAAGTATTTCGGCAGCGAACCCGCTACATCCGCAAGACCTCCTGTCTTAATAAACGGCACACATTCTGAAGCTGCAAACAAAATGTTTTTCATAGCTTTTCCTCCAATACCCTCAGTATTTACTCTAAAATCTTATACTGAAAAATATTATACCCTATTTTGGAGGTAAAAGAAAGAATTATCTGTGCTTGTACTCTAACTGAATTGTGTCGGCAATCAAGGCTATAAATTCTGAATTTGTAGGTTTCCCTTTGCCCGTGCTGACTGTATATCCAAATAGTTCGTCCAATGTGTCTAATTTTCCCCGATTCCAAGCAACTTCGATTGCATGGCGTATAGCACGCTCAACACGGCTGGATGTAGTCTGGTACTTCTTTGCCACAGTGGGATAAAGAACCTTAGTAATTGCATTAAGTACATCCATATCATCGACAGACATCATAATCGCATCTCTTAGATAATGATAACCTTTAATATGAGCCGGTATACCGATTTCATGGAGCATATTCGTAATACGATTCTCCAGGTCTTCTTCTCTGGTACATGAATGCACAGATAACTCTTCATTTTTCTTATCGTGACTTTGGAACACTTTTCTTACAGTTTTGATACGATTCACCAACATCTCATTGTTGAAAGGTTTCATGATGTAGTAATTTGCACCCTTATTGAAGGCGTCTTCTGTGATTTTTTCCTGCCCGACCGCTGTTACGACAATAAAATCAGGGTGTTTTGACATGGTTTTATCTTGATTAACGTGCTCCATAACGGATAATCCATCCATTTTCGGCATAATAAGATCAAGAAGAACCACATCCGGCTGCTGGTTTTTGATAATCTGACACATCTCTTCACCATTTTTTGCCTTTCCAACCACCTTGAGCTCTTTGTCCATGTTGATAATTTCTTCAAGTAAGTTCAAAATCCGTTCATTATCATCAGCGATGGCCACGTTCAAATGTTCCATAATCCCTCTCTCCTCCAAGGACCTTAACTGAAAAACACCACGCGATTATTATATCCCGTTGCTCAACGCGGAATCAAGCGTAAATTGTTTCGTTATTTCGACAAAGACCTTTACTTAACATTTTCCAACATGTTATCTATAAAAATCCCGTATCCTTTTGTGGAATCTTGCACAAAAACGTGGGTTACTGCGCCTATTAATTTCCCGTTTTGGAGAATGGGACTTCCGCTCATACCTTGTATGATTCCACCCGTCTTTTCAAGGAGTTTCGGGTCTGTGACCTGGATTACGATACCCTTATTCACTTCTTGTCCGGAAAAGTCGATATCTGTCACTTTTATACTATATTCATGCACTTCGCTGTCGATATAGCAACGCATTGTCGCATCCCCGATTTCCACTTCATTCCTGGATGCTGTCTCTACAGGAATCTGCTCTGTAAACAGATCATCGATTTTATCTATACGACCATAAATTCCTTCCTCTGTGTTCTTTTCAATCGTGCCGATTCTATTATACCCATTATAGACGATGATCCCTTCCATGCTTCCGGGGATGCCATTTTCTCCCTTTTTAACCGAGTGTATACTGGTTTTATAGAGAGTTCCATCAGCGATAGAAAGCAGTGTATTTGTATCAATATCATGGATCCCGTGCCCCAAAGCCCCAAACATACTGCTTTTTGTCAGAAATGTAACAGTTCCAAGACCTTGTATATTATCCCTCACCCAGATCCCAAGTTTGTATTCATCAGGCTTACACTCCACCGGTTTGATTTTTACATCTAAAATTTCTTCGTTTCTCCTAAGCTGAAGAATTACTGTCTTTTCATCTAACCTCTTTAAAGCATTCATTAGTTCCTTCTTGTTTTCAATTGTCTTTCCATTTAGCCCGGTAATATAATCACCGCATTTTACAAGATGTAATGCCGGTTCATATTGAGCACCATCTAAGCCTTCAATGTGATCTGTATCCAGAACCATGACTCCGTCGGTCTCCATGTAAATTCCCACCGGCATACCTCCGACAAGAACCGTATCACTGTTGATTGCCTCTGTACTGACTTCCGTCTGCTTTGCCGCGTCTGTGGCAGCCCATCCAAAGCAGCCCACTGCAGCAGATAAGAAAAAGATAAAAAAGAAAGCTAGTATTTTGCTATGCCAGTGTCCTTTCATTTACACACGTCCTCTCCTTTATTTAGAATAAAAAACAGATGCCAATTGGTATCTGTTTTTAGTATGTGTGTATGTAGTCTATTTCACACTGGTATTATATTTCACGCTTTGCCAGTTCTTTCATTTCGGCCGCGCTCTCCATTATCTTTCCGGTTATTTTTGCCCCACCCAGAAGTCTTGCCAGTTCGTTCACGGATTCCTGCTCACCTAGACAAAGTATTTCTGTTTTGGTTATATTTGATTTTGCTTTTTTTTGAATCAAATAATGTGCATCTGCCATGGCTGCTATCTGGGCAAGATGCGTAATGCATATGACCTGTCTGTTTCTGCCTATCTCGCGCATCTTCTCCCCAACCTTGCCCGCTGTGATGCCGCTGATTCCTGTATCTATTTCGTCAAAAATCAAAGTCGGAGTGTCTTCCTTGTCCGCCAGCACTGCTTTAACTGCCAGCATAATTCTGGAGAGTTCTCCTCCGGAGGCAACATTCCCCAAAGGCTTTACGGACTCTCCAGGATTCGTAGAAATATAGAATTCACCTTCATCTGCTCCGTTCGCAGAATAAGCACCGGCACTGCTTATCCTCATTTCAAACTGTACATCCAGAAAATTCAAATCATTTAGCCCCTGCTTTATTTCTTTAACAAAAATTTGTGCGGCTTCTTTCCGGGCTTTCGTCAGCGCTGTTGAATACTTACGTAATTCTTTCTCGCTTTGCGCATATTTTTTTTCAAGTTCAGCAATATAATTATCATAATCTTTCAGTTCATTTAGTCTTTCACTTTTTATGGCGAAATATTCTTTGATTTCATTTACACTGTTTCCATATTTTGTCTTTAAATAATTTAACTGATTCAGACGATTTTCCGTCTCAAAATACTCCTCCTCCGAGAACTCGAAACTTTTAGCATAGTCCGAGAGTTCCCTGTTAAAGTCATTTAGAAGGCTGTCAATTTCCACAAGCTGCTGATATAAACTACTGCCGACAGCATCGCAGTCCTCCACTCCCTGAAAAGCGCGGATGGCCCGGCTCAGGAAATCGCTGGCATTACCCTGGGCACTTTCACTTGTAAACTGATAAGTCTCTGCAATACTCTCTGTAAGGCGTCTGCTCTCAGTCATACGCTGATACGTTAATTCAAGACTTATATCTTCTTCGTCCTGCAAATTCGCCTCTTCAATTTCATTTATCTCAAATTCGGCAAGTGAAATTTCTTTCTTTCGGCTTTCCTCGTCCATGGCCGATACTTCCAGCTTGCGTCTGCACTTTTGAAAGTTCTTAAATGCAGCAGAAACAGACGCTTTCAGCGCTGTTACCTTATCTCCGGCATATACATCCAGCAGCGCAAGATGATTTTTCTTGTGCAGCAGAGTCTGATGTTCATGCTGGCCGTGTATATCAATCAAAATACTGGCCACATCCTTCAGCGTGGCCATATTAACCATCTCTCCGTTGATTTTGCTGACACTGCGGCCCTCCATCAATTTTCTCGAAAGAACAAGCATATTGCTCTCAGGAAAAATATCCAGTGCCTCCAGCTGTTTTTCTATTGCCTCATCTTCCACGGAAAACATCAGCTCTACAAGGCCTGCCCCGGCTCCTTTTCTCAGCATATCCGCACTGTATCTGCCTCCCAGTGCAAGGCCTACAGAGCCCAGAATAATTGATTTCCCGGCTCCTGTCTCACCAGTCAGGATATTGAGTCCCGGCTGGAATTCTACTTCAATTTCGTCAATCAACGCTAAGTTCTTAACATGCAGATATTGTAACATATACTTTTTCTAATTCCCCTTTGCCACAATCTTTCGAATCTTGTCCATGACAGCCACAGTCTCTTCTGTACTGCGGATAGCGCACATAATTGTGTCATCCCCCGCAATACACCCCACTACCTCTTTCCATTTCATGGCATCTACTGCCGCAGCAACTGCCATTGCCATGCCTGATACAGTCTTAATTACAAGAATATTTTGTGCCATATCCATCGAATCATAGCCGTCTCTAAGCACACGGATATACTTTTCATTCATCCCGTCATCCTTGGGCTTTAGTATCACGTACTTCTGCCTGCCCTCACCGGCAGAAACTTTGGTAAGCTTTAAGTCCCGGATGTCCCTGGACACTGTTGCCTGGGTTACTTTAAACCCGGCCTTGTTTAGAAATTCCGCCAGCTCCTCCTGAGTCTCAATGTCATGCTGGCTGATTAATTCAATGATTTTTGCATGGCGACTGACTTTCATAGTTCTACTTTCCTTTCATCTTCATACACAATCTTTTCATAAAACTCTCATTGCAAAGCTTGATCATCTTCGCCGTTTCCTCTGCCCTCTTTATCACAATCCTGTTTCCTGTCACCATGGAAATCGGATTTGTCCCATCAAATACAGCTACGGCATGTTCTGTTCTCCCATAACGTCCCGAACAAAGTTCCACTTCAATAATATCGTCTGCCGACAATACGATGCTGCTTGTGTTCAACGTATGAGCACAGATAGGTGTGATTACAAACATACTGGCCGTAGGCTCCACAATGGGCCCTCCCGCTGAAAGATTATAGCCCGTAGTTCCCGTAGGCGTAGAGATAATAACACCATCAGCCTGATAGGTGCTAAGCAGTTCTTCGTTGACATAAATGTTAAAGTAAATGATACGCAGTGATCCGTCCCTAGTGATCACAATATCGTTCATCGCTGAATGTGCAGGTATATCCTCCACCTGGCCCCGCAGCATCATGCGCTCTTCAACAGACGGTTTCGTATGGAACAAAATATCCAGAGCTTTGCGGAAATCGTGTAATTCTACCTCAGTCAGGTAACCTAATGTCCCCAGATTGATGCCAAGCAGCGGAATATTGAGGCCCTCCAGCTCTCTTGCCGCACGTATGAAAGTCCCGTCACCGCCAAGAACCAGAGCACAGTCAGCCTCCTTGGGGACAGTCCCCTGTATAATATTACCTTCCTGATCCTTTTGGGACAGAATACCTTTTTTCCCATTTTGCCTGATATAATCTAATACTTCATTCGTGATACTGAAATCAGTATCCTTCAGTTTATTTGTTATAATGTAAAAATTGTCCATTGTATCCCCTTATTTCGTCAGTGTTTCAAATGCCTTGTCCACCACTGTCCGTAAGTCAACTTTTATTTCATGCGTACACGTCACTGATTTTTTTAAGTGTATCAGATATTCAATGTTCCCCTCTGGTCCTTTTATAGGGGAAAAGTCAATATTTTTTATTTCAAACCCAAGAGCGCCGGCATAGGATGCCACTTTTTCTATGACTTCATGATGAGTACTTTTATCACGCACCACTCCCTTTTTTCCAACTTTTTCCCTGCCCGCCTCAAATTGGGGCTTAATCAGAGCCACAATTTCCCCATCCTCTTTCAGATAGTTGCGAATAGGCTCCAATACCTTTGTCAGAGAAATAAAAGAAACATCTATGGAAGAAAAGTCTACCGGTTCTCCTATATCATCAGATGTCACATAGCGGATATTGGTTTTTTCCATACTGACTACACGCTCATCCTGTCTCAGTTTCCAGTCAAGCTGTCCCCTGCCTACATCTATGGCAAATACTTTTACAGCACCGTTCTGCAGCATACAGTCGGTAAAACCGCCTGTGGATGAGCCTACATCCGAACAGACCTTTCCCTTCACGCTGACATCAAAATTAGCCAATGCCTTTTCCAGCTTTAATCCGCCACGGCTTACATAAGGCAATGTATGTCCTCTTACCTCTATGAGCACATCACCGGGAAAAGCAGATCCCGCCTTGTCCTCCCGCTGTCCGTTCACAAAGACATTTCCTGACATAATAATAGCTTTTGCCTTTTCCCTGGATTCTGCTAGATTTCGTTTCACCAGCAGTACGTCTAATCTTTCCTTCATTTTACCCTTTCTCACCTAAACCAGCATATATTCTGTGATTATTTTCTTTGTAATGCTTTCACAGTCCAGCCCTACTTCATGGCGCAGCACATCTACGCTTCCGTGCTCCACATAATCGTCGGAAATCCCGATATTGAGTACACGGATGCCTAAGTGAGCTCTTGACACATAGGAAAGCACCTGCTCTCCATAGCCCCCGGTCAGCACATTCTCCTCTATGGTCACGAAAAGAGTATGGTCTTGTGCCATTTTTTCCAGTGTTTCAGTGTCCAGCGGTTTAATAAACCGGGCATTGACGAGACTGCAGCTGTATCCGATATCCTTTAGCTTTCTCCGCACTTTCTCCCCAAGAGAAGCCATATGACCCACAAACAAGAGGACAATATCTTCCTCTTCATAAAGGACCTCACTCTTTCCATATACAATCGGTGTACGAAAATCTTTAAGACCCTCATAGGCTTCTCCTCTTGGGTACCGCAGAGCTGCAGGGTACTCAAAGTCCACAGCAAATCTGAGCATATCCGCCATTTCCCAGCGATTTTTGGGGGACATGATCGTCATATTTGGTATTGTGGACAAAAAAGACAGATCAAACAGTCCTTGATGGGTTTCTCCATCACTGCCCACCAGGCCCCCCCGGTCTACTGCCAGAACAACCGGCAGCTTTTGCAGGCATATATCATGAATTGCCTGGTCATAAGCGCGCTGTAAAAAGGAGGAATATACTGCAACCACCGGTTTCATCCCCCCTGCGGCAAGTCCTGCGGCAAAAGTCAGTGCATGCTCTTCTGCAATTCCCACATCAAAAAAACGTTCCGGGAAATATTTCTGAAAACGTGAAAGCCCTGTGCCGTCTGCCATAGCTGCTGTGATTGCAGTAACTTTCTCATCTTGCTTTGCAATGTCACAAAGTACCTTGGAAAACACATCTGAATAACTGTCCTTCCCACTTTTGTCCCCGTTTGATTCCCCTGTGATTACATCAAATGGTCCGGTTCCGTGAAAACGGGACGGATTTTCCTCCGCCGGAGTATACCCCTTTCCCTTCTTCGTCAGGACATGGATAAGCACAGCGTGATTTACTCTTTTTGCTTCCTGCAGAGTTCTGCAAAGACTCTTTAAGTTGTGACCGTCCACAGGACCCAAATATGTTATCCCCATGTCTTCAAACAGCATGCCCGGTACAAGAAGCTGTTTGATACCGCTTTTCGTTTTTTTTACTTTATTTATAATTTTTTCTCCCTGTACCGGAATCTTAAGAAGAGTATCCTCCACACCCTTCTTCAAATCGGTATAAGCCTCTGTTGTACGCAGGCCATTGAGATATTTAGACATTCCGCCTACATTTTCGGAGATGGACATATTATTGTCGTTGAGAACGATGATAAAATTACTTTTCAGCCGGGAGGCATTATTCAGAGCCTCATATGCCATTCCGCCTGTCATGGCACCGTCACCTATAATTGACACAACAGAATTTGATTTCCCAAGTATATCTCTGGCAGCTACATATCCCAGCCCCGCAGAAATGGATGTTGAACTGTGCCCTGTATCAAAGGCATCGCATTTACTTTCCTTTCTCTTGGGGAACCCGCTCATCCCTCCGTATTTGCGCAATTCATCAAAACCGGCCCGGCGGCCTGTCAGGAGTTTGTGGGTATAGGACTGATGCCCAACATCCCAGATTAACTTATCCTTGGGCAGTGAAAATACCAGGTGCAGAGCCATCGTAAGCTCTACAACTCCCAGATTAGAGGCCAGATGTCCACCGGTTTTACTGATTTTCTCCACAAGGAACTGCCGGATTTCTTTTGCCAGTAAATCCAGTTCCTCCGGATGGAGTTCTTTTATATCATTTTCCTTTTGAATCTTTTCTAATATCATAAGGAATTCCTCTCTATTTGCTTCTGTTAACTAATGATTCCAACAACTGAGGAAGGTACTTCTCCTCTGGTTTCAGACTCATAAGAAGCGTCACAGCCTCATGGGAAAGCTTTGCCACCAGTGCTTTTGCCTCTGCTAATCCTTTCCATGTAACATAGGTTGTCTTTTCATTCTTTTCATCGCTGTGTACCGGTTTCCCCAGGACTTCCGCGGTTCCTGTCACATCTAGTATATCATCCTGAACCTGAAAAGCCAGCCCTGTCTTCCCGGCAATGTCTTCTACAATCTTTACCTGGCTGTCATCTGCACCCCCAAGAATTGCCCCAATCATCATAGCCGCTTCAATCAGAGCTCCTGTTTTCAGTCTGTAGATAAAATCCAGTTTTTCACCGGATATAGCTTGCCCGGCAGATTTCACATCTACGACCTGCCCCCCGATCATCCCATAAATACCGGCCTTAGCCGTCAGAACCTGAAGGGCTTTCCCAATCCGTCGGCTTTGCTCCGGCTCTATATCAAAAGCACAGGAAACAGTCTCAAAAGCGTAGTTGAGCAATGCATCACCTGTGAGAATTCCAATATCCTCTCCATATACAATATGCGTTGTCTTTCTTCCTCTCCGATAATCATCATTGTCCATAGCCGGAAGATCATCATGAACCAGTGAATACGTATGAATCATCTCCAGAGCTGCCATAAAAGGTTCTATCACCCTGCTTGTCCCGCCGAAGAGCCGATAGGTTTCCTGCATCAGCATGGGCCGAATCCGTTTTCCCCCGGCCATCAGGTTGTATTCCATCGCTTCCATAATCACGGCCTGGTATCCTTCCTGTTTTGGAAGATAACTACGCAGTATGCTCTCAATTTCTTTTACTTTTCTCTGATATGTCTCCTTAAAATTCATGAGTCTCTCCATTCTCATCCAGCATCTGCACCTTTTTCTCCACGGTGTCAATCGTTGTATTGCACTGCTTCAACAGATTCATTCCCTTTTGATAAAGCTGGAAAGATTCTTCCAAAGACACCTCGTCTCCTTCCAGCCTGGAAACTACCCGATCCAGATTCTCAAACAACTCTTCCAGAGAAGTTCCCTGCTCACTTTGTGTTTTATTCTCCTGCTCTGCCATCCGGCTTCACCTCCGTCTTATCTTTTACTTTTGCACTGATATATCCATCTGACACATAAATGCGGATTGGATCACCGGAGGAAATCCTTTTTACAGATTTAATATTTATTCCTCCGGGTCCTTCCACATAAGAATATCCGTGATTTAACTTTGCCAGGGGCGAAAGTCCCTTCATCTGCTCCACATATAATGCAAACTGATGTTTCTTTCCTCCCAGACAGTTATTCATCAACATGCGCAGCTTGTGCTCTGTATCCGCAGCGCGCTGTCTTTTCTCGTTAAGTCTCTGCCCAGGGTGTGTAAACTTCAGCTTCAGGGCTGCCTGCTCACTTCTTCTTCTCTCCTGAAGAATCCTTTGGGTTATACTGCGCCTCAGCTGTAATTCGTATTCCCCCATGATTCCTGCCGTCCCCATATATTCATAGACGGCAAGTTCAGCGGCTGCCGACGGTGTGGGAGCGCGCAGATCGGCCACATAGTCTGCTATGGTTGTGTCTGTTTCATGTCCAACAGCTGAAATCACCGGGACCCGGCAGTCAAAGATGGCCTGTGCCACTGCTTCTTCATTAAAGGCCCACAAATCTTCTATAGAGCCGCCTCCGCGCCCTACAATCATAACATCTATATCCTTTTTTTCTAACATTTGAATTCCGTTAACAATACTATTTACCGCACCTTCTCCCTGTACAAGAGCAGGATATAGAATCAGCTGCACATAGGGATTTCTTCTAGAAGCGATATTTATAATATCGCGAACCGCAGCCCCAGTTGGGGCCGTCACAATACCTACCCTTTTTACATATTTCGGAATTGGCAGCTTGTATTGCACAGAAAACATGCCCATTTCCTCCAGTTCCTTTTTAAGGGTCTCAAATTTTTCATACAGGAGACCTGCTCCGTCCAATAGGATTTCCCGGGCATAAAGCTGGTAACTGCCGCTCCTTTCATAGACACTGACAGAGCCTAAGACAATCACCTGCTGACCCTCCTGCATACGAAAAGAAAGCCCTGACCGTGAACCCGCAAACATTACGCAGGCTATCGTGCCGGACTCGTCCTTTAATGAAAAATAGATATGTCCTGAAGTATGATATTTACAATTGGAGACCTCTCCTTTTACATAAATTCTATTCAGCATGAAGTCCTGTGTAAACATGTTTTTAATATATGCATTGACCTGCTTTACCGTATAGACATTACGCATAACCGCCTCCTAATCCACGAGCTTTGCAAGAACTCCGTTAATGAAGGATGGACCTTCACCCCCGCTGAAATGCTTTGCCAGCTCCACGGCCTCGTTGATTGCCACTCCTGTCGGAATATCCTCGTCCCACTTCATCTCATAAACTGCAAGACGCAAAATTGATAAATCTACTTTGTTCATTCTTGTGGTCTTCCACCCGGTGGTCTTCTCGTTCAAGATCCCGTCAATTTCATTTACTTTATCTATGACTGCCTGGAGTTTGATTTTTATCTGCTCTTTTTCTGTGTCCCCGGCACTCCCGAGATAATCTAAGTAGAGGCTTATATGTTCCGGCATATCCCTCCTGTCAACAAACTCTATCTGAAAAAGCATTTTGAAAACATGCTCTCGAAATTCTCTTCTTACCATGTGCTGGCTCCTTTCCATTGGCATCCAAAAAAAGGGATGCCTTACGACATCCCCATTATACTACACCTCTACTGTCCTTTGCAATGAAAAGGTTATTCCTGACTTTCCATTTCCACGCCGGCCACCTTGATATTGACATCGGCCACTTCCAGGCCGGTCATGTTCTCCACGGCATTCTTCACCTTTTCCTGTACCTTGGAAGAAATCTCCATAATACTGTAATTATATTTCAGGTTCAGTGCCAGGGAAACTGTTACAACACCTTCAAGCACGTCCACTTTCACGCCCTTGGACAGGTTCTTCATACCCAGCTTGCTGATAAATTCATTGGTCACATTGCCTGCCATGGATGCAACGCCTTCCACTTCCGTGGCCGCCAGGGCAGCAATAATTGCTACAACTTCATCTGCAATCTTGACCTCCCCCATGTTGGAGTCATTCTGTATAGTATAAGTATTTCTTTCGTCCTTTGCCATCGTAAAAACCTCCTGCTTAATTTACGCTGATGTTTCTTTTTATTTTATATTATAGCAAATATCCATCTGTTTGAAAAGAAGAATATCAGGAGCGTCCGAATTCGGAAAGCTTTAGTTCCTTATTTCTCTCCAGAGTCATGCGTATGCTCCACTCATGTACAAACAGTAGAAGCGGCCTGCCCTTTAAGTCCTTAATTTTCTTCATGTCCGAAGTCCCCGTCAGTTTGTCCATGTTGATTTCTTCATTTTCAATCCATCGGATATGCTCATAGGGAAGGTTCTCCAGTCTGATTTCTACATTATACTCATTTAACAGGCGGTATTCCAATACATCAAATTGCAGCACGCCTACCACGCCTACAATAATTTCTTCCATTCCGGTATTAAATTCCTGGAAGATCTGGATTGCACCTTCCTGAGCTATCTGATTGATTCCTTTCACGAACTGCTTGCGTTTCATAGTATCAACCTGACGCACTCTGGCAAAGTGTTCCGGCGCAAAGGTAGGGATTCCTTCATAGGTAAACCTGTCTTTTGCGGCAGTCAGCGTATCCCCAATAGAAAAGATTCCCGGGTCAAACACACCGATAATATCTCCTCCGTAAGCCTTATCGATGATTTTTCTTTCGCTGGCCATCATCTGCTGGGGACGTGCCAGGCGTACTTCCTTCCCTCCCTGCATATGGTAGACAGGTAAGCCGGCTTCAAACTCACCGGAGCAGATTCTCATAAAGGCGATTCTATCTCTGTGCGCCTTATTCATATTTGCCTGTATTTTGAATACAAAAGCGGAAAAATCGGATTCTGTCATAGGATCAATCTCTCCTATATCAGACATTCTGGGAAGCGGAGAACTGGTCATTGCCAGAAAATGCTTCAGAAAAGTTTCGACGCCAAAATTCGTGAGGGCGGAGCCAAAGAAAACCGGTGATAGATTTCCTTTGTTGACCAGTTCCTGGTCAAACTCTGCCGCAGCACCGTCCAGAAGTTCTATCTCTTCTTCTAGAGTAGCCTTTGCCTCAGTCCCCAGTATCCAGTCCAGTTCCGGATTGTTGGCATCGATTTTTTTCACCTCTCCCAGGGCAGTTCCTTTCTGTGTATCTGAAAACAGCTCCACTTCCTTCTTCTGTCTGTCAAACACTCCTTTGAAATCTTTGCCTGAACCAATAGGCCAGTTAACCGGGCATGTTGCTATTCCCAGTTCTTTTTCGATATTATCCAGCAGGTCAAAGGTATCCCTTGCCTCTCTGTCCATTTTATTAATAAAGGTAAAAATCGGAATGTGTCTCATGACACAGACCTTGAACAGCTTGCGAGTCTGAGCCTCCACACCCTTGGAAGCATCAATGACCATCACCGCAGAGTCAGCCGCCATCAAGGTGCGGTAAGTATCCTCGGAAAAATCCTGATGCCCCGGTGTATCCAGGATATTGATGCAGTATCCGCCATAGCGGAACTGTAACACAGAAGAGGTCACGGAAATCCCTCTTTCTTTTTCAATATCCATCCAGTCCGAAACTGCATGTTTTGCCGTTGCCTTTCCCTTCACGGAACCGGCATGATTAATCGCTCCACCATAAAGCAAAAACTTCTCGGTAAGTGTAGTCTTACCCGCATCCGGATGAGAAATAATGGCAAATGTTCTTCTCTTTTTTATTTCATTTGTAATTTCTGACATATTTTTAATCTCCAGTTCAACCATCCTATTAACTTATCTAGTTTATCACAAGTGGAAACCACCTGCAATTGTTTTAAAGAAGTTCATTACAATGTGATATGATTTACTCTTATAATTTTTTTATTCTCCGCTGTTTGCAGCGTTGTCTGCTGTACCCTCATGTATCGGTGTAATAACAATGTTCTCTGGCGCTATGTCGGTCTTCCGTGTTACGATATCTTCTATCTGGGCACGGTTGGCATCTGTCAGTTCGGCGCTGTTTACAACAATATCCGCAGAGTCGGCTGTAAGGCTCACGACACTCTCTGAAAACCCTTTGGATACCATCAGAGTTTCAATTGTCACTTCCTGCTCAGACAATTGCGTCATCTGGACCATCTGGGCAATAGCGTCCTGCTTCTCTTCATCGCTGATATTCGTATTGTCGATGATAGCCTGCAGCGTTTCCTTGTTCTGAGCACGGACCTGTTCCCGGGACACTTTAGCCTGTGCCACAGTCGCATCTGTCTGGCCGCTTGTCAACACTGCCTCTCCCGGTGTGCCGTCCACCTCAGAGTCATTGCTTGCTATGTCACCGGAACCTGTCTCCAGATCTTCGTCCGAAATATCCAGCAGCTCCTTGTTGGCCAGATCTGCATTTGCCTCCGCAGACCCCTTATCTGACTGTCCGAACAGCCGGCCTGAGTAATTCAGGTACCCGGCAATGGCAATCATAATTGCCAGCGTGGTAATAATAATTTGATTTTTCTTAAATAAACGCTTCACTTGGAATCCTCCTTTTATGTATCAGTCCTTTTCATTATTTTTATTTTATGCGCTTCTACGCCGAATAATGCCTGGATTGCTTCTGTTATATTCTCCACAACCACTGCATTGTCTCCGCCTTGGGCAATCACAATCACTCCTTCGATTTCCGGAGTAAGCCTCTTACTCACATAGGGGGACGACGACCCGTCAGAAGACTGCTCATAAATACTTGTCTTATCTGCTGTATTTTCCTTTACAGAACGTGTCCCTCCCGAGCTGTCCTCCTCATTTGTATTCTGATTACTGCTTTTTTGATCCTTCTCTACAATATTCTGACCGGAAGACTTCAATGTAATCATCACTTCTGCTTTTCCAACTCCCTGCACATGTTCCAGCGCCTTAGAGATGCGCCGCTCCAGATACTGCGCATACTCCTCCTGAGAATCAGACGGTGAAACCGACTTCTTTCCGGCATCCTCTGTATTCTCTGCAGCGCCCGTCGCTTTCCTGCCAGGCACAGGTATTGCAATCACTACCAGCAGGATGCCCACGAGCAGAATAATCAAAAGCTGGGTTTTCCCGGGAAATTTTCTCTTTTCTTTTAATTGATCTAACATTTCCTTCCATTTATTTTCCAATCTGAATACCCTCCACTTTTATCTCGTCAGAGGCGCCCTTTGACTCATTATCTTCCCCGGCATCATTCTGATATTCATCGGGAAGAAAATCCATAATATCCTGATCCTCAAAATATTTCTGCTGCTCTTCAATCTCATCTTTTGACAGTTCATATTCTTTGCTGTGATACAACTCATAAAAATGGTTCTCCATCCCCACAAGCTTTAGTACGGGTGTCAGCATCAGCAGTATCATAACCATACCGGAAAAAAACTGCACATATTTTTTGTATCCGGTTCCGGGAATTACCTGGAGTACTGCTGTGACGATCACAAGGAAAAAAGCCAGGGTTTGAATCCATTCATATAAATAATCAAGCATTGTCATATCCCCCTCATACAAATGATATGATACCAGGGTCAACAGGTCATGGGTTTCATGGCTGCATGAAAAAGCATGACTTTAGGATTGCGGGTGCACAAAGTGGGTAGCAATCCGTAGGTATCAAGGGTCAAAATACATTTTTGCCCTGTTGTTTAAGATGTTGTCGCTGTTATCACGGCAATGGTCAGCAAAAATAGTATTACTGTTGAAAGCACCACTTTTACGATAAGTTCATAACCTTCACTCACACTGCTGATACAGTTTGTAATTCTTTTATCTGAAACGGGCTGAACTAAAGCGGCAGCCAGCTTATACATCAGCATCATAAATATGTTCTGTAAAACGGGCACAGCACAGATAGAAATTATAATAATCGCTCCTGCCATCCCTATGCCGTTTTTTATCAGTATAGCAGTCCCCAGCACTACATCGGTGACTCCACCGATTGCATTTCCTATTCCCGGTATAGCCTGAGCTGTTTTTGTCAGAGCACTTCGTTTTAATGTATCGATAGCCGGTGCAAGCATGCCCTGAATAACATTTATCCCGATCACCACGGTAATCAATGTTTTAAGAATCCAGGAAACCAGCTTTTTTAAAAGTTCGGCAAACTGAGACAGATATTCTTCACCTGCAAGATAATTTATCACCTGCACCATAATATAAATATTAATAATTGGAAGAAGAAAACGTAAAATTATGACCTCTGCTGCATAAATCAAAAACAGTACAATGTTATAAAAGATCAGCGAGCTGGTGCTTCCCGAGGCAATTGCCACTGCAAGAAAATAGCTGGGACACAAGACACCCATAAAGTCCAGCAGCACACTCATCTGTCCTTCAATTCCTTTCATTGCAATACGAAATACATTCAGGCACATTGTAATCAGAAGAATATACAAAACATAAAAACTAATCTCTGAAACCTGTTTGTTTTGGAATGCATTGGAGAAGTTGGTGAAAACAGCTGCAATAATAGCAATCAGAAGCATATAGACCAGATTTTGTCTGTTCTGTCTGAATTCATAAAAAAACTGGTCTGCCACAAATTCCATGATATGCTTTCCGGCCCCTGCTCCTTCTCCCTTTATAAGAGAAGACACCAGTTCCTGAAAAGTGATTTTTTTTTCCGGAAACAGCTTTTGCAGGCTGTCGTCTATCTCCGTAAAATCAAATTCCGAAAACAGTTTGTTTTCGGTCTCATTTTCAATTGCATCATAGTCTATGTCTCCTTCATTCTCAACTGCATATACAGTCAGACAGTATCCCTTTCCATCAGAAAAGAATATTGCCGCAAAGAACAGAAGAAATAAGAAGACACATCCGGCTTTTTTTCCCTGTTCTCTCTTCATGATAAAAACTCCTGAATTGTTTCCAAAAGAGCAAGCAGCACAGGCAGCCCAAGGGCCAGTATGGTCAGTTTGCTGAAGATTTCAATCTGCATGGCTATTGTCTGGTATCCCGCATCTTTGCAGACACTGGAGGAGAACTCAGCAATATAAGTAATTCCAATCATTTTCAACATAGTTGCAATATAGCTGGTATCAATTTTAATATATTGGCTCACCTGAGACACTGCTTTCACGAAAAGCCCAAGCCTGTCTACAATACATGCAAAAATAAAAATACTGATAGCCACACTTATGTAAATCCCATATTCAGATTTCCCGCCTTTAAACTGTATGGACAGAAGGGCACCTATCACACCAATAATACCTATCTGAATCATGCTCATAGAATATGCTCCTTTCCCATATGTATATTGTTGTCTCTCAGATACTGTCCAAAACCGTCTCCGGGAAATGTTTACAGAGAAAATAATTGTTTAATAGATGTAAATAAGTCATATATATAAGGAAGTATCCATGACAGTACAAGTATCAATCCAGCAAAGCTCGTAAGAAATGCCTGTTCATCCCGTCCACTGTGTTTGAGGACCTGACTTAAAATAGAAACCAGTATCCCCACTGCCGCAATTTTAAATATCAGATTTATGGTCATGGAACCCTCCTATTTTATATTAATATGACAACCAAAAAAATCCCGCTCATTACGCCGAGACAGCTGCCAATTCTTTTCTTTGACGACATACCTTCTCTCATCTTTTCAATTTCCAGTTCCAGTCTGTTAATGTAAAGCTGCATGGATCTGCTGGAAGTATCCCCATTAAGCTGACCCATAAATGTTCCCAGTTCTTTCAGCTGAATGGCGTGTACACTTGCTAGATGAAGCTCGCTTAGGTACTTATCTACACCCCTGTTCCATATTTTTGCAAATTCATCTTCTTCCCTGTTTTCTATCTGACGTTCCATGCTTTTAAGCCAGCTTTTGTAAGGATTTTTTACCCTCACCGCAACTCTTGCAAATACTTCCCCCATAGGCGCATTGGAATATTCCATCTCACCTTTCAGCAGGTATACAATATGCCGAATATACAAAAGCTTCTCCAGATACCTCTGCAATTCCGCTCCGTATACCATTCCTGCACCTGTGGTTGCCGTAATAATCAGCAGGCTGCCTATAAATCTCTGCATAGCAGACTCCCCCGTTCATCATATACTTCCCGTATCTCCCCGGGTCTTTTTTCGTTTCCCAGTATGATATAGCGCTCAAACCTGCGCTCTTTAATCAGCTTTCCGAGCACCGGTTTATCCTTTGCCTCATCCATAGACATTCCATGTACGCTGGCGATCATCTTACAGCCGCACTGCATGGCATATTCAATGGCATGTATATCCTCGGGAGCGCCGATTTCATCTACCGCGATGACCTGAGGTGCCATAGAGCGTATGAGCATAATCATTCCCTCTGCTTTTGGGCACCCATCCAATATATCCGTGCGCATCCCCAGCTGATTTTGGGCAATACCAAGGTAACAGCCGCCAATCTCTGAACGTTCATCTACTACACCCACCGTGCAGCCCTTAATATATGTATTCCCGTCCGATATCTGCCGTATCAGATCCCGGATTAACGTTGTCTTCCCACAGCGTGGTGGCGAAATCACCAGAGTATGGCATATCTGCCGGTTCTTTGTAAGAAAAGGCAGCACTTTATCTGCGCATCCCAAAACTTCGTGAGCCATTCTTATGTTTACAGATGAAATATACTGCAAATTCTTCACCTTATTGTCTTCAAGTATTGCTTTTCCCATCACTCCCACGCGATGCCCTCCTTCAATCGTGATAAATCCCTGTCTCATTTCCTGCTCATATGCGTAAAGAGAGTAATGACTGACATATTCCATTGTTTCTCTTATTTCATCTTTGGTGACTATGTGCCCCTGCGCCTGCCCTGTCGGCAGAAGCCGTTCTCCATTGTCATAAATTATGCTAAGAGGCTTCTCAATCCGCATCCGAACCTCCTGCAGTTTTTCAAAATTCAGTCTTTCTGCCTCCATAATAGTCCGGATAGATTTCGCGATTACCTGCAGCACCTGCCGTTCTCTGTTTTCTTCACTCATCTTGTCCACCTCTTTAAACAATATATGAAAACATTCCGAAAATATACCACAAAAAAATAAGCGTATGAACAAGGCTGATTTAATATCATTCCCTATCTATACGCTTCTTTTTATATTTTTATTAATCTGTCAAGTCAAACCATGGCTTTATAATTCTCTACTCTGCTACATCTTTCATGCTGAAGCTGAATCTTCCCATCTTGTCCTTGCCCATACATACTACTTTAACAATATCGCCCAGTTTAAGCACATCCTCTACCTTGTTCACTCTTTCCTTGGAAATCTTGGAAATGTGAACCATTCCTTCTTTTCCCGGAGCAAATTCCAAAAATGCACCAAATTCCTTGATACTGATTACTTTTCCTTCAAATATCTGACCTGCTTCGAAATCTGTTGTGATAATAGCAACCATCTTCGCAGCTTTATCCATATCTTCTTTTTCTGTGCCACAGATGGATACAGATCCGTCATCTGTAATGTCAATTTTCACTCCGGTCTGCTCAATAATCGTGTTAATAGTCTTTCCGCGCTGTCCTACCACATCGCCAATCTTCTGTGGGTCAATCTGCATCTGAATAATCTTTGGTGCATAGGTTCCCACCTGTGTCCTGGATTCTGCAATTGTCTTGTTCATAACTTCATCCAGAATATAAGTCCTGGCCTTCTTTGTTGCTGCGATAGCTTCTTCAATAATCGGTCTTGTAAGTCCGTGAATTTTAATATCCATCTGGATTGCCGTAATACCCTTATGAGTGCCGGCTACTTTGAAATCCATATCACCAAAAAAATCTTCCAGACCCTGAATATCAGTCAATACTAAATAATCATCCTCTGTATCTCCCGTCACCAAACCTGCAGAGATACCTGCCACCGCTGCTTTAATCGGCACACCTGCAGCCATCAGAGACATGCTGGATGCACAGATACTTGCCTGTGAAGTTGAACCATTAGACTCAAAGGTCTCAGACACCGTGCGGATTGCATACGGAAATTCGGATTCATCCGGCAGTACAGGAACCAATGCTCTCTCTGCCAGTGCTCCATGTCCGATTTCACGACGTCCCGGACCTCTGGACGGTCTTGTCTCACCTACAGAATAGGAGGGGAAATTATAGTGGTGCATATATCTTTTTGATGTCTCTGCATCATCCAGTCCATCAATTCTCTGAGCCTCAGACAAAGGTGCCAGTGTAGTAACTGTACAGATCTGAGTCTGACCTCTCGTGAACATTGCAGAGCCGTGTACTCTTGGAATCAGATCGATTTCTGCAGCCAGAGGACGGATCTGATCGATGGCCCGCCCATCCGGGCGCTTGTGGTCTTTCAAAATCATCTTCCTGACAGTCTTTTTCTGATACTGGTATACAGCTTCATCCAGTACTTCCAGCCATTCATCCTTTTCAGCAAAGGCTGCTTCCAGTTTATCCTTAATTACGCGGATATTTCCTTCTCTTGTCTGCTTATCATCTGTGAACACAGCTTCTTCCATAGCAGCCGGCGGTACAATCTCGCGGATTGCCGCAAAGAGCTCTTTCGGAACTGCACAGCTCTCATAAAAATGCTTTGGCTTTCCGTACTCTGCAACAATCGTATCAATAAAAGCAATTACTTTCTGATTCAATCCATGTGCTGCAAAGATAGCATCTATCATTTGAGCCTCCGGCACTTCGTTGGCACCGGCCTCAATCATTATTACCTTTTCTTTTGTAGAAGCAACCGTCAGTGCAAGATCAGAAACTGCTTTCTCTGAAGCAGTTGGATTGAACACAAATTCTCCGTCCACCAGGCCCACCTGAGTCGTAGAAATCGGTCCGTCAAAGGGAATGTCTGAAATACATGTAGCGATTGCCGAGCCCAGCATGGCAGTCAATTCAGGACTGCAGTCCTGGTCCACAGACATTACCAGATTCTCCAGTGTTACATCATTCCTGTAGTCCTTTGGAAACAGCGGCCTCATAGGTCTGTCGATCACACGGCAGGTAAGGACTGCATTTTCAGATGCCTTTCCCTCTCTCTTATTAAAGCCCCCCGGAATCTTTCCTACAGCATATTGTCTTTCGTTATATTCTACACTCAAAGGGAAAAAATCGATTCCTTCTCTCGGCTTCTCAGATGCCGTTGCCGTACTAAGTACGGTAGTGTCGCCATAGTGCATCAGCACGGCTCCATTAGCCTGTTTTGCAACTCTGCCTACATCTACGCGCAGAGTTCTGCCGGCCAGTTCCATTTCAAATTTTTTAAACATAGTTGTCTCCTTCTTAACGCAGCAAAGGTTCCGATGCTGATGACATGCAAACGGAACCTTGATGGACTTGAAATTATTTTCTTAATCCGAGTTTTTCAATCAAAGTACGGTATCTTTCGATATCCTTGTTTTTCAGATATGCAAGCATATTACGTCTCTGTCCTACCATCTTAAGAAGACCTCTTCTTGAATGATGATCCTTCGGATTTACTTTAAAGTGTTCTGTCAGTTCATTGATTCTTGCTGTAAGAATCGCAATCTGTACTTCCGGAGAACCTGTATCTCCCTCACTTCTTCCATACTCTGCGATGATTGCCTGTTTCTTGTCTTTTTCAATCATGTTTTTGTTTCCTCCTTATATTATTTATTATTTTACAAACTGCCTGGTATTAAGCAATGGTCGGAGTATTCCGATTACCGAACACCGGCTGAATTCATACCTAGAAAGTATAGCATAAGACAATATAGATGTAAAGGAAAAATTCATATGGCACCATGCCATATGAACTTCAGCCATTCTTTAAAAACAACGAAAATCGAATTTACTTTTACACAGCAAAATGTTAAACTGATTTTATGCATTTTATTACAAATATGGACAGGAAAGGACATTATTTATGCTGACTAAAAAGATTGGTTTCATTGGTCTGGGCCTGATAGGCGGCTCTATCGCAAAGGCAATACACCAGTACTATCCGGACTGTGAACTCCTTGCATTTGACAAAAATAGAGAAACTCTGGCTCTGGCAGTTCAGGAGGGAACAATACACAAGGCCTGTTCTTCTATCGACAACAGTTTTAAAACATGCAGTTATATT
This sequence comes from Clostridium sp. C105KSO13, assembly GCF_001517425.1. GTDB lineage: Bacteria > Bacillota > Clostridia > Lachnospirales > Lachnospiraceae > Muricomes. Next base: position 165,395 of record NZ_FBWL01000169.1, on the reverse strand, counting down.
TTTCTCTGTGCTCCTATTGCATATAATACCGCGTATCTTGGACAACTAAAAGAACTGATTCACCCGGATTGCATTCTGACGGACGTGGGAAGTGTAAAGGCATCCATTCACGAGGAAATCATCCGTCTCGGTCTGGAAGAAAACTTTATCGGGGGGCATCCTATGGCAGGCTCTGAAAAAAGCGGTTATAGTAATTCCAGACCAGTTTTAATCGAGAACGCCTATTATATTCTCACCCCTTCCGCAAAAGTTTCTTCTGAAAAGGTCGAAAAATATCGAAATTTTGTGGAGTCACTGAAAGCTCTCCCGATTGTACTGGATTACAAAGAACATGATTATATCACCGGAACCATCAGCCACCTTCCACATATTATTGCCTCAAGTTTAGTAAATTATGTCCATGAGACAGATACAGAAGAAGGGCTCATGAAGAATCTAGCTGCAGGCGGTTTTAAGGATATAACGAGAATTGCCTCCTCCTCACCTGGTATGTGGCAGCAGGTTTGCCTGAAAAACAGGGAAAACATTTCCAATATTCTCGGGGGCTACATAAAAACATTAAAAAAGGCTTTAACGTTCATTGATACAGGCTCTGAGGAGGAACTGTTTACACTTTTTGAATCTTCAAAAGATTACCGCGATTCCATGCCCAACACTTCTGCTGGACCAATCAAAAAGAGCTTCGCCTTTTACTGTGATATTATGGATGAGACGGGTGGAATTGCCACCATTGCCACTATTCTGGCAAATAATAATATCAGCATCAAAAATATCGGTATTGTACATAACAGAGAGTTTGAGGAAGGAGTATTACGCATTGAATTTTACGATGAATCATCTGCAAACATAGCAGCTGAACTGCTGCAAAAATACAGATATATTGTTTATAAGATATAGATAACTATTCCGGAGGGCAGAAATATTCACGAACAGCCCATGCAAGCTCGCTTGCTAAGGGCTGTTTGTGGATATTTCTATCCGGCGCTTAGCCGAAGCGAGATGTAGCAAAGCAAAATCGAGCTTGCCCTCCAAAACAATTACAAATCAGGAGGGCAGAAGTATGGAATTAAACAACATTACAGGATTAAAAGGTGAAATAACAGTACCCGGAGATAAATCCATTTCCCATCGCAGCATTATGCTTGGATCTATAGCCAAAGGGACAACCGAGGTCCATAACTTTCTGGAAGGAGCCGATTGTCTGTCTACTATAGATTGTTTCCGCAGACTTGGAATTGAGATTGAGCAAAAGCAGGACACTGTTATCGTTCACGGAAAGGGACTCCATGGATTAACGCCTCCCTCAGATATACTAAATGTGGCCAACAGCGGTACTACTGCAAGGCTGATTTCCGGTATACTTTGCGGGCAGAAATTCGATTCTAAGATTTCCGGTGACGAATCCCTAAATGCACGTCCCATGAAACGGATTATGGCACCTCTGACACAGATGGGCGCCAATATATCCAGTATTTTGCGCAATGACTGTGCACCTCTTTATATCACAAAAGGAAAACTTCACGGCATTCATTATACGTCTCCGGTTTCTTCTGCGCAGGTGAAATCCTGTATCCTGCTGGCCGGACTCTATGCAGAAGGGGAAACCTCTGTAACGGAACCGATCCTTTCTCGAAACCATACAGAACTTATGCTCCAGGATTTCGGTGCAGACCTAACTTCCTCACACCAGCTTCTGGATATCCGCACAACCGCTTCTGTACGCCCCGGCCGAGAACTTTACGGACAAAAGATTATAGTACCCGGTGATATTTCCTCTGCGGCATATTTCATTGCCGCCGGACTTATTGTTCCCGATTCTGAAATATTAATCAAAAACGTAGGAATAAATCCTACCCGTGCCGGGCTGCTGAAAGTGTGTGAAGATATGGGAGGTGATATTACACTCCATAATGAGCACATCAGCAGCGGTGAAAAGGTGGCCGACATACTTGTCCGCACCAGTCATCTGCACGGTATTACCATAGAGGGAAGTATCATTCCTGCATTAATAGATGAAATCCCTGTCATTGCCGTTATGGCAGCCTCAGCAGAGGGTACCACCATTATACGGGATGCTGGAGAATTGAGAGTGAAAGAAACAGATAGAATAGAGACAATTACAGATAACTTAAGAGCCATGGGCTGTCCTGCAGATTCTACCTTTGACGGTATGGTAATAGACGGCGGAAAACAGCTCCGCGGAGCCACCGTCCACACCCTCTTCGACCACCGTATAGCCATGGCTTTCAGCATTGCCGCACTGGCGGCGGAAGGAAGAACTAATATACTCAACAGCGAATGTGTAGATGTATCTTACCCTTCCTTTTATGATACATTTGAGCTGCTGTTATGAAATAAAAATTCTACCTATTTAACCTAACCCGGCCAGCATTTCTCTGACAGTTTTTCCGTTTCCGGGATGATGCTTGTATGGCGCTATTTCCTCAAGAGGCCTAAGAACAAAATCCCGGTTCTGCAGGTCTGCATGGGGAATACACAATGTATCCGTTCCCAGTATTAAATCATCATAGAACAGAATATCCAGATCGAGGGTTCTGGGGCCCCAGTGGATAGTTCTCTCCCGCCCTGCATCTTGTTCAATCTTATGCAGTGTACCCAGTAATTCTTCAGGAGACAGAAGGGTCTTAAGCTCCAGACACCCGTTGAGAAAATCATCCTGCTGAATCCTTCCATAAGGAGGCGTAACCAGCCAGGAGGAGGTCTTTGTCACATAACACCCCCGGGCCTCATGCAGGGCTTTTACAGCATCCTCCAGGTATTTCTGCTTATCTCCCATGTTTGATCCCAGTGCAACATAGGCCGTGTGCCATTGCCTTATAATTTTTACAGAGACATACTCCACCGGCAGGCCTACCGGTGCCCACGGCTTTTTCAATTCCAGTTCCACCTTTTCCAAATGCTTTGTTCCAAGCAGAAGAGCCTCTGCCAGACTCTCCGCGGCACGTTCTATTAGTTTATATGTATGCTTTTTCATATAGTCAGTTATAAACCGGCTGACCTCTCCGTAATGAATAGACGCCTTCAGATCATCTGTCTGACCGGCATGTCTCGTATTTGTATATAAGGTTACAGACACAAGAAATTTCTGTCCAAGAACATTTTCTTCTGGGAACACCCCGTGATTTGCAAATACTTCTAAGTTTTCTATATTAATCCGATCCATCTCACACCTCATGTTTCCTCATAATTGCCTGTGTCATCTGTATGGCGCGTTTGTTTTCCTTCACATCATGCACCCGCACAAAAGCACATCCGCTTAAGCTGCCCAGTACGGTCGTCACCAGAGTGCCTTCACATCTCTGGTCCACGGGTAAGTCCAGAGTCAGTCCAATCACACCTTTTCTGGATGCGCCAAGGAGGAGAGGATATCCCAGTTCTTTAAGGCAGCTCAACTCTTTCATAATTTCCAGGTTCATTTCATAAGTCTTTCCAAATCCTACACCTGGATCCAAAATAATTTTGTCCCTTTCAATTCCTGTGCGCCTGGCAATATCCAAGCTCACCTGCAAATCTTCAAGCACCTCCTGCAAAAAGTTATTATATTCTGCTTTTTTTCTGTTATGCATCAGACAGCAGGCAGCCCGGCTCTTTGCAATTACCCCTGCCATTTTATCATCATATTTTAAGCCCCAGATATCATTTATCAGATCTGCCCCTGCTAAAACAGCGGCTTTAGCGACTTTGCTTTTATAAGTGTCCACAGAGACGGGTACATCAAACTCTTTTTTCAATCTTTCCAACACAGGCATAATCCGCTCTATTTCCTCTTCATCCGGGATCTTTGTATGCCCCGGACGGGTGGATTCCCCGCCAAGGTCCAAAATATCCACACCTTCTTCAATCATCTCTTCGGCATGGTTAAGTGCCCCGTCTATATGGTTATATCTTCCACCGTCGGAGAAGGAATCCGGTGTTACATTTAAAATCCCCATAACGTAGGTATGGTTTTCTGTATCAAATTCTCTTTTTCCTATTTTCATATCTTACTACCAATCAATTTTCATGTTCTTTCTTTCACTGCTCCAATTACATTCTGCTTCTGCCGGACAGGCATAGCAGGATCTGGATAATTTGTCACTTTCATACATAAGCCGACCCAGCTTTGTCATATCATGAGCAGCTTTTCGATGCTCACAAATCGCCTGCAAAATTATACCGACTTCCTTAGAGGAAAACATATCAATATCCTTCAATATAATCTGCGCTATTTCCTGTCCCGCCTGTTCATGCGGTATTTTTTCCTCATACTGACGGTACTTTCCAATGTCATGGAGCAGAGCCGCAGCATAGATTACCTCTTTTGTAAAACCCATGCCTTCCTCTAAATTCCGAATATAAGCAATTCTTGCCACATCCAGCAAATGAGGCATCTGATGCCTGCAGAAGTTTCTATTTTCTTCTGCTGATTCCAGATTTTTATAATTTTCTTCATAAAGAGGATGGCACCTGATTTTTTCCAGAACTTCCATGTTTTATACACCTTTTGACCCTTACATCATTTTATCATCTGAAAAAATAAGTTAATAAGATCCGGATTATCTGTAAATTCTCCCCGTTTCACCAGGGTGACAGTCTGACTGCCCGGCTTTTTGATTCCCCGCATTGTCATGCACATATGCTCTGCTTCAAGCATGACACATACCCCCTTTGGGTTTATACTTCCCATCAGAGCATCGGCAATCTGTACCGTCAGCCGCTCCTGAAGCTGGAGCCGCCTTGCATATACTTCCACAGTTCTTGCGAGCTTACTTAAACCCACCACATTTCCGTCGGGAATATAGGCAATGTGGGCCTTTCCATAAAACGGAAGGAGGTGGTGTTCACAAGTAGAATAAAAGGTAATATTCTTCTCTACAACCAATTCGTTATTGTCCGCATGAAAAGTTTTTTTTAGGTGTTCTTCCGCACTTTCTTCCATTCCACCATATATTTCTTCGTACATCCGCGCAATGCGTTCCGGTGTATCTTTAAGCCCCTCACGATCCGGGTCTTCTCCTATCCCGTCAAGAAGCAGACGGACTGCCTGTTTTACTTTTTTCTGATCTATCATTTTCGCTCTCCCCTTTTTTTAACCAGCTCCATCACCAGTCCCAAATAGGACAAAGAGCCAAATGTAAGTATCACATCGTCTTTAGCTGCCGCCAGAAATGCATCCTTTACAGCCCCGGAAATAGCTGTCTCTGCCTTCACCTCGGCACAATATGGTGTCAATGCCCTGGCCAGGTCTGCAGCTCTTAGCGTCCGGTCTGTATCCGGCAGATCAACTGTAAAAATCTTAGAGGCCAGAGGCCCCATAATACGTGCTATTTTTTGATACTCCTTATCTCGAAAAATACCCATAATAAATACCAGCCTCTTCCCGGGAAAATAGGTTTCAACAGATTCCCGCAATCGTAAAGCGGCTTCCTCATTATGAGCTCCGTCTGCAATAAATATAGGCCCTGTATTGATACACGAAAATCTTCCCGGCCAAACTGTTTCCTCAAACCCTTTTCTGACTGCTTCTTCCGGAATACGATACCCGGCGTCCTTAAGCGAATCTATAAGCTCCAGCACAGTCACCGCATTCACAATCTGGTATCTTCCCGCCAGGGATATATGAATATTATCCCGGTTTTTATAGGTGAAGTACTGACCTCGCCAGCCTTCTTCCAATAGTTGCGTCTCATTGTCATCCGCCGTATACATCCTGCATCCAAGCTCATTTGCAAAGTTCTTAAAAACTTTCATCACTTCCGGCTTCTGTCCGGCAGTCACAACCACACAGCCCGGCTTCATAATTCCGGCTTTATTCACTGCTATCTTTTCCAGACTTTCTCCTAAAACCCCCATATGATCACGACTGACGGATGAGAATACAGCTGCTATTGTATTTTTCACAATGTTTGTCGCATCCAGTGTGCCGCCCAGACCGGCTTCCAATACGACAATATCACATTTGACTTTTTTGAAATACAAAAAAGCCACTGCCGTCTCAGCCTCAAAAACAGTGGGACTTGCCTCACCATGAGCCTCCATACGTACAATAGCTTTCTGAACTTCTTCCACTAATTCTGCGAAATCATCTTCCGGTATCCATTTTCCGTCTACCTGAATCCGTTCCAGATAGGAAACTACTGTTGGTGATACATATCGCCCCGTTCTGTATCCTGCCTCACTTAAAATTGTGGAAGTGTATGCAAGCACAGAGCCTTTGCCATTCGTCCCTGCGATATGTATGAACTTCAAGTCATCCTGAGGATTACCGAGTTCATTCAACAGACCTCGAATCGTATCTAAGCCAAGTACACTTCCGTATTTCGACACTTCGTCCAAATATACCCTTGCTTCTTTATAGGTCACGTTTCCCGTTTCCTTTCGTATAGTATTATTCGATGATATTCATTTATCACTGCTTTCAATCATATCACCAAATAATATTAATCACAAGTGGAAGAAAGAAAAACAATTTTTTAATAGTACATGACTGCTACTTTCTTTCCCATTTTTTCGACAGCGCTGCGCAGCTGCTTTACTAAATTCAATCTTAAGCTAAGGTCAAAATTTAATTTTGAGCTGTGATGTATCTCATTGACCGATGTACCTACGTACAAATTCAGTTCTGTACATTCTTCAATTAGTATTTTTGCAAGTTTTGATGCTCCGTTATCGGCATCCAGCTCGTCAAAAAATTTTGTGTCAAACTCATCATTGATATAACGTTTTAATAGCTTTAGTGTTCTCCCCAGAGTCAGCACACCTTCTGTTACCAAATCCAATCCTTCTATCACAGCTGTCGGGGGGATGTCGGGATTACTGTAATTTATCTTAGTAACAATATCTTTATGAAGAATCCGGGCTGCTATATTGGCACTTGAGCCTCCTGATACAATTTTTTTCCCTTCCATGTGCATGAAGTCATACATCAGTCTTTCATCATCCTCCATCCTCAAAGGGGGACCCGTAAAAATATTCACCACTCTTCTCTCAATAACTCTTGCCACGGCAACTGTCGTGTCATCTCCGGGCTTCTGCATGTACAAATCGTTGCAGGCCTGACAAAGCAGTGCGGTAAGCCTGGATGCCGACAAAGTTTTCTTTGTACATTCCAGAGTATATTCAGCCATACTCTTCCAGGTCCAGCCATGAAGGTTTAATATTTTCCCTGTACCGGCATAAATCACACCGTCACTCGTTATTACAAAACAGTCATCTTGCTGCACCCGAAAACAATATTCACGGATCTTTTTACCTTCTATTACCATTTCCTCATATGGGTATTTTATAATCTTCTTCTCCCGGATAAAGACACAGGCAGGGTTATCATATTCTATCAAATGTGCAAACCCATTGTGGAAGATTTGCAGTATACTAAAAGTTGCATACGCAGTATTACGGACCTGACAGATAGGCAAAGTTTTGGCTACTGTCTCTACGCAGGACTCAATCTTTGCACCTTCATACAACATAGTTCCAAGAATCTTTGATGTCAAAGTTGCCAAAATGTTGGCTTTCACACCACTTCCCATACCATCCGCCAGAATTACGATGTCGGAATTTTCTGTTTTTAGTACCTCCACTTTATCCCCACACAGCTCTTCATTATGTTTGTTTAGGCTTTTCCATGCCACATCAATGCTCACACTCATGCTATTTTTACCCTTCATTTAAAATGGAGTCACTAAGCTTTGTCAGTGTCACTTTTGTCTCCGCAGTTGTCTCCCCCAGAAGACCTGCAATTTCCTGAGCAGCCAGCATCTGTTTTTCAATAACTTTCTGTGCCATTTCCACAATTTCTACCTTCTTTTCAAAGCGCTGATCTTTCAGCCTCTCTTCCTCAGTCACATCCTGGAAAGTCACAAGTGCAGAATCCAGACTTTCAATATATACAATAGTTTCTTCCACAATCATATTCTCATTTTTTAACTGTAGTTTCTTATGAATAATCGATTTCCTTGTGTGCAGCGTCTCTTCAATATCTCCGGCCTCAATAAATTCAAAGATAAATCTCTGCACAGCTTCCTCTCTGCCGACATCCAGAAAACGCAGTGCCTTATTGTTGCATTCTACAATCTGCATATTACTGTCGACGACAAGTACCATGTTAGGGGTGGCATCCAGTATCACATTAGACATGGATTCTGCCCTTGCCAGTGCATAGGGCATGCACATAGAAAGTTCTGCTTTGTTCTGATAGACTGCAATGGCCTTGTCACGACAGGTGGGATAACCACAGGCGCCGCAGTTGAGTTCATCATCGACAGAATACTTTCCGGTGGATTTTAAAATTTCTCTGATTTCCGCCTCTGTGGGAACAAGATCTGTCAGATGCCTATCCCTGAATTTCTTTGCAAGCTCCTGTGAGCTCATAGATGGCAATTCCCCGGCAGCACGGTGAGATACAGAATTTTGAATTTTTATCTTTGCTTTGACATAGGATGTGTTCCACCTTGCGGAGGCAGGGCCTTTTGCACACCCTCCCTCACAGACATTTGCCTCAATAAAACAGGCTTTAAGTTCACCTCTCTGAAGACATTCCAGCATCTCCATGCAGTTTGCAAGTCCGTCCACATAAACCTTATGATAAGCATCGGACTCTTTTTCCGTCACCACAGACTGGATGATTCCGCCGCTGACCGGGTACATACGGTTTATCCCCGGATCAGGATTGCCCAACGGCAGATCTTCGCAGGTATCCAGCCGGATTCCTTCCTCTTCCAGCCAAAGAGCCAGCTCTTCAAAGGTAAGAATTGCATCTATGGCACCAAAAACTCTTTCATCGCCGGCAGCCTCCTGTTTCTTGGCGATACACGGACCTAAGAATACTACTTTCACGTCATTTCCGTAAAGTTTTTTAATATATCGCCCATGGGCTATCATGGGCGATACTACTGGAGCCAGCATAGGGACGCAGGCAGGATAATACTTCTCCACAAGATCATTGACGCTGGGGCAGCAGGTAGTGATGATATTCTCCATCTTCTTTTCCAGGATCATCTTTTTGTATTCGGCCGTCACCAGGACAGCACCTTCGGCCGTCTCCCTTACCTCCGCAAATCCCAGTTTAATAAGGGCATCCACAACCTGACCGGGACGAGCAAACTCCAGCACTCCCTGGTAAGAAGGAGCTATGGAAATAATCGTCTTATATCCCTGCCTTAAATATCCTCTTACCCGGTTCATATCACTGGCAAATTTTTTTGCATTCTGAGGGCATACTTCCAGACAGCGTCCACAATTGATACAGTGATTTTTTAAAATGTGCGCCTGCTCATTTTGGATGGAAATCGCCTTCACTTTACAGTGACGCACACATTTATAGCAATGCCTGCATTTTGCATCTTTAAAATCAATTACCCTCATGTCTGTGCCTTTCTTTTAATTGATAGTTCGTTTCACATAACTGGTATGTAGAATATGATGTGCTTTTTCACTTCCCGGCTTATCTAAGAATTCCGTGTACAGTCTCCTGACGGAAGGATTTTCATGGGATTTTCTGATTGATTTTGCCTCATCATTGTCATACAGAGCCTTTGCGCGGGCTGCTATAACACTCTCATAATTTCGGATATCTGCGTGCACCTGAGGCTGACCGCCTCCATTGACACATCCACCGGGACAACACATAATTTCAACAAAGTGGTAATCGGCTTCCCCCTTTCTGATCTTTTCCATAATCTTCCGGGCATTTGAGAGACCGGAGGCTACTGCCACCTTCACATCCATTCCCGCCACATTATAGACAGCTTCCTTAACCCCCTGTGTGCCGCGCACTTCCTGGAACTCCACATTTGCCAGTTCTTCGCCTGTAAGTGTTTCCACCGCAGTTCGCAGGGCAGCTTCCATCACACCCCCAGTTGCCCCGAAGATAACGCCTGCACCTGTAGATTCTCCCAGAGGATCATCAAATTGCTCATCCGGAAGACTCTTGAAGTCAATCCCCTGTCTGCGGATCAGACGTGCCAATTCCCTTGTCGTGATGGAGATATCTACATCGGGAACACCCGCTGCATTCTGGTCATCCCGATTAAGTTCAAACTTCTTTGCTGTGCATGGCATAACGCTGACACATACGATATCTTCAGGATTAAGTCCCATTTTCTGCGCATAGTAAGTTTTGGAGATTGCCCCAAACATTTGCTGGGGAGACTTACAGCTTGACAGATGTTCCAGCTGGTCCGGATAATAGTGCTCACAGTATTTAATCCAGCCTGGAGAGCAGGAGGTCATTAGTGGAAGTACCCCACCGTTTTGTACACGTTCCAGAAATTCATGCGCTTCCTCCATAATGGTCAAATCCGCACTGAAATCTGTATCGAAAACTTTGTCAAATCCAATTCTGCGCAAAGCCGCCGCCATCTTCCCCTCTACGTCTGTTCCCATGGGATATCCAAACTCCTCCCCCAGGGCAGCTCTTACTGAAGGAGCCGGCTGCACAATCACATGTTTACTCTTATCTGCAATTACAGCAATCACATCATCTGTAAAGTCCTTCTCATACACAGCACCCGTGGGACAGGCCGCAATACACTGACCGCAGGCCACACAACTCGTAGTGCCCAGCCCCATATCAAAAGGGGAACCTATAAATGTGGAAAAGCCTCTGTTGTTCGGCCCGATAACACCCACTGACTGAACATTCTCACAGACAGCTGTACATCTTCTGCAGAGAATACATTTATTATTGTCTCGAATCATATGAGGAGCACTGTCATCCAGTTCATATTCCGGGGATGCCCCGGCAAAATAGTTCTCATCCTCCACGCCCATCTCCTGACAGAGTTCCTGTAGTTCACACTGACCGCTTCTTACACAAGAAAGACATTTCTTGTCATGACTTGACAGAAGCAGCTCCAAAGTACGTTTTCTGGATTCAATCAACCCTGGTGTATTTGTCAGGACCTCCATCCCCTCACTTACCGGGTGCACACAGGCCGCCACAAGATTTCTTGCACCTTTAACCTCCACAACACACATACGGCAGGCCCCAATTTCATTGATTTCTTTCAGAAAACACAAAGTAGGAATTTTAATTCCTGCTATATGTGCCGCGTCCAGAATCGTAGAGTCTGCCGGTGCACAGACCTCCAGTCCGTTAATCTTCATATTTATATTTTCCATATTCGTTACCCTCTCTTATTCTTTATAAATTGCACCGAAACGGCATTTTTCCATACAGGCTCCACACTTGATGCATTTATCCGGATTTATCATATGGGGCTCTTTCACGCTGCCGGTAATCGCGTCTGCCGGACAGACTCTCGCGCATAAGGTACATCCTTTACATTTGTCTGCATCGATCCGATACTGAAGCAGAGCTTTACATACTCCTGCAGGACATCTCTTATCCACAATATGAGCAACATATTCATCTCTGAAGTAACGGAGTGTAGAAAGCACCGGGTTCGGAGCTGTCTGCCCCAATGCACACAGAGAGTTAGATTTCAGGTGATAACACAATTCTTCCAGTTTGTCCAAATCCTCCATTGTTGCCTGGCCTTTTGTAATTTTTTCCAGAATTTCCAGCATACGTCTTGTGCCGACACGGCATGGCGTGCATTTTCCACAGGATTCATCCACTGTAAATTCCAAGAAAAATTTTGCAATATCTACCATACAGTTATCTTCATCCATAACAATCAGGCCACCCGACCCCATCATAGAACCAATGGCAAGGAGATTGTCATAATCTATGGGCACATCAAAATGCTCAGCCGGGATACATCCGCCGGACGGTCCGCCTGTCTGTGCTGCTTTGAACTTCCTGCCTCCCGGAACGCCTCCGCCAATTTCCTCGACAATTTCGCGCAGTGTGGTTCCCATCGGAATCTCCACCAGTCCCGTATTGTTAATCTTTCCTCCCAGGGCAAATACTTTTGTTCCTTTTGACTTTTCCGTACCCATGGATGCAAACCACCGGGGCCCATTTATAATAATTTGGGGAATATTTGCATAAGTCTCTACATTATTCAAAATTGTCGGCCTCTGGAACAATCCTTTTGCCGCAGGAAACGGGGGACGCGGTCTTGGTTCTCCTCTGTGTCCCTCAATAGAGGTCATAAGAGCTGTTTCCTCGCCACATACAAAAGCACCGGCGCCGAGTCTCAATTCAATATCAAAATCGAAGCCACTGCCGAAGATATCCTTTCCCAGCAAGCCATATTCTCTTGCCTGCTCTATGGCAATCTCCAAACGCTTCACCGCAATCGGATACTCTGCACGTACATAAATATACCCCTGTGATGCGCCTATGGCATATCCCGCAATCGCCATTGCCTCAAGAACTACATGAGGGTCTCCCTCCAATACAGAACGGTCCATAAAAGCTCCCGGATCCCCTTCATCCGCATTACAACAGACATATTTTTGTTCCCCGGCATTGTCAGCCGCAAATTTCCATTTGAGCCCTGTGGGGAAACCGGCACCTCCCCGGCCTCTGAGGCCACTGTCTAAAAGAATTTGTATGACATCCTCCGGTTTCTTTTCCGTCAAAACAACGCCCAGCGCCTCATAGCCCCCTGTTCCTATGTATTCTTCAATATTTTCCGGGTTGATGACACCACAGTTGCGCAGTGCCACTCTTTTTTGCTTTTTATAAAATGTGGTCTCATTCAGGGGGAGAATGTCTTCCGTTTTTGTTGTCTCATCATAAAGGAGACGTTTTACAACCCGTCCTTTCAGGAGATGTTCAGATACAATCTCCGGGATATCATCCTCCTGGACCATAGAGTAAAATGAGCCTTCGGGGTAGACAATCATAATCGGCCCCAGAGCACACAACCCAAAACAGCCTGTCTGTACAACGCCGACCTCTTCTTCAAGTCCCTGGGCCTTAATTTCTTTCTCAAGCTTTTTTATAATTCTTCGGCTTCCGGATGAAGTGCATCCTGTTCCACCGCAAACTAAAACATGCGAACGATACATAAACCTTTTGCCTCCTTTTCCTTATTCAATACCCCTTTTGGCAGCACCCAGTGTATATTTTGTCACTACCTGGCCGTCCAGCAGATGCATTCTGAGCACTTCCATTGCCTTTTCCGGAGTCATTTTCACATATGTAACTTTCTCCCTGCCCGGTTCCAATACTTCTACAATCGGCTCATACTGACATAGTCCGATACAGCCTGTCTGGGTCACATTTATATGCAGAAGCCCCTGTTCCTGCACCGCATCCGAGAGAGCCGTCAGGACAGGCCTTGCACCACTTGCGATGCCACAGGTAGCCATTCCTACAATAACCCTGATTTGCCCCTCATTCTCTTTGCGGACGCCGACTTTTCCCTGCATCTTTTCCCTTATTGCACGTAACTCTTCAAGAGATTTCATGTTTCTCCTCCATTTTCACTTTTCTGCTTTAGATATCATTCCCCTGGTCAGTTTCTTCCTTTCCGGATATAAGATACTCTTTAATAAACGCGGAAACCTCCGGGTTTGAAAAGGAAACACCTTCTCCCAATATTTCCCGGATTTCACGGGTGTCCAGCACAAATTCATTTTCATTATACCGATAGGTATATATGAAATGTATTCTCTCGTTAAAAACGACCAGTGTATATATTGTTGCGGTTATATCGCCCAAAGGCATTCTGTCTATATGCGATAACTTAAAAACGGCTCTTACTATTGTTCCTTTCCCCGGTTTTGACACAATGGAAAAGGTCCCCTTTGTGCTTTCTGCGGCCTGTTTAAAAAATGGTATTCCAAGCCCTACTCTTCTGGTGATTCTTGTAGTATAAAAAGGATCCTGTACTTTCTCTGTCTGTTCTGAAGACATGCCGCAGCCGTTGTCTTTGATAACAACAGTTAGTGTATCCCCGGAACTCATTACGGACACCTCTATTTCAATAAGTGATGCCCCGGCACGTATAGAATTCTCAGCGATGTCCAGTATGTTCAATGATATTTCCGGCATCATAGGCTTATTCGTATTTTGCTAAAATGCGGTCAATATCATCGGTCGTAAGACGTCCATATACCTCTCCGTTAACCATCATAACCGGAGCCAGACCACATGCCCCCACACAACGGCAGGCGTCCAGAGAGAACTTTCCATCCGGTGTACACTCTCCGCCTGCAATTCCAAGCTTTTTTGTCAGAGCGCTATAAATATCTCCCGAGCCTTTTACATAGCAGGCAGTGCCAAGACAGACAGATATCTGATACTTGCCTTTAGGACTTAAGGTGAACTGTGAATAAAATGTCGCTACTCCGTAAATCTTTTCCAGCGGAATGCCTGTTTCATCAGATATCATCCTTTGCACTTCTATCGGAAGATACCCGTAAATATCCTGAGCCTTCTGCAGGATGGGCATCAGAGCACCCTTTTCATCTTTCAGCTCAGCTATCATTTTCAACAGTGATTCTTCCTGATCTTTTGTCCCTGAAAACGGAACTATTTGTTTCTCAGCAAGCATTATTTAACCTCCATTTTTACTTTCTATTTATAACTTACAACATAATACCATGATATATATCATTTTTCCAGCATTATTATACTAAATATTGCTTTTCATTTGTCTAAATGTTATACTAAACAAAGAGTTTTTTCCAAAATACGCAGTTCATTTTGTGCGTTATTTAGCAAGGAGGGTGATATGACTATACAGAAAATTCAAGAGCTGCTTCATGCCGATATTCTGTTTGGAGATGAATTATTAGATATGGATGCAGAATTTGCTTTCTCGGCCGATATGATGAGTGATGTCCTCGCTTTCGCAGAGCATTGTTCTGTTCTGATTACCGGCCTGTGCAACTCTCAGGTTGTAAGAACAGCAGAGATGCTGGATATTGTCTGTGTCATATTTGTCCATGGCAAAATGCCGGATAAACATATTCTTGCAATGGCCCGGGAGAAAAAAATGGTAATTCTCTCCACAGCACATTTTATGTTTACCACATGTGGCATACTCTATGAGCAGGGGCTCAGGGGAGGTATTTAAATGGGGGAACAGCTTACATTTATTTACTCCGTGCCGGGAGATGATTTTACCCGGGCCGGAGAAGCCAGCAGTGAAATAAAAAACAGGCTTAAAATGCTGGGCGTTGACAGCCAGGCTATACGAAAGACTGCGATTGCAATGTATGAAGGTGAAATCAATATGGTAATTCATGCAAAGGGCGGTACTATAACCGTCATTATCTCAGACACGGAAATTTCCATGGTGCTGACCGATGAAGGGCCCGGGATTGCCGACATCGGCAAGGCCATGCAGGAGGGCTATTCCACTGCTCCCGAAGAGGTCCGTTCTCTCGGTTTTGGTGCTGGTATGGGACTCCCAAACATGAAAAAATATTCAGATAAATTTCACATTGAATCAGAAGTGGGAGCGGGAACAATCGTCACCATGAAAGTATACATATAATACATATAAGGTAACATCCATGCCGCTAAGCTCAAAAAGACCTCGCTAAGCCGGCAGGTTGTACTTTACTACTAGGTTTGTCAAGGCCTCACCAAGTAGTTTAAGCAGAGGTGATTTTATGGATAAATTTGTGCGTTCTGTCCGGCTTAAGACAGAAGTCTGCAGAGGCTGCATCAACTGCATCAAATACTGCCCTACTCAGGCAATCCGTGTGCATAATGGAAAGGCTCATATAATTGATAAATTCTGCATAGACTGCGGGAGATGTATCCGGTACTGCCCTCATCATGCAAAGATTCCTATTTATGATTCACTAAATGTACTCAATCTCTACAAATACACGGTAGCACTTCCGGCTCCATCGCTCTATGCACAATACAATAATCTTACAAATGTGGATATTGTTCTCAATGCTCTTCTTAAATTGGGATTTGACGATGTATTTGAGGTCAGCGCAGCTGCAGAGCTTGTTTCTGAAGCTTCCAGGGAATACATGAAGGAACATACGGAGGAAGGTCCGTTTATCAGTTCCGCCTGTCCATCTGTAATGAGGCTGATTCGTGTGAAATTTCCCGCATTGCTCTCCAAGCTTCTGCCCATAAAACCACCTGTGGAGGTGGCGGCAGAGATTGCTAAAGCACGGGCAATTGCAAAAACAGGACTCTCTCCTGCAGACATAGGAATTATTTTTATATCCCCCTGCCCTTCAAAGGTTTCTTATGTGAAAGCCCCCCTCGGGATTGAAAAAAGCAGCATCGACAATGTAGTGGCAATCAAGGATGTTTATCCTCTGCTGCTTCCCCACATGACCAGGGATGAAAGTCAACTCAAGCCCCTTTCTATGACCGGACGTATTGGACTTGGCTGGGGAAGTTCCGGTGGTGAAGTGGGCGGTCTCTTAATTGACAATTATCTTGCAGCCGACGGCATTGTAAATATTATGCGTGTCCTGGAAGGAATAGAGGATGAGAAAATACACGGCCTTAAATTCATTGAGCTAAACGCCTGTAACGGAGGCTGTGTGGGAGGTACCCTCAATGTGGAGAATGGTTATGTAGCGACAGCAAAATCCAAACGTCTTCAGCGGTATCAGCCGGTTTCAAAAAGCCATCTTTCCTGCTATCCTGAAGTAGAAGATATCCTATGGGATAATAAAATAACCTATGAACCTGTGTTTCGGCTGGGAAGCACTTTTAAAGAAAGCCTTGAAATGATGAGTACTGTGGAGGAACTCACGAAAAAATTCCCGGGTCTTGACTGTGGTTCCTGCGGCGCACCTACATGCCAGACTCTTGCAGAGGATATTGTAAGAGGGGACGCCACCAGCAATGACTGCATCTATGTCCTGCGTGAGCATATCGCCGATCTCTCCAAAGAGATTGACTTTTTATCTAAAGCATCCGGCCGTTCCTGCGATTTTGAAGATGAAAGTACAAAATTACTCCACGAATATATACATAAGCTGACTGCGGAACTGGGCGGATTTGGGGTTCCGGAAGAAAATGATGAGAAAGGGAACTAAGAATATGATTGTACAGACTGTTTTAGATTTACCCGATTGCAAAGTGCTGACAAGCGGAAACCCTCAGCGTAAAATTTCTAAAATCTTTTGCTGCGACCTGTTAAGCATTGCCATGAGTAAGGCTCCGGCTGACAGCGTTTGGGTAACAGTGATGGGAAATAAAAACACACTGGCCGTCGCTTCTCTGACAGACACCGCCTGCATCATCCTGGCAGAAAATGCTGCACTAGATGAAAACACCCTGGCACAGGCCGAAAAGGAAAGGATTGCAATCCTCTCCACAGAACTTCCCGTTTTTGATATAGCTTTGAAGGTTTACGAGGCCAGAAAGTTATGACTGGATTATATTACGACCTGCATATCCACTCCTGTCTTTCCCCATGCGGAAATGATGATATGACTCCCGCCAACATTGTGGGGATGGCCTCCGTAAAAAAGCTGGATGTTATCGCACTGACGGACCATAACAGCTGCAAAAACTGTCCGGCCGCCATGCACCACGGACAAACCTATGGTGTCATCGTGATTCCGGGAATGGAACTGTGCACGGTAGAAGAAGTACATGTAATCTGTCTCTTTTCCACACTGGAAGATGCACTTCGTTTTGATGCCTGTGTCTATGAGCATATACTGCCTGTTAAAAATAAAGAAGAAATCTTCGGCAGCCAGAAGATTATGAATGATCACGATGAAGTGACCGGAACTGTAGAGAATCTCCTTATCAGCTCTACAGATATATCTTTTGATACTGTATTCTCCCTGGTGTCTTCTTTTCATGGAATTGCTTATCCTGCACATGTGGACAAAAACTCTTCCAGCATCTTATCAAACCTGGGGTTTGTACCTTCAGGCAGCACTTTCACCTGTGCAGAATTTCACGATTTAAAGAACTTACACCAAATACAGCAAAGGCACCCATACTTTGTGCAGTGCAATATCATAAGCAGTTCAGATGCACATTATCTGGAGGACATCCGTGAACCGGAGTACCAGATATTCTCAAAGTCCATGCATATACATGATATTTTGGAAGCAATTCTAAAGAAATAGCGCCCCTTCTCTGGAGAAGTAAGTTACTTAAATTCAACGCTTAAATTCAACACAGAAAAATCGGGAAATTATTGCTTGCTTTTACATGATAAAAGCGGTATAATAATTTTCGTGATGCAGATATAGTTCATTGGTAGAATGCCAGCTTCCCAAGCTGGAGAGGCGGGTTCGATTCCCGTTATCTGCTTTTATTGTGCCCTAAATACTATAGATTCAACATTCTTCAAAGTCACTGATACTAATTTTATACTATTTAACAAAGTTATGCCGACTCCTCAAGATTGAGAGGCCAATCGCAGTGATTACCGGTGCCAGCGTATATTCAGTTTCTCTATAGACTATAGGTCTTTTTTCTTTCAACAGAGCAAACAAATCATAACTGCTTTTCAAAAGCATATAATTAACGGAGGACCGAAAAATGTGACACCTATTCGCTCTAATTCCTTCTCCAGATTTGTTCGTTCCTCAGTAACAAGAATTCTGGTTTTCTTCACCCTGTCCGCTTCGTCCAGTACAGTGATACCTGCAGCCTGAGCCGGAGCGGACACACTCCAAAGCTATCCTGCTCTTTATATATTGTATCGCAAACCAAAAAAACAGTTCAGTCATGCGAAATAGAGCTGATGACTGAACTGTCATTGATCTGTATGTTCTTATCGAAATAATCTAATAATCACATAGTCTAATATAGCAATCAGTCTCTGTCTGGATTCTTTGGGAGCCTAGGAGATATGGGGCGTAATAATGCAGTTCTTTGCCTGCAGAAGGGGATTCTCCCCTTTGATAGGTTCTGTGGAGACTACATCCAGGCCTGCACCCGCTACTTTCCCGCTATTTAACGCATCCCTTAAGTCCTCCTCTACAATCAGAGGGCCCCTAGAGTTGTTCAGAATGATGATCCCATCCTTTATCTTGGCAATGTTTTCTTTGTTGATGATTCCCATAGTTTTGTCCGCCAGCTCGATGATGGGATAATCCCAGAAGCACCAGTCCGGGTTGCTCTCCAATCGTATTCCCAGACAGGACAAGAAGAATCATACAAAACTTATCATACGTAATGCAACCTTTCGGATTCTTAAAGTTAATGCAACTGCTAACGGATATGAGGGTTTCATTTAATTTGAAAATTTACGGAAATTAAAAAATTACAAATATTCTTTAACTTTCACTAACATATTTCGCCCATTTATATTATAATGGTATAGTCAATTTACAAAAGAAAGGATATTTAATTATGACAAAGAATAACTCAAAGAAACATATTATAATTGGTTTGGTGGTTCTCTTAGTGATACTGGCCGGCTTACTTTTTGCTTACACGAAATTTAAACCAACGACTTCCGGCGGTAACAAAACTATAACCGTTACGGTAGTTGACAGTAATGCTGAAGAAAAGAATTACACTGTAAAAACGGATGCTGAATACTTACAGCAGGCATTGGATGATACTGAAGGCCTAACTTATAAAGGCAGTGAAGGTGACTATGGCTTAATGATTACGGAGGTAAACGGGGAATCTGCCGATTTTAATAAGGACAAAGCTTACTGGTCTTTTTATGTAAACGGGGAGTACTGTAATTACGGCATAGCTGAACAGCCGGTTGCTGACGGCGATGAATTCAAAATTGTCTATGAAACTCAAGAATAAAGAAAAGAGCGACACCCATTTAACAGTTAGAGAGCTCACTATTCTGGCTCTTAGTGCTGCTTTACTTTTTGTCCTTCAAGTTGCCTTAGGGTTTTTGCCAAATATTGAAATTACTTCCCTGTTGATTATCATCTTCACTCTGATCTACCGCTTTAAAACTTTATACATAATTTATACATTTGCTTTGTTGGAAGGACTTTTTTACGGTTTTGGCATTTGGTGGCTGATGTACCTGTACGTCTGGACCATTCTATTCATCGTTACCTACCTGCTGCGTAAAAATCAAAGCGTACTAGAATGGGCTATTATCAGTTCCATGTTTGGTTTTGCTTTTGGTTTTCTCTGTGCCATTCCCTACCTCTTCATTGGCGGCGCAGGGGCAATGCTTGCATGGTGGGGCGCAGGAATTCCTTATGACATCGTACACGGCATTGGCAACTTTTTTGTTGCTTTATTCCTTTTTAAACCGCTTTATTCCTTAATCGGGCGTATATATAACAAAGTGGGCGATTATGCAAACTAATGGATTTTTAATTTAGAATCGCCTTTTCCTGCCTTTGGAAGAAAAAATGGATAGTTCCCCACATCCATGGGATAACTATCCATTTTTATATACTTTAATTATTATTTCTACAGGTCATCAACCAGTGCACTACTTTTGGCATATGCCGTGCTCTTGGCTTCAAAGAAATCTGTCTTGATTAGGTTTGCATTGGAAAACTGGCTGACCCAGGTCATGCTCTCCGGTTCGCTCTCATGTCCTTCATAAATTGGTTTAAATCCCAGCCCAGTGCAGCGCAGATTTCCCAGATACTGTATATAATCAGTAACCATCTCCCGGTTCAGACCTTCAATATCATCTCCGATTACATAATGTCCCCAGCGGATTTCCTGTTCACAGCCTTCCTTTATCATGTCCCGGTAAATTTTTTCCTTTTCGGGGATAAAGAGCTGCGGCTCCTCCTTTTTCAGTTCGGACAGGATACTGCGAAACAGCCACAGATGTGTGTTTTCATCCCGGTTTATGTAACGTATTTCCTGGACAGACCCCGGCATCCTCTGATTTCGTCCCAGATTATAAAAGAACATAAAGCCACTGTAAAAATAAATTCCTTCCAGAATATAGTTCGCAACCAAAGTACACGTCAGCTTTTCAAGAGTCTTTTCCTTCTGAAAATCATTATAGAGATTTCCAATAAATGTATTGCGTTCTAACAAATGTTTGTCCTCTTTCCACTGATACAATACATCGTTGCGCTCCTGTGGCTCACAGATTGTATCCAGCATGTAGCTGTAACTTTGACTGTGTACTGCTTCCTGGAACGTCTGAATAGAAAGACACAGGTTGACTTCGTTTGCCGTAATGTACTCTTCAATGTTCGGAAGGTTTGCAGTCTGCATGCTGTCCAAAAATATTAGAAAAGACAGTATCTTATCGTAAGCTCTGCGCTCAATGGGGGGCAGCATTCTATAGTCTTTGATGTCGACATTTAAATTAATTTCTTCCGGCACCCAGAAATTGTTCATAGCCTGACGGTACCAGCTGCTGACCCATGTATATTTCATGTGGTTAAAGTCATTGAGATTTGTAGTGTTGCCTCCAATTAGTCTTCTCTTTGCCGCATCAGTGTCCCCATCCGGGTTAAATAATGGTTTCTTTACCAATCCTGCCATCTTTAAGTTCTCCTGTCTAAATTTTTTTCTTTTTTAGTTTTCTTATGTGCAATATGACATCTACGTGCCCCAATGTCATAATATCATATTTTCATCAGGAAGAACACACCTCACACTCGTCCACTTCAAGACTTCGTGAACGAATGTAATAAATTGTTTTGACTCCCTCTTCCCATGCAAGAAGATAGAGATCCAGTATTTTGCGAAAAGTATATTCATTGGTAATATACAGGTTCATGCTCTGTGCCTGATCAATATGGCGCTGGCGGATTCCGCAGGCCCTTACAGACCATGTCTGATTGATCAGATGGGCATTTTTATAATACCAGAATGTTTTCGGCGAGAGATCTGGCGCCACCCTGGGCATCAGGCCGTTCTTCTTTTCCTCCAGAAAATACCGGTTCATCACCGGATCCATACCTGCCGTTGTTCCGGCTATAATGCTTGTGCTGCTGGTAGGCGCTGTGGCCAGAAGATAGCCATTTCTGAGCCCCTGACCAGCCACCTTTTTCGCCAGCCTCTCCCATCGTTCATCCACAAGATTCCTGCTGCAAAAGTATTCCCCTGTCTGCCAGTCACTGCCCTGGAAATATTCATAGCTGCCCTTCTCGGCAGCAATGTTACAGCTTGCATCCACTGCAGCATAGTGAATGTCCGAAAAAACTTTCTCCGTAAAATCCAGATGTTCCTGACTCTCCCAGCGGATGCCGCGCTTTGCAAGCATATGGTGATACCCGCTTACACCCAGTCCAACAGGGCGGTATTTCTGATTATTGATTCTGGCATAGGGCACTGGGAAAAAATTCAGATCAATTACATTATCCAGCGCTCTGACCGCACTCTCGGTAATATAGGACAGTTCTTCGTAGTCTTCTACACGAATATGTCCCAGTGACAGACTGGCCAGATTACACACTACAAATTCCCCGGGCTTGGTTACGGTCACCACCACTTTCTCACCGTCTACAGTCTTCGTTTGCTGCTCCACCAAATCAATAGCACTCATATTCTGGGCAATTTCCGTACACAGGTTGCTGCAGTAAATCATGCCTTTATGTTTGTTGGGGTTTGCCCTGTTCACCGTATCACGGTTAAAAGCAAAGGGGGTGCCTGTCTCTACTGCACTGCGGATAATCAGACGAAGGACATCCTTTACCAGTATGACACGTTTCTTAATTCGGTCATCCTGTACGCAGTCCAGATATTTTTCTTTCCATTCCTCTCCGAAGGAGTCCTCCAGGGCATAACCTTTCACTGTCAATATGTCGTGGGGACACATCAGGTACCAGTCTCCTTCTATGTTATCCCTGGCCTGCTCCCAGAAATAATCCGGATAGCATACAGCGGGAAATACATCATGTGCCTTCATTCTCTCATCCCCGTTGTTGGTTCTCAAAGATAAAAACTCCGGTAAGTCTCTGTGCCACACATCCAGATAAACCGCCACGGCCCCCTGGCGCACTCCAAGCTGATCTACCGCTACGGCT
Organism: Clostridium sp. C105KSO13; assembly: GCF_001517425.1. GTDB lineage: Bacteria > Bacillota > Clostridia > Lachnospirales > Lachnospiraceae > Muricomes. Next base: position 142,652 of record NZ_FBWL01000169.1, on the reverse strand, counting down.
GTGTCATTGGCAAGTCTTATCCAACGGATAACGCCGCCTGCCGCGCCCTCAAACCCTCGGATAGAACTGCCGCTTGCCCGTACCTTTCCAAAATACATGCCCATACCGCCGCCATACTTGCTGACCTTCGCAAAATTATCAATGCTGCGGTAAATTCCATCCAGGCTGTCAGGTACCGTGTCAATAAAGCAGGAGGAAAGCTGATGATAGGGTTTTCTCGAATTTGCCAGAGTAGGGGTAGCCATTGTCACTTTTAAAGTGCTTAGCATATCATAAAAACGTTTGACCCAGACACTTCTGTCTTTCTCTTCCTTCATGGCGAGATGCATAGCAATCCCCATGAACATTTCCTGGGGAGTCTCCAGAGGCTCCCCGCTTTTACTGCATATCACATAGCGCTTGAGAAGCAGATCAAGGCCGGAATATGTCAGCAGTTTATTTCTGTCGGGGCAGATCCAGGATTCAAATTGTCCCAGTTCTTCCTCGGAATAATTTTCCAGTATGTAGTCTCCATACAGTCCCAGTTTCGTAAGATAACTGACTTTCTCGTAAAAATTGTGAATCTGCAAAGTCTTCCTACTCTCAGCTAACTGAACTTCAAACTGAAGCATCCTGATTCTGGCTGCAATCATCTCCCATTTTGGAGCTTCCTGTGTGGTCAGCTCTGCGGATGCTTTTATCAATACAGACAGCTTATCTTCGTCTGTTAGACTGGGGGTTAAAAATCCCTGAAACCTAGTGTTCAGCTTTTCCAGCTTATACTCATCCTGGGGATACTCCTTTTCTATTTTCTTCAGAACATCCGAAATCTCCGGAAGGTTCCGGAACTCTGCTACAATACTACGGCTGGGATTTTGTTTTTCCGTTCTATCCTTGTTATAAAAGATACTCCTCTTCACTTCATCCTTATGAGCCTTTTTACATATTTTCATAGGCATTTTACACCTCCATACCATTTGTTGTGGTTTATAATTTATGATACCACAATATATCGGTATATTCAACTTAAAATAGCCATAACTGACATTGTTTTCCTTTCGTATATTCACTCGATATCCACTCTTTTATCTAAAAATGAGGTCAGAAAAACACCTCGCACATGACAGAGCATTACATCATAAACTGTTATTTCGAGGGTTAAAAAGCCGATATATACTTAGGGATATGTAAGAATATCAGGACCTTCTCTTATTTAGCTGTTGCACAGCTCCCAAATAACCAATATAATAAGACATGTATATTGGATATATCACACAGGACTCACAGGAGATTTATATGTTTTCACATTTTATCAATATGTTCAATAAAAATTATAAATTAAAAAAGGAATATTTTCAGACTGCAGAAGATGAAATTGCAGAGATGAATTTAGGACTCTTAAAGTCGATCAGTTTAATTTCTTCTATATTGCTGGTCTTTTTCTGCTCGGCTGTCCCGTTCCTATTAAATAACCGGTCTGTTATCACGGTTTCTCTTCCTTTTTTTCTGTCTGCTGTGGCTTTTTTTGTTGTCTCTTCCAAATATATAAAATCCGGGCACAGGGATAGACAAGCAATTACAGTTCTATGTCTCTTATTTGAAGCTATTGTTTTTGCTTTTGCACTCATTATGGACCTGTCGCCTTGGACACGTAGCGGCGTGGTGCTTTTGCCGCTGATTTATATTACATTCTCTACTTGTTTTGTTTTTCCGCTGTGGCAAATAATCTCTGTCCACGTTGTAGTAGAAATTATATATATAACCTTGGCTATACTAATAAATACTCCCTACTCGAGCAAAATTAATATTTCTACTTCTATTGTAAGTTTAATTCTTTCTTTTGCGGCCGGCCAAATCAATTTGAAATCAAAGGCTAAGGATTATAATGCGCGCATGCAGTATAGGTACCTAAGTATGACGGATTCTCTCACAGGAATTCTGAACAAAAAGGCCTGTGAAGATGCCATTGGCGAATACCTGGATACTTACTATAATTGTTCTGGTGCTCTGCTTTTCCTAGATTTGGATAATTTTAAAAATGTAAATGATTATATAGGGCATGCTGCCGGTGACCAGATACTGGAGGAGACGGGAAAACTGCTTGTGGAATCTTTTCGCAGTACGGATATTATAGGCCGGGTCGGAGGAGATGAATTTATGGTATTGATTAAAGATTTTCATGATTCGGAAAATGCCTTGAAAAAGAAATGCGCTATGCTGCAATATAATATGTGCCAGACTATGCTGCATTTTTCTGTAGAGTCTTCCTGCAGTATAGGTGCTGTCTTGTTTCAAAATACAAACATTGAATTTCAGGATATTTACAAAATAGCGGATGCATCCTTGCATGAAGCAAAACGTGCTGGTAAAAGTCAGTATGTTATATACAACATCAATAATGAGGATAAGTCAAAGACCCCGCAGCAGGCTGACGGGGCATCAAACTTGTAGAGCAGCAAGTGCGGGGTCTTTGACCCTCGCGGCATTCGCCAAATGGAAATGCTTGCATTTCTGCTTGGCTCGTTGCCCCCGGAAATAAAGTGAATCCCGGATTCTAAATAAACTTTCTACATAGAATTCGGGATTCTTTTTTCTCTTTGCCATTTATCCATTGTTTTGTTCTGTATTTGACTGGGTTCCCATAACCGGCTGTGCTCCTGTTCCAGGTTGTACGATTCCTCCCGGTGCTGTTGTGAACTGAGATCCCCATTCTTTTATCTCACCACATGCAATTTTTTCTCCTGCATTCCCAAATGGCTGGCTTCTGTAATCGTCCGGATGATCATGTATAACTACAGTTCTGCCAATGACATCATCCGGGAAAAACCTGCCTGTATACACCGCAAGCCATGCCATGCCGTGGGAGGAAAGAAGTACCGGCAGATCTCCCACATGCTGCGGATGCTCCGCATATTCCGGACTGTAATGAGTCAACGTATCCGCAAAAGGCGGTTCATCCGGCGGCCCTGCGCACGCGGCCCCTTCGTGAACATGAAATCCAAAGAATTTGCCTAAATACTGTTGATCTTCATCGGGCAGCCCATAGATTTCTGCCACTACGATTGTTCCTCCGTGTACTTCGTAAAAATACACCATGCCATGCAAATCAGGATATTTGTAGGAACCTCTTACATCGGCATACGCCTCCGGTGCCCCATTCAATTTTTCTAACATAACATTGCCCTCCTCTTGCCAGTATATGAGGAAAAGGAGGAAAGTGATTCTAATTTCCGCACTCAATACTTATTTCATTAAATTTTCCCAATATATCATCGACTTTCATCTTCTGCTTCTCTTTTCCTGCAATGTCCAGCACAATCTGTCCCTGGTGCATCATAAGCAGCCTGCTTCCATATTCTACGGCGTAACGCAAGTTGTGCGTCACCATGATGGTTGTCAGGTCTTTTTCTTTTACAATCCTGTCGGTCAGCTCCATAATCAATTCTGCTGTCTTCGGATCCAGAGCTGCGGTGTGTTCATCTAAAATCAAATAATCTACAGGAGTCAAGGTGGACATTAAAAGCGCCATTGCCTGCCGCTGTCCTCCAGAAAGTGAACCTACTTTTACATCCATTTTATTTTCCAGTCCCAGGTTCAGGCGGCTAAGCAGCTCCTGGTAATTAGTTTTGCGTGCCTTATTAATACCTTTACCGATCCCATAAGTTCTTCCTTTGTTATCTGCAAGAGACATATTTTCCAGGATTGTCAAAGAAGGGCATGTACCCATGGCAGGATTTTGGTAAACTCTCCCGATTCTCCGGTTTCTTTTATATTCTCTCATCCCGGAAATATCTTTGCCATCCATCAATATCTGCCCTTCTTCTATCGGGATGCTCCCGCAGAGGATATTCAGCATGGAAGTCTTACCGGAACCGTTACTGCCCACGACAGAAATAAAATCGCCTTTATCTGCTGTCAGATTAAAATCTTCAAACAGGCACATTTCATTGAGGGTTCCCGGGTTATAATATTTTCGAATGTTTTTCAGCTCAAGCATTCTTCTTCACCTTCTTCTTTCTATCCATGCCGATAATCAATATAATTAAAAATAATACGGCTGTAATCAATTTCATGTCCTGAGGTTCAAAAAATTTCAATGCTGCAGCAACACAAGCTTTATAGATTACGGATCCTATCAGAACTGCAGTGGTCGTGTTAACGAGACGGACATTTTTAAACAAACTTGTTCCGATGATTACACTGGCAAGGCCAATTACAATTGCACCGGTTCCACTGGAAATCTCGAACACTCTCTGCTCCTGGCAGAAGATGCTTCCGGAAAGCGCCACCAGACCGTTTGCTATTGAGAGGCCCAATATTTTAACATTTCCATGATCCTTGGCAAGTGATGTCACAAGATTTGCGTTATCGCCTACTGCCCGGAGCAGAAGCCCTGATTTCGTCTTTAGATATAAATCAAGCAGTACCTTGCTGATTATCGCAATTACAAGTACAACCATAACCACTTTGTAAGATGCAAGGCTACCTCCGAAAATTTTGTCCATAGGGCTATTGTCAAAAATGCTTTCGTCTCCAAATATAGGAACATTCGCTGTCCCTGCCAGGCGAAGATTAATCGTCCACAGTGCTGTCATCATGATGATACCGGACAGCAGGTCTCTTACTTTACATTTCACATGGATAAGGCCTGTGCAGATTCCTGCGGCTGCCCCTGCAAGAAACGAAACCGGAATTGTCAGATACGGATTCACACCATTTGTAATCATCGTAGCCGTAATTGCGGCACCCAGCGGAAAGCTTCCATCTACGGTCAGATCTGGAAAATCTAAAATTTTGTAGGTAATATATACCCCCAGGGCCAATATTCCGTAGATCAGTCCCTGTTCTAAAGTTGTTACAAAAATAGTCATAATCTTCCTCCGGATTTCTATCTCTTTTTATGTCCCTCAGTATGAGGTGCCTTATTTCGAAATACTATCAAAACTTTCTACTGCACTCTTTACAAAATCTTCGTCTAAAGTAATCCCCAGGTTCTCTGCCGCTTTTGTATTTACATACAAGCCCGGTTCGGAAATTGTCTCGTAATTCATTTCAGATGCTTTCTTCTCCCCTTTTAATACCTCACCTGCCATTTTACCTGTCTGTTTTCCAAGGGCGATATAATCAATTCCTTCCGCAGCAACACAGCCCAATTTCACCTGTTCAATTTCACTTGCAAAGACAGGAATTTTCTTTCCATTTGCCTTATCAAGAATAGTTGCCAGCGAATTTACTACGGTATTGTCTGTCAGGTTTGTCAGGCAGTCTGCTTCGCCGAGGATCTCATCTGCAGCCAGAGAAATATCTGCTGTCTGCGAAACTCCTTTGGTCACAATTGTAAACCCGTAGTCCCCTGCAAGCTTTTCATACGTCTTAATTGCAGAAACTGAATTCACTTCACTCGTAGTATAAAGTATACCCACTTTCCTTGCATCCGGAAGAACTTTGCGAATCATTTCCAGTTGTTCTTTAATCGGAAGTTCATCACTTGTTCCCGTAACTTCTCCTGCTGGGGTCCCATCCTCCATGGCAAGCTTTGCCGCTTTCGGATCTGTCACCGCCGTAAAAATAACCGGGATACCAGAATTCATTGCAGAATTATATGCCGCCTGTGCACTCGGTGTCGCAATTCCACAGATTAAATCCACCTTGTCAGATACAAACCCATCACTGATCTGCTTCGCTGTCCCCTGATCTGCCGCTGCATTCTTCACTTCTACTTTCAGGTTTTTTCCTTCTTCAAAGCCCTCTTCTTTCAGCCCCTCAACAAAACCTTGTCTGCAGTTATCCAGTGAGCCATGTTCTGCAAACTGAGAAATACCGACTGTGTATGTCTTATCACCCTTTGTTTTGTTCTCCTTTGCTCCTTTGCTGTCTGCACATGCCCCAAGGCTCATAATCATCACAGATGCTAAAATGACTGCTAATACTTTCTTTTTCATAAATTAGTTTCTCCTTTTCTTCTATCTCTATTTCCATAAACGGTTCAAAAGCAAAGGAGCCGACTATGTGGATATTTTGAGTTATGCTTGTAAAAAAAGAAAACCGCCTCAAGCTAATAGCTTGAGACGGTAATAAAATACAGTTTTATTATCGCGGTACCACTCAAATTGACGAATTGTCCACTTTATCACGTACTACATACGTTCCTGATTGATAACGGGTTTGGTTCCCGACGGCGCCTACTCTTCTCATTTCAGGCCGCCCTCGAAAGTCCATTCAGAATTAAAATCCATACAGCAATCTCACCCACTGCTGCTCTCTGTGATATCTCTTAAAACTTACTTCTCTTTCTCATCGGTTTTGCTTTTGATAATTCCTATTGTAATCTCCATCCACCCATTTGTCAAGGAGTTTTTGTGAAAAGGGGTCAGTCCCTTTTGCCGACCGTTCTCAGAATATTCTGACTTTATCACTTAGAAACGTTCAGAATCCGCTGCAGGAATTGCCTTGTTCGCTCTTCTTTTGGATGAACAAATATGTCTTCTGCCGTGCCGGACTCAGCAATAACACCTTTATCCATGAAGATAACCCGATCGGACACATCTCTGGCAAAGTTCATTTCATGGGTCACAATTATCATAGTGAGACCCGTATGCGCCAGATCTTTCATAGTTTTCAGCACTTCACCGACCATCTCAGGATCCAGCGCTGACGTCGGCTCGTCAAAGAGCATCACGTCAGGGTTCATAGACAGAGCCCGCCCGATTGCAACCCGCTGCTTTTGTCCGCCGGAAAGCTGTGAAGGCTTGGCATCGACAAATCTCTCCATACCGACCTTTTTCAAGTTCTCCATAGCAGTTTTCTTTGCCTCTTCCCGGGACCTTTTTAAGACCGTAACCTGCCCGGTCATACAGTTTTCCAAAACATTCATGTTGTTAAAAAGATTAAATTGCTGAAATACCATGCCTAGATGGGTGCGGTACTTCGGCAGATTATAATTCGGAGCCAACACATTTTCATCTTTATAATAAATCTTCCCGTCATTCGGCTTCTCCAGCAAATTGATGCATCGAAGCAATGTGGATTTACCTGAACCTGAGGATCCGATAATTGTTACTACCTCGCCCTTATCCACCGTAAGGTGGATATCTTTCAGAACTTCATTATGTCCAAAGTTCTTTTTCAAATGTTCTATCTTAATAATTTCTGACATATCTGCTCCCTTCTACTCTTCTTCCGCTGCAATAGGTACATAGTCTTGCGGCCCGTCCAGTTTCTTCTCGACCAGGCGCAGAATCCTTGTTACACTGAAGGTCAATATAAAGTATATCACGCAGATAATAAAATAGGTCTGGAAGAACATATAACTTGCTCCTGCTGCTGATTTCCCCTGGAAAAATAATTCTGTAACGGAAATAATACTCAACACAGAGGTGTCCTTAATATTGATAACAAATTCGTTTCCTGTTGCCGGTAAAATATTGCGCAGTACCTGCGGAATAATTACCTTCCGCATCGTCTGACCATGTGTCATTCCGATTGCCTGTGCTGCCTCAAACTGGCCAGTGTCTACAGCAAAGATACCCCCGCGGACAATCTCGGACATATAAGCTCCGGTATTAATTGACACAATGAAAAGAGCCGCTGCGGTTCGATTCAGGTCAAATCCAAACAACAATGCTGTACCGTAATAGATGACGGCCGACTGCACAATCATGGGTGTGCCTCTAAATACTTCTACATAAACATTTAGAAACCAGCCAAAAAGTTTTTGAACAATTCTTTTTCCCTTTTTCTCCGACATCGGTATGGTACGGTATACGCCAACCAAAAGACCAATCAGACCACCTAAAATGGTTCCTGCCAGAGCCAAAAACATGGTCATCCCTGTTCCTCTTAAGAACAACATTCCATTTTGCTTCAGGATTTTCATAATAGGGTTTCCTGTATCTTCTTCGGATGCCGGCTGATTCTCAATAGCCTCGTCCATAATTTTTAAACGCTTGTCCTTGGAAATCCCAGCTAAAATTTCATTAATGGCAGCTATATTGGGATCACCTTTTCGCAGGCCAATGGCAACTGCGGTATCGTCAGGACTTGTCTGGAAACCATTTGCTGCAGAAAACTCTATCATCTTCAGCTTTGGATTAACGCTTTCGGCAGTAACTCCTTCGGGCCTTTCACTGACATACCCGTCAATCGTTCCCGACTCCAGAGCTACTCGCATAGCTGGAAAATTATCCATAGCTTCCTGCATTTTTACGCCCGGAATCTGGTTAATAACTGTATAGTGAAACGTATTGAGCTGAGCCGTAATCTTTGCCCCGGAAAAATCCTTCAGACTTTTTGCATCGGCATACTCGCTGTCTGTCCTGGTGACCATAACCAGGTTGGACTCATAATACACATCTGTAAAATCAATCTGTTTCTTTCGCTCCTCTGTAGGAGACATACCGGCTATAATTGCATCAATCTTACCGGACTGCAGTGCAGGCGGCAGGCCGTCCCATTCTGTTTTGACAATGACCAGCTTTTGCCCCAGCTTGTCTGCGATGCGTTTGGCAATCTCCACATCATACCCACCGGCATAGGATTTGTCCCCATCAATGGGAACAGCTCCGTTCTCATCCGTGCCTTGTGTCCAGTTAAATGGGGCATATCCTGCCTCCATTCCTACACGAAATTCCTTTTGCTCCGTTTCCTGCGCCTGTACTTCACTTGTCAACCCCGGCGTACATGCCAGCATTAACAGCAGCACCAATGACAGAATTGATACTTTCTTCTTCATACTTTTCTCCTTTTCCATGAAACCATCAGTTTATGGCGGAAACAAAGTTGCCGTAAAATAAAAAAGCACTCTTTGGAAAACCAAAAGCGCTTAATTCTTCTTCACCTATTTGTAAAACATAGCGCAACTTAGTCTCTAAAACTAAGACAGTCCATAAGCTCTTTACTTATGTCCCAACCAGAAGGCAAAAGAGATGCCAGCTGATTTCGGCGATGCTTCCTAGTTCTGCTTCCGCGTGTCTCTTCACTCCACAGCGTTAATAAGCCTCGCAACCTCTACCTCAGACAATGAGGTGTTTCACATATTCTTATTTCTTATCAATTTTACAGTATTTCAAAAGCCTTGTCAAGGAAAATATTTATATACATGAACTACATATTTGACAATCTAATGATATGAGGGTCAAAATACCATTTGACTGGGCAGGGCGGTTACCCTTTTGAATGATCTATGTACGCAACCAGAATCATAATAATGACTTTTCCTCATGTTTGGCAAGCAAGGGCTTTTTTGAATTCGAGTATTCTTTTGTCCATAAAAATAAAGAACACACAACGACCAAAAATAAAATTTCTGCAACTTTGACTCCTGCTAAGTTATAATTGCTTGTATTTCCCGAAAAAGACGAAACGAAGAGATTAAATAAAAAAATGCATTAGTGCACATACCCATACATTATTCGCTTTCATATACGCATACCCTATAACTATAGCCAAACTTACTGTGGAAAGAAGCCGCAAAGCTATGCCAAGACCATCCACATGGTATACGCTGAACCATATTGGCATATGCCAAAGTTCCCATGTAATCCCCAGTAAGAGGACACCTGCTCTCCTGCCAAACTTCCTTTGCATTTTTTCCTGAAGGAAGCCTCTCCAGCCATACTCCTCCCCAAAAAACATAATTGCCTGCATGGGAAAAGTAAAAAGGTAAATGGGAATATAAGCAGTACTCCTTTTACCTTCTTCCAGCCCTTTCCAGGATCAAGCTTTCCACCATCTATCCAAGTAAATATTAAGATTAATATTGAAACAGGAAACAATACAATATAATTAGCGAATAAGTTCAGAAATTGCTTTTCTATTATGCCCGTAATCCTTAATATAATAAAAAAAATATAACAAACAAAGAAACCTATATATACAAAATGTACCTTCCGATTCTCGTCATTTTTTATATCTCTATGTAACTTGGCTGCAGATACACCCGTAGCAGGAAGTATCATCATAAATGTGGCCATCACATCCCCACTCATAAACTTTTTATAATAATTAAGAATACCGACAGTCCAGCAGACACCATAGGTCACAATAAAAAACAAAATCGTTTCTATTATATTTTACCTTTTATCATATGACGCATTATGATCATCCAACTTTTCTGCTCTCCCTAATGTTCTTTATCTTCTAATTATACTATTCTGACAACATAAGCAAAGTGTAATAGAACTGTAATCAGCAAAACATACATAGGATGCGCCAGAATGATAGCTGCTTTCGCTGGATATGAGAATCCCCAGAGGGTGCTTTCCTACATTCTTTATGGATTGGAAGTCAATTTTCATCATCATCGGATAAATCATCGTTTTTCCGATGGCAAATGCAGTTAGGAGTTTTGGAAAATACTTCTCCCAACTGTTTATAATTAATTTGTTTTCTCCAAAAGCATCCAGTTTGCTCTAAACGGACGCATTAAATTCCAATATCCCACGCCCCAGAGGTTATGCTCCTTCGCAAGATTGATTTTTGCCTCTATGCTGCGCACATCTTCAAACCATACCTCATGAGAAATTCTGTCTCTTGTATACGTAAAGTGGGGAGTCTGAGATATGTCCTCAAATTCTATCTCTGCCCCGTTTTCCGCTGCAATCTGCACAGCTTCTACATTTCCTATGAGCCTTGCCCTTGTAATTCCTTTCTCATAGGGCAGGGGCCAGTCATATCCGTAATTGGGCACCCCCATAATTATTTTTTCAGCCGGGATTTCTGTCAGGGCATACTCTACCACTTGCCGCACCATGTTGATTGGGGCCACTGCCATGGGCTCACTGTATGTGTACCCCCATTCATACGTCATAAGAAATACGTTGTCTGCATTAGCCCCCAACAGTGCATAATCCATCCCTTCATAGAGCAGTCCCTCCTGTCCTGCAGATGTCTTAGGAGCCAGAGCCACAGATACTTTATATCCGTTTGCATTCATGGTTTCTCTCACGCTGCCCACAAACTCTGCATAGCCCACACGATTTTCCGGCAGAATGTATTCAAAGTCAATATCCACCCCTGCATAGCCTTTTTCCTGCACCGCTGCCAGCAGGTTTGCAATCAGAGTCTGTTGAATTTCTATATTTTCAACAAGCACTTTCACAAGCTGATTATTAAATGTGCCATTCGCAAAGGGGGTCAGTACAAGCATTGGATTGATTCCATTCTCCCATGCAGCTTCAATCATCCATAATTCGTCCTGGTACGGGGGGACAAGCTCTCCTGTGAATGTAAATCCATAAGAAAACACAAGCAGCTCATTGAGAGCCAAAAAAGTCTGGTCTAAAACAGCAGATTCAATAAAGGGATAAGCGTATCCCGTAACATACAGATTATCTCTTATACTTCCGGACTCATCCACATCAAGCAGGAGAAGTGCCTGACCGACCACAAGATTTGGCTGTCCGCTTAGCTGATTATCAAAAGCAATTTTCCAGACGGGAATCTGAGTCTGTTCAGATATCGAATATAATGTATCACCCATTTTTACTACATATATCACAAAAACACCCCCTATGTAACAACATATGAGAGTGTTTTTCTTTTTATGATATAAACATGGCATCTCCAAAACTGAAAAATCTGTATCTCTCTTCCACTGCCTCTTCATACGCCGCCAGCACATGTTCCCTACCTGCCAGTGCGGAGACGAGCATGATCAATGTGGATTCCGGCAGATGGAAATTTGTAATCAGACCGTCCAATATCTTAAAATGATATCCCGGATATATGAAAATCTCCGTCCATCCGCTGCAGGCCCTAAGATGTCCTTTTTCATCTGCCGCAGCTTCTATTGTCCTGCAGCTTGTGGTTCCTACGCAGATGACACGTTTCCCGTTTTCTTTGGCACGGTTTATTTTTTCTGCCGCCTCCTCATCGATAATGTAAAACTCAGAGTGCATGTGATGTTCTTTCACATCTTCCACCTTAACAGGCCGGAATGTACCGAGTCCTACATGGAGAGTCACCCGTGCAATATCTATTCCCTTATCCTGAATTTCCTGCAGTAATTCAGGGGTAAAATGAAGTCCTGCCGTGGGTGCTGCCGCTGAACCTTCGTGGGTGGCATATACCGTATTGTACCTGTCCTTATCCTTCAGCTGGTGTGTGATGTAAGGCGGCAAGGGCATCTGTCCCAGCTGATCCAGAATTTCTTCAAAAATTCCTTCATACTCGAAATGAATGAGGCGGTTCCCTTCCTCCACCACATCCATCACTTCTCCTACCAGAAGTCCGTCTCCGAAACTGATTCTGGTGCCCGGCCTTGCTTTTTTCCCCGGCTTCACCAAAGTCTCCCACACATTATTTACTTTTCTCTTCAAAAGCAAAACTTCTATCTTTGCCCCGGTGTCCTCTTTAGCTCCGATCAGCCTGGCCGGAATAACTTTCGTATCATTAATGACAAGGCAGTCTCCAGGTTCAAGATATCCTGCAATATCACGGAACATATGATGTGCTATTTCACCTGTCTTCTTATCCAGTACAAGAAGGCGGGATCCTGCCCTGTCTTCCAATGGATCCTGAGCGATTAGCTCCTGGGGCAGATCATAGTAAAAATCACTTGTTTTCAATGTAAACTCCGCCTTTCTAAATCTAAATTATCTACTGTCTCAGCTCTATACCCATCTCTTCCAGAGCTTTTAGGATTCTATTCATAGCTGCCGTTACATCGGCCTCCGCCAAAGTTTTGTCTTTTGCCCTGAACACAATGGAATAAGCAATGGATTTATATCCCCGCTTGATCTGGCTGCCTTCATACAAATCAAACAACTTATAGCTTTCCAGATAAGCACCGCCCTTCTTCTCAATCACTTCTTCAATCTGGCCTGCAAGAATATCACCTGGCACCACCATACTAATATCCCGGTTAACTGCCGGGTACTTTGCAATCCCTGTGTATTTTCGATCAAAGGTTGCGTATTCCTGAATCTCTGGCATATCAATTACCGCAATATAAGTTCTCTCGCCAATTCCGTAATTCTCTGTCACTTCCGGGTGGACTTCACCAAGATAACCCACGACTTTTCCCTGATAGATAATATTTGCCTGGCGTCCGGGGTGCAGATACGGTATGCCTGCATTCGGATCATAAGATTCTTTTTCTTTCATTCCGATTTTCTCGAAGAACTCTTCCACTACACCTTTCATGCTGAAAAAGTCTCCCGTACCATACATTCCCAGTGTAAACTGCATGCGCTCATCAGGAAGCTCAGTAATCGGAACCTGTTTGGGGAGATAAATATTCGCCAGTTCATAGAGGCGCACATCCTTATTCCGGCGGTTATAATTAGTTGCAAGAGACGTCAGCATACCATTCACAGAGGTTGTCCTCATAATACTGTAATCTTCTCCCAGCGGATTCATAATTTCCACAACATTTCTCAGGGGCGAATCTGCGGGGATTAAGAGTTTGTCAAACACCTTTGGACTTTCAAAGGAATAGGTCATGCCCTGGCTGAAACCGCAGAATTCTGCAATGTCCTCTGCAACACTTTCAATCCGCAGTTTGAAGGAAACTTTTCCGGCAGTTGCCTCCCCCTTTGGGAGGGTGGTGGGTATATTATCGTATCCGTAAAATCTTGCCACTTCCTCTGCCAGATCGGCCACACGATATAAATCCTGACGGAATGTAGGCGCTATCACTTCTTTTGTACCGGCGTCGTAGTCCAGCCCTATTTTTTTGAAATAGCCCAGCATTTCCTCTTTCGGTATGTTGGTCCCAAGCAAAGCATTAATTTTCTCGGCATCAAATGGAACTCTGACAGGTTCTTTCACCTTGCCATACACATCAACGGTGCCGCCTACAACCTCTCCTGCTCCCAGTTCCTCGATGAGCTGGCATGCTCTGTCTATAGCTGCCTGCGCATTATTCGGGTCCAGGCCCTTTTCAAACTTTCCTGATGCATCTGTTCGCAAGCCAACTCTTTTACTGGATTTACGGATATTAACGCCGTCAAAACAGGCTGCCTCGAAAAGCATCGTCTTTACATCATCTGTAATCATGGAATTTTCTCCACCCATGATTCCGGCAATGCCGATGGCTTTTTCACCGTCACAAATCATAAGCACGTCTTTATCTACAGTTCTTTCCTGCCCGTCAAGTGTAGTAAACTTATCCCCGTCCTTTGCATTCTTCACAATAATCTGATGCCCTGCTATGGTGTCCAGATCATATGCATGCATGGGCTGCCCATATTCTTCCATTACATAATTAGTAATGTCCACCAGGTTATTGATGGGACGGATTCCTACGGAGGAGAGCCTTCTTTGCATCCACTTAGGCGAAGGTGCAATTTTAATATTTTTTACTACCCTTGCACAGTAACGTGGGCAAAGGTCTGTATTTTCAACTGAAACCTTTACATAGTCGTTGACATCTTCATCATTGCCCGTTTCCGCAACTACGGGCGGTAAAAATTCTTTGTGGAAAGTTGCCGCCGCTTCTCTGGCAATGCCAATCACACTGTAACAGTCCACCCGGTTAGATGTAATCTCGTACTCAAATACCACATCATTTAAACCCAAAGCTTCTATTGCACTCACACCAACCTGGGCATCTTCCGGGAAAATATATATTCCTTCATCAGGAGATTCCGGATACATATCTTTTGTTGAGCCCAGCTCTTCAATGGAACACATCATACCCAGGCTCTCCACCCCACGCAGCTTTCCTTTCTTGATTTTTATGCCGCCGGCGGTTTTAGAACCGTCGTGTCCGCCTGCAACGCGGCCGCCGATCAGTACGACAGGAATCTTGTCCCCTTCATGTACATTATTGGCCCCTGTGACAATCTGCACAGACTCTGTCCCTACATTCACCTGACATATAATCAGTCTATCCGCATCCGGATGACTTTCAATTTTATCTATCTGCCCGATAATGATTTTATCCAGATCTGCATCCAGCTCCTTATATCCCTCTACTTTCGTTCCGGATAACGTCATTGCATCTGTATATTCCTGCGCCGTCACGTCCAACGCTGGAACATATGCTTTAATCCATGATAATGAAGTATTCACTTATCGTTCCTCCTTTTATTAAAACTGTTTCAGAAAACGAATGTCGTTTTCATACAAAAGTCTCATATCATCAATTTCATATTTTAAAAGAGCAATACGCTCGAGGCCTACACCGAAGGCAAAGCCTGAATATTCCTCGGAATCTATGCCGCACATCTCCAGAACATGGGGATGTACCATGCCGCAGCCAAGTATTTCGATCCAACCAGAACCTTTACAGAATCTACACCCCTTGCCGCCGCATTTAAAGCAGCTTACATCTACCTCTGCACTTGGTTCTGTAAACGGGAAATGATGAGGTCTGAATTTTGTCTTCGTCTCTGGTCCGAACAATTCCTTTGCAAATACCTCAAGGGTACCTTTCAGATCGGCAAAGGAAATATTTTTGTCTATTACCAGACCTTCAATCTGATGAAAGGATGGAGAATGTGTTGCGTCCACCTCATCAGAGCGGAACACCCTCCCAGGAGCAATCATACGGATGGGAAGCTTCCCCTGTTCCATCACACGGGCCTGCACCGGGGATGTCTGAGTACGCAGTACTACGTCCTTGTTTATATAGAAGGTATCCTGCTCGTCCTTAGCAGGATGGTCTGCAGGAATATTAAGCTTTTCAAAATTATATAAGTCGTATTCTACTTCTGGTCCTTCTATAACCTCATAGCCCATCCCCACGAAAATGCGTTCTACCTCTTCCAGAGCTATTGTGTTTGGATGCCTGTGTCCTGCCTTATTCTTTTTAGACGGCAGTGTTACATCAATAAGTTCTTTTTTTAACTTTTCTTCTCTGAGAATTTTCTCCATTTTTGTTCTGGATTCTTCCAGAACGGCCTCGATAGATGCTCTTGTTTCATTTACCAGCTGGCCCACCTTCGGCCTGTCCTCAGGGGCAACATCCTTCATTCCTTTAAGAACTGCAGTAAGTTCTCCTTTTTTGCCAAGAAACTTTACACGCACATCATTTAATTTCTCGGGTACATCCGATGCCTGAATCTGTGCAATAGCTTCAGCTTTAATCTGTTCTAATTTTTCCTTCATCATTCTGCTCCTTCCAGATTTTTTCAGGTTACGTCTGCTATAATAGCAGACGTATGCCGGAGAATGAAAGTTTCCGGCACATAAAAAAACTTCATCCCAACAAAGGGACGAAGTTCAACATTCGCGGTACCACCCTAATTCCTGCAGCTGTATCACAGGCTCTTAAGTTATGTGTAACGTACAACATACGGCAGTCTCTACTTTTACTTCAAGCCTGCAGCTATCGTGGGAATTTCAATTGCCATTTGAACTAAAGAAAACTTGCAGCCAGTGATTTTCTCTCTCTGATAGGAAATGGTACTCTACTGTACACGGTCATCGCTTTTTATACTATTAATATTCTAAAAATGATAGAATTTACTGTTCTATTGTAACATAAGATTTTGGAATGTCAAGGAGTTTGCCTTATTTATCTTCTTCCTCCATATCCTTCCAACAGTGCATTCAGCTCCCCGCCAAGCAGGATAACGTACATACAGCCATAGAGCCACAGCATAATGAGTATAATTGTCGTAAGGCTTCCATACATACTGGAAAATCCTGTAAAAACATCCAGATATATAGAAAAAACAAAAGATATCAGCAGCCATCCACAGGCAGTGAACATAGCTCCCGGAAGCTGCTGCCTCATAGTTGTCTTTGAAAGGTTGGTTCTATTCGGCAAAAATTTATACACAAGATCCCAGAATAAGGTTAATACAACCATAGTTATAAGCGTTCTGCTTTTAATAATCATGTCCATCACCGTTGTAAGGAAAGGCAGATGCCTGTAAACAAGTACGCTAATACTATTTCCGAAAACTGAAATTGCCAGGGAAAGTACAATTGCTATAATAAATAGTACCGTATATAAAGTAGCACGAAGTCTCAGATAAAGGTAATTTCTTGTCTCTATATTTTCGTAAATGCTGTTGAGACCTGAGTTTACAGAAAGTACGCCTTTCCCGGCCGACCACAAAGCCACGATAAGTGTAATAGGAATAACACCACCCGATTGTGCGTAAACTTCATTTACAATGGAGATGATTGTTCCTTCCACAGTCTTAGGGAATACCTGCATAACTGCATTCATTACATCCATTTTTGTAACTGGAGTAAACTGTACCATTGTCAAAAGCAAAAGAAGAATAGGAATCAGAGACAACACAAAAAAATATGCCGCCTGTGCCGCATAAGCACCGGTATGGTGCGATCCCACAATACCTGGTAACTTATAAATTTTCTCTGCAATGCTTTTGATTTTATCTTTCATTTATCTCTCCCGGCGGAATTATTAGATTAGAATCATATCATAAAAAGTGCAGCTATTCAAGCATGTCATGTCTGTTTATATTTTGAAGTTTAGAAAAGGCATCTGCACACTGGCAGATGCCCTTATCTTTTGTAGAATCCCCGAAATGCCGGTCCTGTATTTTGACTCCTAGCTAATGCTAGGTGGGCAACCGCATCTGCTTTTCTGTCTTCCCCTGCAAACTGGAGGCTTGACATATTACAGAAATGTAGGAATCCCGTTTAAAGTGCTGTAGGTTCAAAATAACAGGGGGGTCGAACATTCCAGGTTTTTCTCTAAAATTATTATAACCCAATTACATAGATTTTACAACTGGTAAAAAAATGGAGCTTAGAAAATTTGCAACAATTGAATCGTGCGAATTTTCCGCGCTCCATTATTTGCCTGATTTTAATTCAATTCATTTACAACTTTTTGAATAGCAGCCAGTGCATCATCCGGAAGTTTATCATATCCTTCTTTTTTAGTCTCGAATGCTTTGATCTCATTTACACGGTCATTCATGCGATCCTTCAGCTGAGATACATAATCTGCATCTTCCATATCCGGAACAAATCCTTCCCAGTCCATGATGTCAATGTCAGAGAAAGGACCCCATTGATGGAATTCAGCCTTTTTCTCTACGATTTTTTCCAGAATTCCAAGTGTATCCTTAGGCTGTACTTTCTTGCCCATGAAATCTCCTGTGTTGATGATGTAGCAGTCTACATTCTTCTCCTCAACCAGTTTTTTGAACTTACTATAATCGTCTGCCAGTGGATAAGTTCTGAAAGGATTCGCATACGGCACAACTACCAGTTTATTCGGATCTACGCCGGGTGCAAGTCTCTCTGCTGTGGATCTCTTTGTAGCCAGAGTTGCTCCCATTACGGAGGCAAGTGAGGCACCATTTAATTTTACTACCGGAGGAATCGTAGGATCTTTCATAATCCAGAAAATTGCGTTTACAGGAGCATCGATCTTATCTACACGATTTGGCGCCCATAACTTGGACTTGATAGCACGTCCGTTGCCGTTTCTGATGTCCTCCGTTACCAGCTGAATCTTCCCGTCTTCATCCATTGTTGCAGAGCAGTTCTGTGCTGTCAGAAGGAATTTATTGTCCGCACAGCCTGTGGGGTAATCCTGTGTCTTGTCAAAATAGGTAGGCTCAATAGCGATAGATGAGCATGTCTCTGTATTGATTATGAAAGCATCGTCATGGAGAACCTTGATTTCATATTTTCCGTTGTGCTTTGCATGTGTAATAGTAGACTTTCCCGATCCGGAGAGGCCGTATACAGATGCAACATATTTACTTCCATCATCCAGCAGGTATTCTTTCTGTCCGCCATGGCAGGAAGCATATCCGTTGCGGTTTGCAAGTGCCCACACCATAGTCAATGTGCCTTTCTTGTGCTCTCCGAAATATCTCATACCGAGGATGCATGCACAGTTTGTGTCTGTATTGAAATAACACAATGTCTGTGGGTCGCTTAAACAGCTGTAGTCAACTCCCGGACGATCTACCGGTGCCCACTGAGGATCTGAGAAAATATAAATATCCGGCTCTGTTCCATTGCCCACAGCAACAGATTCTTTGTACATTTTTACATATTCATCTGACATATACTGGAAGTTCAGCATCCAGGAATACATGATATTTTCTTCGCCTTCGGGAATCAGAAGATGAACCTTTACCATAAACTCCGGATCAAGACCTGCAAAGACAGTGGCATGGTACAATTTTTTATAGCGTGCAGTGTAAACTGCATCCATTACTACTTTGTCCAGTTTATCACAGTCCACGCCCGGCTCTCCTGCGATACGGCGTGCCGCTGCATAACGTCCTGTAATTGCACCATCATTAAACAAAAGAACTTTAGCATCTGCATCCAGGCCAAATTCCTCGCCCCTATATACCGGCATATCTGTTACGATTGTTCCCGGAGAATTTTTTGCTAATTTGTATGCCTCTTTTAATGTGTTTACCGAAACTACATTATTTCCGTAAAATGCTGCTTCAATGATGGATCTTGTTTTTGAAAATCCTGGTTTTCCTTTTCCAATTTCACTAATTGGATAGAACGCTTTTGTTGACATATAGTTAATTTCCTCCTTAAATCGAAATTTGTTCTATTATCGCATACCCGACCAGGAAAGTCAATAGTTTTTCTGAAAGCGTAGTGCACATATAATTCATTTATATTATATTTTCACTATTTTTTTTCTATTAGAAACGTAAAAATGAAAGTTCATTGCATGTATCTTGCATTTGAGACTAATTTATTGGTCAATTCCCCAATATTTTGTATTTTTTTCAGTACAATTATGCAATTCAATCGTTAAATAATTCACTATTGGTTTTTATGTAACAGGGAGCATATTTTTCTATTACACAAAAAAAACACAGTTCAGCCATAAACCCGATTCTATTTGCTTATGGCTGAACTGCAGCTAAAAGTATTGCTTCTTAAGTTTTGTTGTATACACCATGTACCAGACAAGGACAACAACAAAAGCTGCCATTGCTATCAGGTCTAGAACTGTGATTGGTGCCAGAAAATAGTGAACTGCGTCAACAGCTCCATAAAAAATTGTAACAATTCCCAAAATTAAAACTGCCGGAATAGCTTTCTGATTGAATGCCTTTTTGTCTTTGCACATCTGTTCAGTAAAGCCTTTTCCAAGAAGAAGAACCTCGTTAATATGACCCGTTTGTTTCATCTTTATATAGGCATAAATAATATAAACGCCGGCTCCCAATATCAATATACTGATTGCTCCAAACATATCCTCCATCATTATACCTCAATTCCTAAAATCTCTTTTACAGTTTCTTTCATCTTGTCTGCATCGCACTCTCTGGTATGAAGAATTTTCGCATTCTGAATTTTCTCAATTGCCTCAGGTATCTTAATCCCGGATGTTTTCTCAAGCTCATCGAACAGTGCAGACTCCTCCATTGTAGTATAAGTCTCATCTATCGCTGTCATTACACTTTTTGCAAACTTATAGGGACTTGCTGTAGATACAACAAGTACTTTTTTATTATCATTGTTCTTCTCTCTGCAGCTTTTGCATACATGGGCAGCCACAGCCGTATGGGGATCCATTACATAGCCTGTAGAGCAGTATGTCTCCCGGATTTCTGCCTTTGTCTCCTCTTCGGTAGCATAACCACCTACAAAATCCTTCAACTTTTCTTTCATGTCAGAAGAAATCTCGTAATGCCCCTCTTCTTTCAACTGCCTCATCAATTTTGTATTCTCCCTTGCATCTTGTCCTGCTATGGTATAAATCAGACGTTCAAGGTTGCTGGAGATGAGAATATCCATAGATGGAGAGGAAGTCAAAACAAATTCTCGGTTCCTATCATATTTTCCCGTACGGAAAAAGTCAAACAGAACTCTATTTTCATTTGACGCACAGATAAGCTTGTCTATCGGCACTCCCATTTGTTTCGCATAATAGGCCGCCAGAATATTTCCAAAATTCCCCGTGGGAACTGTCACATTAATCTGTTCCCCGTTCTTAATTTCTCCGTTTTGCAGAAGCTTTGCATAGGCATAAACATAATATACAACCTGGGGCACCAGACGTCCTATATTGATAGAGTTTGCCGAAGAAAATTGATAACCCGCCCTGTCCAGCTCATTCTTCAGTTCTTTATCCTCAAACAGTGCTTTTACACCGCTCTGGGCGTTATCAAAGTTGCCATGAATGGCTACAACAGAAGCATTTTCTCCTTTTTGTGTTATCATTTGCAGTTTTTGTACCCTGCTCACCCCATCTTTTGGGTAAAATACAATAATCCGGGTGCCCAAAACATCTGCAAAACCGGCAAGCGCTGCTTTGCCTGTATCTCCTGATGTAGCTGTCAAAATTACAATATCTTTTGTCACATTATTCTTTTTTGCAGCAGTGGTTAGTAAATGAGGCAGTATGGACAGCGCCATATCCTTAAATGCTATAGTGGCACCATGGAACAACTCAAGGTAATAGGTATTTCCCACTTTGACAAGGGGAGCAATTACTTCCGTATCAAACTTTTCGTCATAGGCACAGTCAATACAGTGCTTTAACTCAGCCTCCGTAAAATCTGTCAGAAATTGCTTCATGACTACATAGGCAGTTTCCTGATAGCTCATAGCTTTCAGCTCTTCCATCGTAACATCCAGCTTGGGTATCTTTTCGGGAACAAACAACCCTCCATCATCAGCCATACCTCTCAATATGGCTTCTGAAGCTGTCACAGCTTTTTCTTCATTCCTTGTATTTTTATATAGCAGCTTACTTTTTCTCTTACTGTTTGTATAGTTCACCAGTCCGCCTGCTGCAATTAATTTCTGCATGAACTCCGGAAAGGGCTGTCCCTGAAACTGAGTCCCTTTTGTCCGGTTATAAATCTTGCCGCTGTCAAAGTCAACTTCAACTTCATCACCTGCTTCAATTCCCCTTGCTGCCTCTGGGCACTCAATAATCGGAAGCCCTATATTGATTGCATTGCGGTAGAAAATTCTGGCAAAAGTCTCTGCAATGACACAGCTCACACCTGCAGTCTTCAGACAAAGAGGTGCATGTTCACGGGAAGATCCACAGCCAAAATTTTTATTTGCCACAATGATATCTCCCGGCTGTACCTTTTTTACAAATTCCGGATCAATATCCACCATCGCATGACTGGCAAGTTCCCTGGCATCAAAAGAATTCAGATATCTTGCAGGTATAATGACGTCTGTATCTACATTGTCGCCATATTTAAAAACATGTCCCAAAGCCTTCATTATATTTCACCTACTTTCTCCGGATTCGCAATATATCCGGCGATTGCACTCGCTGCCGCCACCTCCGGGGAAGCCAGATAAATCAGAGAATCTACATGTCCCATTCTTCCTACAAAGTTTCGGTTGGTCGTAGACACACACTTCTCCCCGGCTGCCATAACACCCATATGTCCGCCCATACAGGGTCCGCAGCTTGGGGTGTTTACCGCACAGCCTGCGTCCACAAAGATATCCAAAATTCCCTCTGTAATACATTCCTTATAAATTTTCTGGGTTGCCGGAATTACCATGACACGCACATCCGGATGGACCTGCCGTCCTTTTAATATTGCCGCGGCTTTCCGCAGATCTTCCATTCTGCCGTTTGTGCAGGAACCAATCACCACCTGATCGATCCAAATCGGCTCCATATCCTCAATTTCATCAATGGTCTTTGCATTACCAGGCAAGTGTGGAAATGCAACAGTCGGGCGCACCTCGGACAAATCAATCTCTATTACTTCATCATAAACGGCATCCTTGTCTGCCTCATATATTTTGTACGCCTTTTCAGAGTGCTCCTTCATATAAGATTCAGCCTGCTCATTCACAGGAAATATACCATTTTTTGCACCGGCTTCAATTGCCATGTTTGCCATCGTAAAGCGGTCATCCATGGAAAGTTCCCTGATTCCGCTGCCCGTAAATTCCATAGACTTGTACAAAGCACCGTCCACACCGATCCGGCCGATAATATGAATGATAATATCTTTACCGCTTACATACTTTCCAGGTTTCCCGGTCAATACAAATTTCAACGCCCTGGGAACCTTAAACCATAATTCCCCTGTTGCCATACCTGTGGCAATATCCGTAGTTCCCACACCTGTAGAAAAAGCACCCAGAGCACCATAAGTACAGGTATGAGAGTCTGCACCTATGATACACTCCCCGGCAGCTACAACCCCTGCCTCAGGCAGAATCGCATGTTCTACACCTGATTTACCCTGTTCAAAATACCATTTCAATCCCTGCTCTTTTGCAAACTCACGGATAGATTTGGAATTTTCTGCAGACTTGATGTCTTTATTCGGAGTAAAGTGATCCGGAACCAGGACTACTTTGTTTTTATCATAAACTTTTTCTGCCATCTCCCTGAAAATCGGCAGAGCCATAGGTCCGGTAATGTCATTTGCCATTACTATGTCCAACTTTGCCTCTATCAGCTGTCCGGCAGCCACAGAATCAAGTCCTGCATGTGCTGCCAGAATCTTTTGTGTCATTGTCATTCCCATTGCGGCACCCTCCTGTTTTAGTTTTGCCGTTTTCTCTATTTTGCCTGCATGTAACCTTTTGCCGCCAGTGCCTCTGCGCACAGGACTGCGCCACCCGCTGCTCCGCGGACCGTATTGTGGGACAAACCGATAAATTTATAATCAAACATGGAGTCCTCTCTGAGACGGCCGATAGATACACCCATGCCATGCTCATAGTCTACATCCAGTTTCACCTGAGGACGGTTATCTTTTTCCAGGTATTGGATAAACTGCTTCGGCGCACTGGGAAGACCTGCCTCCTGTGGAAAGCCTTTAAAGTTTACCAGTTTTTCTATCAATTGTTCCTTTGTTGGCTTCTTCTCAAAATTAATAAACACTGCTGCTGTATGTCCATTGAGCACAGGAACGCGTATGCACTGACAAGTGATTTTTGGAAGTTCTGCTTTCACAATCTCCCCATTTTCCACTTTGCCCAGTACTCTGAGAGGCTCCTGCTCACTCTTTTCTTCCTCACCACCGATATATGGAATAATATTCCCTGCCATCTCCGGCCAGTCTTTAAAAGTCTTACCCGCCCCGGAAATTGCCTGGTAAGTGGTGGCAACTACTTCCTTCGGTCCGAATTCTTTCCAGGCCGCAAGGCAGGGGGCATAGCTTTGAATAGAACAGTTCGGCTTTACGGCAATAAATCCATGTGCAGTTCCAAGGCGCTTCTTTTGATCGGCTATGACCTCAAAGTGCTCTACATTAACTTCCGGCACTACCATAGGAACATCTGGTGTCCAGCGGTGAGCACTGTTGTTGGAAACAACCGGTGTCTCGGTCTTTGCATACTCTTCCTCAATAGCCCTGATTTCGTCCTTCGTCATATCCACTGCGCTGAACACAAAATCAACGGTAGCAGCAACTTTTTCCACTTCATTTACATTCAATACTATTAATTTCTTGACAGCTTCCGGCATTGGGGTATCCATTTTCCACCTTTCCCCTACAGCTTCTTCATAAGTCTTTCCTGCAGAACGCTCACTTGCAGCTACTGTAACTACTTCAAACCATGGGTGGTTTTCTAACAGTGAAATAAACCGCTGGCCTACCATACCCGTTGCACCTAAAATACCTGCCTTTAATTTTTGTTCCATCTTCCTCATTCCTTTCCTATTCTGTCTCTGCATGTAAGTATGCTTCCTGTACAGCAATTACTTTTTCCATTGCTGCTTTCCCCGGAGCGCCAATGGTGCTTCGCATTTCCACACAGGTCTTCATGCTGATTTCCTCGTATATATCCTCCTCAAAAACTGGTGAGACAGCTTGAAACTCTTCCAGCGACATTTCATCCAGCGCTATGTTTTTCTCCATACAGTAAAGTACCAGCTGCCCTACGATTCCGTGTGCATCTCTGAAAGGTACGCCGTGATTTACAAGATAATCCGCCGCATCTGTGGCGTTGGTAAAACCGTGCTTTGCACTGTCTTCCATTCTACTGTAATTAAAGCCCATGGTGTCCAGCATACCTGTAAACAATGCAAGACATCCTTTCGTCGTATCAATAGCATCAAATAGAAGTTCCTTGTCTTCCTGCATATCTTTATTATATGCAAGAGGGATACCTTTCATCGTTGTAAGAAGAGACATCAATGCAGCATACACCCGTCCCGTCTTTCCGCGGACCAGCTCTGCAATATCCGGGTTCTTTTTCTGGGGCATAATGCTGCTCCCTGTACTGTAGGCATCATCTATTTCTACAAACTGATACTCGTTGGAATTCCAGATAATCACTTCCTCAGAAAACCGGCTCAGATGCATCATAATTGTTGACATTGCCGATAACAGTTCAATCAGATAGTCTCTGTCAGACACGGAATCCATGCTGTTTAAAGTAGGTCCGGCAAATCCCAGCAGCTCTGCTGTATATTCTCTGTCCAGCGGGTATGTTGTTCCTGCCAGCGCGCCTGCACCCAAAGGACAGTAATTCATTCTTTTATAAATGTCTTTTAACCGCAGCCTGTCGCGCTTAAACATTTCAAAATATGTTCCCATATGATGGGCAAGTGTGATGGGCTGTGCCTTCTGTAAGTGGGTAAACCCAGGCATATAAGACTCTGTGTTTTCCTTCATCAATCGCAGAAGAACTGTAAGAAGATCTTTTAACAGCACGTCCAGCTCCAGGATTTCGTCTCTCGTATACAGCTTCATATCCAATGCCACCTGATCATTGCGGCTTCTGCCCGTATGTAGCTTTTTACCCGGATTGCCGATGCGCTCTATCAGATTTGATTCCACAAAACTGTGTATATCCTCATATTCTTCTGTAATCTCAAGAGTTCCGTTTTCCACATCTTTCTGAATTCCTTCAAGTCCCTCTATAATCTGTTCTTTTTCTTTCTCCGTCAGAATTCCCTGTTTTGCCAGCATTGTCACATGTGCAATACTGCCGCGGATATCCTGCTTATAAAACCTTTTGTCAAATGAAATTGATGCGTTAAAATTATATACTAACCGGTCAGTTTCTTTCGTGAAACGACCACCCCATAGCTGAGCCATCTTTTTTCCTCTTTTCCTTATTTACAGTTTCTCATTAGTTTACCACAGTAAAGTGACGATGTCCACTCTAAACTTTATCCCTATGCCCGGTCTGCAGGGAATACTCACATCCACAATAATCCTGCCTGTACAACCCATATTCCTTTGACAATTCAATAGACCGCTTATAACCATTCTTCTTTTTAAAATCAGAAGTCAGATATTTTACTCCATACTCTTCTGCTGCCTCCAACCCGATAGAATTGAGCTTCTGGGCATTTTTCATGGGGCTGATACTTAAAGTGGTGGTAAAATAATCGAACCCGCCTTTTACAGCCTGCGCAGCGGTCTCTCTCAAACGCAATTCATAGCACTTGCAGCATCTCGCACCGCCTTCTTTCAGGTTTTCCATTCCCCTGGCCATTTCGTAAAATCTCTCCTGGTCATAATCACCGGCAAGAAAGGAGACCGGGTACTTAAAATGCATATCCCGGATTAGCTTCTGCTGCTCTGCAAGACGCATATAATATTCACTTTCAGGATAAATATTCGGATTATAATAGAATATCTTGACTTTAAAAAACTTTGACAAATACTCCAGAACGTAGCTGCTGCAGGGAGCGCAGCAGCTGTGAAGAAGGAGTCTTGGGACACATTTCTCCGTCTTCAGTGAATGAATGATTTTATCCAGCTCTTTCTGGTAATTTATATTTTGATTATTCATCTTATTTCAATACCTTTCTGAAGCGGTATAACTGTTAATGAATCGCTGACTTCCATTTTACCCTAAGTATTAAGATAGTAGAGATAAGTGCTGCTCCATAGTTAGAAAAAAGATTCCCCCAGAATACCGCATAATAACTTAAATAGCTTTCTGTTAAAAGTATAAAAATATAACGGAGCAGCCAGACCCTGAGGATACTCATCACCAAAGTTATCCTGGTCTTTCCAAGCCCAATAAATGCCCCCTGTTCTACCATAGCAATCCCAAAGCCAATAACAGAATATGTATAAATGTGAAGGGCCTTATTGGCCACGGACAGAACCTTTGGGTTCCTTGTAAACAATACTGTTAAATGAGAGGATGAGGGAACAATAATCGCAATAAGCAGAGCCGCTGTTACAGCACTGACGATACAACCAACCAGACACGCATGTTTTGCCCTTTTTGACTGTCCCGCACCTATATTCATACTTACCATTGTGGTGACTGCAGAACCAAAAGAGGCCGGAAGAATAAAACATACCGACGTAATATTGTTAGCAATTCCCTGCCCATTCAAGATGATTGCTCCGTATTTTTCCACTTCCGTATTAATCAGAAAGAATCCCAAGTTCAACATTAGATTCGAAAGCATAGATGGAAATCCTATGAAAAGCAGTTTTTTGATAATCTCCTTTTCAAAATGGAATCCTTTAAACTCCAGTCTTTCGCCCTTCTCGCTGACGAATAATTCGTAAAACATCCACACGGTAATCAAAATGTTCGAAGCCAGAGAAGCCATAACAGAACCAATCAATCCCCATGAAAACAAACCTACAAAGATCGCATTGAACAAAACCTTCAAAATCAGCATAATCACCATACGTATGAAGGAATCTTCCGGCTTCCCATTCGCATTTTTTATTGCATTGTAGATAGATTCCAAAAACGAAAATGGAATAACCAGTGCATTTAAAGAAATATACATCAAAACATTATGGGCAATATCGGCGTTTACATGCCCTGACAGAACAAATCCAGCCACTACCAGAATTGGTGCAAGAATAAATCCAAGTATAAACGCAAAAATAATCAGCTGAACCGTTGTCCTCCTGCTTTCTTCAAAATCGCCTCTCCCGTTGGATTGCCCTATAATCGCCATTCCTGCAGCACTTAAGCCCTGAGCCAGCGCGGTCATCATATTCACAACCGGTGTGCAATAAGTTACCGCGCTGGCAGCTGTTGTGCCGACTAAATTATTCAAAAACAGCCCGTCCATAACAGGTATCAAGGATTGCACTGCCCCCATCATCAGCGTCGGGAGCGACAACATCAAAATTGTGGGCAATGCATTGCCGTTGAGTATCCTTTCTCTTCGCTGCTCCATAGACTGGCTTAAAAATTTAACCTTCATTAATTTATCTCCTACTTATCTATTCAGTCTACCACAAAATATTACGCCCTGCTTTTATTTTTGTCAATGAAGCAAAAGCCGTTATTCACTTATCTATTCTTTTTTCATAAACTAACTATATACTTGTCGAATGGAGTGTCTGCATGGAACCTGTACTCGAGTTAAAAAATATAAGTTATGCGTATCACACATTAGATGGAGAAACCAAAACACTGACGGATATTTCATTTTCCGTTGTCTCCGGCGAATTTGTTGCCATTGTCGGGCCCTCCGGATGTGGTAAGTCTACTTTGCTTTCTATTATATCAGGCCTGTTGGTACCGGAAAAGGGGCTTATAAAAATGAATGGGAGATACACTGGAGAAAATGCAATGAACATTGGCTATATGTTACAGCATGATTACCTTTTTGAATGGCGTACTGTTTATAAAAATGTCTTGTTGGGTCTGGAAATCCAACACATGCTCTCGGCCAAATCCCGGGCGAAGGCAAAAGATTTGTTAGAACAATATGGGTTAAAGCAATTTGCAAATTCTAAACCCTCAGAATTGTCAGGCGGCATGAGACAGCGGGTAGCTCTGATCAGAACCCTTGTACTGGACCCGGACATTCTACTTTTGGATGAACCTTTTTCCTCGCTGGACTACCAAAATCGTCTTTTTGCAGCCGATGACATAGGACAGATTATTCGAAGCACAAAAAAAACTGCACTGTTGGTGACTCACGACCTCTCCGAAGCAGTGAGTCTGGCTGACCGGGTTATCATTCTCACAAACCGTCCGGCATCTATTTCCAAAATTGTTCCTATCACTTTCGATCTGGAAAACGACACTCCCCTGCACAGGAGAAATGCTCCGGAATTTAAGAATTACTTTAACACTATATGGGAGGAGTTGAATCAAAATGAGTGACATATCTGTTGGACAGCAAAGTTACCTGAATAGCCGCAAACGACACAAAAGGATTGTTCGGGTTTCCCGGGTTGCAATCCTTTTAAGTTTTTTATTTCTCTGGGAATTTACAGCAAATGTAGGTTTGATTGATTCCTTTATCTTCAGCAGCCCCTCGAAGATTGCATTATGCTTCTGGAGCATGGTTTTAGATAAAACAATCTTTTTGCATATCTGGACCACATTATATGAAACCATTATTAGTTTTCTGCTTGTGACGCTTATCGGAATTATGCTTGCCGTAGCTCTCTGGTGCAGTGAAAAACTCTCGGAAATACTGGACCCTTATCTTGTCGTGCTGAACAGTCTTCCAAAGTCTGCTCTGGCTCCGCTACTAATTGTATGGCTGGGAGCCAACCCGACCACGATCATTGTAGCCGGCATGTCCGTGGCAATCTTCGGAAGTATTTTAAGCTTATATACCAATTTTGCAACGGTAGATAAAGAGAAAATCAAACTGATCTATACCCTGAGGGGAAACAAATGGCACGCACTTTCAAAAGTTGTGCTCCCCAGCTCCATCCCGGCAATTATCAGCAATATGAAAGTTAACATAGGATTGTGCCTGGTCGGTGTGGTTATCGGAGAATTCCTGGCCGCAAGAAATGGGCTTGGCTATCTGATTATTTATTCCAGCCAGGTATTTAAGATGGATTGGCTGCTTATGTCTATTGTTCTTTTATGTATTATGTCTATGGGACTTTATGCGCTGATTAATCTGCTTGAAAAGCACTACGAAAAAAAAATTTGATTTTATCAGGATGGATGCGTTCCGCGAAGCGGCTCTTATAATTTCGCGGAACGTTCTTCCCTCTGAAAGTACCTTTTGCCAAATAAGATATCTTTATCCACGTGTCGCTTCATCTCTTCCACGGAATCAAATTTTTCCTCCGGGCGCTCATAGGCACAGAACTCCACTGTAATGTTTTTGTCATAGGCATTCCCTTCATATTCAAAAGCATACACTTCCAGGAGCAGCTTCATCTCATCTGTTACGGTAGGCTTTACGCCTACGTTTCCAATACCATGGAAACACTTTTTGTCCACCCATATTCTGCAGGCATACACGCCAAAACGGGGGACAATTTTTCTATCTGCCGGTACAATGTTCATAGTTGGAAATCCCAGGGTCCGTCCCAGGCGTTTTCCATGTTCCACAACACCTGACATATGGTAGGAATACCCTAGAAGAAGATTTGCCAGTTCCACATTTCCTTCTTTCAACGCTTCACGTATATAAGTACTGCTGATTTCTCTGTTCTGAAATAATTCTTTATCCAGTACTTCCAACTGATAGTTATATTTAGAGGCGTATTCTGCCAGCATCTTCACATCACCCCGCTTGTTGTATCCAAAACGGAAATCGATTCCTACAGCGACATAGGAGGCATGAAGTCTTTCTGCCAGAATTTTCTCAATGAAGGCTTCTGCTTCCATCTCCCTGATATCCTTTGTAAAAGGACATTCTATCATACAGTCGACTTGAGTTTCCAGATGCTGCCTGCGCTCCCGGTTGGTCAGCAGAGTCTCTTTATTTATATCAAATGCAAATACAACACTCTTTACGTGTTCTTTCTGTGCAAATTTTTGTATGCTTTGAATTAGTTTTTGATGCCCCCTGTGAAGGCTGTCAAACTTTCCAAGGGTCACTGCTGTTCTTTCCGATCCTTTATAGGAGTTAATGTCTGTATAATATTGCATATCTATCCTCACTTTTTCTTTAAGAAGGAGAAAGGAACATTTTCTCGAGTCTGTATTCCTTGGAAAGTATACTATAATAGTAAATACCTATGAATTTTTCCTCTTCACTGTATACCCTAACTCGTTCTCCTTCAGAAGCAGTTCTTTCTTTTGTCATGTATTCCGGCTTAAGGGGATTTCCATTACAGGCAAAATTCCAGTACCGGTCTGCCACTTTAAGCGCCGGTAATTCAGAAAACATAGCATCCATAGGAATGATTACCTCTGAGAGTCTCCCTCTCTTTTTCAGATCTTCTATCTGCCCAAGTTTCAAACTGTTCTCGATTTCAAACCGGCCCACTCTGGTCCGCAGTAATGTCTCCATACATCCGCCTGTTCCCAGTTCTTGTCCAATATCATGACATAGTGTTCTGATGTAGGTCCCTTTGGAACACGTCACTTCCATGGGAATCCGCGGAATTTCAATCTTACTTGTTATGATATCAAAAATCTGGACTTTTCTTTTCTTCCGTTCTACTTCGATTCCCTCTCTGGCAAGCTCATATAATTTTCTTCCATTTACTTTTAATGCGGAATACATCGGCGGAAGTTGTTCATATTCCCCGATGTATCCTTGTATACATTCTTTTATCTGGCTTTCCGTCAAAAAAGAGGTGTCTCTTTCCTCAAGGACATGTCCGGTAATATCCTGGGTGTCTGTCGTCTTTCCCAGTAATAGGACGGCATCATAGGTCTTATTATTATCTGTCAGCATATCACACAGTCTGGTCCCTCTACCCAGGCATACGGGAAGAACTCCTTCTGCGTCAGGGTCCAGTGTGCCTGTGTGCCCTATTTTCTTCTGTCCCAGAATTACCCGGAGCTTTGCCACCACATCATGGGAGGTATATCCTTTTTCCTTATATACATTAATAATACCATTTAACATAAATCTGATTCCTGTTCCTGCCAATCGCTATCCTTCAGACGCGCACAGATGTTGTTGATTACATCATGGCTGGTGCCCTTCATAGTAAACCCGGCAGCTCTTTTGTGGCCGCCTCCTCCAAAGTACTGTGCGATCATGCTGACATCCACTTTTCCCTTGGAGCGCAGGCTGACTTTAAATTGTTGTGTATCCAGCTCATACATAAATACGGCCAATTTTACCCCTTTTGTCAGACGCAGCTGGCTGACAATGCCTTCCAAGTCACTTGGCTTTGCACCATAGAACTTTAGCTCGCTCATACTGACAGAAGATACAATACACTGCTTGTCCAGAATCAATATGCTCTCAAACAGCGCTCTCCCTAAAATCTGATTCTGTAAATAGGTCTTCTCATAGTATGTTTTATCGATGATTTCATTGCCGTCAATGCCTTTACGCATAAGCTCCGCAGCCGCTTCCATAGTCTCCGGAGAAGTGCAGGAATACTGAAATACTCCTGTATCATGGACGATTCCCATATAAAGTGCTTCTGCTGTGTGGCGATTAATCTTTTTCTTGTCCAGCAATCTGTAAATCATCTCCGACGTAGAGCTGGCCTCCGGTTCGATATAATTTTCATCTGCAAATGCCTGATTGCTCACATGGTGGTCGATACATAAAGTATGTTTCGCTGCGCGAAACAAAGGTTCTGAAAATCCAAGACGGGCTGCATCACCACAATCCAGGCAGATAAACAAATCATATTGTTTATCTGCCGGTATATAGTGTTTTACCTCATCTGTTCTTTGAATCATCCTATAAGCTTCCGGAATATCTTCCAGATACACATCAATCTCTTTATCAGGATATTGCTCTTTCAGATAAATATACAGACCAAGATTTGAACCTATGCAGTCTCCGTCCGGGTGTACATGCCCCCCCAGCGCTATGACTTTTCTTCCCTGAATGACATCTGATAGTTGTATACTCATATGACTATTCCTCATCTTTCAATTCCCGGGTCAGCTCATCAATTTTTTTGCTCATATTCACCCCGTATTCAATGGACTGATCCATGATAAATTTAATTTCGGGGGTATTTCTCATATTGATTGTTCTCGCCAGTTCGCGCCTGATATAACCTTCCGCGCTCTGCAATCCTTTAATAGTCTCCTCCTGTGCCTTCTTATCCCCCAGCACACTGATATATGCTTTACAGGTCTTCAGGTCAGGAGCCACTTCTACAGCCACAACGGATGTCATAGGAGCAACACGCGGATCTTTGATTCCTCCGCGCAGAATGTTGCTCAATTCACGCTGAACCTCTGCGTTGATTCTTGTGTTCTTAATACTGTTTTTTCTCATAATCTGCTCCTTTACACAACCGCTGTCACACTCACGGTTATTATTTTCTTTCTATTTCAACCATCTTGTAGGACTCTGCAAGATCGCCCTCCTTGATGTCATTAAAGTTTTCAAAAACAAAACCACACTCATATCCGGCTCTTACTTCCTTTACATCATCCTTGAAACGCTTCAGTGATGCAAGAGGTCCGTCAAATATTACGATTCCGTCTCTTGTCAGGCGTACCGAACATCCTCTTTCAAAGGTACCATCCTGTACATAGGAGCCTGCAATTGTCCCGACACCGGAAGCTTTAAAGGTCTGACGCACCTCTGCATGGCCCAGAACTTTTTCTTCATATACCGGATCCAGCATGCCCTTCATGGCTGCTTCCACATCTTCAATAGCACTGTAAATGACTCTGTATAGCCTCAGGTCTACGCCTTCGCTGTCTGCAATTTCTTTAGCCGTTACATCTGGTCTGACATTAAAGCCGATGATTATTGCATTAGAGGCCGATGCCAGAATAACATCCGATTCGTTGATGGCACCTACACCACCATGGATGATTTTGATGACAACCTCATCATTGGAAAGTTTCAGAAGACTTTGTTTCAAAGCTTCAACAGAACCCTGAACATCAGCCTTTACTACAATATTTAATTCCTTTAAATTGCCTACTTTAATCTGATTAAACAGATCATCCAACGACATCTTGGATTTCGTCTCATCCAAAAGTTTCACCTTGTTCTGCGCAATAAATGTGTCGGCAAAGCTTCTGGCTTCCTTCTCAGTTTCACAGCTGACAAAGACTTCCCCTGCATTGGGTACGTCATTGAGACCAAGAATTTCTACTGGCTGAGACGGTCCGGCTTCTTTTACGCGGCGTCCCTTATCATCCGTCATAGCCCTAACTTTGCCGTGAGCGGAACCTGCCGCAATGGCGTCTCCTACATGAAGCGTACCTTTTTGTACAAGTACTGTTGCCACAGAACCTTTTCCCTTATCAAGTTCGGCTTCAATCACAAGTCCCCTGGCTTCACGATCCGGATTAGCTTTCAGTTCCATCACTTCTGCTGTCAGAAGGATCATTTCCAGCAGCTCTGGGATTCCTTCTTTTGTATGAGCTGATACAGGTACGAAAATAGTGCTTCCACCCCAGTCTTCCGGAATCAGTTCATATTCTGCCAGTTCCTGTTTTACTCTGTCAATATTTGCGCTAGGCTTATCAATCTTATTGATGGCTACAATAATTTCTATTCCCGCCGCCTTTGCATGGTTAATGGCCTCTATGGTCTGAGGCATCACACCGTCATCTGCAGCTACAACAAGAATGGCAATGTCCGTTGAATTTGCACCGCGCATACGCATTGCAGTAAATGCCTCGTGCCCCGGGGTATCAAGAAACGCAATCTTTTCACCCTTCACCTCCACAACGTATGCTCCAATGTGCTGTGTAATTCCGCCTGCTTCCCGTCCGATTACATTTGTGTGGCGGATAGCATCCAGAAGTGAGGTCTTACCGTGGTCTACATGCCCCATAACACATACAACCGGCGGACGTTTAACCATTTTGCTTTCATCTTCTTCGTCTTCTTTGAGGAGCTCTTCAATGACATCCACAACTTCTTCTTTCTCACACAGGACATCAAATTCCATCGCAATTTCTTCGGCGGTGTCATAGTCAATCTCCTGATTTACCGTAACCACTTTTCCCTGCAAAAACAGCTTTTTCACGATAACTGAAGGCACAACCTTCATCTTATCCGCAAGTTCTTTGATTGTGAGCACTTCCGGAAGGACTATCTGTTTGATCCGCTCTTCCTTCTTCTCTACCGGCTTTGGCTGTGGTTTAACCACTTCTGCTACATTTTTTTGTCTCTTGCCCTTTTTACCTCTGCCGCCGAAATCGTGATCCTTATACTCTTTTTTCTTGTAATCTTTCTCTTTATCTTTTGCTTTATTCCTCTGAACCTTCTTCTGTTCTACTAACGGTGTTGGAATTGCATCCTTGTCATTTCTTCTATTGTCCCTGCGCTCCTGTCCATGCACTGCACCGCCTGCTGGGCGCTGACCACCTGCAGTTCCTCTGCCGCCGAAGTTTCTGTTCTGATTTCCGGCATAACTTCTGTTACGGTTTCCATCCTGATTTCCGCCAAAGTTTCTATTGCGGTTTCCGTCCTGATTTCCGCCGCCGAAATTTCTGTTACGGTTTCCATCCTGACTTCCACTATAGCTTCTATTATGGTTCCGATCCTGATTTCTATCCTGTCCGCCTGTAGGCCTTGTACTGCGGTTATTGTTATAACGTGTATTCTGGTTCCCACCCTCTGTTCTTTTATTCTGACCCTGATAACGATTGTTTTCTCTTCTTGTCTCCTGGCCGGCCGTCTGGGGCCTCTGGGGTCTCTGGGAAGATGCTGCCGCTGTCCCGGACTGTCTGCGTCCCTGAGAGGATTGTCTTTGTGAAGAAGGTGTGGTGCGCTGCCCATCACGGTTTCCGCCCTGGAAACGTGTATTTCCCTGTATGCGTCCTCCACTCTTTGAGTTCTGTGGACGGAATACCTGCACAATATTTTTCTTTTTCGGTTCTTCTCCACTGTTTTTGCTTTTGCTCCTCTTTCGCATATCTTCTACAACTTCATCTTCCAGGGAACTCATGTGGCTTTTAACCTCCACATTCTTCTTTGCCAGTATATCCATTAATTCTTTATTTTCTATTCCCAGCTCTTTCGCCAGTTCATGCACTCTCAATTTTGCCATATTCAAACTACCTCCTCTATGCAATTGAATTGTCTTCTGCTTCTATTTGTTTCTGAATTCCCTTTGCAAATCCTTTGTCCAATATTGCCAGAGATGCACGGAATTCTTTTCCCATTGCATGCCCTAAGGTATCTTTATCTCCGTAAAAATAAATTGGAACTTTATAAAATCCACACATATTGCGAAATTTGCGTTTTGTGTTATCAGACGCGTCACCTGCAACAATTGTCAGAGCTGCCCTACCTGACTTTATTTCCTTTTCCGTCATAAACTCACCGCTTGCCGTCATTCCAGCCTTGGTAGCAAGCCCTATCAGGGATAGCACTCTATTCTGGATCAATCTCACTCATCTCCTTCTTCAGATGCTCATATACCTCCTCAGGAATTGATTGTTTAAAAGAACGCTCCAGGCCTTTGTTTTTATCTGCTTTTTCCAGACAGTTCTGTGAACGGCACAGATAGGCTCCCCGGCCATTCTTTTTGCCGGTAGCGTCAAGTACAAAATCACCTTCCATTGTACGCAGAACACGAATCATTTCCTTTTTTGGCTTCATTTCGCCGCAGCCAACGCATTTACGCATAGGAATCTTCTTAGTACTGTTCTTCATAGTCACCTTCATACCCTTCCGGATTCATGCCCATCTGTTCCATATAGTCTTCCGGGAGATCTCCTGATTCAATTGCCTGTGTCTCACTCTTTATATCTATCTTATATCCGGTAAGCCGGGCCGCAAGCCTTGCATTCTGTCCCTCTTTTCCGATGGCAAGTGAAAGCTGGTAATCCGGCACGATAACACTTGCCGCTCTTTCATCAGGGTCTGCCATTACCGAAATAACTTTTGCCGGACTTAATGCATTTTCAATTAAAAGAGCCGGGTTTTCATCCCAGTTAATGATATCTATTTTTTCTCCTCTAAGCTCATTTACAACGGCATTCACCCTGGCACCGTTCATCCCCACACATGCACCTACCGGATCTACATTCTCCTCGTTGGACCATACTGCCATTTTTGTACGAGAGCCTGCCTCACGGGCAATGCTCTTAATCTCCACTGTACCGTCCCTCACTTCTGCTACTTCCGCCTCAAACAGACGTTTCACAAATTCCGGGTGAGTCCTGGACACAAGAATCTTAGGACCTTTTGGCGTGTTTTTCACTTCTACAATATAAAGTTTAATTCTTTCTGTAGGCTGGAAAACTTCCCCCTTGACCTGCTCATTCTCTGTCAATATGGCATCAGCTCTTCCCAGATTAATACTGATATTGCGTCCTATATAGCGTTGCACAATACCTGTTACAATATCCTTTTCTTTTTCAAAGTACTGATCATAAACAACCTTTCTCTCTTCTTCCCTGATTTTCTGAAGAATCAGGTTCTTTGCATTCTGCGTTGCTATTCTTCCGAAGGACTTGGATTCAACCGGGACCTGAGCAACATCCCCAAGCTGAAGTGCTGAATCAATCTTCTCGGCCTCTTCCAAACTAATCTCCAACGCCGGATCCATGACCTCCTCTACCACTTCTTTCTCAGCATATACTGCATAATCACAGGTTTCCCTATCCATAATCACTTTAATATTCTCAGCTGTACCAAAATGATTCTTACATGCACTGATAAGCGAATTTTCAATTGCATCCATCATCGTTTCTTTGCTGATGTTCTTCTCCTGTTCAAGAATATTCAACGCTTCTAATAGTTCTGTATTCATTGTAATTTCCTCCTAAAAATTAAAAGTCCAAAGCTAAGCGGACCAAGGCTATCTCACTTTTTTGGAAAACCTGTGAAGCTCCATCCTCATACTCTATCGTAACAGTATCTTTATCATAATCCTTCAATATCCCGGTAAATTCCTTCTGCCTGTCAATCGCACGGTAGGTTTTTATTTCCACTTCTTCTCCCAGACTCCGCTTAAAGTCTTTCTCTTTTTTCAGTGGCCTGCCCAATCCTGGGGAACTCACCTCAAAAATATATGCATCCGCAATATAATCCTTTTCATCCAATATTCCCGAAAACTTTCTACTGACCGCCTCACAGTCATCCACGGTAATACCGCCGGGCTTATCAATGTAAGCACGCAGATACCATGTACCGGCCTCTTTTACATACTCTACATCCACCAGTTCAAATCCAAATCCCGTTACAATCGGCTCTAACAGCTTTTCTGTCTGCTGTTCATACTGTTCTTTCCTCGACACGCCAAACTTCCTTTCTATGTGCTTTTATATATTCTGCCACATCCCCAGTCGGGTTTCTATGTAAAAGAGACGAACTTTTCTATTACATAAAGAAGAGTGAACTTTCGTTCACTCTTTCGCTGGTTCCATATAACTGAGGTAAGTATAGCACCATTTATTCAGAAAATCAAGGGAAAACAGGAAATCCCCCCTAATTCCGATTCTTTGTGCCCAATGTGTCTCTGTGGGACTGCTTCAGCCGGTTCAAGGTTACTTCCTTTTTTCCATAAGGTACTTTTGCTTCCGTTCCTTCTTCGAAGAGATATACCTGTTCCAGTTCATCATTCCTCTGAAGTTTGATTCCCCTCACTCCGATTGCTCCCTTTTTCTTCTCCGGTACTTCTGCGACCGGAAACCTCAGGAAATAACCACCTTTTGTTCTGAGGACCACATTCTGACTCTCTGTGACTACATTTACACTGATGAGGGCGTCCTGCTCCTGAAGCTTTGTCGCAGCTACGGTCCTTTTTGACGCCTGAAATTCTGCACCTTCCACTCTCTTAAGCATTCCCTGCCTTGTAGCAAACAAAAGTTTTGCAAAACGTATCTGCTTTGCGTCACAGATCATAACAATCTGTTCCTCACTACTGGAATAGTTGCTGAGATTGTCAACAGGCGTCCCCTTATCACGGAACTTTCCAAAAGGAACATCCAGTACCTTTATCTGATGCAGCTTCCCGGTATCTGTAAAAACACAGATTTTTTCAGTATTTATGCAGTGAATCACATACTTGTTTTCACTGTCGGCAGCCTCCCGATTTCTATCGTAGGTTGCCACATCAATGGCCTTCGCATAACCAAATCTGTCCATTAAAAATACGACTTCCTGCTCCTCAATTTTCTTTTCTTCGAATATAACTTCCCTGGCGTTTTCAACTATTGTGCGGCGCTTCCGTCCATATTCTTTTTTATAGGCATCCAGCTCGTCCATAATAAGATTCGCCATAGAGTCATAGTTATTTAAAATATCTTCATATCGGGCAATGTTTTTGATAGTCTCTTCATGTTCCTTCTGCAAAGCCTCAATTTCCAGTCCGATCAGCTTGTACAGCCGCATCTCAAGGATAGCTGTGGCCTGACTTTCTGTAAACCTGAGCATGGCTGCCATTTTTTTTGATATCGCGGACTTAAACTTGATATTCTCTGTCACGCCATTCACAAGGCAGGCTTTTGCATCTTTCACCGACTTGCTTCCCCGGAGAATCTCTATAATCAAATCTATAACATCGCAGGCTTTAATCAGCCCTTCCTGCACTTCCTTTTTCTTTTGCTCTTTCTGAAGAAGTGTGGTGTACTTTCTGGTCATCAACTCGAACTGAAAGTCCACATGATGTTCAATGACCGCCTTCAGCCCAAGTGTTTCCGGTCTTCCATCGGCCACTGCCAGCATATTTACACCGAAAGTATCCTCCAGCCGGGTCTTTTTGTAGAGCATGTTCTTCAGGTTCTCTACATCCGCTCCTTTTTTCAACTCCAGCACGATGCGGATGCCTTCTTTGGAGGACTGGTTAGAAATATCCACAATGTCCCCGGTCTTCTTGGACTCTACAAGATTGTATACATCATTCAGGAACTTTCCGATACCACTCCCTATCATAGTATAAGGGATTTCCGTAATTACCAGCTGCCGTTTGCCGCCTTTTAATTCTTCAGCCTCCACTTTTCCGCGGATTTTGATTTTCCCCTGTCCGGTCTCATAAATATTTAAAAGTTCATCCTTGTTTACTACAATACCGCCTGTGGGAAAATCCGGGCCTTTGATATACTTCATCAGCTGTTTAGTGCTGATTTCGTTATTTTTCATGTAAGCCTTCACGGCATCGATTACTTCCCCAAGATTATGGGTCGGAATGCTGGTAGCCATACCTACGGCAATTCCTTCCGCACCGTTTACGAGAAGGTTGGGCACACGCACAGGCAGGACAAGGGGTTCCTTTTCTGTCTCGTCAAAGTTCGGTCCAAAATCTACAATATTTTTATCCAGATCTCCAAGATATACTTCTTGGGTAAATTTTGCAAGTCTGGCCTCTGTGTATCGCATGGCAGCCGCTCCATCGCCTTCAATGGATCCGAAATTACCGTGGCCATCCACAAGAATCATACCCTTTTTAAATTCCTGGGCCAGTACGACCAGTGCTTCATATATTGAGCTGTCACCGTGAGGATGATATTTACCCATAGTATCCCCCACAATACGCGCACATTTTCTATATGGCCTGTCATATCGGATTCCAAGCTCATACATATCGTACAAAGTTCTCCGCTGCACCGGTTTCAGACCGTCCCTCACATCCGGCAGAGCCCTGGCTATAATAACACTCATGGCATAGTCAATATAAGACTTCTTCATAATATCGGAATATTCTGTCCTGATTATCTGTGATTCACTGCTCATTTTTTTCTCTCCTTGATTTAGATATCCAGTTCGGCCTCTGTAGCATTTTCATATATGAAGGAACGACGGGGGGGCACCTCTGTCCCCATCAGCATTTCGGTCACACCCGATGCCATGCGTGCATCCTCAATTTCCACCAGTGTCAGCAGCCTTGTTTTCGGATTCAGGGTGGTTTCCCAGAGCTGATGGGCATCCATTTCGCCCAAACCTTTATACCTTTGCAGGGTAAATGAGCCTTCATGAGTCCTTCTGTATTTTTCCAGAGCCTTGTCGTCATAGAGGTATTCTTCTTTCCCCTTTTTGGGCATGACTTTATATAAAGGCGGCATTGCAATATACACATGGCCCTCGTAAATCAATTCTGGCATAAAACGGTAAAATAAAGTCAACAAAAGTGTGGAAATATGCGCACCATCCACATCTGCATCCGCCATAATGATAATCTTATCATACCGCAGCCTGCTAATATCAAAATCATTTCCATAACCCTCGGAAAAGCCACAGCCAAAGGCATTTATCATCGTCTTAATTTCAGCATTTGCCAATACCTTGTCAATACTTGCTTTCTCCACATTGAGGATTTTTCCCCGGATGGGCAGGATTGCCTGATAACTTCTATCTCTCGCAGTCTTTGCCGAGCCGCCGGCGGAATCCCCTTCCACAATAAATATCTCGCACTTCTTTGCATCCCGGCTCTCACAGTTTGCCAGCTTTCCGTTGCTGTCAAAAGAGTATTTCTGCTTTGTCAGAAGGTTGGTCTTTGCCTTTTCCTCTGTCTTTCGGATTTTTGATGCTTTTTCTGCACAGGAAAGGACCTTCTTCAAAACTTCCAGATTGCGGTCAAAGTATAGCGTGATCTCATCTCCTGTTACTTTACCGGCAGCCCTTGCAGCATCAGGGTTGTCCAGTTTCGTCTTTGTCTGCCCCTCGAACCGGGGATCCGGATGTTTGATTGAAATAATAGCTGTCATGCCGTTGCGAATGTCCGCACCAGTAAAGTTGGCATCCTTTTCCTTTAAGATTCCAATCTCCTTTGCATACTGATTCATGACTGTTGTAAATGTAGCCTTAAAGCCGGTTAGATGAGCCCCTCCCTCAGCATTGTAAATGTTATTACAGAATCCCAACACATTTTCATGAAATTCATTGATGTACTGAAATACAATCTCCACCTCAATGCCTTCTGACATACCCTTAAAATAAACAGGTTCATGGATCACTTCTTTTTTCTGATTCATTTCCTCAATAAACCCTATGATTCCGTCCGGCTCATGGTATACAACGTGTTCCGGGGATTCAGCTCTTTTGTCATCAAAGATAATGGTAAGCTCTGGATTTAGATATGCAGTCTCATGCAGACGGCTCTTTACTTCCTCGGCCCGAAATTTTGTTTTTTCAAAAATCGTATCATCCGGCAGGAAATTTATCTTAGTTCCTGTTTTTCTTGTCTTGCCGATCACCGGCAGAAGACCATTTTCCAGTTCAATGACCGGCACCCCCCGCTCGTATCGATCATGGTGAACTGCACCTTCTCTGCTGACCTGTACGTCCATATAGGTCGAAAGTGCGTTTACTACGGAGGATCCAACTCCGTGAAGACCACCGCTTGTCTTATATGCAGAATCGTCAAATTTACCTCCTGCATGCAGTGTGGTGTATACAATACGCTCGGCAGACACACCTTTTTTATGCATACCAACAGGGACGCCCCGGCCATTGTCCTCTACAGTGGCCGAGCCATCCCTCTCCAGGGTTACATGAATCTCTGTACAGCAGCCTGCAAGGTGCTCATCCACCGCATTGTCCACAATCTCATAGATTAGATGATTCAGTCCCTTCGTTGAGACGCTTCCTATATACATACCCGGTCTTTTTCTGACCGCTTCCAGACCTTCCAATACAGCAATACTGTCCGCATCATAAGTATTTTTATTTTCCATATATTTCTCCTTAAAAAGTCTTCGTCCATATTATCATAAACTTTTATCTTTTTCAAATATGTACAAGTTCAGCCATGCGAATTTTAGACACTG
This sequence comes from Clostridium sp. C105KSO13, assembly GCF_001517425.1. GTDB lineage: Bacteria > Bacillota > Clostridia > Lachnospirales > Lachnospiraceae > Muricomes. Next base: position 100,340 of record NZ_FBWL01000169.1, on the reverse strand, counting down.
TTACCTTTATTCCGACACCACACCAGTGAGTACATCTGCAAGAACTTCCATGGCATTCATCATTTCTCCCACCGTATTTGTCTGAGCACCGGCCTCAATCAACAATGATTTTGGCAGCAGATGCAGATTATATCTGTATCCGGCAAGATAAATGCGCCGTGCAAACCCCGGATATTTATTCTCGGAGTCCAACTCCATCTGCAGCGAAAATGCAAGATTATCCTGAATATAAGGATTGTTCAGGTATGCGATATCCCCATTCATCCTGGTTCGGCTTAACCCGTTAAAGTACATAATCCGCGCTGTAGATTTTCCATTCACCTCTGTTACCAGATGAGTATCCTGATTTACACCGTCCCTGTGCAGATCTATAGCCACTTCTATGGTAGGATTGGCTTCCAGCACCGGACGGACGGAGGCCTCTGCGTTTTCATATGCATTACTTCTGTCCAGCTGCCCATTGATAATATCATAAACCCCGGTATCATGGATAGTCTCAATTCCCTTTTGGTTCAATAACTGTGTCAGATATTCTCCTACCCCCACAATACTGGTACTTGTATCTCCGGGTACAGAATCCACAAATGTCTCCTGAGAGTGGGAATGAAAAATAAGTACTTTGGGTCCTCCGGTGCCTTTGTCAATTTTCATATTTCTTCCAAGGAGATCATCTACATTCAACTGCTCCGGTCCAATCATTGTTGTACTGTCCACCGTATAAAAGTTAGAAAGAAGGTATTGGAAGTCCCGCAATTTTTCAATAGACATGTCAATAGGAGACTGCCCCTGCGGTATGACAGGCTCCTCCTGCACCGGCTTGCTTTCTCCCACAAGATTTCCATCTTCATCTACCATATTTTCATCATTTGCCTGAGCCTCCAATATCTTTGCAATCGTTTCTTCGTCTTCCATTGCAGATTCATAGGGTTCTTTTTGCTCCACATATTTCACCAGAGGAAGCCAGGAATAGGCTCTTTCCTTTATCCATTCTGCCGCTGTGGGCCTGGGATCTTCTTTCATATAAGCCAGGCTTGGCATGTACATTTCTTCCGTATATTTTTGAAGAGTCTCCTGACTCTCATACTTCCATTCCCCCACCATACTTTTTCCAATTATGTATGTAACCCCAATGCATGCCAGAATCCCAAAAACAGACACTGCCATGCGGGAAAAATCCGATTGTTTCATACACCGCCTTCTTTCAAAACAACATATATCAGGGGCACAATAGCGCCCCTGCTCTTCTTCATTTATATGACTATCGTCTGACTTTTATGCCTGCCCGGCATTGGTAAAAAGCATGTTCATGCCTTCAGAAATGGTATAGCTGATTTGCTTCACCATTTCATCCACATCCTTTGGCGTCATAAACATTCCGTTCAAATGCGGGGAAATCAGTTCTTTTACCAGCTCATATTTTTCTGCCGCATTATATGTGCGCAGAACATCCCCTACTCCTTTGAGAGTCTCCGAGGTTTCTAATGCCTGAATCAGGTTTTCCATAGTATCATTTACAATTGTTGCCGCATCCACCACGGTAGGCACACCGATTGCAATGACTGGGATTCCAAGAGAATCTTTCGTGAGCCCATTCCTGTGATTGCCAACTCCTGAGCCCGGATTAATCCCTGTATTAGCTATCTGTATCGTTCTGTTCAGTCTCCTGCTGTTTCTGGCGGCCAGCGCATCCACAGCAATCACGATATCCGGCTTTGTTTCTTTAATCACGCCTTTAACAATCTCCACTGTCTCCATTCCCGTCTGCCCCATTACACCGGGTACAATGGCACTCACCATATTTGCATGTTCCATTCCCATAGCATATTTTCCATACTCTTTTACAATATGTCTTGTCACACAGAGATTGTCAGCTACAAAAGGCCCCAGTGCATCCGGGGTCACCTGCCTGTTTCCCAGCCCCACGATCAACACCGATAAATCGTCCTTCTCCTGTATTCCAGTCCCCTCAATCAATTCACGGATGAAACCGGACAGTTTCTCAGATATTTCTCTGTGATACCCTTCATCCGGAACAGCCAGATTCGGAGCTTCCAAAGTAAGGTAAGTACCTACAGGCTTCCCCATGACTTTTGCTCCATTTTCCGTTTCAATACGCACTCTGGAAACACGGATTTCCTTTTCTTCATCGTATTCTTCCTCCAGAACAACACCCTGAACTTCCACATTGTCTGCTTCAAACCGTTCCTTTTCCTCCAGAGCCAAATCTGTCCTAATACTATACTTTTCCAACATCTCCAGTCCTCGCTTTTCCTTTATTCCCGCGAGCAACGAGCCAAGCAGAAATGCTTGCATTTCCATTTGGCGACTGCCGCGAGGGTCAAAGAGCCCTCCGCTTGCTGCGCTACAAGTTTGATGCCCCGTCAGCTTGCTGCGAGTCTTTGACTAACATTTATAACTAGTTTTCGCAATATTTTCTGAAATATGTATTGACAACCATAGTTCCTTATCATAAAATGAATGAGTATGTTTCGTTGATGCGTCCGTGTCCGACTTCAGCGGGATTATAATTTCACAATTTGAAAATTTCACATATTTGGAGGTGTACAGATTGGCTAACATTAAATCTGCTAAGAAAAGGATTTTAGTAAATGAGACAAAAACTGCAAGGAACAAGGCAATCAAGTCAAAAGTTAAGACTTCGGTAAAGAAAGTGGAGACTGCAGTAGCACAGAATGATACAGAGGCAGCAAAGACAGCATTAAGGACTGCTATTAAAGAAATTTCTGCAGCAGGAAGCAAGGGTGTTTATCACAAGAACACAGTTGCAAGAAAGATTTCCCGTTTGTCAAAAGCAGTAAATGCACTCGCTTAATTAATAATATCATAGAAGCTAAAGGGCATCCGCTTCCGTCAGGCAGATGTTCTTTTTTTGTAACCATTCAGATATCAAATAAGAGCTGCCGGGTTCGTGAACAAACACGAGTCCGCAGCTCTTAAGCTTATATTTAATCTTAGTTATTAATCAGCTTATCCTCATCACTCCAGCTGTAAAGTCTCCTTACTTCCTCTCCTATCTTCTCTGACGGATGCTCCGCTGCAAGTTTTCTCATTGCCCTGAAGTGAGCCTGACCGCCTGCATCTGACATATCAAGCAGGAAATCTTTTGCAAAGGAACCGTTCTGGATGTTCTTCAGTATCTCTTTCATTGCCTTCTTAGTGTCTTCTGTAATAATCTTAGGTCCTGTAATATAGTCACCATATTCTGCTGTATTGGAGATGGAATATCTCATTCCTGAGAACCCAGACTGGTAAATCAGGTCTACAATCAGCTTCATCTCATGAATACACTCAAAGTATGCATTTCTCGGATCGTAACCTGCCTCCACCAGTGTCTCAAAGCCTGCCTGCATCAGTGCGCATACACCGCCGCAAAGTACAGCCTGCTCACCAAAGAGGTCTGTCTCTGTCTCTGTTCTGAATGTAGTCTCCAAAACACCTGCCCTTGCTCCACCGATTCCGAGTGAATATGCCAGTGCACGGTCCAATGCTTTTCCGGATGCATCCTGCTCGACAGCCACCAGGCACGGAACACCTTTTCCCACTTCGTACTCGCTTCTTACTGTATGTCCGGGACCTTTTGGCGCGATCATCGTAACATCTACATACGGTGGCGGCACGATCTGCCCAAAATGGATGGCAAATCCATGAGCAAACATCAGCATGTTGCCTTCTTCCAGGTTCGGCTCAATGTCCTTCTTATACATCGCTGCCTGTTTCTCATCGTTGATCAGAATCATGATAATATCTGCTTTTTTTGCTGCTTCTGCCGCTGTAAATACTGCAAATCCCTGGGACTCTGCTTTAGCCCAGGATTTACTGCCTTCATACAGTCCAACAATTACATTGCAGCCTGATTCTTTCAGGTTCAGCGCATGAGCGTGTCCCTGGCTTCCGTAACCGATAACTGCGATTGTCTTGCCTTCCAGTAGGGAAAGGTTGCAATCTTCCTGATAATAAATTTTTGCTGCCATCTTAAACATTCCTCCTAATCCGTATTGCCGAACCTAATTCGTCCGATCATACATGAAATTATATGAGTTAAAGGTCCCGGTTTTGTATCAATACTATACATGACGGTCCTCTAGCTTTCCTAAATATAAACACTATAAACGCTTTCTTTTAGTCAATAAATGTGACGTCCTTGCTTCCTCTTGCCAGTCCTGTGATTCCTGTTCTTGCCAGTTCCAGTATCTCGTAGCCGTCCAGAAGATTCAAAAATGCATCCAGTTTGGACTGGTTGCCGGTGAGTTCTGCTGTCATGGATTCTTTTTCCACATCCACAATTTTTGCTCTAAATATATCGGCAATAGAAATGATTTCCGCCCGTTCTGCAGCGTTGGCACGAATCTTTACCATGATCAGCTCTCTGCAGACAGATTCGCCTTCCTTTAGGAGTTTAATTTCAACCACATCTTCCAGTTTTCTTACCTGCTTCTCAATCTGGGACAGAATCAGTTCATCCCCTGTTGCTACAACTGTAATTCTCGTAAACCTGGGATCTGCCGTCATCCCCGCTGTAATACTGTCGATGCTGTACCCTCTCCTGCTGAAAAGACCTGCAATCCGGCTCAATACACCCGGATTGTTGTCGACCAGCAATGAATAAACCTGACTTCTCATATGCCTCCCCACTTTCCTCCTGTGACTTAAGAAACTTAAAACAGAGTGCGTTCTGTTTTTTTATCATAGCAAGCCATGGCTATTTTGTCAAGCAGTTTTTCTACAGCTAAATAGAAAACCCATCAGATCATATAATCAAGAATCTGACGGGTTTTTACAGCATTTTTAATTGTCCTTCATGGATACTGCTTGTTAACTACGGTATCCGTCCGGATTCATAGACTGCCATTTCCATGAATCGGCACACATCTCTTCAATTCCTCTTTCAGCTGTCCATCCCAGTTCTTCCTTGGCCTTAGATGCATCACAGTAACAGGTTGCAATATCGCCTGCACGGCGGGGTTTCACCTGATACGGTATCTCTTTACCGCAGGCTTTCTCATAGGCCTTCACCACATCCAGCACGCTGTAACCCACTCCGGTTCCCAGATTATAGACATGTACGCCTTTGCATGTCTTCATTTTTTCAATAGCTTTCACATGACCCACAGCCAAATCCACAACATGGATATAATCTCTTACTCCTGTACCGTCGGGTGTATGATAGTCATCTCCGAAAACACCGAGACAATCCAGTTTTCCCACTGCCACCTGTGCAATGTAAGGAACCAGATTATTCGGAATCCCCTTGGGGTCCTCTCCGATTAAGCCGGACTCATGTGCACCGATGGGGTTAAAATATCTGAGAAGCATGATATTCCACTCCGGATCGCCCGTGTGAAGGTCCGTCAGGATCTGCTCCAGCATTCCCTTGGTTCTTCCATAAGGATTCGTAATTTCTCCTTTTGGGCATTCCTCTGTAATTGGTATTTCTGCGGGATCTCCGTAAACAGTTGCAGAAGAACTGAATATCATGCTTTTGCACCCGTGCCTGCGCATTACATCGCAGAGAACCAGAGTCCCGGCAATATTATTATAGTAATATTCCCAAGGCTTTGTCACGGATTCTCCCACGGCTTTAAGTCCTGCAAAGTTAATCACAGCCTCAATGTCTTCATTCTCAAAGACAAGCTCCAGGTCTTCCCTGTTTAGAATATCCCCCTTATAAAATTTCACTGCTTTTCCTGTGATCTCCTCCACTCTTTCCAGAGCCTTTTCGCTGGAGTTGTACAGATTGTCAATTACAACTGTTTCATATCCTCTTTTCAAAAGTTCCACGCATGTATGGCTGCCGATATAACCGGCTCCGCCTGCTACTAAAATCGCCATGATCCTTGTCTCCTTCCTTGTTCTTCTGCTTTTGCATGTCCCCATGTGATTGTCAGCTATTTCCACAGATGATGGGGATAAATTCCCTGTTTCTTCATTTTTGCAACAGCGTCCACTACACTCTGTTTGTCCTCTTTATATGTAATACCATACCATTTGTCCTCTGACTGCAGTACTTTTACAGATGCTTTTCCTTCGTGAATCAATTCACCCACTACTGTCGGAAGGAAAAATTCACATTTCAAAGGAGATTGTGCAAGATTCTCTTCCAGAAACACAGAAAAACGTTCCTCCAGCTCCTTTAACATACTTTTTGTAAAACCAAACATATTCATAGAAACAATGCTATTCTCGTCAATGTCGGTCCATGTATTGCCCTCGTCCTCTGTATAGGCGGCCCCCTTTCTTGTTTTCTCAATATGGATTCTTTCTGTAATTCCGGTCAGATATGCCTTTTCATCTATCTCACACACTCCTCTTGATACATAACCATTCTCCGTAAGCGTATTCACCAGACGGTATCCAACCATGGCATACCGGTACTTTTCATCGTCCTCGAACACAGATAAGTACTGATAAACAGACTGCAGCGCAGACACTCCATAATAATCATCTGCATTAATCACGGCAAATGGTCCGTCAATTACGTCTTTGCAGCTCAAAACAGCATGTCCGGTACCGAAAGGTTTTACACGGCCCGAAGGAACCTCAAAACCCCGGGGCAGACTGTTCAGCTTCTGGTAGATATACTCCACTTCCATGAACTCACTGATTCTGTCACCGATGCTTTTCTTAAAATCTTCTGCATGTTCTTCCTTTATTATAAAAATAACTTTTTCAAACCCGGCCCTTCTGGCATCATATATAGAAAAATCCATAATAATATGCCCTTCTTCATCCACCGGGTCAATCTGCTTTAGACCTCCGTATCGGCTTCCCATCCCGGCAGCCATAATTACAAGTACAGGTTTTTTCATTTTGTTTGTCTCCTTTTTAGTTCCTTATACATCCGCCTTTTGTGCTTCTATTTTTTCAGCCAGATCATTTAGATAAACCCATCGATCCATTTTCTCGCTAAGCTCTTTTTCCTTTTGCTGCTTATTTCCCATCAGTTCGGACAACTTTACAGAATTTGTAGCGTTGGCCAGGATGTCTTCCTCCAAACCTGCAATCTGCTCTTCTAAAATCTCTATATCCTCATCTATGGCTTCATACTCTTTCTGCTCTTTATAAGAAAATTTCAATTTCACAGCATGATTCTGTTTCCATCTCTTGCCCTGACTCTCCTTTGCAGAAGTGTCATTTTCTGTTTCCCGCTTGTCTGTTGTCTTTGACCCTGACAAAGACTGTGTCCTTGCCTTTGCTTCCAGGTAATCAGTATAACCGCCTTCATACTGCTGCAGATGCCCATTCCCGTCAAATTCAAAAATTCTGTCCGCCACATTATCCAGGAAATATCTGTCATGAGACACAGTGACGACAATTCCCGGAAAAGAAATCAGATAATCTTCCAAAATCGTCATAGTTGGAATGTCGATATCATTGCTTACCTCATCCAGCACAAGAAAATTAGGGGCTGACTGAAGAATACTGAGGAGATAGAGTCTCTTCTTTTCTCCCCCTGAAAGCTTATTGACGGGAGCATACTGCATATCCGGCGTGAAGAGAAAACGCTCCAGCATCTGGGATGCCGTAATTTTCCCCTCCTTTGTGGAAACATATTCTGCAATATCTTTTACATAGTCAATAACCCTCTGTTCTGTGTCCATATCAGGCACTTCCTGGGCAAAATACCCCATCTGAATAGTCTCACCGATTTCCACCTTCCCTTCATCCGGCTCTTCCAGCCCTGCCATAATCTTCAGCAAAGTAGATTTTCCGCAGCCGTTAGGTCCAATGAATCCCAGTCTCTGATTCTTCAGAACAATGTAGCTGAAGTCCTCTATCAGTTTCCTGCCGCTATAGCTCTTGCTTATATGGTGCAGTTCTACTGTCTTCTTTCCCATCCTGGTTCCCACAGATTCCAGTTCCATAGACTGATCTGCCGCCGGGCCGGTACTTTTCTTTAGTGTCTCCAATCTTTCCAGCCTTGCCTTCTGTTTTGTGCTCCGGGCCCGGCATCCCCGTTTTGCCCACTCAAGCTCCATGCGCAGCACACTCTGGCGCTTCCTCTCGGTCGCCAGTTCCATTTCTTCCCGCTGTGCCTTCATCTCCAGAAACTTAGAGTAGTTCGCTTCATAATTGTAAACCTGCCCGTGGCTGATTTCCAGAATCTTGTTTGTAACCTTATCCAGAAAATATCTGTCATGTGTCACCATGATTATAACGCCCCTAAATCGATGCAGATAATCCTCCAGCCATATAATCATCTCACCGTCCAAATGATTGGTAGGCTCATCCAGAAGTAAAACATCAAAGGGGGCTGCCAGCACCTTTGCAAGAGCAACTCTTTTTTTCTGTCCCCCAGAAAGGTGCGCAATCTGTTCGTCATAGTCTGTAATATTCAGCCTGCTGAGTGCACTTTTTGCTTCACTTTTAGCAGTCCAGTCAGACTCCGGTATTCCTTCCAAAACATAGGATAATACGGTAGCATCTTCAGGAAATTGCGGATTCTGTGTAAGATATGCGATTCGCAGACCATTCTGCTTTATAATCTGCCCGCTGTCCGCTTCCTCCATGCCTGCTATCATTCTCAGCATCGTAGTCTTCCCGGTTCCATTCATGCCAATGATACCAATCTTATCCCCCTCCTGGATTCCACATGACACGTCGTCAAAAATCACCTTTTCTCCGTATATTTTGCTGATATGCTCTATATTTAACACATTCATAGACTGCTCCTTTATTTTGTCTCACTTTGTCTATCATACTGGATTTCAGACAAAACGTCAATTCCAGGCTGCTAGATGATCTGCTGCTTTTTCCATTTGCCTGTATCCTGCCACAAGCCGGACAGAACAAAGGCCAAAACGACTCTCAGTATCAAATCTGAAAATGTAGAGATCATAAAAGCTTTCATCGCCCCTGCTCCTCTTAGTATTCCGTCTGATATCAGCTTAAAGGAGACAACCACATAGAAAGGGGATACGATTCTCAAAAATTCCACACCCACATTAGCTGCTCTTTCGCCGCCCGCACTCATAAACAGTTCTGCCAGCGGCCGGGCTGCAAAGAAAAACAGCAGGAATGCCGGAATTGCCACACAGAGCACCAGAGTAATACCAGCTTTGAATCCTTTTACAACACGTCCGGTTCTGCCGGCCCCAAGATTTTGTGCTGTAAAGCTGGACACACCGTTCCCAAGTGTAGTAAAGGATATAATTGCAAAGGTATTGATCTTCATTCCCGCCGAATACCCCGCTATCCCTGTACATATATTATACAAAAACAAAAATAGCAGACCACCACAGAACATCCGATGTTCAGCCCTGTGGCCACAGCCATAAAAATCATCGTAATTGCATAAGATGCCCCGACTGCAGCCAGGGCATTAACTCCTACGAATTTCCCTGCAACTACACTGTCCGCAACATTATAAAACTGCTGAAACATTACACTGATCAGCATAGGAACTGTGAATTTCCATAGAACCCTTGATGGTTCTCCTTCTGTCATATCTGTTATCATTTATGTGCCCTGTCTGAATACCTCATAATTGCATATCCTGCACAGCGGCACACCCTTAAAGTAAAGTGTTAACATGTCACTGTGTTAAATAGCATTACAACTTTTTTATTTTACTACTTTTATAAAAAATATGGAATATTTCTTAGAACTTTATGAATTTTCTATGTTAACCCTTGAGTATATATAAAAAAAGTTATACAATGACATGCAGCAAAGAAAAGAGGAGAATTTCAATGCAAGGTACAAAAAGCACTACACCCTTTGATGATGATTTTGAAGTGACTTATGAAGAAGAAGTCCCGTTTACATATAGTTTTGATACGAAGCCTGTGACAAAAGATCTGTCCGATGAGACCATCGTTATGGATACCCCTCTGCAAAACCCGGCAGATAACTACGCATCAGATGATTATAATTCGGATGTTTATGACTCAGACGATAAATATGATTGGGACGGTGACGATGAGGATTCTTATGGTGCAAACAGATACCCATCAGATGATTATGATGGAGAGGAATGTTCCTATGGCCCCAGAGGTTCCCGCAATGATTACAGCAACTCGTCCCGGCAGATGAGCCGCCGCAGAAAATCTGCATCCCGTATACCTAATTTACTGTCTCCGGCAAAGAAAACTGCCAAATATGGGACCAAAGCTATCTACCGTGTTGCACGTTCTGTTGTAAGGATTGTATCATTCCTTATTACGGCAGGAACACTGTATGTGCTTGCCTCTAATTTCTGGCGTGGTGCAGCCCCTTACGGTGATCCCCTGACCATTCTGGAAGAAAAAAATTATACACTGGCCGGCTATGCTGCTGTTGCTGCTGTTTTTCTTGTTTTCGAATTCATTGCACTGCTGTGGTCTTTAACAAAAGTAAAAGTCCGGGACGGCAGAAAAATATACAGGCAAGATACCGGAAGGGGATTATTCTCTTATATCTTCCTGTACGTGGCATCTTATGTGTCTTTTCTCCTGTGTTCTTTTTTACCTGAGTCCTTTGAGTCCTTTGAAATTTTGAATGGAGTAAGAGGCGGACTGGATGTATTCGGCTCCATGCACAATACACTGCTTGGTCTTTGTATAGCAGGTGTTGCTGCCTGCATTGTGCGAAAACATATGGATTAATACTTTTATATACTCTCTGTTTAATAGATACCATGTACCCAGCGATATTTGTATGGTTGCAGCAGTATTGTTTAAATTCTGATAATATTGGACGTTATTATAACTCTTTGTATAACATGTAATAATCGGTTTCCATATTATCCTGCTGCTGTTGGTACCATTTTCTAGCATCATCCAATGCCCTGTTGTATATAAGTGGCACAAGATTTTCCGCAAACAAATCCAACAGCTGTTCCTTCTCAATAATACCAATCTGCTCACCACGGATATCCAGATAAAAAGCTGATATTTCTTCTCTCAATAGTTCCTTCTCTTTATCAGTTAATTTAATTGTCTTAAAAGATTCTCTTTTCATTATTCCTCCGCCTGTTTTTGTTTTACATTTTTATTCTTATGTTAAAATACTGTTCTTGGAAATGTGTTTGTCTTATGATTTCCTCCTTTGAGAACATCTTGTTTTCAGGTGCAACCACCCACTTTTCCTCAACATCATCATTTCTGTGAATGATTGCAATGATTTTACCTGTAAATTCTTCAACAGATTTATTTGCCCCTAAAACATAGACATCTTGCTCTTCTCCATCAGACGACATACACCCTTTAATATATCCGTAATTGACAGGATAACGCATATCCGGATATTCCGGATGGCATGTTCCCATTGGTCTGTCTACAGTTACGGTGACAATTTCTCCGATCATAATTCACCTACTAAATCTTCCATTAACAAGTGACCCTTTTTGAAATGCCCTGATATAAGATATTTATATTCAAGACAATTAAAACTTCTCGTAATGCACTTTTCCAATCTCTATATCCTCTAATGTATGAGCCGGCGGATGTTCTTTCCATATGCCCACTGATAATATTGCTTCCAATACATATTGATCTGGAACAGCAAGGATTTTCCTGCAAACCTCCTCTGCAGATTTTTCATTTTCGGCCTTCCGGCATCTTCCCTGAATCCAGCAGCTGCCCAAACCTAAACTGTCAGCCATAAGATGCATATTACTCATTGCAATAGAGCAATCCTCGGTCCAGACGTCTGTTTTTTCTGGATCCGCAAATACTAAAATTGCACATCCGGCATTTTCAAGCATCCCGGCAGCCCCCTGACGGCAATGAGAAAGCTTCATCAAAGTTCCGGTTTCTTGTACCACCACGAATTCCCATGGTTTCCGTTTTCTCCCTGACGGGGACAGCAAACCGGCCTGCAGAATTTTTTCCAGTTTTTCCGCTGGAATTTTCTCCCCCGTATACTGCCTGACACTTCTTCGATTTAATAATACATCTAACAAATTTATGCACCTTCTTCCAACATATTATTCCAGTCCCTGGTTTTTCAAACTTCCATAACAGCTTTCTCAAGTAATTTGGGCTGGATTTCAGGATAAGTCCAGTTGACCGGCAAAGTATCCAATAAGACTACTTCCTCTATTTCGCTGCATAATTCTCGGGAAAACCTCTTTAAATCTGCATAATATAGCATTCCGAAGGTTTCTTTGCCGGTTTCATTGACTCTGTTCTTCCCGATAACTGAATAAGCACAAATTGGCTTTATACTATAATCCAATGCTCCAGTTTCTTCATGAAGTTCCCGCCTAGCAGTATCAAGAATAGATTCGCCCTTTTCCCTGTGCCCACCCGGACACTCATATGTAGCTCTTTCTTCATGTCTGCAGAAAACCCATTTGCCTTCACTTTGGGCAACAATAACTGCAAACTTTAATTTATCGTCTGCAACTTGTTTATAAAATTGAACTTCCAGCATTGAATCACCTTCCTTTTAGCCACAGTATACTAGATATTTATTTTTTCATCAATCATATTTTAATCACTGGAGTTTTTTCTTGAAATTATATAAATAAAAAGAAGTAAAAGAAAAATATTATCTTCCGTACACAGGTGACAAAAATCATGTTACTGCGGGAATAGAACTGAATGTAGGAGTAACATTGCAGAAATAGTTACGTGTTTGTCTCACTTAGTTGTTCAAGGACATCTCTACCAGCATACATAATTCGGATAACATTTACTGTATTTTTGGATTCATCCGGCAGATAAAACACTAAATAATTATCCACAGGCAGATACCTCACTCCTTGACTGGTCCAAGGTTCAGCCTTATATAAGTGATGAGCATTGGCATTTCATCAAGAGTTCGGATGGTGACGGTTTTAAGACAGGGGCAAAATTGATGCTTGAAATCTGTTCCCCAAACAACAGGTAACACTATTGCATTACTATACTGAATATAAAAAACTGGCAGGACTCAACCGCCAGTTTTTTATGTCTACACGCTAAAATTATGCTTCATGTTTAAAATTCTTTCCTCTATCCTCTTAATCACCTCGACAAATTCACTATCGCTCTTTCCAGTAGGGTCAGCCAATCCCCAATCCTCACGATAATCACATGGGAGAAACGGACATTCAACATTGCATCCCATTGTTATGACTATGTCAACAGGCGGTATATTCGATAACAGCTTAGAATATTGCTTTTCTTCCATGTCAATACCATATAGCTTTTTGATTAGCCTGACCGCATCCTGATTTATTTGTGGCTTCGTCTCGGTTCCGGCAGAATAACATTCAAAAGTATCCCCTGCCAGATGTCTGCAAAGTGCTTCTGCCATTTGAGAACGGCAGGAATTATGAACACATATAAACGCAACCTTTTTCATATTTTCTCCCTTAAACGTGAAGTAGTTTATCTCCTTTGACTTCATCCGTACTCCATTTAATGACTGCAAAATTCCCGTCAGAAATTTCATCCACTTTATTTATCCATTCAATTTCATGGCTTGCCTTTGCTTTTAAAAGTTGATTGGTTGTTTCCGTAGCATACAGGGAGGAATTGATAACCCACCATTTCGCCGCAATCCCTGCACGCTCTAAATCTTCCTCTAAACGCATAGCTTCATAGACCGGAGTAGTCTCGGCAAGTGTGACAATGATTACTTCTGTCTCCACTTTATTGCGAAGTCTGGGCAACAGCTTTTTCACTGATTCGGGAATATCGCCCTGTGTACGTTTTACTTCGCGGTGATAGCTTTGGGTGGAATCAAGCAACAATAACGTATGCCCGGTTGGAGCTGTGTCAATTACCACGATTTCATTTTCTGCCTTTTCAACGATTTCTGCAAAAGCCCGGAATACGGCAATTTCCTGTGTACATGGGGAACGCAAATCCTCTTCCACATATGCCACATCATCTTCTGACATGGTTTCCCTTGCCTTTTTAAGTACCTCTTGTTGATAACGCTTAAGCTCTTCCTTTTCGTCAATGTGACTCATTGTAATGCCACTGTTTTCTTCCACAACATATTTCAAATGCGCCGCCGGATCAGTTGTAGTAAGATGTACTCTTTCGCCCTTCTGATTTAATCCAAGGGCAATTGCCGCCGCAATGGAAGTCTTTCCTACACCGCCCTTACCCATTGTAAATATAACCCGCTTACGGCTTTGATACAAATCATCAATAACCTTACTAAGCCCCGGAATTTCAGATGTTTTCAATGTATCACTTCCTAGTTCCAAATTATCTCTTACCAACAGGCTCCGAATATTATCAAGACCCATGATATTATAAGCCCTAAGTGGAACGGAATATGTCTCCATGCTATCAATTACCGCCGGGATATGCTTAAGTGCATATTGTTGATTATCATATAAACGTCTTGATACTTCATCATCGTAGGATGGAAGTACCCCATTGATAATTAGCATCTGGTTCCTGACACCCAAGTCAGAAAGCTCCTTAGAAGCCCGTTCTGCTTCCTTTAAAGGATTTTCTTCCGGGCGTGAAACCAGAAGTAAAGTTGTCAGTTCTCCATCTTCTAATGTCTCCACTGCTTTTTTATAAATCTCTTTCTTACTCTCCAAACCAGAAAGTTGCCCCAGACAAGATGCTCCGTGTGTACTCTCACTGATAAAATTACTCCATGCCGACGGAAGCTGTAACATTCGCAACGTATGCCCGGTTGGTGCCGTATCGAAAATGATATGGTCATAATCTATTTGTGCCTGTTCATCCGTTATGAAATGGGAAAACTCGTTGAAAGCGGCAATCTCTACCGTACAGGAACCGGATAGCTGTTCTTCCATATTGGCAATTACCGCTTCCGGTAACTTGCCACGGAAAGGAGCTATCACACTCTCCCGGTACTCTGCCGCCGCTTGCATCGGATCAAGATTTGCAACCACCAAGCCCGGAACCTCTGGGATGGGGATGCCTTTGCTTGTGAGCACCGTTGCAAATACATCTTGCAGATTAGAAGCCGGGTCTGTACTGATAAGCAATACCTTCTTCCCTTCATCCGCAAGGGTTACTGCTGTCGCACAAGCCGTAGAAGTCTTACCTACTCCTCCTTTTCCGGTAAAGAACAGATACTTCGTCAAACTTATTTTTTTCAAGTCATATGCTTGCATTAACAACATCCTCCCTCACAACAACAGCCCCCCTGGTCACTCTTTCCCTCGCTTAGATAATCCTCTGGAATGTCAAGCCAATTCATAATCTCTGCATTGGTCGGGTACTGCTTTGTCTTTACAATTTCACCATCAATCATGGTTGCCGGAAGTAAGTCTACACCGCCTTCACCGTTAATCAGTTTGTTGATTTCCCGATTGTCAATAAACTCTTGCGGGAAATTATTGAGGTTGTAACGTGTAACATTGACACCATTCTTTTTCAGATTATTAATCACCGTAGAAATGCGGAGCAATTCGGGGTCAACACCAACACCACAGATTCCGGTTTCACAGCACATAGCAGGCTCATAAATATACATAGTTTTCATAATTGATTCTCTCCTTCTGAAATAATTGTTGAGGTTTTGGGGTAATTCATAAGATACTTCGGCATTATATTCCCTTCCATAAAGAACACCTAGGATACCATCCACAATCATAGCCACAGGTGGTTGTTCGTACTCTTTACCATCATAAACGAACACCCGGCAATCCACGCTGTCACCGCACAGATCACCGCAATCCTTGCAGTTGCTTTCTTTCAGTTCACTGCATATATCCACACCATTTACACGGATGGTAGGTGAACTGATGAAGTGGTATTGTTCTGCCAATTCCTTCGTAGTAACATTGATTTTCATAACTTCTACAGTGTAATCCAAGGTCTGAAACACTGGAACCAAGAGCCTTACTGCTTCATCCAATGTATCACTGGTTGCAACACACCGTTCACAGGTATTTAAATCGAGATATAGAAATTCTATTGTTACCATTTTCATTCTTTAAACCACCCCTTCGTTTTGTTTGCTATCCGCACAAGTACAAGCATCACTGGCACTTCCACCAATACCCCGACAATCGTAGCCAGTGCAACGGGGGATTGTGTGCCAAACAGAGCAATGGCAACAGCAACAGCAAGTTCAAAGAAATTCGATGCTCCAATCATTCCCGCTGGAGCCGCTATGTCATGGGGCAGCTTCAATACCTTACTCGCCAAGTATGCGATGAAGAATATCAGGAATGTTTGAATGATTAGCGGTATAGCAATCAAGACAATGTGGAGTGGATTATCCAAAATCACTTTTCCTTGAAATGAAAAAATGATGACCAATGTCAGTAACAATCCAATGATAGTTACATTACTGAATTTGGGGATAAACTCGTTATTAAAATAATCTTCACCCTTTCGCCTGACAATTTGTATCCGTGTGATAATACCGCCCGCAAGCGGGATAACAACAAACAACCCAACCGAAAGAAGCAAAGTATCCCACGGAATAGACACACCCCCGATGCCAAGAAGGAACGCTACAATCGGTGTAAATGCTACAAGTATAATCAAGTCATTCGTTGCTACCTGTACCACGGTATATGCTGGGTCACCTTTTGTTAAATGGCTCCACACAAAGACCATCGCCGTACATGGAGCCGCACCGAGTAATACCGCTCCGGCTAAGTAATCCTTTGCTAAGTCCGCAGGAATCAAAGCCTTGAATACCACAAAGAAGAAAAGACTGGCAATACCAAACATGGTAAACGGCTTAATCAGCCAATTCGTTACCCACGTCACAAATAAACCTTTTGGATTCTTACCGACATTCTTAATACTCGCAAAATCCACCTTTAACATCATCGGAAATATCATTAGCCATATCAAAATGGCTATCGGGATAGAAACCTGTGCATATTCCAGTTTACCTAAAAAGGATGGAATAGCCGGAAGAAACTGCCCAATTAACACTCCTACCACCATGCAAAGGATAACCCAAACAGTCAGATACCTTTCAAAAAAACCAATGTCCTGTTTACTCTTTTCCACAGATACATCCCCCTTCCTTACAAATACAATCTTCTTTGTCTGTTGTAATCGCACACAAGAAATTCTTAAAGTCCTGTACTTTTTCGCCATTCAAGGAATAATACATCCACTTTCCCTCTTTGCGACCATTTACCAACCCACACTCACATAAAATCTTCATGTGGTGTGAAAGTGTTGGTTGCTTGATGTTAAATTTCTCTAAGATTTTACAGGCACAAAGTTCTCCACATGACAGCATATCAACAATCATAAGCCTGTTTGTATCTGCCAGTGCCTTAAATAATTCAACATTCTGACTGTACTTTATTCCCATTTCAAACCTCCTTATATAGATGATTGTCTATGTATAATATATTCTTTACATAGATGATTGTCAATATATCAATCTGTTTTATTTCCGACAAAAAAATAAGAGGTAGCTTTTATTCTGGCTGCCCCTTACTTTCTATATTTCGTTTATCATACCAAAATGACAAAATGCTTGTTTAATCACTTCCATTTTTTCTTGAGAACATGGACGGGTTGCAAATTCATCTGTCTTTCTATTGGATGCTTGCTTCGGTTCTAATCCACACTCTCTCTTTGCCTGTGCTATATTAGCTGTGTGTACCTTCATCCCATAAGTTTCTAAGATATACTCCTTAATACGGCTATAGGTTGGCTTCGTATTAACCTTATCTTTCTGCTTCACTTCCATCGTAATTTTCACAGTGTTGATATCTCTGCGTGACAAAAGTACACACGTCTCGACGTGCAACAGAATGGATATTTGTTCTTACTGCCTAGCAAAGCAATGTATAGCTTCATTATTTATTTTACTGTAATATCCTCAAATGCCGCAATATTAGGGCGTCTCTCTTGTTTCGTCAGATATCTAAGTGCATCTTTTCCGGTCACTTGTGACCTGTCAATAAACACCCCTATCTCTGGGACATAGCCTCTTCGATTGAAACCGCCACGGCCACCGTCATTCCAACCATCGGGTTGTTTCCTGCCCCAATCAGTCCCATCATCTCTACATGGGCCGGCACAGAGGAAGACCCTGCAAACTGGGCATCTGAGTGCATGCGTCCCATTGTATCTGTCATACCGTAGGAAGCCGGACCTGCTGCCATATTATCCGGGTGGAGTGTGCGTCCTGTACCGCCGCCGGATGCCACGGAGAAGTATTTTTTACCCTGTTCGATACACTCTTTCTTATATGTACCTGCCACCGGATGCTGGAAACGAGTCGGGTTTGTAGAGTTCCCTGTGATAGATACGTCTACCCCTTCTTTATGCATGATTGCGACACCCTCACGCACATCATTTGCACCATAGCAGTTTACCTTTGCACGAAGTCCTTCAGAATAAGAAATTCTCTCGACTTCTTTGAGTTCTCCTGTGTAGTAGTCATATTCTGTCTGTACATATGTAAATCCATTAATTCTGGAGATAATCTTTGCAGCATCTTTTCCAAGACCGTTCAAGATTACACGGAGAGGTTTTTTACGCACTTTGTTCGCTTTCTCTGCAATACCGATAGCACCTTCTGCTGCCGCAAAGGACTCGTGTCCTGCCAGAAATGCGAAGCAGTCTGTGTCTTCTTCCAGAAGCATCTTTCCTAAATTTCCGTGTCCAAGCCCTACCTTTCGCTGGTCAGCAACGGAGCCCGGGATGCAGAATGCCTGAAGACCTTCACCGATTGCAGCTGCAGCTGCAGCTGCAGTTGTGCATCCTTTTTTGATTGCGATAGCTGCACCTGCAATATATGCCCAGCAGGCATTCTCAAAGCATATCGGCTGGATTCCCTTAACCTGGTTATATACATCAAGCCCGGCATCTTTCGTAATTTTTTCTGCCTCTTCAATAGAAGCAATGCCATAGCTGTTTAAAACATCATTGATTTTATCAATTCTTCTTTCATATGATTCAAATAAAGCCATTTAATTGTCCTCCTGATTTATTCTGTGCTGCCTGTTATGTAACATCAATAATCTTTCCCTGTTATTCTTTACGGGGATCGATAATCTTTACAGCTTCATCAACACGTCCGTACTGGCCCTGTGCCTTTTCCCATGCTTCGTTAGGCGTATCTCCGGCCTTGATGAAATCTGTCAGTTTTCCAATGCTTACAAACTGATATCCGATAATCTCATCATTGGCATCCAATGCGATTCCTGTCACATAGCCTTCTGCCATTTCCAGGTAACGAGGACCTTTGGCTAATGTACCGTACATTGTACCCACCTGAGAACGAAGTCCTTTTCCCAAATCCTCCAGACCTGCACCTATTGGAAGACCATCCTCGGAAAATGCACTCTGTGTTCTTCCGTATACAATCTGTAAAAACAATTCTCTCATGGCTGTGTTAATAGCATCACAGACAAGATCTGTATTCAATGCTTCCAAAATAGTCTTTCCGGGAAGTATTTCTGATGCCATAGCTGCAGAATGAGTCATTCCTGAACACCCGATTGTCTCAACTAAAGCTTCCTGAATGATTCCGTCTTTTACATTCAGTGTCAGCTTACAGGCTCCCTGCTGCGGAGCACACCAGCCTACACCATGTGTCAGACCGGATATATCTTTCACTTCTTTTGCCTGTACCCATTTTGCTTCTTCCGGAATCGGAGCTGGTCCGTGATTTGCACCTTGTGCTACCGGACACATCATCTCTACTTCATGTGAATAAATCATGTTTTAAAACTCCTTTCAATATGTGGTTCTTGTTATACTTTTAACGCCGTACATGTGACATTTTCCCACAATTCCTGACATTCGTCAATCGTGACTTTTTACAAACTGCAATT
The DNA here is from genome assembly GCF_001517425.1 of Clostridium sp. C105KSO13. Taxonomy (GTDB): domain Bacteria; phylum Bacillota; class Clostridia; order Lachnospirales; family Lachnospiraceae; genus Muricomes. The sequence continues at coordinate 80,650 of NZ_FBWL01000169.1, read as the reverse complement.
ATAAGTCTTCTATTTCTTTCAGTGCCAGCTTCAAAGCCTCCTCCACTGTGGAAACTCTGTTTTGCATTCGGCTGCCTTTGAACTGGAACTTCACCACATTTGTCCTTCCGCAGACACAGCATCCTATATATACCAGCCCCACCGGCTTCTCTGCTGTGCCGCCTCCGGGTCCGGCAATACCTGTAGCACTTAAAGCGACTTCCGCACCTGCTGCCCGGGCTGCTCCTTCTGCCATTTCTTTTGCTGTCTGCTCGCTGACAGCCCCATAGCTTTTCAAAGTCTCCCGGTCCACGCCCACCAGACGTTCCTTTGCCTCATTGGAATAGGTAATATAACCTTCACTTAGGACATCCGAAGCTCCGGCAACATTGACCAAAGTTCCTGCAATCATACCTCCCGTGCAGGATTCCGCTGTTGTTATGGTAAACTTCCGCTTTGTCAGGGCGTTCACCAGACGTTCCTCTAAGTCCATTTCTTCGTCTTTTGTTTTCTGCCACATCCACTCCGGATACATTATTACATTCCTCCCTGTGTCAGCACCTGTCTGTTTTTCCACACATAATCTACTAAAGATATAATAGTCAATACAAGCGCAATCCATACAAATATAGAACCAATCATATCAAAAACACCGCCCAGATCTGCAATCAATACGATAACCATTGCCATCTGAAACACGGTCTTAAACTTTCCCCAATAGCTTGCGGCAATCACAACTCCGTTGTCGGAAGCCACCAGACGGAATCCGCTAATAATAAATTCTCTGCTTATAATCACAATAACGATCCAGGCTGCCAGTTTATTCACCTCTATCAAACAGATCATAGCAGAACATACCAGAAGTTTATCCGCCAGAGGGTCCATGAACTTTCCGAAGTTGGTAACCAAATTATGCTTTCTGGCAATTTTCCCATCCAGTAAATCAGTCAGACTGGCCACAATAAATAAAGCAAGTGCAATCCACTTATTCGCCAATCCTCCTGCATTTGTCAACATAAAAAACACAAAAACCGGAACCATAAAAATCCTTAATATTGTTAGTTTATTAGGCAAATTCATTATATCAGACCTCCTATCAAATCATAATCTGCTGCACCGGAAACTTTTACTTTTGCAAAATCTCCAGAATTTAATTCTTCCCCTGTATTAACAAAAATCAGACCGTCCACATTTGGTGCATCCCTGTAAGTTCTGCCTACATAGGCATTTTCGTCTGCCACTTTTCCTTCGATCATTACAAGAACTTCCCTGCCTATCATGTTTTCTGCCTTATCAAATGCGATGTCCTGCTGAAGCTCCATCAGTTCAGCCTGACGTTCTTCTTTTAACTCCTCTTGAACTTGATCCGGCATTTCGGCTGCAGGCGTATCTTCTTCCGGCGAATAGGTAAACACTCCCAACCTGTCAAATTCCATCTCGTCTACAAATTCCATTAACTCTTCATGCTGTTCTTTTGTCTCGCCGGGAAAACCTGTAATCAATGTTGTGCGCAGGCAGATGTCCGGAATTTCCGTCCTAAGCTTGCCGATGATATCTACCAGCTCCTGCTTCGAGGTCCGTCTGCCCATCCGCTTTAATATCTTGTTACTTGCATGCTGAATCGGCAAATCCAGATAGTGGCAGATTTTTTCTTCCTCCTTCATGACCTGTATCAGCTCGTCGGTAATTTCCTCCGGGTAGCAGTACATCACGCGGATCCACCGGATGGAGCTTATTTTACACAGTTCTTTTAAAAGCAGGTGCAGGGACTTCTTCCCATAAATATCCTTTCCGTAAAGAGTTGTTTCCTGTGCCACAAGAATCAATTCCTTCACTCCCTGTTCTGCCAGGGATCTGGCCTCCTCTAAAAGCTGCTCCATGGGAACGCTTCTAAAGTTGCCCCGAATCTTCGGAATAATGCAGTAAGTACAATGCTTATCGCACCCTTCAGCAATCTTTAGATAGGCGAAGTGCCCACCTGTAGTCACCAGACGCTTTGTGGAAACGTCTGGAAGGGCATCCACATCTTCCATTGTGACAGTAGAATGCCCTTTAAGCGCCTCGTCTATAACATCCAGAATCTTGTCATAGGAAGCTGTTCCAAGGATTGCATCCACTTCGGGAATCTCGTCCAAAACCTCCTGGCGATAGCGCTGGGCCATACACCCGGTTACGATGAGAGCCTTAAGATGCCCCGCTTTTTTGTATTTCGCCATCTCCAGAATATTCTGAATGCTCTCCTCCTTTGCATCCCGGATGAAGCAGCAGGTATTTACCACAATAATATCTGCTTCTGTCTCTTCATCTGTCATTTCATATCCTCTGGATGAGAGCAGACCCAGCATCACTTCACTGTCAACCAGGTTTTTGTCGCATCCAAGAGAAATAAACAGTATTTTCATTAAAACCTCCCATTTTGAAAGGCAGATACCCTATGTGCATCTGCCCCCATTTTTATCTCTATTCTTCTGTGTTTTCGGCAATAATCTTCAACTTTCCTTCATTCAGTTCTTGAACCGCCGTGGAAAGAGGCTTCTGGTCTTCCTTCGTAGATATCAGCGGTAGTTCTCCATCAATTAACTGTCTCGCCCGCTTGGATGTTGCCATTACAATGGAGTAGCGGCTGTTTACAATCTTTGTGCTGCCCTCCTCGACATCCTGGTTAACAACCTTCATCAAATCTGTGTAAGATGGATGTAACATATCTTATGATTCTCCTTTCAAACTTCTGTTAAGTTCTTCTTTTATTTCCTGCATAAATTCTATATTGCGAAAACTTCTGGAATGCTCCGCCTGAATAATTGCGTGCATTTCTTCTGCACAGCGGCTTAAGCTGTCATTCACAACCAGATAATCATACTTATCCATGCCTTTGGCCTCCTGGGCGGCGCGTTTCATCCGGCACTCAACCACTTCCATTGTCTCTGTGCCCCTGCCCACAAGCCGCCTTTTAAGCTCATCTGCATCAGGTGGGGTGACAAACAAAAGCAAGGTTTCCGGAAAAGCCTTCTTTACCTTCAATGCTCCCTGAATCTCAATTTCCAGAATAACATCCCGACCTGCATTCAACTGCTTTTCCACATAATCACGGGGTGTACCATAGTAATTTTCTACATACTTAGCATACTCTATCAATTCTTTTTTCGCAATCTTTTTTTCAAATTCTTCTGTTGCCATAAAGAAATATTCTCTTCCGTTAACCTCCCCTTCTCTTGGCTTACGGGTCGTTGCTGAGATAGAGAGGGCATAATTTTCTCCATGGCGCAAAAGCAGTTCCTTCATTAAAGTCCCCTTACCAGAGCCGGAAAAACCGGAAACAACAATCAAAATTCCTTTCTTACTCATAACTGACTTATCATCCTTTACTCAATATTCTGAATTTGCTCCCGCACCTTCTCAATCTCTGTCTTGAGACCGATGGCACAGTTTGATACTTCTAAATCATTTGCTTTAGATAGGATCGTATTCGCCTCCCGGTTCATTTCCTGGGCGATGAAGTCCAGTTTTCGGCCAATGCCTTCCGTCTCCTCCAGGGTAGATCTCATATGGCTGATGTGGCTCTTCAAGCGTACTGTTTCCTCATCTGTACAGATTTTATCGGCAAAAATAATCACTTCCGCGGCAATCCTGCTTTCCTCTATCTGTGTATCTGCCAGGAGTTCCCCGAGCTTTGTCTCCAATTTCTCGCGGTACCGGGTCACGATTTCAGGGGAATGTTCTTCTATGACAGCAACCATTTTTTCCATACCGTCGAGTTTATCCAGAATATCTTTCCTGAGGTTTTCTCCCTCTGTCACCCTTGTCTCCACAAACTGTCCAAATGCACCTTCCAGTGCCTGTTTCAACCCGTTCCAGAGCTCTTTTTCATCCTCACTTTGTTCCTCCATTGTAATTACTTCGGGACAACGTGACAATGTGGAGACTCGCACATCATTTTCCAGTCCGAATTTCTCTTCCATCTGTTTGAAATATCTCAGGTATTCCGCCGCCAGAAAAGCATTGTATTTCAAAGACACCTGATTCTCCGATGTGTCCTCATAATTAATAAAAATATCAATCTTTCCTCTGCCTGCATATTTCTTCAGCAAAGACCTTATAGATGTTTCAAAAAAATTAAGCTTCTTCGGCATTCTGATATTCACATCCAGATAGCGGTGATTCACACCTTTTAGCTCTACCGTAAACTTTCTGGAGCCTTTCATTATCTCACATCTTCCAAAGCCTGTCATGCTCTTTATCATGTCTGTATTTCCTTTTCCTTTAGAATAAGTCTTTATGCTCAAAGGCATTGTATGTCATTATACTCCAGTTTCCTGAATTAGGTCAACCTTTTTGCATTCTGTTTCACAATTCCAATATTTGTGATATACTTTTTCAAGGAAACAACCATTATCTTGGAGGAATTTATTATGGCATTTGACGGAATTACTGTGGCCTGTCTGGTCCACGAATTGAAAGAACAACTATTAGGCGGAAGAATTGCGAAGATTGCACAGCCTGAGACAGATGAACTGCTTCTCACTATAAAATCCCCTGGGGGGCAAAAGAGGCTCAGCATCTCTGCAAGTGCATCGCTGCCGCTTGTTTATCTGACTGAATCTAACAAGCCAAGCCCTATGTCTGCCCCGAATTTCTGCATGCTTCTCCGCAAGCACATCAGCAGCGGCCGAATTACAGACATTTATCAGCCTGGCCTGGAACGTATTATTCATTTTACCATTGAACATTTGGACGAACTGGGGGATGTCTGTCAAAAAGATCTAATTGTAGAAATTATGGGCAAACACAGTAATATCATTTTTTGTAATACTGAGGATAGGATTATTGACAGTATCAAGCATGTGCCTGCTCAGATGAGTTCTGTCCGGGAGGTTCTGCCCGGCAGGGAATATTTTATTCCGGATACTCAGAATAAATCTGACCCTTTGACTGTGAAGGAAGCGGAATTTATAGAAAAGCTTACCGAAAAACCCATGCCTCTTTCAAAGGCAATTTATACCAGTTTCACAGGTGTCAGCCCTGCTGCAGCGGAGGAAATCTGTCATCTGTCGGGGATAGATTCTTCTATCACACCAAAAGAATTATCAGAAGATGTGCTGCGGCATTTATATAATCAATTTACTTTTTTCTTTGTTTCTGTAAAAGAAGAAAAGTTCTTTCCCGCCATCTACTATGACGGCCCGGAGCCAAAGGATTTCTCTGCGCTGCCACTGACTCATCTTTCCGACTATGCCCGAAAAGATTTTTCCTCTATGTCCCAGGTCCTGGAAACTTATTACGCTTCAAAAAATGCACTCACCCGCATTCGGCAGAAGTCGGCAGATTTACGTCATGTCGTGCATACCGCCCTGGAGCGCAGCCGAAAGAAATATGATCTGCAGTTTCGGCAGATACGGGATACCCAAAACCGTGATAAATACAAGATTTACGGAGAACTCATCAACACTTACGGTTATCATTTGGAAGAGGGGGCAAAAAAGCTGGAGGCCTTAAACTATTACAATAATGAAATGGTTTCCATTCCGTTGGATTCCACAAAAACTCCCCAGGAGAACGCCCAGCGTTACTTCAATAAATATAATAAGCAAAAGCGTACCTACGAAGCACTTTCTAAACTTATTCAGGACACAAAAGATGACATTGCTTATCTTGAATCCATCAGTACCTCACTGAACATTGCTATGACAGAAGATGATCTGGCTGAAATCAAAGAAGAGCTTATCCATTCCGGTTATATGCGTAAGAAGGTTAACCACAAAAAAGTGCACATAAAAAATAAGCCGCTGCATTATATCTCCAACGATGGTTTCCATATGTATGTGGGGAAAAACAATCTACAGAATGATGAACTCACATTCCGTTTCGCTGTGGGGAACGACTGGTGGTTCCATGTAAAGAATGCCCCAGGCTCACATGTTATTGTCAAAACAGAAGGCGTAGATCTGCCCGACCGTACTTTTGAGGAAGCCGCCCGTCTTGCCGCCTACTATTCTAAGGCACGGGGAGGTGAAAAGGTGGAAATCGACTATGTAGAAAAGAAACATGTAAAAAAGCCCAAGGGTGGAAAACCTGGGTTTGTTGTCTACTATACAAATTATTCCCTAGTGATAGACAGTGATATCTCTCAAATTCAAGAAGTAAAATAAACTATGTGTGAGCCGGACATCTTTTTCCGGCTCCCTTATTGTCAGTGGGCTGTAAAAAAGTTAATGTGGCTGCACACTAGGCGGCTTTTGCTGCAGCCTTTATATCCGCTGGGACTTCAATTTTCTGTGTCTGGTTGAACCCTGTATATTCCAGCTTAATCATAAAGTTGTTTATATTTGTAGTTTTCCCGTTCTGGTCATACAGGTCATTCATAACATCTGTCATATCTATCATAATCCTGGCTGGGAGCAGCTTTTCCTTATATATGTCTATTGTAATGGGAATCTTCATGTTTGCAATTGTGTCTGTTCCGGGAAGATTGACTAATCCGAAAGCCCCCACCATATCCAGTCCCATAAACTGCAGAAGTTCCTTTCCTGTAATATCCCCGTACATTTCATAACACTCTTTTTTCTCTAATTGAATTGGTTCCTTTGCAATTCTAAAAGACTTAAGAGTTTTTCCCGATTCCTGGAACAGACCTTTGTTCAGTGCGGTGTTTTTTGAATGGTTTGATGTTTCCCTGCTCCATTTCCCATACATACTGCTATAGGTGACAAATTCTTGTCCTTCTTTTATCTGATATATCTCTATGTCGCTTCCCACTTCTGTTCCGCTCAAATTTACATGAGCAGATCCTTTTGCATGTCCCGCCATAGGCTTTGTCGTATTTTCTGTCTTCATATCCATGGCAATCTCTGTGGTCTGCAGCACATCCTCCAGTTCAACATCCATATTCAGAGAATTAGAGACAGATTTCACCTTCGCCAAATTCCCCGTCACCTTCGACATCAGACTTTCAGGTGTCATTTTACGGTTGCATCCGGAGATACTATTTACACACCACACGCAGACTATAAGCGTGCAGATTGTCTTTTTAATATACCTTTTCATAAATCAGCCTTTCTGACCCAGCAGATAATCGACAAATTGCTGTGCTGTCCTGCCTGTCATTCCTCCATGGGTAAGCTCCCATCTATTTGCCTGCAAAAGGAGCTCCTCTTCAGGCATTTCTATTGCATTCTGCCTTGCCAGTTCCATAACTATCTGCTGGAATTCCTTTTTATCCGGCGATCCGAAATAAATAGTCACGCCAAATCTGGCGACAAGAGACAGCTTTTCCTGAACCGTGTCGTTCGTATGCAGTTCTTCGTCCCTGTCCGCCTTATCTTTGAATGTCTCACGGACAAGGTGACGCCGATTGGAAGTGGCGTAAATCAGAACATTATCCGGTTTTCTCTCCAGCCCGCCCTCGATCACAGCCTTCAGGTATTTGTACTCAATCTCAAACTCTTCAAAAGATAAGTCATCCATATAAATAATAAATTTATAATTTCTGTTTTTGATCTGAGCAATCACATCATTCAAATCCCGGAATTGATGCTTGTAAACTTCTATCATACGCAGTCCCTGTCCATAATACTGATTCAAAATAGCTTTGATGGAGGAAGATTTCCCTGTTCCCGCGTCTCCGTATAAAAGGCAGTTGTTCGCCCTTCTACCCTCCACAAATGCCTCTGTATTGTCAATCAGCTTTCTCTTCGCAGACTCATATCCTACCAGGTCATCCAAGTGTACATGTGCAATGTTTGAAATAGGAACGATCTTAGTTTCTTCCCCTTTAGAATGCTCCACTCTGAAGGCCTTGTGAAGTCCAAGCTTACCTACCCCAAACTCCCGGTAAAATTGTGTCAGAATATCTTTAAACACATTCACGTCAGAGGCTTCTCCCAACGTCTTTGCCAGATGACAGATTCTGTCACGTATACGCTTATTAAATACTTTACTTCCCTCATTTATATTTTTATATCTTTCCAATATAGAAAAAGAGTCTACATTTAGTTCCTTCTCCATGTTTTCAAAATCATAATCATACAATTCTTTAAACACTGCAAAATCGTGGAAAGCAATTGCATTGATACTGCCCTCCACTGGTCCTACAATTTCACAGGAAGTGCTGTAGGCGTTTTCATCATTGGCCAAAAGAAATGTCAGATATACATGCCACAGATTACCCTCAAACCCATGACTTACGGATAATTCAAGGATAGCATTTATACAGTCAAAAAATAACGTTCTCAAGTCCTCTCTATTATAATATTCATTGTTGTAATTCTCCACCAGAAACGTCATGTCATGGAGGATATCCCCATATTCCATGTTTTTATACAACATCAACTCATTCGTACGCATTCCTTTCCTCTTCTCCAGTGTGCCGGGACACTTATTTAATAATTACCAAGTATCTTTAAATTCATCGCCTCTTCCCGAAGGCCCCGGATTGCATTTTTTACCGCCGCATCTCCCATATTTCCTTCGAAATCTGCAAAAAAGCGGTATTCCCAGCTTCTTCCTTCCACAGGGCGGGATTCAATCCTGCTCAGGTTTAAATCATTGTATATAAAATGAGACAATATGTGATATAAGGAACCACTTTCATGGGGTACCTCAAAACAAATGCTGATCTTTGAAGCATCCTTGAGGAAAATTTTCTGATTCGTCACTATGATAAATCTGGTGGAATTATTCGGCTCATTATTAACGTTATCCTGCAGAACAGACAGTCCGTGAAGTCTGGCTGCGTATGCACTGCATACAGCTGCCTGGGACTTGTCCTTATCCTCCAGGACTTTTTTTGCCGCAAGGGCCGTATTCATCACGCTAATCTGCTGCCAGCCACTGTGCTCATCCAGAAAACGGGAGGTCTGCATCAGAGCCTCAGCCTTGGAGTATACTTTTTGGATATCCTTTAGCTTCGCCCCCGGCAGGCCGGCAAGTGTATGAGCTACAGGAATAATTGTCTCGCCTACAATATAATTTTCAAACTCCACAAGTAAATCATATACTTCATTTACAGCTCCTGCGGAAGAATTTTCAATGGGGAGTACCGCATAGTCTGCAGACCCCTCCTCAATAGCTTCCATTGCATCCCGAAAAGTCCGCACATGGAAACTGTTGCATTTTTCCCCGAAATAGTGCTGCATCGCCGCCTGCCCGTAGGCCCCTTCCACCCCTTGAAATACAATTCTTGCATTCTGCTTATCCAAGGAAGCAACCTCAATAAACGGCAGACGCCCCAGCGCCCCCTCTTCCGCAAGAAGGCGGTACTGTAATTTTCGACTCATAGACATCAGTTGTTCATACAATTCCCGGATTCCCTTCATATTAAAGTCCCCGGATACTTTAGAAGCCACATCTAAAAGCTTCTCCTGCTCCCTTTGACGGTCAAATATCTTGCTGCCCGTTTTAACCTTTAGCTCGCCGACTTCTTTGCAAACCTTCATCCTGTTCTCATATAATTTCACAATCTGCCCATCTATTTCATCCAACTGCAGCCTGAGCTCTTTCAATGTAGACATTTTTGCTTCCCCTTTCAGACCAAATAATCATATGAAAGTTATTATAATACATTTGCCAGTATAATCCAAATATTTTTTTGAGTATGTAACTTTGCATATTTAATGCGCCTGAATATTATCTGAATTTTTCTGGAAATATTATGTATAATTTTCTTCTTTTCAAACCATACTTCTGAATATGAAAAAGAAATTTATGTTATGTGGCACCATCGGTTGGTGTATGGAAATTATATTTACGGCAATCCATTCATTCAAGAAAAAGGAATATACTCTGATGGGACGCACCTCGATCTGGATGTTTCCAATCTATGGAGCAGCATGCCTTCTCACCCCTTTGTGCCGACGGATGAAAGGTAAAAACACGGTCCTTCGAGGCGGTGTCTATACATGCTGCATTTTTCTTGGCGAGTTTGTCTCCGGCAGCATTCTGCAGAAGCATCATGTCTGTCCCTGGGATTACAGCAAGGCCAGGTACAATGTAAACGGAGTTGTAAGATTTGACTATGCCCCTCTCTGGTTCGGAGCAGGACTGCTCTTTGAAAAAATTCTTCGATGATGTTATGTCTTCCTGTTGAAAATCTTTTTATTTTAGTATATGATTAACAAAATATAATTTAAACAGGAGGTAAAAAATGAACGTTATTGAATGTATCAAAGGTCGGAGAAGTGTCCGTAAGTATAAGCCGGATCCAGTTGGACATTCTACTATTGATTCTATTGTTTCTGCAGCATCCTATTCTCCTTCTTGGAAAAACACCCAAATTACCCGTTACATTGCAATTGAAGACTCTTCTATTCTCGACAGGATTGCCGATGAATTCACGCCGTCCTACAATTCCAGTATTATCAGACAGATACCGGTATTGATTGCTGTCACTTTCGAGAAGGGGCATTCCGGCTTTGAGCCTGATGGTTCTTATACTACTAAAAAAGGTGGTGGATGGCAGATGTTTGACGCCGGAATATCCTGCCAAAGTTTCTGCCTGGCCGCAAAGGAATTGGGACTTGGCACTGTCATTATGGGAGTCTTTGATGAAGATGGAATATCAAAACTTTTGAATCTTTCCGAAGATCAAGAACTGGCTGCATTAATTGCATTAGGACATCCCAATGTCAGCCCTAATACGCCGGCACGCAAATCCGTAGAAGAATTACTACAATATAGATAAAATGAAATATGCTTTATTGACGCATAAGGAGGTTGTTTATGAAACATTTGATGAGTCCTCTGGATTTTTCCGTTGAGGAACTTGACGAACTTTTAAATCTGGCACAAGACATTGAGGCACACCCTGATAAATATGCCCATGCCTGCGATGGCAAAAAGCTTGCCACTTTATTTTATGAGCCAAGTACACGTACCCGGCTGAGCCACGAGGCAGCTATGCTTAATTTGGGAGGCAGTGTCATGGGATTTTCCTCTGCCGATTCAAGTTCCGCAGCAAAAGGAGAGAGTGTTTCAGATACTATCCGCACAGTCTCCTGCTATGCGGACATCTGTGCTATGCGTCATCCAAAAGAAGGTGCACCCATGGTTGCCTGCCAGCACTCTTCCATTCCGGTTATAAACGCAGGGGACGGTGGGCATCAGCACCCTACACAGACACTGACAGACCTTTTAACCATTTTAAACGTAAAAGGACGTCTGAACAATATGACAATCGGCCTATGTGGGGATTTAAAATTCGGGCGAACCGTACATTCTCTGATTCATGCCCTGGTGAGGTATGAGGGAATCCGATTCCTCCTCATTTCACCCGAGGAACTAAGACTGCCTGACTACATTCGCCACGATGTATTGAAAAAGAATAATATTCCTTATGAAGAAGTGGTCCGTTTAGAAGATGCATTGCCAAAACTGGATATTTTATACATGACAAGAGTACAGAAAGAACGCTTCTTTAACGAGGAAGACTACGTTCGTATGAAAGACTTTTACATATTAGATAAGAAAAAAATGAAATTGGCTCCCAAAGATATGTATGTACTTCATCCTCTTCCCAGAGTGAACGAGATATCGGTTGAAGTAGACGATGATCCAAGAGCTGCATATTTCAGGCAGGTACAGTATGGCGTCTATGTACGAATGGCACTCATCCTTACCCTGCTGGACGTACACGTTGATTAAGCAGCCCATTTTAATATACATTAGCTAAGAAAGGAAAAATCATGGTAAATCATACATTGAACGTTGGCCGTATCTCAGAAGGCTTCGTATTGGACCACATTGAAGCCGGTAAGAGTATGGAACTTTATAGATACTTGCATCTTGACAAACTGGACTGCTGCGTTGCTATCATTAAAAACGCAAAAAGCAATAAGATGGGAAAAAAAGACATCTTGAAAATAGAGTGTCCTATAGACATCATAAGTCTGGACATTCTCGGCTTCATAGACCACAACATCACCGTCAATATCATCCAGAATGAAGAAGTTGTAGAAAAAAAACGCCTGACTCTCCCAAAAGAGATTAAAAACGTCATCCACTGCAGGAATCCAAGATGCATCACCTCAATTGAGCAAGGTCTTGACCAGATATTCATACTGACAGATAAAGAAAACGAAACCTATCGCTGCAAATATTGCGAAGAAAAATATTCACAAAAAGGGGTCTGACCCCTTTGCACTCCATTTTCAGAATATTCTACCAACTAAGGAGAGCAGAAATACCCACGATCAACCTGTGCAAGCTTGCTTGCTAAAGGTTAATCGTGGGTATTTCTATTCGGCGAGGCCGCCGAAGCGAGATGAAGCGAAGCGGAATCGAGCTTGCTCTCCTGGACGCCTTCATATATTATCATCCCACAATTATCAACCTGTGCAAGCTTGCTTGCTAAAGGTTAATCGTGGGTATTTCTATTCGGCGAGGCCGCCGAAGCGAGATGAAGCGAAGCGGAATCGAGCTTGCTCTCCTGGACGCCTTCATATATTATCATCCCACAATTATCAACCTGTGCAAGCTTGCTTGCTAAAGGTTAATCGTGGATATTTCTATTCGGCGAGGCCGCCGAAGCGAAGCGCACATGCTAACAGTTTTCAGCTATCTTATAGATTAGCCGCTCTGTATCCTCCCACCCCAGACACGGGTCAGTAATTGATTTTCCATACATCATTTCACTGCCGATACCCTGGCAGCCTTCGACCAGGTAGCTCTCTATCATGACCCCTTTAATCAGCCTTTTCAGCTCCGAATTATAATTGCGGCTGTGCAATACTTCACTGACAATACGTATCTGTTCCTTATACTGCTTATTTGAATTAGAATGGTTGGCATCTATCAGCGCCGCAGGATTCTTCAAATCTCTCTTATTATACATATCCAGAAGTCTCACCAGATCCTCATAGTGATAATTTGGTATAGATGTACCGTATTTGTCTACACCACCCCTTAAGATAACATGTGCGAACTCATTTCCATCCGTTGTCACATCACTGCCACGGTAAATAAAAGTGTGGGGACTCTGTGCAGCGACTACAGAATTAAGCATCACAGAAAAATCTCCGCTGGTAGGATTTTTCATTCCAACCGGAATATCCATTCCGCTGGCTGTCAGCCGGTGCTGCTGATTCTCCACAGACCGGGCTCCAACTGCCTCATAAGACAAAAGATCATCCAGGTAACTTCTGTTTTCAGGATACAACATCTCATCAGATGTTGGCATGCCCCCCTCTTCAATAGCGCGGATGTGCATTTTCCGAATAGCAATAAGTCCCGCTAGAAGATCCGGTGCCTGGTCCGGATCCGGCTGGTGAAGCATTCCTTTATACCCCTCTCCTGTAGTTCGGGGTTTGTTTGTGTACACTCTTGGGATAATCATTAGTTTATCTGAAACCTTCTCGTTCACCACCGCCAGCTTACTTATATACTCACACACTGCATCTTCATTGTCAGCCGAACAGGGACCAACCACAACAATGAACTTATCTGATTTCCCTCTGAATATATCTTGAAGCTCCTCATCCCTTTTTCTTTTTAGTTTCTTTATACTGTCTGACAGAGGATACTCTGCCTTTAAATCTGCCGCATGAGGCAGCCTTGCGTTTGTCCGCATTCCCATGACACTACCTGCCTTTCCAATAACATTTTATCTATAACTCAAAATGACGCCCGCAAAAAAGGGGCATCATCACTTTTTCCTATTTCAATTTGACGCGCTTCCTGCGTGCATGTTTCCTAACTTATATAGTTAATACTGGTTAAGCAAGACTGTAAGCCGGGTTATGTCTTGGACAATCATCTATCTAGGCCTGATGTCGCCACCAGGCTCAAGCGACCTACCTAAAGCGTGACGGGCCGCCACACAGCTTTTATTCGGTCTTGCTTCGGATGGGGTTTACATGTGCCCTCTCTGTTACCAGGGAGGCGGTAGTCTCTTACACTGCCTTTCCACCCTTACCCGGGATAAACCCGGGCGGTTTATTTCTGTTGCACTGGCCTTAGAGTTGCCTCCACCGGACGTTATCCGGCATCCTGCCCTGTGAAGCCCGGACTTTCCTCGTCTGCTGCCTTTCGGCACCTGCAGCCGCGATTGTCTGTCTTGCTTAACACAATTATGTATTATACTATGTATTTTTCCTTCTGTCTACAGATTTATTTTATGATGAGAGTGTAAACTGTTCTATGAATTATGCCAGTCCATCATCAACTATTAACTTATCACCGTCTGCTGCCCTGGTTGCCAGTTCATCGCACCTTTCGTTCTGAGTTTGTCCAGCATGTCCTTTTACCCAATGGAACGTAACTGTGTGCTGCCTCTTTACTGCTAAAAGGCGCTTCCATAAATCCACATTTTTCACAGGTTCATTTTTGCCGCGCTTCCATCCTTTTTTCAGCCATCCGTCAACCCAGTGCTGGTTAAATGCATCCACCACATATTTTGAATCTGAGTAAACCTCCACTGTACAGGATTGGTTCAGCGCCTCCAGGCCGGCAATTACAGCCATCAGCTCCATCCGATTATTTGTTGTCTTAACGTAGCCCTGGGACAGTTCCTTTATGTGTAGTTCTCTGTTTTTATCCACATACTCCAGAACTGCTCCATAGCCTCCCGGTCCGTCCGGGTTTCCTCTTGCCGCTCCGTCTGTGTACAATTTAACCTGCATGGTTTGCTGTTCCTCCAATCTCCAGTTGAAATACCTGACCTTCTTCGGATATCTGCTGAATTTTATCTGCATACTCTTTCGTACAATCCTCCAGTTGCAGTCTGTCAAAAATGCTATAGTTATCCCAAAAATGCATGGGGAATACAGCTTTTGTTTCTGTTCGTTTCATAAAACAGTCGAGCCCCCAGCAGTATTGGTCGCCCAGGCGTGGATCTACCGGTATGAAAGCAACGTCAATCTTCATTCCCTGGAGTTTGTTAATCTCACGCTGATAATTGCGGCGCATCATCGTATTATATGCCTCGCCTTCCTCTTCCCAGTGCCACCAGTTCAAATCCCCGGCATGATAAACAGTATATTCCTCATATCGCAGAAGAAATGCAACACCTTCATCAGTGGAGCGCAGCGTACGTATTTTACACCCGTCTATCTTTTCCTCTTGGTTTGGAGCCATAAAAATAATATCCTCACCGGCGTCTGTATCTATATCATCAGAAACAATAAAATGAACCCCGGGAATCTGCTCTCTCCATTTAAAAATATCATTTCTATAATGGTCAAAGTGGGCATGACTGATAAAAACATAAAACTTCTTGTCTGTATTTATCTTTGGTAATTCTCCTTTATAAAAATCAAATAAAAAGTACGCAGTTTCCACTTCCACAAGAAACCCGCTGTGACTTAAATAGGTTATACGTATCATTTACTCACCATCTCCACTACATGTACTAATTCCGGAAGGATATATTCCAGGCTTTCCTTTGCAGCCTTGACTTTCCCCGGAAGATTTACCAGTAACGTATTCTTTCTAATACCTGCTGCCGAACGGTCCAGGATTGCTCTTTTGCTGTACCGTAGGTTATAAGCCCGCACTGCTTCCGGAATCCCCGGCAAAAGCCTGTCCGATATATCCGCAACCACATCCGGAGCACAGTCGTTCTCCTCAATCCCCACAGCGCCGGTGGTCAGAATCAGATTCACTGCTTCTGTATCTGACAGTCTCTCCAATACTGCAGATAACACCTTTTTGTCTTCCGGTAAAACACCGGCAGCCTTCACCTCAAATCCCACCTGTTCCAGCATCCGTTTCAGCGCGGCCGTAGCAGCACTCCCCTTTTTTGCCTTATATAAACCTGTATCCAACGTAAATATTGCCGCCTTCATCTTACAGTACCCCTTTCTTCAGAGCTGCAAAGGGGACTGTCCCCTTTGCCTGTCGTTTTCAGAATATTCTGTCTTTATTTCTTACAGCTACCCTAAAATGCGCCGTGCCGATTCGTTTGCTTTGGCAAATATCTCTTCTTTCGAAGAATCCAGATAGTAGTCTCCGTCCTGATAAAGAATTTTTCCGCCTACCATGGTCATTTTTATATTCTGCTTGCTGCCGCTGTAGACTAGGTTCTTCTCTATATTCTGAATCGGCTGCATATTGGGCTGCTGTAAATCTATCAAAATCACATCCGCTTTCTTTCCCACTGCAATAATGTCACATTCCGGGAGTCCCATCGCATGTGCCCCATTTACTGTTGCCATTTTAAGAACTTCCATAGCGGGAACAGCCTCCGGATCGTCACACACTGCCTTTTGCAGACCTGTCGTCAAAAACATCTCCCGGAACATATCCAGGCAATTGTTACTTGCCGGTCCGTCAGTTCCAATAGCAACAGGTATTCCCATATCCAGATATCTTTTTATTGGAGCTATACCGCTTGCAAGTTTCAGATTTGAGGCGGGGTTGGTTACAATATAGAGGCCTCTTGATTTTACAATGTTAAAATCTGCTTCATCCAGGTGAACACCATGGAACAAGCCGCCGCCATACTTAAAAAGCCCCAGGGAATCCAGGTATGCAATAGGGGTCATGCCTGTTCTGCTCCTGCAGTCCTCCACTTCCTTTTTGGTTTCAGAACAATGCGTATAAACCGGAATCTGATATTTCTCTGAAAGTGCCGCAAGTCCCTCCATCAGTTCTCTGCTTGTGGTATATTCTGCATGAAATCCCAACTGATAGGATATCAGCTTGTCTGGATCTTGGCTGTAACGTTTATAATCCTCCTCTACCTGCTCAAGTGTGCCTCCGAAATTATTGATACTCTCACAGATAACCGTGCGGAAACCGGTTTCTTCTGCAACCTTCTCTTCCACAGGTTTGTCCAGGTACATATTAAAAACAGATGTAATACCACTTGTCAGATATTCCATAATCGCCAGTTTATTCAGCCAGTAGATATCTTCACCTGTCAGCTTTGCCTCCGCAGGAAATACTCTCCTATTCAGCCACTCATCCAGCTTCATATCATCTGCGTGAGAGCGCAGGAATGTCATGGCAGAATGAGTGTGGGCATCTTTAAAGCCGGGCATCAGAAGATTTCCCTGACCGTCTATTTCTTTATCCCATATTTCCCTTGTATCCGGCACCTGAGGGCCGGCATAGGCAATGGTATCTCCTTGCACCCACACTTCACCGTCAAAAATTTCTTTTTCTGCCTCCATTGTCAAAATTCTTACATTATAAATTCGAATGTTCATCTTAACTACCTTCCCTTTTGGTATTTTTACATTTGTTCGATGATCCGCGTCACCAGACGTTCAAATTCTTCTCCGCGCTTATCAGCCACGGCCTGAACATCCAGATGGCTCAGTTCTTCTTCTGCAATACCCGAGGCCATATTTGATACACAGGAAATTCCGCACACGCGCACATCTTCATGGCGGGCAGCAATAGCCTCGCAGGCGGTGCTCATTCCCACAGCATCCGCACCTAGCGCGCCAAACATTCTGATTTCGGCAGGGCTTTCAAAATTAGGACCTGTGGTCTGCAGGTACACACCCTCATGAATTACTATGTTCTCTTCTTTTGCCACTGTACGGGCTAATTCCAGCCACTTCTCATCATAAATATGAGTCATATCTGGGAACCGGGTGCCTAACTCTGACACATTTTCCCCAAGCAGAGGTGACGGTACGAAATTGGATATCTGGTCAGTAATCAGCATGAAATCTCCTGCCTGAAAATTCCTATTGATTCCTCCCGATGCATTTGTAAGTAACAGGGTCTCAATTCCCATCATCTTCATCAACCTGGTGGGAAGTACTACATCTTCCATGCTGTACCCTTCGTAATAATGAACCCGGCCTTTCATTACAACCGCCGGAACATCACCGATATATCCAAGCAGAAACCTGCCGTCATGCCCTTCCACAGTAGATACAGGAAATCCAGGAATGTCCCCATAAGGAATCTCGTGCTCAACCTTCATATTCCTGGCGTAATTTCCCAGCCCCGACCCAAGAATCAATCCCACACGGGGTTTAAAGTCTGTTACAGACCGGTAATATTCATAACACTTCATCAACTTTGCATATTGTCTGCTCATATTGCCTCCTCATATCAACAATTGTACGATATAGAAATTGTATCACATCTTTTTAAAGATTAGTAGACCCAAAAAGCTTCTGCCGCCGTCCATATAAATCATAGATTTGCTTGACATTTGTATATTGCTGGTAATATATGGATATGATAATGTACAATTGCGGGAACGGTTGACCCTTTGAGAAAGGGGATGATGCCTATGCAGTATGTTACATATGATACCCTGTTTCAATTGGGGATCCTTACTGTTTCTATAATAGGTCTTGTTTACAAGATAAGTCATAAAAACAAAAAATAACCGCCCCTAGACCTGAGAATCTAAGCGGTTATCTTTGCCTTAGCAATTACTCACAAGGGGCACAACTTAGCACCACCCTTTGTATATAAATAGTATATACAAATCTCTATCAAAAATCAAGAGGTGATTTCATGGGTGCTAAATACACTAAGTCACAGAACAGAGCCACGCAACGATATTTAAAAGTAAACTATGATCAAATAAATATACGGGTTCCAAAAGGTAAACGCGAAATATACAGAAGTTATGCGAAAGCTCTGGATAAAAGCCTTGCCCAGCTTATTACCGAACTATTAGAAGCCGACATGGAGAATACCCCATAACAATTCATTAGAGAGAGCATATCTGCTCTCTCCATAAGTAGTCATATAGATCGTCTAAATGATAATGCACACCAGTCCGCCGTTACTGTCGTTTACTACTTTCTGCATAGTATCCTGGAGCTTTACCTGACTTTCATCATTGATCATTGTCAGCTTATTATGCATTCCGTCCATCACCAGATCTTCAACGGATTTTCCAAATATATTGGTTCCCCATACTCCATCCGGTGTTTCACTCTCAGCCTTTAAGTACTCCACCAGGTCCTGGGCCTGTTTTTCATTACCTACAATAGGCGCGATCTCTGTCTCAATATTTGCCCTTATCATGTGAATAGAAGGTGCCTCAGAATGGATTTTCACGCCGTATTTGTTACCCTGCTTAATAATCTGTGGTTCATTTAGTACAATTTCCTCTTTCTTCGGACTCACCATTCCGTAGCCTTTCATTTTCACATCGGCAAATGCGTCTTTTATCTGCGTATATTCTTCTTTCATTGCTGCCAGCTCTTTCATGGCAGATATTAACTCATATTCGCCTTTAATATCTGTACCTGTCAGTTCACTGAGTACCTCATAATAATACTGGTCCGCTAAATCTATCTTGATTTTCACCTTCCCGGTATCCATCTCGATTTTTTCTACACTAGCCTTCTCTATGTAAGGACTTTCCGTCTGAGGAGCCCCGCCGGCGGTGCTGCGCATATCTTTCATTTCATCCATAATCACTCTTACATTTTGCAGCAGATCCTTCTTAATCCGATGGTCTTTTGACAGCATTTCCACCCATTTGGGAATATAAAACTCCACTTCAGATATAGGAAATTCGTACAACACTTGTGCCATAATATTGTGAATATCCTCTGTTCTAAGCTGCTCACAGTTTACCGGCAGTACAGAAACCCCATATTTTTCTTCCATTTCCGCCTGCAGCTCTTTTGCACCATCCCCATGTGGTTTCTGGGTATTCAAAAGAATGATAAAAGGTTTGCCGATAGACTGAAGCTCTTTAATCGTTTTTTCTTCTGCCGGTATGAAATTCTCCCTTGGCAGATCCCCGATACTTCCATCTGTAGTGACCACGATTCCGATTGTCGCGTGGTCGTGTATTACCTTTTGAGTTCCTATAGCTGCTGCCTTAGTAAATGGAATCTCATACTCAAACCAGGGTGTCTTGACCTGGCGCTCCATATCATTTTCAATGTGACCGGAAGCACCGTCCACCATATACCCCACACAGTCAATCAGCCGCACCTTTACCTGTGCATCATCCGATAATTTTATAGTAGCGGCCTCCTTGGGGACAAATTTGGGCTCTGTTGTCATAATGGTTGTGCCGGATGCAGACTGTGGCAGTTCATCCTTAGTTCTTTCTTTTGCATGTTCATCTGTCATATTGGGCAGTACAAGCAGATCCATAAACCTTTTAATAAAAGTTGACTTGCCTGTCCGAACCGGGCCCACCACTCCAATATAAATCTCTCCGTTTGTTCTTGCTTTCATATCATTGTATAATTGAAATGAATCCATAGAAATACCCCCTTGTTCTGCTTATACCAATGTATGCACAGAAAAGGGGGATTATTCCTGGTGTTTAATGTTCACTCTTCACCTCGCGGAGCATTAGTTCATCTACTGCCTCTGCAGGGTTTTTTCCTTCAAACAGGACTTTATTGACTTGCTCTACAATGGGCATGGGAACCTGATATTTCTCTGCCAGTTTGGCGGCAGCTTTTGCGGAATAGACTCCTTCCACCACCATGTTCACTTCTTTCATGGCTTCTGACATGGTTTTTCCCTGTCCCATAAGATAACCGGCCTTTCTGTTCCGGCTGTGCACGCTGGCGCATGTAACAATTAAATCTCCGATTCCGGAAAGTCCGGTAAATGTTTCGATTTTGCCCCCCATTTTCACTCCAAGCCTTGCTATCTCTGCAATTCCTCTAGTGATCAATGCCGCTTTCGTGTTATCTCCATAGCCCATCCCATCGGCAATTCCGGCTGCCAGTGCAATCACATTCTTCAATGAGCCGCCCAGCTCTATCCCTAACATGTCCGGGCTTGTATACACACGGAATACACGGCTGATAAACATATCCTGCAGGTATTTTGCAGTCTTCTCCGTCTTTGCTCCGATGACACAGGTAGTAGGCAGTCCTCTTCCCACTTCTTCCGCATGAGTTGGACCTGACAGAACTGCCACATCTGCCTGCGGTATCTCTTGTTTAATCTGTTGAGAAAGGGTCATCAGAGTTGTCTCCTCAATGCCTTTCGCAACATCTACAATTATCTGTCCTTCTTTTATATAGGGGCTCATCTTTCTCGCAGTCTCTCTTGTAAACGGTGACGGCACTGCCAGCACAAGAAAATCTCTGCCCGTGAGTGCCTCTTCCAGATTACTCGTAAAGATTAGCTCCCGAGGCAGTCTCACTCCGGGGAGTTTTGCCTCGTACTCTCTTTTTTCAGAGAGCATCTTCACCTCTTCCTCGCTGATAGACCAGACCGTAACCTGATGTCCATTGTTGTGAAGCAAAAGAGACAGCGCTGTTCCCCAGCTTCCGGCTCCCAACACACTTACATTTGCCATGATATTCCTCCCTTTTTCTATTTACTTGTCCGTTTTCTTGCTGTCTGAACCAAATTTATTTTCCGTACCTGCAAGAAGACGCTTGATGTTTTCTTTATGTCTGAACCATGCCAGAATAGTTAGTAATAAAACTACTATGTAAAGCTCATACCGATAGGGAACCGTCATATTAAATTCTCCCAGGGCTCCAAACACAAGCACCTCCAGAAAAAATGTAGAGGAGGCCAGCAGAGATCCCAACGATACAAACCTTGTAAAAATCGCTGCTATCAAAAATGCTGCCAGCGGTATGGGCACCATCAACGGGTTAAAGGATAATACAAGTCCGGCCAGCACAGCGATTCCTTTTCCTCCTTTAAAATGAAGATAAAACGGAAAGTTATGCCCCAGAGTGGTGCCAATGCCTGCGTACATACACAGCAGAGGCAAAAGATTGCTGTCTTCATACATGTAACGCACAATAAAAATTGCTGCCACACACTTCAGCACATCTCCTGCAAATGTAAGAAACCCGGCCTTCCACCCCATCACACGCACTGCATTGGTAGAGCCTGCATTACCGCTCCCTGCTTTTCTGATATCAATATGATTTAGTTTTCCCACAAGATACCCTGTCTGCAAAAGGCCACAGGCATACCCAATCAGAATACAAATGACCCGTTCCATAACTACTGCTCCTTTTCCTTTCTCTCCCTGATGAAAAATTTCAATGATGTCCCTCGAAAGCCAAAAGCCTCCCGAATTTTATTTTCCAGATATCTGGTATAAGAAAAATGCATCAATGCCTTGTCGTTTACAAAGATAACGAACGTAGGCGGTTTTACAGACACCTGTGTGATATAGTATAATTTTAGTCGTTTTCCCTTATCAGAGGGGGGCTGCTGCATGGCAACAGCTTCCGACAGGATCTCATTGAGCACACCGGTAGCCACCCGCAGTGTCTGGTTCTCAATGATTATATCGATTCTCTCATAAAGCTTAGACAGGCGTTGTCCTGTATGAGCTGAGACAAACATAATCTCTGCATAAGACAGATAAGACAGAACCTGGCGGATCTTATTTTCATATTCTTTCATGGTTTTATCATGCTTCTCAATAGCATCCCATTTATTTACGACAATCAAAATCCCTTTGCCGCGCTCATGTGCAATTCCGGCGATCTTTGCATCCTGTTCCGTCACACCCTCCACAGCATCAATAATCAGCAGAACCACGTCTGCACGTTCCACTGCCGCTACGGTTCTGATAATACTGTAACGTTCCAGTTCTTCTTTAATCCTGCTTTTCCTGCGCAGTCCGGCCGTGTCAATGAAAATATACTCCCTTCCACCGTGCACAATCTCTGTATCAATCGCATCCCTGGTTGTCCCTGCCACATCGGAAACAATCACTCGGTTCTCCCCCAGCAATTTATTGATAATAGAAGATTTTCCCACATTTGGCTTTCCTACAATTGCAATCCGGGGCCTGTCATCCTCTTCCTCTTCACCGGCCCTCTCAGGAAAATACCCTGTCACTACGTCCAGCATATCCCCAAGTCCGAGCCGGGATGCTGCTGAAATCGGAACCGGATCACCGATTCCAAGGTTGTAAAATTCATATATATCCGGCATCGTTTTTGCAAAATTGTCTACTTTATTTACTACAAGAACAACAGGCTTTCTGGATCTCCGCAGCATATCTGCCACCTTGGAATCAGAATCCACCAGCCCTTGTTTTACATCTGTGATGAAAAGAATTACATCCGCCGTATCAATGGCAATTTGTGCCTGATCTCTCATCTGGGAAAGAATAACATCCTTACTGTCCGGCTCGATTCCGCCGGTATCAATCATGGTAAAATCCTTGTCCAGCCAATTTACATCCGCATATATCCTGTCACGTGTGATGCCCGGTGTATCCTTTACAATAGAAATCATCTCACCTGCCAGGGCATTGAATAATGTAGATTTACCGACATTTGGCCTTCCTACAATCGCTACTACTGGTTTACTCATATTTATCTGCTGCCTTTCTATCTTCTCAAATCTCAATTTATTTCAATATTATTCATTCATTACTTTCCAAGTTTACCATATTTCCAATTAAAATGGTAGAGATTTTTCAGGTCCTGCAATCGCATACTTGAATTTATTCTGGAAAAATGATATAACCATATGTGTAAAAGAACTGAAGTTTCCAGCTGCTCAAACTTCGTTAAACATAGGAGAAAAACATGTCAAACATCAATTTATTAGAAAACACTCTTCCTGTCGCCCCACTGAAAATCATAGCCATGGAAAGCTGCAGGGCTCTGGGTGAGAAGGTCAATGACTATATTGTATCTTTCCGTGAAAATACAATATGTGAAATTAAGTCCCCTTCCCCTCTTTACGTTAACTACGAGTCCAGAAATTATCTGGTGGACTGCAGTTGTCCCAGGTTTGGTTCCGGTGAGGGAAAGGGAATTCTCAAAGAGACAATCCGTGGAACAGATTTGTTCGTTATGACGGATGTGTGTAATTATAGTTTAACCTATTCTCTGAATGGACATACCAACCATATGTCACCTGATGACCATTATCAGGATCTCAAACGTATCATCTCCGCTGCCACAGGTAAAGCTCGGCGCATCAACGTTATCATGCCTTTTCTGTACGAAAGCCGCCAGCACAAGCGTACCAAGAGAGAATCTCTGGATTGTGCACTGGCGCTGGAAGAATTAAAAGACATGGGCGTTGCGAATATCCTCACCTTCGATGCACATGATCCGAGAGTCCAGAATGCAATTCCCTTAAGTGGATTTGACAGCTTCAATCCGCCCTACCAGTTCATGAAAGCCTTGTTCCGTGCAGTGCCGGATTTAAAAGTAGATAAAGATCATTTAATGATTGTCAGCCCTGACGAAGGTGCCATGCACCGGGCTGTTTACTTTTCTAACGTTCTCGGTGTGGACATGGGTATGTTCTACAAGCGTCGGGACTACTCCACTGTAGTGAATGGCAAAAACCCTATCGTAGCCCATGAATTTCTGGGTGATAATGTAGAAGGTAAGGATGTAATCATCGTAGATGATATGATTTCTTCCGGTGAGAGCATGCTGGATGTTGCCAGACAGCTCAAAGAATTCCATGTGAAGCGGGTCTTCGTATGTACCACTTTCGGACTATTCACGGATGGTTTTAACAAATTCGATGAATATTACGAAAAAGGATATATAGACCGGGTTGTGACAACGAATCTCACCTACCTTCCTCCCACATTATATGAAAAACCGTATTTTGTAAAAGCGGACATGAGTAAGTTCCTGGCCCTGATCATTGACTCTCTAAATCATGATACAAGTATCGGTGCAGTTATGAATCCCACCGATAAGATACATGCTCTTTTGGAAAGGAAACACATGAGCCGTTAAAAATAAAAACTCCTCAATTTCAGGTCTCTTTCTGAAGCTGAGGAGTTTTTTATCTTTTATTTTATCGTCAATATAATTTTGCACTGATTAGTTTAGGCCGGAACCCTTTCTTCTCCAATGCCTCCATAATCTGATGTTTGTGCTCCGTTCCAAATGCTTCCATTGTGATTCTCAATTCCACTGCCGCATTCCTGTTTGTACTTACAAACTGATTGTGCTCCAGCTTAATAACATTGCCCTGAGCATCGGCAATGGTTGAAGCAACGCTTACCAGTTCGCCCGGTTTATCTGGTAAAAGTACCGATACAGAGAAGATACGATCCCTTTTTATCAACCCATGCTGCACAACCGAGGACATAGTAATAACATCCATATTTCCGCCGCTTAAGATACACACTACCTTCTTCCCTGTACAGTTCAGCTGCTTTAAAGCTGCAACAGAAAGAAGTCCTGAATTTTCAACGATCATTTTGTGGTTCTCTACCATATCCAGAAAGGCACCGATAAGTTCGTCGTCATCCACTAAAATAATATCATCCACATTCTCCTGCACATAAGGGAGATTCTGAGCTCCCACTGCTTTTACTGCAGTACCGTCCGCTATCGTATTGGCACTCTCAAGTTTCACTACCTTGTTTGCCTTCAAAGCCGCACTCATGCTGGCTGCCTCCGTAGGTTCCACACCGATTACTTTTATTGTCGGATTCAGCATCTTTGCCAGAGTAGCAACCCCGGTGATAAGTCCGCCTCCGCCGATTGGTGCCAGAATGTAATCCACAGTAGGAAGCTCCTGCACAATCTCCATAGCAATGGTTCCCTGCCCGGTAGCTACATCCAAGTCGTCAAAGGGGTGTACAAAAGTATATCCATGTTTCTCGGCAAGCTTATATGCATAGGCACAGGAGTCATCATACACATCCCCATAAAGAATTACCTCGGCCCCATAACTCTTGGTACGGTTCACTTTTATGAGCGGCGTCACCGTAGGCATGACAATAGTTGCTTTGCATCCAAACTTTTGAGCCGCATATGCCACACCCTGCGCGTGATTTCCGGCTGATGCGGTAATCAATCCCTTTGCCCGTTCTTCTTCAGTCAGTGTACTGATTTTGTAATATGCGCCGCGAAGTTTGTAAGCTCCGGTATGCTGCATGTTCTCCGGCTTTAAGTACACCTTTGCTCCATACATATCACTGAGATAATCACTGAATATCAGCTTGGTGGGATTGGTCACTTGTTTTACAATTTCACTGGCTTCTTCAAATTTTTCTAATGTCAGCATTTTACCCCTTCTTTCTTCTTTTGCTATTCTTCCTCGATTCCACTACTATAGAATAATGCGTTTACAAACTCTTCTGCATCAAACTTCTGCAAATCGTCAATTGCCTCTCCGACACCGATATATTTGACCGGAAGTCCCAGCTCCGACTGTATCGCCACGGCAATGCCGCCCTTTGCGGTGCCGTCCATTTTTGTCAGGATAACTCCTGTGATATCTGCCACATCATTGAACTCTTTTGCCTGTGCCAGCGCATTCTGCCCGGTAGTTGCATCCAATACTACAAGAGTCTCTTTGTAGGCTTCGGGATATTCTCTTTCAATGACACGGTTGATTTTACGCAATTCTTCCATAAGGTTCTTTTTGTTGTGCAGCCGCCCTGCTGTATCACACAAAAGAATATCTGCTTTTCGTGCCTTTGCCGCAGCTACTGCATCATATACCACCGAAGCCGGGTCTGCCCCCTCCTGTCCTCCGATCATATCAACTTCCGCACGGTTTGCCCATTCTTTCAGCTGTTCTCCCGCCGCTGCCCTGAATGTATCGGCTGCAGCCAATATTACTTTTTTGTGCTGCACATGAAACTTACCGGCCAATTTTCCAATGGTTGTTGTTTTTCCGACTCCATTGACTCCGATCACGAAAACTACGGATGTCCTGTTTTCATATTCATAGGCAGTATCACCCGTCTTCATTTGCTCCCTAATGCTGTCAATCACAAGCTGCCTGCATTCTATAGGTTCTTTAATATGCTGTTCTTTCACCTTTACCTTCAGATCATCAATAATCTCCATGGTGGTTTTTACACCCAGATCCCCCATGATCAGTATTTCTTCCAGCTCCTCATAAAATTCATCATCTATTTTAGAAAACCCAGAAAACACACTATCCATGCCGGAGACAATATGATCTCTCGTTTTCGTCAGTCCGGCCACCAGCCGCTTAAAAAACCCCTGTTTTTCTTCCATCTTCTTCCTCCTGCTTATGCCACCTGGACCTGGTCTTTTCAGGCCCTCGTGGAAAAGTACATCCTATCGACTTAGACGGGATCCTTTCACGTCTTAGTGACATGGGTGTTTCGTTATTATTTATCTAGCTCCTCTTCCAGCAAATCCACGGAGACGAGTGTAGACACACCTTTTTCCTGCATTGTAATACCGTATAGCCTGTCTGCGGCTGTCATGGTGCCTCTTCTGTGTGTAATAACAATAAATTGAGTATGCTTTGTCAGTTTGTGCAGATATTGCGCAAACCGCATTACGTTGTTATCGTCCAGAGCAGCTTCAATTTCATCCAGCAGGCAAAAGGGGGATGGCTTCAGGTTCTGGATGGCAAACAACAGAGAAATTGCTGTCAGTGCCTTTTCCCCGCCGGAAAGCTGCATCATATTCTGCAGTTTCTTTCCAGGCGGCTGTGCAATGATTCTGATTCCCGCTTCCAGTATGTCCTCGTCCTCCATAAGTTCCAGGGTTCCCTTTCCCCCTCCGAAAAGTTGTTTGAATACACTGTCGAACTCCTTGGAGATTAGAGCAAATTGTTCCTCAAACTGCTTTCTCATGGCCTCATCCAGCTCATCAATAATCTTAAGCAGTGTACCTTCAGCCTCCACAAGGTCATCATGCTGCCCTTTTAGAAACTCATAGCGCTCAGAAATGTTTTTATAATCATCGATTGCGTTGACATTTACATCACCCAGTTTCCGTATTTCGCCTTTTAATACCTGAATCTGCCGCTTGATATATGCAAGATCCATTAGATTTGTATTCCGCAGTTCCAGAGCATGATTATAAGTCAGCTCATACTCCTCCCACATATAATTAATCTGCTTTTCTGACGCTTCTTCATAAGACTCTTTCTGGCTGTTTAATCTGTAACATTCTTTATCCAGCTCTGCCATGTGTCTGGACAATTCCTCTCTTTGTCCAAGAAAGTCTTTATGCTTCTGATTCAGTATATCTCTTTGTGCCATCTGGTTCTTGATCTCTACATTGATTTCTTCAAAAAGTTCTTTTGAATTTTCAATGGTATCCCGCAAATCCTTTATTTTTACTTCCTTTTCCTTAATTTCCTCTGATGCATTTCCCTTATTGGTATCCAGATCCTTTAGTTCTGTTTCAAACTTTATGATTTCTTCCTGAATACGTTCCATATTTTCTGAAACAAATGTATTATGCTGCTCTAATCCCGCAAAAGTAAGGTGAACCTCTTCCGAATGTTTCTGTGAAATAGCTTCCTTTTCTCTGTCAGCCTCCAGACACTTCTGCAGTTCTTCAATGTGAGCGTTCAATTCTTTTTCCAGAGTCTCGGAAGTTTCCAGCTCCATATGAACAGAATCTTCATTATCAAGAAGCTCCTGCATTCTCCCTCCCAAATCTGTCTGTTCCTTCAAACAGTTCTCATAGCGTCGGGAGACTTCTCTCTGTCTGGCCTGTACCTGCTCCACGTTCATCCTTGCAGTATTTTCAACAACAGATGCATTTCTCAGCTTTTTCTGCAGTTCATCGATTGTACTGTAGCATGCAGCCCGTTTTACCTTGACCTCCTTCACTGCCTGTTCACAGTCATCCATCTCCTTCTTCAGCATCTTCACAGTCTTCTCGAACTCTTCTATTTCCCGCCGTCTGCTTAAAAGATTGCTGGAACTTTTGAATGCTCCGCCTGTCATGGAGCCTCCGGGATTCATGAGTTCCCCGTCCAGTGTCACCAGACGGAGAGACTGTCTATATTTCCGTGCAATTCGGATTCCGTTGTCAATGTGATCTACTACAAGTGTTCTGCCCAGAAGCTGGTCTGCCAGTCTCTGAAACTGTGGTTCCACATGTACAAGCTTATTCGCGGGACCGATGACTCCCTTTTCATTCATAACCTCTTTCTGCCGAATATCAGCACCCCCGTGCATACTCGTCAAGGGAAGAAATGTGGCCCGTCCAAACTTATTCTGCTTCAGATATGCAATCATACGCTTTGCAGTATCCTCATTATCTGTGACAATATTTTGTATGCTTCCTCCCAGAGCTGTTTCTATAGCAATCTCATACTCTTTATCTACCTTAATAATATCGGCCACAACACCTATAAGACCTTTTTCCCTGTCCTTGTTACTCATCACCTTACGTATGCTGTTGCCGTAACCATCGTAGCGCTCTGTAATGTTCTTTAAGGATTCCAGTCTGGAAGACTCCCGATGATACGCTGTCTGCCCAATACGCAGCTGTTCCTGTTTTTTTGACAGTTCTTGCTGAAAGTTTTCAATTTCCTTTTCATTTTCATTGATTTTTTCAGCATAGACGGCAATCTCGGATGATATCCGCTTTAGCTCACTCTCATATTCAGCCAGAAGGCTTGCCTGTTTTTCAGTCTCCCCGGACATTTCAAGAATCATCCGCCCCAGCTCTGCCTTTCTGACACTTAGCTGCTCCTGAGTGGTTGTATAATGCTGGATTTTTGCTCTGGTGGATGCCCGATTATTCAAAAGTTCTATAACTTCTGCCTTGCTTTGCTCAATCTCAGCGGTCTCGGAGGCGATTCTTGTCTGCACATGAATCAATTCTTCTTTTGCCTTTGCATTACTTTTGGAAATCTCCTCCAGTTTTGCTTTTGCTGTCGCCTGCTCAGCCACAAGCTTGTCCCTTTGATTCTGTCTAGTCTCAATTTCCACCCGAATTGTGGCAAGACGCTTGTCGTAGTGCTCGTCATTTATCCGTATAGTGTTAATTTGTTCTTTCAGAAGATCTATCTGCCCCTCCAACTGCTGCTTCAGCAGCGTGGTTTCATTTAACTGGCTTCTTGCTTTCTCAATGGAGAGCTCTATCTCATCCACCTCATGTTCAATGGCCTCATATTCGGTTTTCATATCCGCATATTTGGCATTTGCCTCTTCCAGCTCATCAGAAACAATTTTAAATTTCCCTTCCAGGTTATTTATTTGATCTTTGATGCGTTGCGTCTCCAGCAAAAACATGTTAATGTCGAACGCTTTAAGCTCTTCTTTTTTCTTTAAATACTCCTTCGCCGCCTCAGACTGCCGCTTCAGAGGTCCTATCTGTTTTTCCAGTTCTGCCAGAATATCATTGACACGGGTCAGGTTCAGCCGTTCTTCTTCCAGCTTCTTCACAGAGAGATTCTTGCGGCGCTTAAACTTTACAATTCCTGCCGCTTCATCAAAAAGCTCCCTGCGCTCTTCCGGTTTTCCACTTAAGATTTTGTCAATCTGGCCCTGTCCGATAATAGAATATCCTTCTTTCCCTATTCCGGTGTCATAAAACATCTCATTGATATCTTTCAGACGGCACCCCGCACCATTGATTAAATATTCACTTTCACCGGAACGGTAGAGTTTCCTGGTCACAGTAACCTCTTCAAATTCCACGGGCAGCTTATGGTCTGCATTGTCCAGCGTAATAGCAACTGATGCATAGCTTAAAGGTTTGCGGTTCTCCGTTCCCGAAAAAATAACATCCTGCATAGTTCCGCCTCTGAGCTGTTTAACTCGCTGCTCACCGAGAACCCAGCGCACAGCATCTGCCACATTGCTCTTTCCACTGCCGTTTGGTCCCACTATGCCTGTTATTCCATTGTGGAATTCAAACTTAATTTTATGAGCAAAGGACTTAAAGCCCTGTACTTCAATGCTTTTTAAATACATATAACACCTACTTTTCTTTTTTCAGCTCCAGTATTGCCTTATATGCCGCTTCCTGCTCGGCTGCTTTTTTTGTCCTGCCCTTTCCCAGGCCCAGACTGCGGTCTCCAACCAGAACTTCTACAAAGAAAGCCTTATTGTGATCCGGCCCCTCTTCCTTTACAAGACGATAGGAAATACCCTCATCTAGCTTCGCCTGTACGATTTCCTGCAAAATGGTCTTGCTATCAAAAAAGAGCTTTTTATTTTCCAGATCCGTCAATATAAACCGATGGATGAACTCTTTTGCATTAGTAAAACCACCGTCCAGATAAATTGCACCAATTAAAGCTTCCAGTGCATCTGATGTGATGGACTCCCTGTGTCTGCCTCCGGTAGCCTCTTCCCCTTTTCCAAGGAGCAGATAGGATCCCAGATTTATATCCCGGGCACAAAATGCCAGCGCCGGTTCACACACCATACTTGCTCTCGTCTTCGTCAGTTCTCCCTCCGATACTTTCGGGGATTCCAGATACAAATACTCGCTGGAAATTAATTCCAATACCGCATCTCCCAGAAATTCCAGTCTCTCATTACAGTAGTATTTCTCCAAATGCTTCTCATTTGTATATGAACTGTGCATCATAGCCTGTCCCAAAAGAGAAAAGTTCTGAAACTTGTATCCTATTTTTTTCTCCAGTTTTTTTAAATCTTCACTCATACACTCATCCTTTCAAAAAAGTTCCCGTGATCGGGACTTCCTCTCATTAAAATGAAAAAGCCCAAAAGGGCTTTTTCGCTTTAATATAACATTTATTCTACAGCCTTTTTTATCTGATCAACGGCGTCCTGTACTGTCGCAATTTTCTCAGCTTCGTCATTGTCAATCTCAATGTCAAATTCTTCTTCAATACCCATGATTATCTGGAAAATATCCAGTGAATCTGCTCCCAAATCATCTACAAATGTAGTATCTGGACGAATATCATCTTTCGAAACGTTCAACACATCTGCAATAATATCCTGTAATTTTTCAAACTCCATAACTTTATTCCCTTTCTTAGCTACATTAATCTTCTTTTCTTTCTTTCTCCAACCGGAGGGCAGCTTTTATCTTTTCATTTATTTGCTGCTCTTTAAAAGTGACACACTGGATGATGGAAGTGCACACCTCCTTCGCCTTGGAACTGCCATGTGTCTTAACAACCAGCCCATTCAATCCTAACAGCGGAGCGCCGCCATACTCGCTGGCATCGAAATCTTTCAGCGTGCTTTTAAGTGCCGGTTTCACAAGAAGTGCTCCTATCTTACTCCTTAGTGAACCCATCATGCCTTCTTTAACCTTACTGATTAAAGTGCCGCCCACACCCTCATATAGCTTCAGGATTACATTTCCCACAAAGGCTTCACAGACCACTACATCTACAACGCCTGCCGGAATATCTCTTGCCTCCACACTTCCCACGAAATTAATTCCCCTGCACTCTTTCAGAAGAGGAAAAGTCTCTTTTACAAGTGCATTTCCTTTTTCTTCCTCGGCACCGATATTTACAATTCCTACTGTGGGGTTCTTCTTCCCAATGATATTCTCCATGTATATGGAGCCCATATTTGCAAACTGAACCAAATGAGAGGGTCTTGCATCCACATTCGCTCCACAGTCTATCAGCAGTGACACACCCCTGGCAGTGGGTATCAGAGGTGCAAGAGGCGGTCTTTCCACTCCTTTGATCCTGCCCACCAGTACTTGGCCTCCTACCAGAATCGCGCCTGAACTTCCTGCGGATACTAATGCATCGGCTTCTCCATTCTTCACCAACTTCATAGCTACTACAATAGAGGAGTCTTTTTTCCTGCGGATTGCCATAACCGGCGGCTCTGCCGTATCAATGACTTCTGTGGCATTTACAATCTCTATCTGTTCCTCCGGGTAAGTGTATTCTGATAATGTCTTCTTCAGCAGTGCTTCCTGCCCTGTCAGCAGAATCTTAATATCGCTTCTCTGCCTGGCGGCTTCCACAGCACCCCGAACAATCTCTCCGGGTGCGTTATCACCGCCCATGGCATCTAGGGCAACTCTTGTAATATTAGACATTCTTCTTCCTCCTAACGCTACTGCATTAATTCTACTAAACATCAATACAAAAATCAATAAGAAAAAATATTATTTCCTATTTATCTACCAGCAGATTCACAGCAATATTTACTTTTATCTCCATTTGTTGTAAAACTACCGTAAATCCAATTGATTTGAAAAAAGGCTCCCCGGTTACCCGGAAAGCCTTGTCTTCTCTGCATTAGTCAACAGAAATGATTTCTTTTTTGTTGTAAGAGCCACAAGCTTTGCAAACTCTGTGGGGCATCATAAGTTCTCCACACTTGCTGCATTTTACAAGGTTGGGAGCACTCATCTTCCAATTAGCTCTTCTCTTATCTCTTCTACCTTTAGAAGATTTATTCTTTGGACAGATAGACATAGGTTACACCTCCTTAAAATTCTTAAACAAATCTCGGACAACTGACATTCTCGGGTCGGCTCCTGTGTCTTCACAGTCACAAGTACCCTGATTTAGGTTCTGACCACAAACGCTGCATATGCCCTTACAGTCTTCACTGCATAGAACTTTCGTCGGCCATCCTATCAATATCTCATTAAAGAGCAATTTGTCCACATCAAGATGATATCCATCAATAAAGTTCGACTCATCTAAATCTTCTCTCAAATCAGCATCAGAAACATTCAAATCCACGCGCTTCACAAAATCAAGTACAAATTCCTGATCCACATCCTCGGCACACCGATCGCATGGGATTCTTATATTGACTTTTGATTCTGCCTGAATCTGTAATTCCTTATCCTTTACATGAGTGACGATAATGTGCACAGGTTCACTGCATGTAATCGCGAAGGAACCTGACTTTAATTTAATCTCTTCCAATTCAAATGGCACTGTCGTCTCTATCGTCTTATGCTGTTCTGACAGAACGTCTGATAGGTTAATTAACATCCTTAACACTCCTATTCATACCTAAACTATTATATCATGTAAAATAAGATTGTCAACAAAAAATTACAGAAAGGGGTCTGACCCTTTTGCGTTTCATTTTCTGAATATTCTAACATATGCATGATTCAGATTTATTTTATAAGAGCCTCTGTTTCTCTGGCGATTGCAAGTTCCTCGTTTGTCGGAATTATAAAAACTCTTACCTTGGAGCCCGGTTTAGAAAGTTCGACTTCCTGGCCTCTTGTATTGTTGGCATCCTCATCAAACTCTATTCCAAGATATTCCAGATAGCTGCATACGGCCGCCCGGACTAAATCATCATTTTCACCGATTCCTGCTGTGAAGGCAATGACGTCCACTCCATTCATGGCTGCAACATAACTTCCTATATACTTAGCAACTCTGTATGAGAATACATCCAGAGCAATCTTTGCGCGTTGATTTCCTGCCAGGGATGCGTCCGTTAAATCCCTGAAGTCACTGGATAATCCGGAGATTCCCTGTACGCCGGATTCCTTGTTCAGCATGTTCATCAGACCATCAATATCCAGATTTTCTTTCTTTGCAATGAATTCCAGAATAGCCGGGTCGATATCACCGGAGCGAGTTCCCATCACAAGACCTTCCAATGGTGTCAGCCCCATAGATGTATCAATAGATTTACCGTTTTTCACTGCACATACGCTTGCACCGTTGCCAAGGTGGCATACGATTGTCTTCGTTTCGTCGTAGGGCTTACCCACAAGTTCTGCAGCTCTCTTGGAAACAAAGCTGTGGCTTGTTCCGTGGAAGCCGTAGCGTCTCACTTTATATTTTTCATAATATTCATATGGCAGTCCGTACATATATGCTTTTTCCGGCATTGTCTGATGGAAAGCTGTGTCAAATACTGCCACCATAGGGGTTCCCGGCATCAGTTTCTCGCATGCATTTATTCCAACTAAATTTGCAGGATTATGCAGCGGAGCCAGGTCGTTGCACTCCTCAACAGCTTTCTTTACCTCTTCTGTAATAACGACAGAGGAGGCAAACTTTTCACCGCCGTGTACCACACGGTGTCCGACGGCCCCAATCTCTTTCAAACTCTTTATTACCCCTGTCTCAGGGTTCGTCAGAGCTTCAATAACATACTGAATTGCCTCAGTATGTGAAGGCATATCCTTCTTTGTTTTTACCTTTTCTTTACCAGCTGCCTGATAAGTGAGACTCCCGTCAATTCCAATTCTCTCACAAATACCTTTTGCGAGCACTTTCTCGGATTCAGAATTAATTAACTGGAATTTTAAAGAAGAACTTCCACAATTGATTACTAAAATATTCATTTCCTTATCCCCCAATTTTACTTTATTATATTATGATAACAATTCAGAACCAAGCTCAAAAACCCGTAATTTCTTCGCTTATTTGGTTCCAAACAGTTACATATTTATGAATATGACTGAGCCTGTACAGCTGTAATGGCTATAACACCTTCGATGTCTGCTGCATTGCAGCCTCTTGATAAATCATTGACCGGAGCCGCAATTCCCTGAGTAAGTGGGCCGTAGGCTTCCGCTTTGCCAAGTCTTTGTACCAGCTTATATCCAATATTACCGGCATCCAGATCTGGGAAAATCAATACATTGGCACGTCCTTTTACTGGGCTTTCTGGTGCCTTGGATGCTGCAACCTCCGGTACAATTGCTGCGTCTGCCTGCAATTCTCCATCCAAAACTAAATCCGGTGCCATTTCTTTAGCAAGCTTTGTAGCTTCCACTACTTTATCCACATCTGCGTGTTTCGCACTTCCCTTTGTGGAATGTGACAGCATGGCAACAATTGGTTCCTTTCCTGTCAGGACCTGGAAAGATTCCGCTGAGGACAGTGCAATATTGGCCAATTTTTCGGGATCAGGATTCTGTTCCAGACCTGCATCTCCGAAAATAAATGTTCCCTCTGCACCCATATCGCAGTCAGGTACAACCATAAGGAAGAAAGCAGAAACCAGTTTTGTTCCCGGTTTTGTCTTCAGAATCTGCAGACACGGACGAAGTGTGTCCGCTGTAGAATGGCATGCACCGGATACCATACCATCTGCATCGCCCATCTTCACCATCATCACTCCGTAATACAGGTAATTGTTCAGAAGCAGTTCTTTCGCCTGCTCTTGAGTCATTCCCTTTTTTTTCCTGAGTTCTACCAGCTTGGCAATGTAGCCTTCCGTTTTTTCGCTTGTTGCAGGGTCCACCACCGCAGCGCCCGAAATGTCAAAACCCTTTCCATTCTTTTCAATTTCCTCTTGGCTTCCCACAAGAATCAGGTTCGCTACTCCCTGCTTAAGCACCGCCTCCGCTGCCTGATAAGTTCTTATGTCCTCCGTCTCCGGCAGCACAATTGTCTTCTTATCGGCCATCGCTCTTTCTTTGATTTTGTCGATAAATCCCATGACTTAAATCCACCTTTCGTTTTTTCTCACTTTTTCCATTATACCTCAAAGAATTATTGTATACAAGCCTATATAATGTGTATTTTTGTGTACAATGTTCTGTCCCATAGCTGAGTCAAGCTTATGGCTGAACTGTGCACCGCCTAAGATCTGAGATGAAATATTGCTGTCACTATATTGAAATAAACCAGAATCGTACATGTGTCCAGAATTGTGGATATCAGAGGCGCTGCCATGATTGCCGGATCCAGCCCCAGTTTTTTTGCAGCAAGGGGAAGTGTACAGCCCACAGTTTTTGCTATAACTACCACTGCAATCATGGTAATTCCAAGTGCAACAGACAACATAATACTATGATTATACATGATATAAATCCGGGTTCCGTTTACTATTGCCAATAAAGCACTTACAACCAATGCGACACGAACTTCCTTGAAAATAACCCGGAAAATATCTCTAAATTGAATTTCTCCTACAGCCAGGCCTCGAATAATCAGTGTTGAGCTTTGTGATCCACAATTTCCACCTGTCCCCATCAACATCGGAATAAAGGTAATTAGAACAGGCATGGCTGCCATAGCATTCTCGTAATGCCCCAGGAGCTCACCTGTCACGGTTGCAGAAAGCATCAGCAGCATCAGCCACAGACTCCTGTGTCTGGCATGCTGAAACACCGATGTGCCGAAATAAGAATCCTCATTGGGACTCACACCGGCCATAATGCTGATATCCTCTGTTGCCTCATCCTGCAAAACCAGCATGGCATCATCGTAAGTTACAATACCCACCAGGCAGTTCTCATGGTCTATGATTGGAATCGCAACAAGACCATACTTCTTAATCGTCTTTGCCACGTCCTCCTGGTCATCTAGGGTGGTGCCAGATAGCACATTCTCATCCATGATTTCTTCAATCAGCCTGGACTCTCCTGCTGTCAGCAGGTCTTTTACATCCACAGCACCGATCAGTTTTCTCTTTTCCGTAACATAACAGGTGTATATCGTTTCCTTATTAATACCGACCTGCCGAATTCTCAAGATTGCATCTGCCACTGTCATTTCTCTGCGCAGGCTGACATAATCCACATTCATGATACTCCCCGCGCTGTACTCCGGATATTGAAGAAGTATATTGATTTTCGTTCTGGTTTCTTCGTCCGTTGCCATCAGCAGCCGGTCCACTACATTGGCCGGCATCTCTTCCAGAACATCTACTGTGTCGTCCACATACATTTCACTCATAACCTCTTCCAGTTCAGAATCTGTCAGAGCGTTGATCAGTTCTTCACGCATGTCACTGTTCATATCCGTGAAAACTTCGGCAGCCTCCTCCTTGGCCAAAAGCCGGAAAATCAAAATTGCCTGCCTGGATCCAAAATCCTCAAGCATTTCCACAATATCGACAGGATGCATGGATTCCAGTTGTTCCTTTAGGTTTTTAAATTTGCGTTGTTCCAGAAGTTCGAGTACCATTTCTCTCTTCATTCCATGCCTCCTTCTTTGTTGTAGTTCTTATTCTTTTATAGTATAATGGTTAACAAATTGATATACAAGGAGATTCATATGAAAATTGTTGGTTTAATCGCCGAATATAATCCATTTCATAACGGCCATCAGTATCATATCGAAAAAGCAAAGGAAGTCACAGGTGCTGACACGGCCATCGTGATTATGAGCGGTGATTACGTACAAAGAGGTACGCCCGCCATCATGCCCAAATACATACGTGCCGAGATGGCTTTGAAGTGCGGAGCCGGGGCTGTATTTGAGCTTCCTGTCTGTTATTCCACCGGAAGTGCTGAATTTTTTGCCATGGGTGCCATTTCTTTCCTGGAAAGCCTGGGGATAGTAGATTCTATTTGCTTCGGGAGTGAGTCAGGGGACCTTGAGGGGCTTCAGGATGTAGCCGACATCCTGTACAAAGAGCCAAATGAATACAGAAACCTCCTGCAGGAAAATCTCAAAAAGGGCATGTCTTTCCCCTCAGCCAGACAGGATGCACTAAGCACTTATACAGGAAACCCTAACCGTGCTGCCCTGTTGGATGATCCAAATAACATTTTGAGCATCGAATATCTAAAAGCACTCAAAAGGCTGGACAGTAACATTGAGCCTTATACCATCAAGCGCCGGGGTTCTGACTACCACAATACAGAGCTGGCGTCCAATTACAGTTCCGCAACCGCCATCCGTTCCCTGCTTGCTTATTCCAGTTCTGCAATCAGTACGCACTCCGGCAGCACATTTGAGAATACACATTTTTCCGATATTTTAAGCCAGCTGGAGGATCAGGTTCCAGCCTCCTGCCTGGAACTTTTAAAAGATTACCACCGGGTCAAATATCCGGTTTATCTAAACGATTTTTCTCTCCTTATGAAATATAAGCTGCTGAACAAATCTGCCAGAGATTTGACCAATTACATGGATGTCTCTGTAGATCTGGCAAACCGAATCAGTAACCAGCTTAACAACTTTTTCAATTACAAGCAATTTTGCGAATTGCTTAAAACCAAAGAAACTACTTATACGCGTATTAACCGTGCACTTCTGCACATCATGCTGGGGATTAAAAAGAACACCGTGAAACAATACACCAAAGGCGGCTGGCACTACTATGCCCGTCTCCTGGGTTTCCGCAGAGATCGTGAAAAAATACTAAGCAATGTCGCAAAAAATGGGCGGCTTCCGCTGCTAACCAGTCTCTATGATACAGACGCAATTCCGGAGATTGGACAAAGAATGCTCTACCATGACATACTTGCCTCTAATCTGTATAAATCTGTAATCACAGATAAATTTAAGACCGTATTTGAAAACGAATACAAACAGACCATCATAAAAGTGTAACGTTAAAAAAGATGCTTCTTAGAAACAGCGGCCCCGTTTCTAAGAAGCATCTCCTATAATCTTTTCATACACGTAACCGCCATGGAACCCGGTCCGATATGGCAGGCCACGCTCAGGGACAGTGGACCTTCTATTATCTCATACCGAGGAAATCTTTCATGAATCTCCTGTCTCCACTCTTTTGCTTCTTCACGGCTGCAGGTGTATGCCATCCCAAGAACCATCTGGTCTTCTTTTCCGGCAAAACGCTCTTTGAGATCTGTCTCTATCGCCTTCAGCATTGTTCTCTTTGCAGCTTTCCACCCGCGTACTTTTGAAAATGCATCCAGTTTCTCCCCTTGAATCTGCAGTACAGGTTTCAGATTCAGTACCGTTCCCAGAGCTGCTGCCGCCGGCGTGATTCTTCCGCCCTTTTTCAAATACTTCAGTGTATCTACTGTTATATAGATACTTGCTTCCATCTTTTCTTTCTCAAGAATTTGCCTGATTTCGGCTGCAGTCTTTCCTTCTTTTGACAGTTTAATTGCATCCAGAACAGACTGCTCCTGAGTAACCGAAATCCTCTGATTATTCACCACCTGTACTCTGCCTTCATAATCCCCGGATAATGTCACTGCTGTCTCACAGCTGCTGCTTAACCCGCTGGACATAGGGATGTGCACAACTTCGTCGTATTCCTCAAGCAGGCGGTCCCAAAGTTCAAGAATGTCTCCGGGTGATGGCTGGGACGTTGAAATATCAGAATCTTCGGCCAGTCTTTTATAAAATTCTTCCTGTGTTAGTGTAATGTCTTCCAGGAAAAGTTCCCCGTCAATAAAAAATGGCATGGGAACTACATAAGTCCCCATCTCTTTCCCATGTTTTTGTGTTATTCCGCTATTACTGTCTGTTACAATTGCAATTTTCTTCATACGTTATTCCCCTGTTTTAGTTCTTAGAGCTGTGAATTGGCGCCGGGATTCTGTCTATACCGTAATAATTTCCGAAATCATATCTCTTTTGGCTACGGTCATATCCAGGTCTTCTCCCTTATAGTCATTGTCACTTAAAGTAACCTCCAGCTTCACCGTCTCATAGGCAAGTGCCGCGTAATTATTTTCCTTGCTGAGATGCCCCAGAAGGATGCGTTTCAAATTACTATGTAGTATATCACAAAGAAGCCTTCCCGACAATTCGTTGGATAAATGTCCCTTATCCCCCATTACACGCCGTTTC
This sequence comes from Clostridium sp. C105KSO13, assembly GCF_001517425.1. GTDB lineage: Bacteria > Bacillota > Clostridia > Lachnospirales > Lachnospiraceae > Muricomes. Next base: position 40,693 of record NZ_FBWL01000169.1, on the reverse strand, counting down.
AGATAATAAGGATAAGTTCCCACCTCCAACATATGGATATCGTGGTTGGCCTCCAGAAGAACTGCATCCAGATTTTTCAAATTTGAAATTGTGTATTCGTCGTAAATCCCTAAATCCGTAGCAACTGCAACAGATTTATCTCCATAGTTCATTCTGTACCCGGCAGGCTCATTTGCATCGTGGGAAATCCGAAATGGATCTACTGCAATGTCTCCAATTGTAAATCTTTCATCTATATGTATAGGGTTCAAAAGACCTTCCGGCAATTTTCCCAGTGGGGCATAATGCTTAATCCCCTCAATTGTTCCCGGTGTTGCATAAATCGGCACCTCATACTTTCTGCTGAAGACGCCTAATCCCTGTATATGATCCGAATGCTCATGGGTAATCAAAATGCCATCCAGTTCTTCTCCCTTTATTTCTAGTTCCTTCAGACCGGCTTCAATCCGCTTTTTGCTGATTCCTGTATCCACAAGTAGATGCGTGTTATCATTTCCTACATAAATACAGTTCCCGCTGCTGCCGCTTGCAATGCTGCATAACCTCATAACTGTTCTCCTATTTGCTCTTTTGTCTTCTCAAATGTCCCGCTGTTGTCTATAATAGTCTGACACGCTCCACGAAACACAGATTCCGGGGACTGGGAGAGTATCATCCGGCTGATTGTCTCATCCGAGTATCCTCTTGACCTTTTCAGCCTTTCCCTTCTCACACTTTCTTCTGTATAAATATACCACAGCTCATCACAGATATCCTCATACCCGGCTTCCGGCAGAAGAGCCGCCTCAATAATATACAGCGGCACTCCCATCTTTTTCTTCTCTATAATATCCTGTTTTACCCATTTCTTTACTTCCGGGTGAACGATTTCATTAAGAATCTTTCTTTTTGTCTCATCCTGAAAAACGATTTCTGCCAGTTTCCTTCTATCCAGCTCTCCATCTTCTTTTGTAATTTTGTTTCCAAACTGTTCTATAATTTTCCCATAGCAAGCCGTCCCTTTTCTTTGGAGATTCTTTGCCACTTCATCCAGCTGACTGACAACTGCGCCATATTCTTTTTCCATATGATGCAGAACCTCGCTTTTCCCGGAGCCTACCCCGCCGGTTATTCCCAGCACTTTCATCCCCTTACTTTGCCTCATACCAGTTACTTCCTGTGTGCATATCTACAATCAAAGGCACATCCAAATCTGCAGCATGCTCCATTTGGCGCCTCAGAATCTCTTTAACCTCTTCTGCTTCCTCTTTATATGCCTCTATAAGCAGCTCATCATGGACCTGCAGAATCATCTTTGACCTGAGGCCTTTTTCCTTCAGTTCCCTGTTCACACCAATCATGGCAATTTTTATAATATCTGCGGCAGACCCCTGAATGGGTGCATTCATAGCCACCCGCTCTCCAAAGCTGCGCTGCATGAAATTGCTGGATTTTAACTCAGGGACAGGACGCCTTCGCCCGAACAAAGTCACAACATAACCTACCTCTTTTGCATGGGCTACAGTGTCATCCAAGAAACGTTTGATTCCGGGATAAGTCTCAAAATAATTTTCAATATATTGTGCAGCTTCTTTTCGTGTAATACTCAAATCCTGGCTCAGTCCAAAAGAACTGATACCATATACAATCCCAAAATTTACAGCCTTCGCATTGCGTCGCTGCAAACTGGTAACTTCCTCAAATGGTGTGTGGAACACCTGAGATGCTGTCATCCGATGGATGTCCTTGGCCTCTTTATAAGCCTGAATCAGTTTCTCATCCCCTGAGCAGTGAGCCAGCACCCTCAACTCAATCTGAGAATAATCCGCATCGATAAAAACACACCCTTCGCTTGGCACAAATACCTTTCTAATCAACCGGCCCAGTTCCATTCTCACAGGAATGTTCTGCAGATTCGGTTCTGTGCTGCTGATTCTTCCTGTAGCGGCAATTGTCTGGTTAAACTTCCCGTGAATTCTTCCGTCTGTGCTGATATAAGCCGACAGACCGTCTGCATAAGTGGACTTCAGTTTGGACAGTTGTCTGTATTCCAGAACTTTTTCTACAATAGGATAATCCGGTTCCAGTTTTTCCAATACATCTGCGGCAGTGGAATAACCGGTCTTTGTCTTCTTTCCATTTGGAATCTTCATGTGTTCAAAAAGCACAACCCCAAGCTGTTTTGGAGAATTAATGTTGAAGGTTTCCCCTGCCATTTCAAATATCTCTTTTTCCAGCTCCACAATCTTGCCCCCCAGCTGCTCCCCGTAAAAGCGCAGCGCCTCAGCTTCCACCTGAATTCCGGCCTGTTCCATATCAAACAGGGTAAAGACAAGAGGCATCTCAATATCTGTGAACAGATGATACATTCCCTCTGCCTGCATCTTTTCTTTCATTGGCTCTACACAGGCAAATGCAGTGTAGGCTTCATAGCATGCTTTCGTCATGCTGTCTGTTTTTCCGTCTACAGTAATATCCAATTGTTCTCTTGCCACATCATCACAGTCATAATGACTTGTCAGCGGATTCAGAAGATAGGCCGCTACTGCAACATCAAAGCAATTTTCCGGTTTTGTAATCTTCACCAGCGGGAGATACTTTTTTAAATCAAACATGGAAAATGCTTTTACTGATTGGGCAACTTCCGAAAGTTTGTCCAGCAGATATTCCATATCCATATCTGCGCTGCTTAATATAGAATAAATTTTATCCTTTCCATAGACAACCGTCACCCTGCCGTACCCGGAAGGATGTGCAAACAGCGGCAGCACATTTTTCAGGTCTTCCGTGACTGCGGCGCCTGCACATTGTGCCGCGGCCGCCTCAGCAAACACCCTCTCTGCCTCTTTTTTATCTGTAATTTCTTTAAAATAAGATTCCAGGTTATTGCCGGATGCTTCTACATCAAACCTATCCAGCATGTTTTTAAACTGGAGTCGCTGGAAATAAACATAAGCCTCTTGTGTGTAGGGATCTCCATAGACTGCTGCGTTTAAATCAAAGGTAATATCCGCGTGGGTATCAATGGTTGCCAGCGTCTTGCTCATGCAGGCCTGATCCCAGTATTCCTGCAGGTTCCTGCTGGCCCTGGGTGGTTTCAGTTCACTTACATGAGCGTAAGCATTTTCAATGGAGCCATATTCCTCGATAATTTTTGTAGCGGTCTTCTCCCCTATCCCGGGCACCCCCGGAATATTGTCAGAAGCATCACCCATGAGCGCTTTCACCTCAATAAATTCTTTCGGAGTAACTTTATATTTTTCCTTTACATCGGCAGCATAGTAGTCTTCCACCTCTGTCCGGCCCTGTTTTGTCTTGGGTATACGGATTTTTACATGTTCCGTGGCAAGCTGCAGGATGTCCCTGTCCCCGGAAATGATGACTACCTCCAGTCCTCGTCCCGCACAAGTGCAGGATATGGTTCCCAGAAGATCATCTGCCTCCAGGCCTGCCTGCTCGATAATCTCGATATTCATAGCTTTCAGAACTTCCTTGATCACTGGAACCTGCTGCCGTAGTTCTTCAGCCATCGGCTTCCTTGTCCCTTTGTAATCCGCGTACATCTCATGTCTGAATGTAGGGGCATGTACATCGAAAGTGACTGTCAGATACTCCGGCTTCTCCTCATCCAGAATCTTGAACATAATATTTAAGAACCCATAAATAGCGTTCGTATGAAGCCCCTCCGAATTTGTCAAGTCCGGTACTCCATAGAACGCTCTGGTTAAAATGCTGTGACCATCTATTAATACTATTTTTTCACTCATGTTCCATTCTCCACATCCTTGCTGCTTTAGAGCTTTTATAAAAGTATACACTAAAATCCTTCTTTTTAAAAGGCTCTTTTTATGATATCATGAAAAGAGCTACTGATTTTTACAAAAAGGAGTAAATACTTATGGATGGAATTATTTTTGATGTAGACGGAACTTTATGGGATGCCACTGAAACGGTTCTGGAGTCATGGACCCAGGCAATCACTGAGAATTCCGATTTGGATATTGACGTGAGCAGCCCCAGACTCCGGGGCTTGTTCGGAAAAACCATGGATGAAATATACCGCGCCCTCTTTCCCTCTTTGCCAAAAGAAGAACAGAAGCGACTGGGGGATCTTTGCTTTGAATATGAAAACCGGCTATTGGAAACAAAGCCCGGAGTTTTGTACGAGGGGGTCCAGGAAGTATTTCTCACCCTTTCTGAAAAGATTCCCCTTTTTATTGTCAGCAACTGCCAGTGCGGGTATATTGAAATATTTTTAAAGGTCAATGGCCTTGAGGACACCGTCAAAGACCACCTTTGCTTTGGTGACACGCTGACATCCAAGGGACAGACCATCTTACGGCTGATGAAGGAAAATGGACTGCAGGATGTTGTTTATGTGGGTGACACAAAAGGGGACTACCTGGCTTGTCAGGAAGCAGGAATACCGTTCATCTTCGCTGAATACGGGTTTGGAGATGTACCCGAGGCGAAAGACAGAATAAAGAAATTAACAGATTTGCTGCAGTACGCAAAGGGGGTTGCAAAGGGGGTCTGACCCCTTTGAAGTCCGTTTTCAGAATATTCTAAAAATATGTTCTGCACAGCAGGTCATGAAGTTTACATTACACAAAAAATCCGCCCCTGACATTACCTATTTAAAGTAATGTCAGGGGCGGATTGGAATTTATCGATACTTAAATTTTCCTTGACCTTCCGCCATCAAAAGTATCCGGTATGCCTATTTCCGGCAAACCCGCTCTCCTGTTTGACTCAGACAACTGGGGGCTTACCATTGCTTTTGACGTTTTCCTGCTTGCCATAGCACCCTCTTTCGTATCAAACAGTCTGTTTTCAGATAATTTTAAGGCACCGCAGGCACCGATTAACTGTACAATATAATTCTTCCCCTGCTTGCTGACAACCTTCACCTGAACCGCATCTGAATTGTCCTCCAAAATAAAACATGTATCGCCACGCTTGAACGTCATATTATTCACCTCCCTGGTAAATCAAAAAGAAACAGTAACGAGTAACGAAAAAGTGCTATACACCGCCGAAATTGGTACATAGCACTTAAAGCTTCTAATGCGGATGGTGGGACTTGAACCCACACGAGGTCGCCCCCGCAAGATTTTGAGTCTTGTGCGTCTGCCATTCCGCCACATCCGCTCATCGGATTCGAAAGGCATATTTGCTCTCCGAATTTTCCGAACCGTAGTTTATCTTATCACATTCATAAGTATTTTGCAATAGTTTTTTCCTATTTCCGTATCAGCTTTTTCCCTATTTCAAAGCAGTCAAATGTTGCAAAATAATCTGACGGGGTCTCTGCCCGTCGGATAAGCTGTGCTGTGCCATCCTCCCTCAGAAGGACCTCTGCGGATTTCAATTTTCCGTTATAATTATATCCCATGGAATAGCCATGAGCCCCTGTATCGTGAATGATCAGATAATCTCCTTTATCAATCTTCGGCAGCATTCTGTCAATGGCAAATTTGTCATTGTTTTCACAGAGAGAGCCGGTGACATCATACTGGTGGTCACAGGGCCAGTTTTCCTTCTCCATGACTGTAATATGATGATAAGCCCCATACATTGCCGGGCGAAGCAAATCTACTGCACTTGCATCCACGCCGATGTATTCTTTATGTGTGTGCTTTTCATGGATTGCTGTAGTCACCAGGCAGCCATAAGGTCCCAGCATATAGCGTCCCAGCTCTGTGTAAATAGCCACATCCCCCATGCCTGCAGGTATCATAACCTGCTCATATACCTTGCGTACTCCCTCACCGATAGCCCGGATATCATTTGGCTCCTGATCCGGTGTGTATGGGATTCCGATTCCCCCTGACAAGTTAATAAATTTAATATGAACCCCTGCCTCCTTCTGCAGGCGGACAGCTTCTTCAAACAATACCTTCGCCAGCATAGGATAATACTCGTTTGTCACAGTGTTGCTGGCAAGAAAGGCATGAATTCCGAAATCCTTTGCCCCCTTTTCTTTCAGAATTTTAAATGCTGCCATCATCTGTTTTGTGGTCATTCCGTATTTGGAATCACCCGGATTGTCCATAATGTCATTACTAATTTTAAACAATCCGCCAGGGTTATAACGACAGCTGATTGTTTCAGGAATATGCCCGATTGTCTTCTCCAGAAAATCTATATGTGTAATATCATCCAGATTAATAATTGCTCCCAGCTTATCGGCCAGAGCATATTCTTCAGCCGGTGTATCATTGGAGGAAAACATAATATCACCGCCTTTTGCTCCAATCGCATCAGAAAGCATAAGCTCCGTATAGGAGGAACAGTCACAGCCGCAGCCATATTCTCTCAAAATCTGAATCAGAAAAGGATTAGGAGTAGCCTTTACTGCAAAATATTCCTTAAATCCCGGGTTCCATGCAAAAGCTTCATTGAGAGCCTTCGCATTTTCTCTGATTCCTCTCTCATCATAGAGGTGGAAAGGCGTAGGAAATTCCTTTACTATGTCATCAAGTTGTTCTTTTGTTACAAATGGCTCCTTCTTCATATATGACTTTCTCCTTTACGTACTGTTATTTAACAGATTTCAGCTGTACTCTACTCTACGGTTGCGATTCTCATCATATTGCTGATTCCGCTTTTTTCTCTCTTCACATTTGGAGACGGAATTCCTGCAGTCAGTACAACTACATCTCCGCTTTCAACATACTGCTTCACAAGGGCAACCTCAACGGCCCCCCGGCAGATTCCCTCTGTAGTATCAACTTCTATAGATTTTAAGGGAATGACCCCCCAATAAATAGCCATTCTGCGCAGCGCTCTCTCGTTGGGTGATATGCCAAGAATCTCCTGTCTGGGCTTCAGTTTGGAGACTACCCTGGCTGTAGCCCCGGATACAGATGGTGTTATAATGCATTTTGCATTTAAGTTTGCTGCCGCAAGTACAGAGGAGTATCCGATAGCGCTAGATATTCCGGTCTTCAGGTGATCACCTGCTTTTTCCAATATATGGTCGTAATCCAGGTGCTGTTCCGAATTTTCAATAATGTGTACCATCATCTGCAGTGCTTCCAGAGGGTATTTCCCTTGTGCTGTCTCTCCAGAAAGCATAACCGCATCGGTACCGTCATAGACCGCATTAGCCACATCTGCGACCTCTGCTCTTGTAGGACGGGGATTGCGAATCATAGAATCCAGCATCTGGGTAGCCGTAATTACCGACTTAAAATTGTTATTGCACTTTTCAATAATCATTTTCTGAAGATAGGGAACTTCCTCCGCCGGAATCTCCACTCCCAAATCACCGCGGGCTACCATAATCCCGTCTGCGGCACGGATAATCTCGTCGATATTCTGGACACCTTCCGCATTTTCAACTTTCGCTATAATTGGAATATACGGCGCATGCAGCTCATTTAGATAGGCCTTAATCTCCAAGACACACTCTGCATTTCTGACAAAAGAAGCCGCAATAAAATCTATGCTCTGCTCCACACCAAATCTAATATCTTCTTTGTCCTTCTCTGTGATGGCAGGGAGCCTTACGGACACATTCGGCACATTCACACCTTTGCACTCGCCCAGCTCGCCGCCGTTTACAACTAAACAGACAATATCCCGGTCTGTCTTGCTGATTACTTCCAGGCCGATTAGTCCATCATCGATCAAAATAGTTTTCCCTTTGTCTATATCATCAACCAGACCTGCATAGGTAATGGATACCCGCTGACTGGTGCCCTCTATTTCATCCGTTGTCAATGTGAAAGTACTGCCTGTTTCCAGTGTGACTTTCTTCCCATTCTTCAATAGACCGGTACGAATCTCCGGGCCCTTTGTATCTAACAGGATAGCGACATTAGCGCGTTCTTCCTCCCTAAGCTGTTTTAGCTGATCCATTCTCCCCTTGTGCTCCTGGTGATCACCGTGAGAAAAATTAAAACGTGCAACATCCATTCCGTTTTGGATTAGTTTTCTCATTAACTCCCTGTCATTTGTATTTGGGCCCATCGTGCATACTACTTTTGTCTTCTTCATGTCTTAATCTCCTTGCTTGTATTATTGGATATGCTGATGCGTGAATAAATGATCCTGACAATATTCATAATTCCCATTGCATTTTGAACAGTAGCGAAATTGCAGAGTTGGGTCGTCCAGTTCTGTCCTTTTGCACACTGTGCATTTATGTCGCGCTCCGTTTTTGTAATTCATATGAGTTTTCGCCTGCTGCCTGAATTTGGCTTTTCGGGCCTGTTCCTTCGGAGAATAGGGCTTTATCTTTCTACTGGAGAAAAAGAACAGCACAAAATTCAAAAGGGAAGAAATAATTGCAACTCTCGTGACTATATTTCCCCTTGCAAGATCATATAAAATAAACACAGCATAGACCAGCCCCATCCATTTAATTTTGATAGGAAGGACAAAATATAGCAGCAGTTCCATGTCCGGATAGCTGGCAGAGAAAGCCAGAAAGATAGACATATTAATATAGTAAGTGCTGAAATAAACACCCAGACCCGCGACTCCGCCGGTTATCAGGTAAAGAATAAACGCACCGATGACAGTGAAAAGAATGCCGGAGAAAATATAAACATTATAACGGAACGCGCCCCAGGTGCGCTCTAATGCAGTTCCTAAAGAATAATAAAGAAACAGCATGATAACCGTTGTAATGATACTGCCGCCGGGAGGCACCAGTACCCATGTTATGATCCGCCACACCTGACCGGACAATATACGGCCCGGTTCCAGCGTCAGCCAGTTCAGAAGGCCGGGCATAAGAAAATATATTCCGTAACCGATAATGTACCCGCCAATTAAATACATGGTTAGATTATGAATAGCATAACGCCCAAATTTTCTTTCTAACTTATTCAACCAATTCACTAACATTCTTCTCCTTATTTTTGATTTACAAATTCTTTAGGTAATTGTACAGTTTGTACAGTAGTTTGTCAAATATATTATATCCACACGTATTCTGTGAAAATTTATAAGCTTTGCACAAAAATTCCAGGAACGTTTATCATTATTGCGATTGTCTTTTTACGCATCTTGTCGTATAATGTAAATTGTTGTAGATTTAGAAAATACATTTAATAGGTAGTATCTAACATATACTGTTTTTAGAAAACGAGGGATATATTTATGAATTTAAGTGAATTACATACTCTGGGAATCGATATCGGTTCCACTACCGTAAAGATAGCAATTCTGGATAAGGGCAAGAAAGTACTCTTTTCAGATTATGAGCGGCATTTCGCTAATATCCAGGAAACTCTGTCCGACCTTCTTGGAAGAGCTATCCACAAACTGGGCGAGCTGCGTGTTTCACCAGTTATCACTGGCTCCGGCGGATTATCTCTGGCTAAGCATCTGGGGGTTCCCTTTGTACAGGAGGTTATTGCTGTATCTACAGCTCTTCAGGACTATGCCCCTCAGACAGATGTGGCAATTGAACTTGGAGGTGAAGATGCCAAGATTATTTATTTTGAAGGCGGAAATGTGGAACAGCGTATGAATGGTGTCTGTGCAGGCGGTACAGGTTCCTTTATTGACCAGATGGCTTCCCTTCTGCAGACCGATGCTGCAGGACTGAATGAATACGCAAAAAGCTATCATGCACTATACTCTATCGCTGCACGCTGCGGAGTGTTTGCGAAATCCGACATCCAGCCCTTAATTAACGAGGGTGCTTCAAAGGAAGATTTGGCTGCCTCTATTTTCCAGGCTGTTGTGAACCAGACCATAAGTGGCCTTGCCTGCGGTAAACCTATCCGCGGACACGTGGCATTTTTAGGTGGCCCACTCCACTTTCTTTCGGAACTGAAAGCTGCTTTTGTCCGCACTCTGAAGCTGGATGATGAGCATACCATTGCCCCGAACCAGTCTCACTTGTTTGCAGCCATCGGCTCCGCACTAAATTCCAAGAAAGAAGTAATTCTTGCTCTACGAGACCTTCAGGAACGCCTGGCCGGAAAGATAAAAATGGATTTTGAAGTTGACAGAATGAAACCTCTTTTCGCTTCGAATGCCGAATATAACGAGTTTGCTCAGCGCCATGCACAACACCAGGTACCGGTTGGGGATTTGGCCACTTACTCTGGAAAGGCTTTTCTCGGCATTGACGCCGGCTCCACCACAACAAAGGCTGCACTTGTAGGCGAGGATGGTACACTTTTGTACTCTTTCTATCATAATAACGACGGGGATCCTCTGGGCACTACAATTGGTGCAATCAAAGATATTTACAGCCGTCTGCCTGAGGAAGTGGATATTGTACACTCCTGCTCCACCGGCTACGGAGAAGCTTTGGTAAAGGCTGCTCTTCTGCTTGATGAAGGTGAAGTGGAAACCGTTTCTCACTACTACGCTGCTTCCTTCTTTGAACCGGATGTAGACTGCATTTTGGATATCGGCGGACAGGACATGAAATGCATAAAGATCAAGAACAAGACTGTGGACAGTGTACAGTTGAATGAAGCCTGCTCCTCCGGATGTGGTTCCTTCATTGAGACCTTTGCTAAATCTTTGAATTATAGTGTAGAGGATTTTGCTCAGGAAGCTCTTTATGCAAAAAACCCCATTGACCTGGGTACGCGCTGTACAGTCTTTATGAATTCAAAAGTAAAACAAGCACAGAAGGAAGGAGCTGAAGTCTCTGATATTTCCGCTGGTCTGGCCTATTCCGTCATCAAAAATGCACTGTTTAAAGTCATCAAGGTTTCCGATGCCTCTGAGTTGGGTAAACATATCGTGGTGCAGGGCGGAACCTTTTACAATAATGCGGTTCTGCGAAGCTTTGAAAAAATTGCTGATTGTGAAGCCATCCGCCCTGACATCGCAGGAATCATGGGGGCTTTTGGTGCAGCCTTAATTGCCAGGGAGCGCTATACTGAGTGTGAAGGAACTACCATGCTTCCCATCGATGAGATTGAAGCTTTGGAATACAACACCACTATGGCCAAATGTAAAAGGTGCACGAATAACTGCCGTCTGACGATCAGTCACTTTAGCGGCGGACGCCGTTTTATTACCGGAAACCGCTGTGAGAGAGGACTCGGCAAGGAAAAATCCAAGAACAATCTGCCAAACCTGTTCGATTACAAGAGTCAGCGTTATCTCGGCTATACACCTTTAGAAGAATCAGAAGCACCACGAGGCGTGATTGGAATTCCCCGTGTTCTAAATATGTATGAGAACTACCCGTTCTGGTTCACATTTTTCACAAAGCTGGGATTCAGCGTTGTATTGTCTCCCTCCTCCTCGCGGAAAATTTATGAACTGGGCATTGAGTCTATCCCCAGCGAATCTGAATGTTATCCGGCAAAACTGGCACACGGACATGTACAGTGGCTGATTAATGAAGGTGTTTCGCGCATCTTCTACCCTTCCGTTTCCTATGAGAGAAATGAATTTGAGGATGCCAACAACCATTACAACTGTCCAATTGTAACCTCTTATCCGGAAAATATTAAAAATAATATGGATTCCATTGTACACGGGGAAGTAGATTTCATTCATCCCTTCCTTTCTTTCGCAAACGAAGAGATTCTTGGCAGGCGTCTGACAGAAGAACTGGCTGCTAAGTTTTCTATTTCGGAATATGATATAAAGGCTGCAGTTCACGACGCGTGGACAGAGCTGGAAGCCTGCAGGGAAGATATACGCAAAAAGGGTGAAGAAACGATAAAGTTTCTTGACGAGACAGGCAACCGCGGCATTGTGCTGGCAGGCCGTCCATATCACATTGACCCCGAGGTCAACCATGGATTGCCCGAACTTATCAATTCATATAATATTGCTGTGTTGACCGAGGACTCTGTTTCCCACCTCCAGCCTGTAGAACGTCCGTTAAATGTTATGGACCAGTGGATGTACCATTCCCGCCTCTACGCTGCTGCAAATTACGTGAAAACAAAAGATAATCTGGATCTGATACAGCTGAATTCCTTTGGGTGCGGCCTTGATGCTGTTACCACCGACCAGGTTGCCGATATCCTGAACCGCTCGGACAAAATATATACTTCTCTGAAAATCGATGAAGTCAATAACCTGGGGGCAGCCCGTATCCGTGTTCGTTCTCTTCTTGCAGCTATCCGCGTCAGAGAGCAGCATGCCACTCAGCGTAAAATTCAGCCGGCTGCTATTAAGAAGGTACCCTTTACAAAAGAAATGCGCAAGACATACACGATTTTGTGTCCCCAGATGTCACCTATGCATTTTGAATTGTTGGAGCCCGCATTCCAGGCTTCCGGCTACAAAGTAGAGGTTCTGCCGAACGACAATAAGCAAGCCGTGGATGTAGGATTGAAATATGTCAATAATGATGCCTGCTATCCGTCTCTAATGGTGGTGGGACAGATTATGGAAGCCATTTTATCAGGAAAATATGACACCGACAGGCTGGCCGTTATTATCAGCCAGACAGGGGGCGGATGCCGTGCATCCAACTACATAGGCTTTATACGCCGGGCACTAAAGAAAGCAGGATATTCACAAATCCCTGTTATCTCCATTAATTTAAGCGGGCTGGAAGGAAACCCGGGCTTTAAGATTACACCGGCCATGGTCGTCCGCGGAGCCTATGCCGCTGTATTTGGGGATATATTCATGAAATGTGTTTATCGTATGCGGCCTTACGAAAAAGTACCGGGAACAACCAATGCTGTCCACAGGAAATGGGCGGAAGAGTGCAAGAAATTTATTTCCACAGGATACCCATCCAGACGTAAATTCAAAAAACTCTGCAATGATATTATTCATGATTTTGATACAATAGAAACATTAAATGTGAAAAAACCACGGGTCGGTGTCGTGGGGGAAATCCTTGTTAAATTCCTGCCTGCGGCAAATAATCATCTTGTAGATCTGTTGGAGAGCGAAGGCGCAGAAGCTGTGGTTCCTGATTTGCTGGACTTCATGCTATACTGCTTCTACAATCAGAACTTCAAAGTATCCAATTTGGGATTTCCTAAAGCAAAGGCAGTTCTAGGAAACCTTGGAATTAAAGGTTTGGAATGGCTTCGGTCACCGGCTTCCAAAGCCTTTGAAGAAAGCAAACATTTTGCACCACCTTCACACATTGAGGATATGGCAAAAATGGCTTCCGAGATTGTATCTATCGGCAATCAGACCGGTGAGGGTTGGTTCCTGACCGGGGAGATGCTGGAACTGATTCACGGTGGAGCCGGAAATATTGTGTGTACACAGCCATTTGCCTGCCTTCCCAATCATGTGGTAGGAAAAGGTGTTATTAAGGAACTGCGCAGGATATATCCGAAATCTAATGTGGTCGCCATTGACTTCGACCCGGGCGCAAGTGAGGTAAATCAGCTGAACCGTATTAAGCTGATGCTCTCAACAGCCAATAAGAATTTGGAGAATGAAATAGAGGAAGCTAAAAAAGAAGAAGCTGCCGAGTCCCATGCGATAAAAGCACTGGGAAAGGCTGTGGCAAGCGGGATTTAAAACCAGTATGATTTAGGCAGTCTATTAGATTAGGATAAAGAAAATGGAGGCACAACTTTTTTAAGGGTTCTGCCTCCATTTTCTTTATCTTTGCTATTTTATGATATATTCCGCTGCCTCCGCAGGTTCCTTTATGATAATATCTGCCCCTGCATTTTCCAGTTCTTCTCGGCTCCCATAGCCGTACAACACTCCCATAGAGCCAACCTTTGATTCTTTTGCTCCCTTGATATCGTAGTCTCGGTCTCCTATCATCAGTGCGCTGTCCCGGTCCTGTATTCGGCATTCCCTCAGAACATATTCTATAACTTCAGATTTCCTTGCCCGGGTTTCATCCATCAGACTCCCGCCGATAAAGTCAAAATACTCCGAGAGATGGTAGTAATCCGCTATGATTCTGGCAAAGTACTCCGGCTTGGAGGTAGCCATAATTATAGTCTTTCCCGCATTTTTCAAGGTTTGGAGCAGCTCGGGGATTCCCTCATAAACCTCATTTTCAAAAATCCCTTTTTCAGCGTAATACTCCCGATAAAACTTGACAGCTCTGCTACTCTCTTCTGGGGAAAAGCCGCAGTATCTTCCGAACTGTTCCTTTAAGGGCGGTCCAATAAAGCTGCGGAGCCCGGCTGGATCATCTGCTTCTACCCCACATTTTTTCAGGGCGTATTTTACACTGTTTATAATTCCCGGCCCGGAATCCGTCAGGGTTCCGTCCAGATCAAACAAAACAATTTTGATTTCCATATATCCTCCCGCTTGATATCTGACTCTTTTCATTCTATTACATCATTCTCGGAGTTGTTTGAAACAACTAGGAAAACGATCCGCAAAAGGGTCAGTCCCCTTTGCGAAACAATTGCGAAAACGGACCGCAAAAGGGTCGGTCCCCTAATACTCTCGGATTTTATCGTTTTCTTCGCTCTGGGTTTTTATGATTTTACGGATTACTACGTAATAGCCGAAATCATTTTTTACTTTTACGTAGACTCTGTCGTTTAATTTATGTCCCAATATTGCTTTTCCGATAGGGGATTCGATACTGATGCGGCCGTCAATGGAGTTTCCCCGCACAGATGTGACCAGGCGGTATGTTTCCACCTCGTCATCATCTTCGCAGTACAGTTCTACTGTGTTATTGATTCCGACCTCATCCTCACAGGAGGTGTCTTGCACAACCACTGCGGTCTTGAGCATTCTCTCCAGATAGCGGATACGGCTCTCATTTCTGTTTTTATCCTTTTTTGCCGCATGATATTCAAAGTTTTCGCTTAAATCTCCGTGGGCACGTGCCTCTTTTACAGCTTCTATAGCCTGTTTGCGCACCACCAGTTTACGGTGCTCGATTTCCTCTTCAATCTTTTTTACATCACTTTTGGTCAGTTTCTCATACATTTACTTTATCAGTCCTTCTTCAACAAAGATTTTCCTGCCATTTCATTTGGTTGTCTCATTCCCATCAATTCTATTAATGTCGGTGCAATATCTGCCAGACAGCCGCCTTCTCTCAACGTGTACTCTGGGTCAGCGTTTACAAGGATGAATGGAACTGGGTTGGTTGTATGGGCAGTGAAAGGCTCTCCGGACTCATAGTCAGTAAGCTGCTCTGCATTTCCGTGATCTGCACAGATGAACATTTGACCGTCTGCCTCTTTTACAGCTTCAACAGTTCTTCCCACGCAGTCGTCCACAGCCTCTATGGCCTTAACTGCTGCTTCCTCAACTCCGGTATGGCCAACCATATCCGGGTTTGCAAAATTGACAACAATCACATCATACTTATCAGCTTTAACTGCATCTACCAGTTTGCCGCATACTTCGTAAGCACTCATCTCCGGTTTTAAATCATAGGTGGCAACCTTAGGAGACTTTACAAGAATTCTGTCTTCCCCCTCATTTGGTTCCTCCACTCCACCGTTGAAAAAGAATGTAACGTGGGCATATTTTTCTGTTTCGGCAATACGGGCCTGTGTTTTATGATTTTTAGCAAGGAATTCTCCAAATGTATTTGTAATTTTTTCCTTTTCAAAAGCGACCAGTTTATTTTCGATTGTTACATCGTAATCTGTAAAGCATACAAACGTGGTCTTCACACGGGTTCCCCTGTCAAATCCCTGAAAATCATCGTCACAGAACGTCCTTGTAATCTCCCTTGCTCTGTCAGGGCGGAAGTTAAAGAAGATAACTGAATCATCATCTTTAATTGTAGCAACAGGTGCACCATCTTTCACAACTACAGCAGGCAGTACAAATTCATCTGTGGCATCCTTATCGTAGGAAGACTGAATTCCGGATGGCCCTGATTTTACAGCCTCTCCTTCACCCTTTACAAGGGCCACATATGCCTTTTCTACGCGGTCCCAGCGGTTATCCCGGTCCATTGCGTAGTAACGTCCCATAACACTTGCGACTTCCCCTATGCCAATTTCTTTCATCTTTGCTTCCAGCTGCTCCACATATTCTTTTCCGGAAGCCGGTGGTGTATCACGTCCATCAAGAAAGCAATGCACATAAACCTTCTCGACTCCCTGCCCTTTGGCAAGCTCAAGCAGTCCATAAATATGTTCGTTGTGACTGTGTACTCCACCATCGGAAACCAGACCCATGAGATGCAGTGCCGAATTATTTTTCTTTACATTCTCACAGGCTGCAAGTAATGCCTTATTTTCAAAAAAATCACCGTCGTGGATTGACTTTGTAATTTTCGTCAATTCCTGGTACACAATACGGCCGGCACCCATATTCAAATGCCCAACCTCAGAGTTTCCCATCTGTCCATCGGGAAGTCCTACTGCCATACCGCTGGCATAGCCCTTCACAAATGGATACTTTGCCATCAGTTCATCCATAACGGGCGTGCGGGCTTCAGCCACAGCATTTCCCTGCACTTTATCATTTAACCCATATCCGTCCAATATCATTAACACCGTAGGTTTTTTACTCATATCAATCTCCTTCATTTATATACCCTGTACTGCTATTCAGTAAAATCGAGCTTGGCTGCTATATTACAAATTCAGCCAAGCTCGATTTTCTCTCGTGTGAGTTTCCTCTAAGCCTTATTTATAGTGCACGATTTTTCCAAAATCAGCTTTTAGAGATGCTCCGCCTACAAGTCCGCCGTCTATGTCGGGCTGCTCGAATAATTCCGGAGCTGTAGCTGCATTTACGGAGCCGCCGTACTGAATGCGGATTGCCTGTGCTGTTGCTTCATCATAAACTTCTGCGATACATGCACGGATACCTGCGCAAACCTCCTGTGCCTGAGCCGTAGTTGCTGTCTTTCCTGTTCCGATTGCCCAGATTGGCTCATAGGCAATGACTGCAGACTTAGCCTGGTTCGCAGTTACGTTCTGAAAACCTACCTTTACCTGCTGACGGATAAAGTCCATGGTCACGCCCTGCTCTCTCTGCTCTAATGTCTCGCCGCAGCACATAATCGGTGTAATATTGTGCTCAAATGCTTTTAACATCTTTTTGTTTACATCTTCATTTGTCTCACCAAAATACTCTCTTCTCTCAGAATGTCCGAGAATAACATATTTTACACCTGCATCTACAAGCATTTCCGGAGAAATTTCTCCTGTGTAAGCGCCGCTCTCCTCAAAATACATGTTCTCGGCTCCAACCTTGATGCTGCTTCCTTTTACCGCCTCAGCAACAAGAACAATGTCGATTGCCGGCACGCAAAACACAACATCTACATCTCCATTTGCTACTAATGGCTTTAATTCTACCGCCAGTGCCACTGCCTCGCTGGGGGTTTTATTCATTTTCCAGTTTCCTGCAATAATTTTTCTTCTTGCCATAATATGGCCTCCTTTTTTACTTATCGTTAGCTGCTGCTACGCCCGGAAGTTCTTTACCTTCCAGAAATTCAAGGGATGCGCCGCCGCCTGTGGAAATGTGTGTCATCTTGTCTCCATACCCCAGCTGATTTACTGCCGCCGCAGAATCTCCGCCGCCGATAATTGTAATAGCGTCTGTCTCAGAGAGTGCCTTTGCCACTGCCTCTGTGCCTGCTGCAAATTTTGACATTTCAAAACAGCCCATAGGTCCGTTCCAGACAACTGTCTTAGCGTTCTTTACTGTGTCAACATATAATTTTGCTGTCTCGGGTCCGATATCCAGTCCCATCCAGCCATCCGGGATAGTTCCCTCTTTTACTACCTGCACATTTGCATCATTGGAAAATGCATCTGCAACCACATGATCGGCAGGAAGAAGAAGTTTTACGCCCTTATCTTCTGCTTTTTTTATCATATCAAGTGCATACTTGCAGTAATCTTCCTCTAAAAGAGAACTTCCAACGCTGCCGCCCTTTGCCTTGCTGAATGTATAAGCCATTCCACCGCCGATGATAAGTGTGTCCACCTTATCCAGAAGATTCTCAATGACAGAAATCTTGCTGGATACCTTGGAGCCACCTAAGATGGCAACAAATGGTCTCTCCGGATTCTCGACTGCGTTGCCAAGGAAATCAATTTCCTTCTGCATCAGATATCCAACTACAGCTGTGTCAACGAACTTTGTAACCCCCACATTAGAGCAGTGTGCGCGGTGAGCTGTTCCAAATGCATCATTCACAAATATATCGCAGAGAGAAGCCAAATCCTTGCTGAACGCCTCTTTGTTCTTTGTCTCCTCCGCTCTGTAGCGTGTGTTCTCCAGAAGAATAACATCTCCGTCTCTCATAGCTTCCACCGCAGCCTTCGCATTCGGTCCCACTACATCAGGATCCGCTGCAAACTTTACTTCCTGTCCGAGCAGTTCAGATAACCTGACTGCCACCGGTGCAAGTGACAACTCCGGAAGGGGTTGTCCCTTGGGCTTCCCAAGATGAGAGCAAAGAATAATCTTACCGCCGTCTGCAATCAGCTTCTTGATTGTAGGCAGTGCCGCCACAAGGCGGTTCTCATCTGTAATCTTACCGTCAATCAAGGGCACATTAAAGTCACATCTTACAAGAACTCTCTTGCCCTTTACATTAATATCATCCACCGACTTTTTATTGAGCATATTGTGTTTCCTCCTGTTTTCTTGTTAAACAAAGAAAAGGTCCGGTCCTATATCAGGCCGGACCCTCATGAGTCTTTTTTTTAGTTTTACAGTAATGTTCCAAAGTGTTTAATTGTTCTTACCATCTGGCTTGTGTAAGAATTCTCATTGTCATACCAGGAAACAACCTGTACCTGTGTTGTTCCGTTGTCCAATGGAAGTACCATTGTCTGTGTGGAATCAAACAGGGAACCAAATCTCATTCCAACAATGTCGCTGGAAACAATTTCATCTGTGTTATAGCCGAAAGATTCGTCAGACGCCGCCTTCATAGCTGCATTCACATGATCAACTGTTACATTTCCTTCTACTACTGCTGTCAGGATTGTTGTAGATCCTGCCGGAGTAGGAACACGCTGTGCAGATCCGATCAGCTTTCCGTTCAGTTCAGGAATAACAAGTCCGATTGCTTTTGCTGCGCCTGTGCTGTTTGGCACGATGTTGATAGCACCTGCGCGGGATCTTCTTAAATCACCTTTTCTCTGTGGTCCGTCCAAGATCATCTGATCACCTGTGTATGCATGGATTGTGCACATGATACCTGATTTAATCGGCGCAAGATCATTCAGAGCTTTTGCCATAGGTGCAAGACAGTTTGTTGTACAGGAAGCTGCAGAAATGATATTGTCATCCTTTGTCAGTATTTCATGGTTTACATTGTATACGATAGTAGGAAGATCATTTCCGGCCGGTGCGGAGATAACAACTTTCTTAGCGCCTGCTTTGATATGAGCTTCTGCTTTTGCCTTGGATGTATAGAAACCTGTACACTCCAGAACTACATCTACGCCAATCTCTCCCCATGGAAGTTCTTCAGCGTTAGCCTTTGCGTAAATTTTGATTTCTTTTCCGTCTACTTTGATGGAATCCTCTCCTGCTGAAACTGTGTCAGCCAATGCGTATGTTCCCTGTGTAGAGTCATATTTTAATAAATGAGCCAGCATAGCGGGAGATGTCAAATCATTGATTGCAACTATCTCATACCCCTCTGCTCCGAACATCTGTCTAAATGCAAGACGTCCGATACGACCAAATCCATTAATCGCTACTTTTACTGCCATGATTAATTCCTCCTAAAGTTTGAAAGTTATCAACTGTTATACAGTCATAATATTGTGAAATCCCTAGACAAAACAGCTACTTGTTAAAGATTCATCAACTACAAATCATTGTACTAAATCGAAAACAAAAATTCAAGTGATAAATACATTTTTATGGAAGTTGTTTAAAAATCGGTTTTCTGTCTTTAAATTCTGTATAGTATTTAAAACCAGACTTCCTTAAGATGCCGGCGGCCTGCTGGAACTCATAAGCGATGTGCTCCGGCTTGTGGGCATCCGCCCCGATGGTAATGATTTCTCCTCCTAATTCATGGTAACGTCTGATAATATCCGGATGGGGATGACCAAAACCAAGTCCATACTTAAACCCCGACATATTCAACTCGATTCCTTTTCCCATTTCAATAATCCTTTTTATAATCTCGTCCAGAAGGTCTGCATATTTCCTGCAACTGTAGTCCCGAGCTTGATACCGCCCGTAACGAACTACATAATCAACATGTCCCAGAACATCGAAAGCTGCTACCTTGTTCAGATTCTTGAGGGTCACAAGAAATGCTCTCCGATAAAACTCTTCATCCGTATATCTGTCCAGCGTCTCCTTATAATAAGGGTCTTTTCCATCAATCAAATGCACAGAACCAATCACAAAGTCGAACGGATATCTTCTAGTAAGCTCCTCAAAATATTCCCCAAGGTGGGGCTGCAGACCAATTTCAATGCCTATGCGCACATTGATTCTGCCAGCATACTCCTCTTTTAGGCTGCTTAATACCTCAAAGTACCTGTCAATATCAAAAATAAATTCCGGAGCTTTTGCATGTTCATAGATTGGATAATCCTTATCATTGTGATCCGTAATGCATATTGTATGAAGTCCCTTTTGGACAGCACCTTCTATCATGTCTCTTGGTGGGGTGCTGCAGTCGGAGGAAAAACTGGTGTGCATATGAAAATCGCAGTCGATCATAAGATGGTTCCTCCTCCCAGTATATACTCTCCGTTATAAAACACAACAGCCTGACCAGGAGTCACTGCCCGTTGTGGTTCCTCAAATGTGCAGAGTACCTCATCATCTCCCGTCTTTTCTACTGTACACCAGGCTCCCTTGTGGTTGTATCGAATCTTGGTCCAGACACGCAAAGGTTCTGTCAAATCTTCCACAGACATAAAATTCAGCTGATTTGCCTTCAACGTATCGGCCATGGATTCTTCAGCTGTTCCCAGTACTACCTCATTAGTGCTGGGATGTATCTCCAGGACAAAAGCCGGATAGCCCAGGGCAAGTCCCAATCCTTTTCGCTGTCCCACTGTGTAATGAGTGATGCCTTTATGTCGGCCCAGGACATTTCCGTTCCTGTCCACAAAATTCCCTTCCGGTATAGATGCCTCTGCATTTTCCTCTATATAAGCGGCATAGTCCCCATCGGGCACAAAGCATATGTCCTGACTGTCCGGCTTATTTGCAACTCTCAAATTGATTTTTTCCGCAATGCGGCGCACTTCATCTTTGGAATATTCCCCTACAGGCATCAGGGTATGTTTTAACTGCTCCTGGGTCAGGTTATAAAGTGCATAGGTCTGATCCTTTTCAAGCGTAGCGGACTGACGCAGAGTATAACGCCCATTTTCAAGCTTCACAACTCTGGCATAGTGGCCAGTGGCTATATATTCAGCTCCAATAGACATACTGCGTTTGTAAAGTGATTCCCATTTCACATAACGGTTGCATGCAATGCAGGGATTGGGAGTCTTCCCCTGTAAGTATTCCTCTACAAAATAGTCAATAACATGCTCTTTAAATTCCTGTTTGAAATTCATGACATAATAGGGAATCCCGATGTCTGCAGCCACTCTTCTAGCGTCGTCCACTGCACTTAAACCACAGCAGCCTCCGTTTTCTTCCTGAACAGCCTGCTCCTCATCCTGCCATATCTGCATGGTTACCCCAGTCACATCAAATCCCTGTTCTTTCAAGAGATATGCCGCCACTGAAGAGTCCACCCCACCGGACATCCCGACTACTACCTTGCTCATTAGTACTCCTCTTCCTCTGCTTCCTCGCCTTCATGGATATCTGATTTTGGTTTTTCCAATCCTTCAATCTTAATCCCGTTTTTTTCTGCATAGTCCCAAAGTGCAGCATGGATAGCCTCCTCTGCCAGTAGAGAACAGTGTACCTTTACCGGTGGAAGCCCGTCCAGTGCTTCCATAACTGCCTTGTTAGTAATCTGCATTGCCTCCTGGATATTCTTTCCCTTTACAAGTTCCGTCGCCATGCTGCTTGTTGCTACCGCTGCTCCGCAACCGAAAGTTTTAAACTTTACATCCCTAATGATATGGTTGTCATCAATATCCAGATAAATTCTCATGATGTCTCCACATTTTGCGTTGCCCACAGTTCCGACACCGCTGGCATCCTCTATCTCTCCTACATTTCTCGGATGCTGAAAATGATCCATTACTTTTTCTGAGTACATTTATTTTCCCTCCAACTTATTATTTTTGTTTCTTTATAAAGTCTTCATATAAAGGAGACATTCCACGCAAATTATCTATGATTCCCTTCAAGGACTCTACGACATAATCCAAATCTTCTTTTGTGGTGTCTTCTCCCAGTGTCATGCGCAGTGAACCATGGGCAATTTCATGAGGCAGTCCGATTGCCAGCAATACATGTGAAGGATCCAGAGAACCTGATGTACATGCAGAGCCGCTGGATGCGCAAATGCCCTTCATGTCCAGCATAATCAGAAGAGATTCCCCTTCCACAAACCGGAAACTGAAATTTACATTATTCGGGAGCCGCTTTTCTCTGTCCCCGTTGAGCCGGCAGTATGGAATTTCATTCTCCATTTTCTCGATCAGATAGTCTCTGAGTTTTCTTTCCTTCCCGGTGCGCTCTTCCATAGAAGTAACCGCTCTCTCTACAGCCTTTCCAAGGCCCACAATTCCCGGTACGTTCTCTGTACCTGCACGGCGCTTCCGTTCCTGAGCTCCTCCGTGTACGAAGGAGCGAATCTTCACACCGGTTCTGATATAAAGAAAACCTATGCCCTTTGGCCCGTTCAGCTTGTGGCCGCTGGCACTGAGCATATCTATATGACAGGCGTTTACATCGATAGGTACCTGGCAAAATGCCTGTACTGCATCCGTATGGAAGAGGATACCGTGTTCATGGGCTATCTCACCAATTTCCTTGATTGGCTGAATGGAGCCGATTTCATTATTTGCATACATGACAGAGATCAGGATAGTATCCGAGCGGATTGCCTTTTTTAGTTCATCCAACTTTATAATCCCATTCTCATCCACATCCAGATATGTGACCTCATATCCCTTTTTCTCCAGATATTCGCAAGTGTGCAGGATTGCATGGTGTTCTATCTTAGTTGTAATAATATGTTTACCTTTGCTTTCATAAGCCTCTGCAGTTGCTTTCAAAGCCCAGTTATCAGATTCAGAACCACCGGCAGTAAAATATATTTCATTGCCTCTGGCACCAATTGCATCTGCTATAATGTCTCGCTGCCTTGTTATGACATCTTTATTTCCCGCCGCAAAACTGTACACGCTGGAGGGATTTCCGTAATTCTCTGTGAAATAAGGAAGCATTGCTTCCACGACCTCCGGTGCTGTTCTTGTTGTAGCAGCATTGTCCAAGTAAATCAGCTTATCCATTCTTTTTATCCTCCTAAATTTAAAACTTTATACCACGGCACTTTTTTGCCGATCGGGTAAATTCCAACTAATTCTTGCAGCCGGCCCGCCCCTGCATATCCTGGCTGCTCATTCTGCTTTGTTCTTTCACCAGCTGGTCCAGTCTTATCTCATCCACTGTCTGGTTGATACTATCATTGATGCGCTGCCATACATATTTAGTAACGCAGACATCGGCAGACTTACAGCCTTCCTCTGGATTTAAACCCGAACACTTCACAGGGTCCAGACTTCCTTCCAGTGCTCTTAATACATCACCTACAGATATCTCTGACAGATCCTTCGCCAGCACATATCCTCCGCCGGCTCCTCTGATGCTTTTCACAAGTCCGGCTTTTTTTAGTAAAGCCATCAGCTGTTCCAGGTAACGTTCGGAAATCTCCTGTCTGCCTGCAATACTGGTAATGGAGACAGGCTCATCTCCGCTATATTGCGCCAGATCAATCAGTGCCCGCAGTCCATACCTTCCTTTTGTAGACAACTTCAAATTATCACCTTCTTATAATTATTGTTTCAATTCCCAACAAATATAATTCCTATAACTTCAATCCCTATTCTTTTACTAGGATTTAATGCATTTGTAGAATACCACCTGGTTTCAGTTCTGTCAACCCGGGAAGAAGAATATGTTGTAAAAATATGTTTTTTAGGAGATACAACACGCGTGTCCAGAAAACAGACTATTATACGAGGAACCTTTGTTCTCACTGCCACCGGTTTTCTATGCCGTTTCATGGGATTTTTCTACCGTATTTTCTTAAGTCATACATTTGGCGAGGAGGGTGTAGGTCTCTACCAGCTTATTTTTCCGGTTTATTCATTGTGTTTTGCACTTACGGCGGCAGGCCTTGAAACAGCCATTTCAAGAACTGTTGCACAGAAAGTTTCTTTAGGAAAGCAAAAAGAAGCTCGGGAAATCCTTGTTCTTGGGCTTTTCTTTTCCTTTTTATTATCCTGCGCATGTGCACTTGTCCTGCAGGGGAATGCCGCCTACATTGCCGAAAAATTTTTAGGGGACGCCCGCTGTGAACCATTGCTCATCCCATTATCCTATGGACTTCCTTTTGCCGCCATACACTCCTGCATCTCAGGATACTGTTATGGCATGAAGGAAACTAAAATCCCTGCTGTTTCTCAGCTGGTTGAGCAGATTGCCAGGATTCTCTCGGTTTATGTCTTTTACATGATTATCATTAAAAAGGGGAGTGATGCCACAATTACAATTGCCGTGCTTGGTCTGGTTATTGGAGAAATGGCTTCGGCCTTCTATTCTGCAAAATCTCTCTCTCGAAACAGACATCCCTTTGCGCGCCTGCATTTTACATACACCGATATAGTATCCCGGTTTGGGGAGTTGATTCCTCTCTCCCTGCCCCTTACTGCAAACAGGGTACTGATCAACCTGCTTCAGAGTATAGAAGCAATTTCTATCCCTGCCCGGCTGCAGCTGTACCACCACACTAACTCAGAGGCGCTCAGTATGTACGGCGTGCTCACTGGAATGGCCCTGCCCTGTATTTTGTTTCCTTCCGCAATCACCAGCTCTGTCTCCATTATGCTTATGCCTACAGTTGCGGAAATCCAGGCCACAGACAACTATAATGAAATGGGGAATATTATAAAAAAAGTAGCAGGCTCCTGCTTTATACTTGGTCTCGGATGCTGCTTTATTTTCCTTGTTTTCGGAAACTGGATAGGAACTGTCTTATTCGGAAGTTCAATTGCAGGAAAATTTATCATCACCCTATCCTGGATGTGCCCTTTTTTATACACCAATTCTGCTCTCTTAAGTGTCATCAACGGGCTTGGAAAAACCACCTTCACATTTTTAATCAACTCCTTTGGGCTGATCATACGAATTGCAGGTGTATTCTTTGCCATCCCCCTGTTTGGAATTCAAGGATATCTCTGGGGCATGCTGGTAAGCCAGCTGGCGGTCAGCGCCTGTGCAATAGGCGTTTTGCATAGAAACTTAAAGGGGGTCTGACCCTTTTGACCTCCGAATTCTCAATTGTTTGAATCAATTAAGAAAATAGACCGAAAAAAATAAGAATCCGGCTCGCCGGACTCTTATTTTTGTATTTTATTATATTATGATATAGGGGGCAAAAGATATTTTTCCCCTCTGATGCCTACGGCTTGCTACGCACTTTTACTCCTGGCATCATAATGTTGACAAAAACGCCTGCATCAAAATAGGATTTACATACGCCTCCAGTACTATACCTATCACCATCGCCACACCCGCAAATACGGTTTTCTGCATATTCCATCTATTCTTAGGATATGTATAACCGTACCATATAACCACCATATATGCAGGCACATAAAGAAGGAATTGCGGAAGAATACCGACAAAACAGAGAATACTCCCTTTCACGCCCATCCCAAGAACCGCCATTGACAAAAGCATTCCACAAGAAAAGCCCGTCCAAATCAGAAATGCTATGGATGAAAATTTTCTCAGTTTTGTAAAACTCAGTCCCAACAGAAGCAGAAACGGCGTTACACGAATTTTAATCAAATACCAGATATATTCCTGAGCAACAATCTCCGCAGTCTGATATTGCTTCAAGAAATAATCACTGAATATTCCCGGCTCTGCCGTATATTTTTTCATTATCAGATTCACATACAAAATTCCCAACAAAAACCCCGGCATAAAGAAAGCAAATAACTGCTTCCTCGTTTGAAGTATCTTCACAAACTCTCCTCCCTTAGTTCAGATACATTATATATATGCCGGTTACAGTCCAGCCATGCAAATTTTCGGCAACATATGTAGAAGAAAGCTTGCTTTCGTATACATATGCTGTTGAAAATTTATATGGCGCTCTGCCGCAGCGAGATGCAGCGAAGCGGAGTCGAGCTGCATGGCTGGACTGTAACACACCTCCCTTGCCATATTTTCGGCAACATATGTAGAAGAAAGCTTGCTTTCGTATACATATGCTGTTGAAAATTTATATGGCGCTCTGCCGCAGCGAGATGCAGCGAAGCGGAGTCGAGCTGCATGGCTGGACTGTAACACACCTCCCTTGCCGTATTTTCGGCAGCATATGTAGAAGAAAGCTTGCTTTCGTATACATATGCTGTTGAAAATTTATATGGCGCTCTGCCGCAGCTTAGTGTCATACGCGAGCAGCGCAGATATTGTCTTCCCGTCTTCTATCTCGCCGGAAAATATTTTTTTCTTTAATTCTTCCATCGTATAAGCCTTTAAATCAATAAATTCATCGTCATCCAGATTCTGCTTTGATGGTATCAGATTCTTTGCAACAAAAACTTCAATCTTCTCATTACAGAATGCTACTGTTGTCCGCAATGTGATTAGCCACTCTAAATCATCACTGCGATATCCGGTTTCTTCCTCGAGTTCGCGACCCGCACAGATTATTACAGGCTCATCTTCTGTATCCAGACATCCAGCCGGAATCTCCAAGGTGTTTCGCTCCAGTGCATTTCGGTACTGTTTTACCATCAGTATTCTGCCGTCATCAGTTACCGGAACAACTGCTGCGGCGCCCTTGTGATGAATATAATCCCATACCACAATATGATCTTTGTCAATTTCCATCGTATCCTGATAAAAATCAATTATCCTTCCCCGGAACTTCAGCTCTCGTTTCAGTCTTTTAATTTTTTCGCTCATACTACGCTCCTTCTCATCTCCTCTACAGAGAGGAAACAAATTCTTCGATTCTGTTAAGGCCCTTCTCAATGGCCTCTAATGAAATAGCATAGGATAAACGTACAAAATTGTCAAATCCAAAATCCGCACATGGAACAACCGCCACTCGGTAATCTTCCAAAAGGATCTCTGCCGCTCTTGCTGCCGTTCCTATTTTCCCGCCTTTATAAGATTTTTCCAATACATGCGAGAAATCCACAAATACATAAAAGGCACCTTCCGGTTCCAGAGTCTCAAGTAAAGGCATCTGAGAAATTCTCTCATAAATGTATTTTCTTCTCTTATCAAATTCTTCTCTCATGACAGCAACTGCAGCCTGGTCTCCTGTTAAAGCCTCCAACGCCGCCTTCTGGGCGATGGAATTGGGATTGGAGGTTTGATGGCTTTGCACACTTCCCATCATCTTTGCGATTTCTGCACTTGAGCCTGTATATCCGACTCTCCAGCCTGTCATAGAATAACTTTTTGATACACCACTGCATGTAATCGTTCTCTTATATATTTCATCCCCCAGTGAAGCGATGCTCACATGCTTCTTCTCACCGTAGATTAAATATTCATACATCTCATCCGCTACAACATAAAAGTCCTTTTCCACTGCAATATCAGCAATTGCGCGCAGCTCTTCCTCAGAATAAACCATACCTGTAGGATTGCTCGGTGTATTTAAAATCAATGCCTTTGTCTTGTCAGTAACAGCATCCCTTACCTGCTCTGCGGTTACCTTGTAACCATTAGATTTTTCACCGTAGAGATATACAGGTACACCGTCGGACAGCTTCACAATCTCAGGATATGTGAGCCAGTAAGGTGCCGGAATGAGCACTTCATCCCCTGGATTAAGTATTACTTCAAAAACATTTGTCAAGGAGTGTTTTCCCCCATTACTGATTACAATCTGATTAGACTCATAGTGAACACCATTAAAACTCTCAAACTTATCACAGACAGCTTTCTTTAATTCTGCTGTCCCCGACGCAGGTGTATATTTTGTAAATCCATCTCTAATCGCTTTTATTGCGGCTGTATTAATATTATCAGGAGTATTAAAGTCGGGTTCTCCGGCTCCGAATCCGACTACATCAATTCCTTCCGCTTTCATTGACTTTGCTTTAGCTGTAATTGCTAATGTTGATGACGGCTTCACACCTGACGCTTTTTTCGATAATGTAAGTGGCATATTCTCTTCCTCCAATTTCTTTCACTCTGATTTTTTATTATAATATAAGATTTTGCGTTTTGCAAGTTCATTCTTTAAATTATTCTTATTATACTTTCTAATCTATATATTTTGTTATATTCTATGCGTTTTTGCAATTATGTTTCCACCTACATTCATTTTTTCGGTAATGCACTCACTTCATACATATACTTATCTTATATTGATTTGAAATCGGAAGGTTTTCTTTTTATTCCCGCGAGTAACGAGCCAAGCGGAAAAGCAGACATTTCCATTTGACTTACAGGCACAGAAAAGCCCTTGTCCTAAGACAAGGGCTGTACTTTCGTTTCCTATCTGATCTGGATTATTTCGCATAATCAGTAACACGTGACTCACGAATTATATTTACTTTAATCTGCCCCGGATATTCCAACTCAAATTCAATCTGCTTTGCAATATCCCTGGCCATAAGTACCATGTCATCATCAGATACTTGGTCCGGAACTACCATAACTCGAATCTCTCTACCTGCCTGAATAGCAAAAGACTTCTCGACACCTTTAAACTGGTTCGATATTTCTTCTAGTTGTTTTAATCTGTTTGTATATGTTTCAATTGTTTCCCGTCTGGCTCCCGGTCTTGCTGCAGAAATGGTATCAGCAGCCTGTACCAGACATGCAATCAATGTCTGTGGTTCCACATCTCCATGATGAGCTTCAACTGCATTAATTACCGTTGCAGACTCCTTATACTTTCTGCAAAGATCTGAACCAATCTGGATATGTGACCCTTCCACATCATGATCAATGGATTTCCCAATGTCATGCAGAAGTCCCGCACGCTTTGCCATCCTGACATCCACGCCGATTTCACCTGCCAGAAGGCCTGACAGCTGAGCCACTTCAATAGAATGTTTCAATGCATTCTGTCCATAACTTGTCCGGAACTTCATACGCCCAAGCAGGCGAATAAGTTCCGGGTGAATTCCAGGTACACCAACTTCAAGAGCGGCTGCCTCTCCTTCTTCCCTGATCATTGTATCCACTTCTTTTTGAGCCTTTTCAACCATCTCCTCAATTCTGGCCGGATGGATACGTCCATCCACAATCAACCTTTCAAGGGCAATTCTGGCAACTTCTCTCCTGATAGGATCAAATCCTGACAATACAACCGCCTCCGGCGTATCATCAATAATCAGCTCAACACCGGTCAGAGTTTCAAGGGTTCTGATATTACGTCCCTCCCGGCCTATGATCCTTCCTTTCATCTCATCATTTGGAAGCTGCACTACGGAAATTGTGGTTTCAGCCACATGATCTGCTGCACATCTCTGGATTGCATTGACAACATACTCTTTTGCCTTCTTGTCCGCTTCTTCCTTTGCCTGTGTCTCCAGCTCTCTGATCATTCTGGCTGTGTCATGTTTAACATCTTCTTCAACAGTTTTCAACAAATACTCTTTTGCTTGTTCGGAGGTAAGTCCTGAGATTCTTTCTAGTTCCTGTACTCTTTTCTGATTAAGATTCTCTACTTTAGCTTCACGCTGTTTCAGTTGCTCTTCTCTTGCTGTAAATTTTACTTCACGCTGTTCAATCGTTTCAGATCGTTTATCGACTGCTTCTTCTTTTGCAAGCACTCTTTTCTCATAGCGCTGCAATTCATTTCTTCTTTCTTTAGTCTCTTTTTCCAGTTCGTTCTTTGTCCTGATGGACTCTTCCTTCACCTCTAAAAGAGCTTCTTTCTTTGTCGTCTCAGCAGTTTTTACGGCATCGTCAATTATTTCCCTTGCTTTTGTTTCCGCATTTCCAATCTTGGATTCTGCATCGTTCCTCAATTTAGAAATAGTAGCATAACGAGTAATAATACCAACTATCAACGCGAGGGCTACAGCAATAACAATACTTATCATTGTCGGCACAGGAGCACCTCCTTATTCAATTTTCATTGTACATTTTCACTTAAAAATACAACACTTAAATTTTATACTGTTTTCACAATTCTGTCAAGCATTGTCATTATGATTTTGTATCACTTGACGGATGTCTTCATAACGGAAACCTTTCCTGGCCAGATACCCATATAACTTCTGCATCTCCGCGGGGTCCGGTTGTGAGAGATTGACCCTTTTTTTTCGGATAAGCTGCTCTATGGCAGCCTTCTCACTCTCATCTTGGTAACATTCTTCAAAGGCAAGATCAATCTTGTCTGCCGCCACACCTTTGCCGCGCAGCAAAGCATAAATCTCTTTTCTGCTTTTCAGTGACTTCCTGCTCTCAATAAACTGCTCTGCATACCTAAGGTCATCTATATAATGAAATGACTTCACGTACTGAACAGCCGATTCTATTGCTGCCTCAGGATAAAGTCCACGCTTCAGCTTCTCACGTAGTCCTGCCTCCGTGCGGTCCATGTCCTCCAGCAGATGCATCGCCCTGGCTTTGGCGCGCTTTAGAATAACTTCATCCCATATCTTTTGCCTGGTCTCTTCTTTCAG
This sequence comes from Clostridium sp. C105KSO13, assembly GCF_001517425.1. Taxonomy (GTDB): domain Bacteria; phylum Bacillota; class Clostridia; order Lachnospirales; family Lachnospiraceae; genus Muricomes. The sequence continues at coordinate 10,094 of NZ_FBWL01000169.1, read as the reverse complement.
CTCTGCACCACTTTGAATTCCATATCGCGTCAGTTCACCTTTATACAAAACAAAAGCAAATTGGTCATCCAGAAAAACTTTATATTTTGTTTTTGTCACAGACTCTAATTTCGTAACTTTCACTTTAAGCTTCCTCTTCGCGGGTTCCTCCACTCGTCAGATTTTCCTTTTCTGCCGGCTTCCCTGATCGTTTTCCCTTTTTCTCAAGCTTCAGGTCTTCTGGGTTATCGGATTCATTCTCTTTACCATCCAGATTGTAATGAGCACGCACTTTATGATCAAGCTCGTCCATCAATTCCGGGTGTTCTGTCAGATATGCTTTTGCATTCTCTCTGCCCTGACCGATTTTCTCGCCGTTATAGGCATACCAGGCCCCGCTCTTTTTTACCGCGTCAATGCCTACTGCAAGATCCAGAATATCTCCCTCTTTAGAAATCCCCTTTCCAAACATAATATCAAACTCAGCCTCTTTAAAAGGAGGGGCAATCTTATTCTTTACAATCTTGATACGAGTACGGTTGCCGACCATCTCTCCACTCTGCTTGAGAGTCTCTATCTTTCTCACATCCATTCTCACGGAGGCATAAAATTTCAAGGCACGTCCGCCTGTTGTTGTCTCCGGACTGCCGAACATTACCCCAACCTTCTCACGGAGCTGATTAATAAAGATCACAATACAATTTGATTTGCTGATAACCGGAGTCAGCTTTCTAAGAGCCTGGGACATCAGCCTGGCCTGCAGCCCCACATGACTGTCCCCCATATCTCCCTCAATCTCCTGACGTGGCACCAGGGCAGCTACAGAGTCTATGACAATAATATCGATGGCCCCCGACCGTACCATGGTCTCAGTAATCTCCAGAGCCTGGTCTCCACTATCCGGCTGGGAGATATACAGCTCATCGATATCAACACCTATGTTCTTCGCATATGCCGGATCCAGTGCATGTTCTGCATCGATAAAGCCTGCGATCCCGCCTCGCTTCTGTACTTCCGCAACCATATGTAAGGCAATCGTGGTCTTACCGCTTGATTCAGGCCCATAGACCTCTATCACACGACCCTTGGGGACCCCGCCCAGGCCCAGTGCCAGGTCCAGGCTCAGGCATCCGGTGGGTACTGTCTCCACTGACGCATGGGCACCCGGTTCTCCCAACTTCATGACTGTTCCTTTTCCGAAATCTTTCTCTAACTTCGCAATCGCCGCATCCAGCGCTTTTTTCTTATCACCATTTGCATTTGCCATAATACGTTACTCTCCTTCTGATTTTCGAACAGTTGTTCGTTTTCCTAATAATATACTATTATACTTGCTTTGGAATGTCAACAAAATTCCGTCATATCCTACTTTAACTTTAATTTTAACCATACACCGGAAATCTTTTTGACGAATGTCGAGATTACAACTAAAAAGAGCTTTTAGACTTTCAATTGATATAGTTATATTAGCATTACTTTCCCAATAAAACAATCCCCTTTTTAAAAACAAAGGTAACTGTTACAACTATTTAGAACCAGGCAGCTTTGCCGGGTGGGTGACTGCACCTCTGACAAAGCTGCCTGTTTATTATTGCTTTTCTGCAATTTCTCCTTGTTTCTTATAAATGCTTTTTCCAGGTACATATCCCCTCACAGATGACAGGGGATAAATGTTTGTGTGGCTTCCCACAACAGTCCCCGGATTCAGAATACTTCCACACCCCACTTCTACCTCATCTCCCAGCATGGCACCAAACTTCTTCCTGCCTGTCTCAATGTTTCCCTCAGGTGTCTTTACTACAACCAGTGTTTTATCTGATTTTACGTTGGATGTAATGGAGCCCGCCCCCATGTGGGACTTGTATCCTAAAATAGAATCCCCGACATAATTATAATGAGGCACCTGCACTTTATTGAACAGGATTACATTTTTCAGTTCTGTGGAATTACCAACTACTGCGCCTTCCCCCACAATCGCATTACCTCTGATAAAGGCACAGTGTCTTATCTCTGCATTTTTACCAATAATGGCAGGTCCGGTGATGGACGCCGTAGGCGCTACCTTTGCGCTTTTGGCAATCCATACATTTTCGCCCTGCTTTTCATATTCATCTTCACTCAAAGCCGCCCCAAGCTTCAAAATAAATCCGCTGATTGCCGGCAAAACTTCCCACGGATAAGTTACTCCGTCAAAAATGTCCCGGGCAATGGTTTCCTCCAGGTTATAAAGGTCTTTTACAGTAATTTCTTTCATTTCATTTCCTCCTGTTTTCCTGCCGGTTCACAGAACTTCCTGTATCCGGTCTGAAAATCCACTTCATTTTTTATATGACCACCCGAAAATATTTGTCTCAAATTATATGCCGCGATTTCCACTATACTTTCCAGAATCTGGACTGCATGATAATTTCCGGACACATGGGGTGTAACCAGCAAATTCGGAGCATCCCACAAAGGAGAGTCTGCCGGGAGAGGCTCTGTCTCGGTTACATCCACTGCTGCCCCGCCCAGTCTACCGCTTTTCAGCGCCTCACATAAATCTTCTGTGGGTATCAGGCTGCCCCTTCCCACATTTAGAAGAATGGCTCCTCTTTTCATCTTAGACAGGCGTTCCTTACGGAACAGATGATCTGTCTCCTTCGTCCCCGGAAGTGAACAGGCCACAATATCTGCCCTTCCCAGCAAATCATCCAGTGCATCCATCTGATACATGCCCTCTAGAAAGTCGGGCTTTGAAACTTTATTTCTGCGAATACCCAGAACATGACTGCCCAGAGCATTCATTTTCCGGGCAAACTGCCCTCCGATGTCCCCCATACCCACAACCAGAGTTACAGAATCTACTATTGTTTTTACCGGGCCTTCATCCTTCCAATCATGTGTCTTCATATTGTCCTGATAATGGTTGAGCTTTTTCATTAGCATCAGCGTCATGCCCAGCATATGTTCCGAAATTGCCGGACCATAGGCCCCTGTCGCATTGGCAAGCCTGGCCCCTGAAGGCATAACCCCAGGATGTGTATATTCAACTGCTCCGGCGCTGCTTAACTGCACCAGTTCCAGATGCTTTGCCCCTTTTAAGTACTTTGCAGGAACTGTGCCTATAATAACATCTGCATTTTCTACCATTTTCTGTGTTATGTTCTCGTATAACTCATACAGGAAATGTACATCCCCACTGCCTGGGATATCCGCCACAGTATTTTCTAAGTATGCCTTATGCCGCTCTTTCACCGGAATTGAAACCAGAATTTCCTTCACTTTAATATCCTCCTTCAACTGTAAATTTTCGTCATTATTTTTTGCTTCGGCCTTTCTTATAGAACTGAGCCGCTCTATCATAACAGCTCCTGAGCTGATATTGATTATTCAGTCCCTTTACACCATTTGTCCGGCTGATGATAAAATGATCTAACTTCTTCATATATTCATCCGGAGTGATGTCGCCCTCTGCCACGTAATTCAGCCCCTTTTCCCAGCTTGCCGTCAGTTCAGGATTAAGGAGAGATTTGATGGAGTTGTTAACCACATCATAGACCATCTCGCCTTGTAGGGTGGGAGTAATAATCTGGGTCTTTTTATTCAGCGATAAATACTTATTATTTACGAGCTTTTTCAATATTTCTGCACGGGTTGCACTGGTTCCGATCCCACTTCCCTTTATCTGAGCCCTAAGTTCCTCATCTTCAATGAGCTGACCTGCATTTTCCATAGCCAGAATCATAGAGCCGGAATTATATCTTTTAGGCGGAGAAGTTTCTCCCTCCTTAATATCCAATGAACGGACAGTTAGGACAGCTCCCTTTTTTAAGCTCTGTATAACCCGAAAAAAGCTTAGGTCCATGTTCTGACCACCCTGATTTCCTCCATCGCCGCTTTCATCATTTTCATTATCCGCAGTATCTCTGCCGGTCTTTTTCTTTGTCTGAGGGTTGCCTGTCACTTTTAGGTATCCTTCTTCGGCAAGAACTTTAAAGCTGGAAAAAAAGCTTTCCTCCTTTATCTTTGTTGTGATCGCTACTTTCTGATAAACAGCAGGCGGATAGAAAATGCTCAGGAACCTCCTTACAATGCAGTCGTAAACTCTTCCCGCTGTGGCAGAAACGGATTTCAGAGCATTTAATCCCTGTCCGGTGGGAATTATAGCGTAATGATCTGTAATCTGTTTGTCGTTGACATATCTTGTCTTTGTCAGGCCTTTGTGGCTTCCAAAGGACAATATATCCTCCAGATAGGGCACTGCCATTGGATACTTCGCAAGGCCGTTTAAATTCCTGCTGATTTCCTTTGCCACAGCAGTAGACAGCACACGGGCATCAGTCCTGGGATACGTGACAAGTTTTTTTTCATAGAGCTCCTGTACGATCCTGAGTGTTTCATCCGGACTGATTTTGAACCGCCTGGAACAGTCATTTTGCAATTCTGCCAGGTTGTAAAGCAGAGGCGGATTTTTCTTTTCCTTTTTCTTCTCGATGGATACTATCTGACAGGTCACAGGCTGAGGCTCTCCAAGGTATGTCACCAGATCCTCTGCCTTCTCTCTTTCCTTAAAACCGTTTTCTTTATATAAATCAAAGGATTCAAAGTAGCGGGAACCCTGTACGGCCCGCCACTCTCCCTCAAAAGTCTGCTCTTTTGTTTCAATGGTACTCATGACACGGTAAAAAGGCGTTTTTACAAAATCGCGGATTTCCCGTTCTCTTCGCACAATCATCCCCAGTACACAGGTCATAACACGTCCTACGGAAATAACCGCATACTTGGTATTCAGATAATTTGAAATGCTGTTGCCATATTTTAGGGTCAAAAGACGGGAAAAGTTTATTCCCATGAGATAGTCCTCTTTTGCCCGCAAATAAGCAGAGGCGCTAAGATTATCATACTCTGATAAATCTTTCGCGTCCCTGATTCCGCGCAAAATTTCTTCCTCTGTCTGTGAATCAATCCAGACCCGCCTTCTTTGTTTGTCCTTAACATGAGCTTCCTGCTCCACCAGACGATAAATATATTCCCCTTCTCTTCCAGAGTCAGTGCACACATAAATCGTGTCCACGTCATCCCTGGTCAGCAGGCCACTTACTATTCGAAACTGCTTTTCCACTGCCGGAATAACCTCATATTTGAATTTTTCCGGGATAAAGGGTATCGTGTTTAAACTCCACCGCTTCAGTGCAGGGTCATATTCTTCCGGATAGCTCATTGTAACTAGATGCCCTACACACCAGGTCACAATTGCCTCTTCCGATTCCAAATACCCGTCTTTTCGCCTTGTATTCAATTTTAATGCTTTTGCGAATTCCTGAGCCACGCTGGGCTTTTCTGCAATATATACTGATTTTCCCATAAAAATATTATATTACCTGTTCCTTTTTTATTGCAAAACGATATTCCGTAATGGTCTCATAGTTCTCACCGGCACGACATATCGGACTCCTAAAATTTTCATGGTGAATAGAATCCGGAAAGTACTGCGTTTCAAAGCAGACTGCTGAACGTCTTCCATACACTGCCCCATCCTTGCCCGGCTCCTGATTCAGGAAATTGCCCGTATATACCTGCACTCCTGGCAAATCCGTCCATACTTCCATAGCAATACCGCTGACATCTCCGGCTGCTTCAGCTGCCTTAGCAAATTTCCCATCATTTTTCAATACCCAGTTATGGTCATACCCATTTCCCAGACGGATGGCTTCATAGTCTGCGTCAATTCCTGCACCTATCCTCTTAAATGTCCGAAAATCCATAGGAGTTCCGGACACAGCAGCAACCTCTCCAGTGGGAATGGATTGTGCATCTGTTTTTGTAAAATAATCAGCATCAATCATGATCTGATGATCCAAAATGTTCCCGCTTCGGTGTCCGTCCAGATTGAAATAACTGTGATTTGTCATATTGATAATTGTGTCTTTGTCGGGTATGGCCTGGTATTTAATCCGCACTGTATTATCCTCTGTCAATTCGTAGGTAACCCTCATATCAAGGCTCCCCGGATACCCCTGATCTTTGTCAGGACTGTGGAGAAGGAAGGTGATAGTATTTTTTTCTTCTTTCTCTGCCTGCCACATACGTTTGTTGTAATAGTCAGTTCCACTGTGTAGGTTGTTGCCATTTTCATTTTTCTCTAATGAGTAATGGACGCCATTGATTTCAAATGAAGCTTCCCCAATTCTGTTGGCATTTCTGCCTACAGTTGCTCCAAAAGATGCACTGCCCTTTTCATATCCACCGGCATTGTCATAACCAAGAACCACATCCACAGGATTTTCTTCCCTGTCCGGTACGAGCAGGGAAACAAGTGATGCACCGTAATCCGTAACTGCAAGTTTCATACCTTTGCTGTTGCCTATTATATAAAGAGTGGTGTTCCTTCCATCTTTTAGCTTTCCAAAATCTCTTTTTTCTGACATAATATTTACCTCCTCCATCTTCTGTTAAATCTCTTTCTAAGCCTTTCTAGAATAGACAGCTTTCTTTTTCCATACTGATATTAAAAACGGGGTCAGACCCTTTTGCCCTCCATTGTCAGAATATTCTTAACCTTTCAGAAAAATTCAAGCTGTTCTCCTGGTAAGTCACTAAAACATTTTCTTTAAGATTCAAGATACTTCATCAATCTCTCATATTCTTTCTTCATAAGATCATAGCCGTGATTGTAAAATGCGGTTAAATTCTCTTTCTTCTTTTCCATTCTCGCCACAGGCTTTGCAAGGGGACGCAGCACAAATATCTTTCCCTGTCTCTCCAGAGCCTCCAGATAGTTCATTGTATGGTTATAATAAAGGCTTCTTGTCAAAATTGCCTTTACCAGATTTGGATAGGATTGGTAGGCTCTGCGATATATTTTTATCATGCCATTGGAAAGTTTCTTCTTCCTGTAACCTGCATTTCTCGTAAGAATTACCACAATCTTCTCGTTTTCTGCTTCCATAGCATGCCTGACCGGCACACTATCTGCAAGACCTCCGTCCAGGTAGGGTGTATCATCCACATTTACAATAGGCGTAACCAAAGGCATGCTTGAAGAAGCACGGCATATTTTCATCAGTTTGTCACGATCAGAGCGTTCATCAATATACTCTGCCTGTCCGGTCAGACAATTTGTAACCACCAGCTCGCACTTTATCTCAGACTGCAAATATGTTTCATAGTCAAATGGATATATCTGATTTGGAAATATGTCAAAAATCAAATCCATATTCATTAAACTTCTTTCTTTCATAAACTTTCCAAAACTATAGAAATAACTTTCACTTTTGTTGGAAGGTATCATGCAATCTCTCGTCCTGCCGGGCTGCCTGGATACATAGTCTACCGCATTACAAGACCCGGCGGAAACCCCAATTACATGGGACATATATAAATCCTGTTCCATTAAATAGTCCAGGACTCCTGACGTAAATACTCCTCTGGTCGCCCCGCCTTCCAAAACTAACGTTGCTTTTTGCATTATTTTTCCTCACTTTCTCTCTTATTATATAACGGTTTTCATTTTTGGGAAACACCCTTATTTTAATTTTTCCGTTGAAACTGCTGTAAACCTTGCCATTTTGCTGTAACTCATGTTAAGATAACCGTTGGGATTACAGATTATATATAGCTATATGAACAGATAAAGGAGAAAAACTATGATCAGTGCAAATAATGTAACATTACGCGTAGGGAAAAAAGCGCTGTTTGAAGATGTAAATATTAAATTTACCGGCGGAAACTGCTATGGAATGATTGGTGCCAACGGTGCAGGAAAATCTACTTTTCTAAAAATCTTATCCGGGCAGCTGGAGCCGACGAAAGGTGAGGTGATCATTACCCCGGGAGAACGTCTTTCCTTTCTGCAGCAGGATCATTTCAAATATGACGAGTACGTGGTACTCGATGCCGTCATTTTGGGCAACGCCCGCTTATATGAAATTATGAAGGAAAAGGAGGCAATTTACGCCAAAGAAGATTTTACAGACGAAGACGGAATCAAAGCAAGTGAGCTGGAAGCAGAATTCGCTACAATGAATGGCTGGGAAGCAGAATCTGATGCCGCAATTCTTCTGAACGGACTTGGTATTGACACAGAGCTGCATTCCAAATATCTTAAAGACCTGACCGGGGCAGAGAAGGTCAAGGTTCTACTGGCCCAGGCCCTGTTCGGCAATCCGGACATCCTGCTTCTGGATGAGCCTACCAACCATCTGGATCTGGATGCCATTGCCTGGCTGGAGGAGTTTTTAATCAACTTTGAAAATACCGTTATTGTGGTATCACATGACCGTTATTTTTTAAATAAGATATGTACCCAGATTGCAGATATCGACTACGGCAAGATTCAGCTCTATGCCGGAAACTATGACTTCTGGTATGAATCCAGCCAGCTATTAATCCGCCAGATGAAAGAGGCAAACAAGAAAAAGGAAGAAAAAATCAAAGAACTGCAGGATTTTATTTCCCGCTTCAGCGCCAATGCCTCCAAATCTAAACAGGCTACTTCCCGTAAGAAAGCACTGGAGAAAATTGAGCTTGACGAAATAAAACCTTCCAGCAGGAAATACCCATATATCGATTTCCGTCCAAAACGTCAAATTGGGAATGAAGTTCTGTCTGTAGAAGGTCTTTCTAAAACCATGGACGGAGAAAAGATTCTGGATAATATTACGTTTACATTAGGACATGATGACAAGGTTGCCTTTGTCGGCAGCAATGAACTGGCTAAAACCGTATTGTTTAAAATATTAATCGGAGAAATGGAACCCGACGAAGGAACCTACAAATGGGGAATCACAACCTCCCAGTCATATTTTCCAAAAGATTTCGGAAGAGAATTTGACAGTGACTATACCATCACAGAATGGCTGACCCAGTATTCAGATGATAAAGATGTTACCTATGTCCGGGGATTTCTCGGAAGAATGCTTTTTGCCGGAGAAGACGGTGTGAAACGCCTAAAAGTACTTTCGGGTGGAGAAAAAGTCCGCTGTCTGCTATCCAAGATGATGATTTCCGGCGCCAACGTTCTGCTGCTGGATGAACCCACCAACCATCTGGACATGGAATCCATCACCGCACTGAACAACGGAATGATAAAATTCCCCGGTGTACTGCTTTTCACTTCTCGTGACCACCAGATTGTACAGACCTGTGCAAACCGCATTATGGAAATTGTGCCGGGCGGAAAGCTGATCGACAAGATCACCACATACGATGAATATCTGGAAAGTGATGAAATGGCAAGAAAACGCCAGACTTACACAATTCAAACCGAAGAAAATGATTAAGAAGAACAACGGAGCAAAAAGGAGGTTTTAGTATGGAATTTGTACACAACGCAAATCAGATTGCAGTATATACCCCCGATTACCTGGTAATAGCAGAAGTCACATTTCCCAACATAGACGATACAACGGTAGATGTGAACCACACATATGTAGATAATGTTCTCCGTGGCCAGGGCATAGCCGGGAAACTTATGGAAGAGCTGATTCAGGACCTCAGAGAAAGTGGCAAAAAGGCAATACTGACTTGCCCTTATGCCATAAAATGGTTCGAGAAACATCCCGAATGCTCAGATGTCATAAAAGCATAAAGGGGGTCAGACCCTTTTGCGGGCCGTTTTCAGAATATTCTTAAGATTTAAAATGCAAGCAGCCGCCGGATTTTCTTTAACATATTGAAAATCTGGCGGTTTCTTCTAGTCGGAGGCTGTGCGTGCAGAACTGCTCTTATGTCACTTAATCCATAGGTATCAAGGGTCAAAATACCTTTTGACCCCTACGTCATTATATTAATTCTATATAGGCTTGTCAATTACACATCCACTACTATTGACAGGATATTCTAAAAACATCCTGCAAAATAATCAGTCCCCTTTCTGTGATCCCCTTTATTTAGCAAAAAAAAAAAATCCATAGTATTTAAATTCAAAATACTTACGAACTGTCTTGCACACTATATTTTAATAATATTCTGATAATGAACTGCAAAAGGGTCAGACCCCTTTTGATACACCTTCAAAACTACATACAAAGAATCATCCTTATTATCTCCTATCACCTTGTCTGGTTATGCCCTCGACCTATTAGTAACAGTCAGCTCCATGCATTGCTGCACTTCCACCTCTGCCCTATCTACCT
>NZ_FBWL01000168.1 GCF_001517425.1 Clostridium sp. C105KSO13 | reverse complement strand
TTACTGTTCATATCACTGGAATCTCTTCCAATGATGGGTGCATCTTAAAAGATGCTGTTCTTAAAAATTTTCTCATTTAGAAATTTTCAAGGGTTTGTTGTCTATTGTTTAATTATCAAGGTTCTTTGGTGTTTCTGTCACTGTTCTTTTTGGTCAGCAGCAACTTTTATATAATACCATGTGTGCCGATCTTTGTCAAGAACTTTTTTATTTTTCTTTTTTGTTGCTTTGCCTTCCCTTTAACGGGTCAGCTACGTTATATTAGCATTTTCTGCTATAATTTGTCAAGACATTTTTTACATATTTTTATCTTTTCTTCACAAATCCTAACGCAGTATCTTGCAGCTTTCAAAAAATACATTTCTCATCCGCAAGATAAACGGAGAAGGAGGGATTTGAACCCTCGCGCCGCTATTAACGACCTACTCCCTTTCCAGGGGAGCCCCTTCGGCCAGCTTGGGTACTTCTCCAAAATGTCCGTTATTAAATATACACGAATATGACGCTCTTGTCCAGTCCTTTTTTATCTTTTCTTATTTTTCTTTTCTTTTTCCTTATTTTCTCAACTTTCAGACATCTATCTTTGTCGAAATGTGTGTATGTCATAAGATAAAAAGTCGATTCCTCTTTGCAGGAAATCGACTTCTATCATGAAAGTTTTTAACGGAGAGGGTGGGATTCGAACCCACGCGCCCTTGCGGACAAACGGTTTTCAAGACCGCCTCGTTATGACCACTTCGATACCTCTCCAGTTTTGTCTGCTCTCGCGACATTGGCTATTCTAACATATAATTGAAATATATGTCAATATGTTTTTGAATTTCTTTTGAGAAAAATTTCTGCCATTTCTAAATCGTCGGGAGTTGTTATTTTAATATTTTCGTAGGACCCGTAGACAAGCTTGATGGGAAGCCCAAGCGTCTGCTCCACCACCATCGCATCATCTGTCACATTGATATAGCTTTCCCGCATCAGCATGGAATATGCGCCTTTAATAATATCATTTTCAAACACCTGGGGCGTCTGTATCACCCACAGCTGCCTCCTGTCCGGTGTACTCTTCACAAAATCTTGGCCATCTGCAATCTTAATTGTATCTTTTACAGGCATACCAATCACACATGCCTTGTTTTCGCGAACTGCACTAAAAGCTCGTTTTATGATATCTTCATCTACAAATGGGCGTGCACCGTCATGGATAAATACATAGCCGCCGTTCTCCAGCTCTTGAAGCCCATTCCAGACAGAATGGTAGCGTTGTGCTCCTCCGGGCAGTATTTTGGTCACTTTAGTAAAGCGGTACTTATCTACAATTGTCTGCCGACAGTAGCTTTCTTCCCCGTCCCCGGTTATAAGATATATTTCATCTATGATTTCTGAATCTTGAAACTGTTTCAGAGAATAATAAATGACCGGCTTACCTCCCAGCAGCAAGTATTGCTTATGTACCTTTGTTCCCATTCTTCTTCCCTGACCTGCCGACAGTACAATTGCCGTACAATGTTTTTTATCCATACAGACATTCTCCTATCGTTCTCCAAGTTTGAGATTGGGAATCGCATTTAAATCCCATCCATGTCGGGTTCCTGCCATATATTCATAATAGGCCGCTGTTCCTATCATAGCTGCATTATCTGTGCAGTAAATCGGAGAAGGGCAGTAAAATTTAATGTTTTTCTCTTCACATGCCTTTTCCATTTCACTTCTAAGCGCACTGTTCGATGCAACCCCTCCTGCGATAGCAAATTTATTCATACTGTATTCTTCGGCAGCATTCATAGATTTTTCTACCAGAACATCTACCACAGCCTTTTGAAAGGCTGCCGCTATGTCAGCAGGATTATAACTTTCTTTTTTCATATGACACCCATTGATATAATTCAATACGGAAGATTTTACGCCGCTGAAGCTAAAATCATAAGGGGCCCCTTCAATATTTGCTTTAGGAAAGACAATGGCATCCGGATTGCCCTCTTTTGCAAGCCGGTCGATTTTTGGACCGCCCGGGTATCCCAGTCCAATGGCCCTGGCGACCTTATCATATGCCTCTCCTGCGGCATCATCCCTTGTTCGTCCCAGAATTTCATAATCGCCGTAATCTTTCACACAGACCAAATGGGTGTGCCCACCAGAGACCACCAGACACAAAAAAGGAGGCTCCAAATTAGGATGCTCAATGTAATTGGCAGAAATATGACCCTCGATATGATGCACGCCCACCAAAGGCAAGTTTTTTGCATAGGCAATTGCTTTTGCCTCTGCGACCCCAACCAGCAACGCGCCTACCAGACCGGGACCATAGGTTACACCAATAGCATTTATATCATCCAGAGTCATCTGTGCTTCTTGGAGAGCCTCTTCAATCACCTGATTTATCTTTTCAATATGCTTTCTTGATGCAATCTCCGGAACCACACCGCCATATAGCTTATGAAGATCGATCTGTGATGAAATAATATTTGAAAATATCTCCCGCCCGTTATGCACAACTGCAGCAGAAGTCTCATCACAGGAACTCTCAATTGCCAGTATGTTAATATTTTCAATCTCCCGCATATCCATTTCTCCATTTCTACTCAAACACCAGTTCCGCCGACATTTTGTCTTTTCCCGCTTTTGCTTCCGGAAAAATTTTGTGTACTTCATCCATATATTCTTCCGGCCTTGTAAGAGAAGGACTGTAGTGTGTCAGCCACATTTCCTTTACACGGGCTTCTTTGGCCAACTGTGCAGCCTCGTAAAAGGTCATGTGCTTATACTCCACTGCTTTGGCAGCTTTATCTTTTTCTCCATACATACCTTCACATATAAATAAATCAGATTCTATTGCATTTTCACGTATAGAGTCCGTAGGTCTTGTATCCGTGGTATAAGTGAGCTTAATACCCTTTCTGGGCGGTCCCAGAACCATAGCAGGTGTCAGAACCCGTCCTAAAGCCTCTACAGATTCACCTTTTTGTAGAGGATTCCAGTATTTCTGTGGGATTTCCTGTTCCATAGCTCTTTCTACGTCAAATTTTCCTGTACGGTCAATCTCCAAAGTATACCCATAACACAGCACATTGTGGTTTACCCGGAATGCTTTCAGCCGATATCCATTCATCTCGAATGTCTGCTGTGCCCCTTCTATTTCCATAAAACGAATAGAAAAAGGGAGCTCCGGTGCTATCACTCTCAGTGAATTTACCACTCGCTCCAGACCTTTGGGACCAATCAAAGTGAGGGGTTCCCTGCGGTCTGCATTCCCCATAGTGAGGAGCAGACCCGGAAGCCCGCTGATATGATCCCCGTGATAATGGGTAAAGCAGATAACATCGATAGGTTTAAAACTCCACCCTTTTTCCTTAATTGCTATTTGTGTTCCTTCTCCACAGTCTATCAGTAGACTGCTGCCGCCGGTTCTTACCATCAGTGCCGTCAGCCATCGATAGGGAAGCGGCATCATTCCGCCACTTCCAAGCAAACATACATCTAACATATTACTCCTCTATCTCCACCGGTATTTTAAATGAGACGAGCATTTTATTATAACAGGATTCACACAAATCAAAAGAATGCTTTTCTCCATCCTTTTCAGAAAAGTATCCCCATGTGTAATCTACACTAAAAACACCTTCCTCTGCATGCCCGTTCACAACCGGTATTTCTTTTCCGCATTTATTGCAGATAATTTTTTTTACTTCTTTTGCTTCTTTTAATTGATACTGGCGCATACAAATTCCTCCTGTGTTGTTCTAACTTCTCCTTTGTTACGCCTTTATTATAACGAATTTAGACATGTTTTCCTACTGGGAAGTACTTCCTCAATTACAGGCTGTCTTCCAGCAGGTCAATAAAACATTCTATTTTACCGGTTCTCTGCTCATCAAGACAGCATCTTCCTTCGGGTTGTCATAAATGTTATGCCGGACTCCATCCTCCCGGAACCCCTCCTTCCGGTAAAAGGTTCGTGCCGGTTCATTGCTTTCCCGCACATCAAGAAGTATTTTTTGAATATTTCTATCTTTGCATATTTCTTCCAGCTTCCGCATAAGGCTTTTGCCGACTCCCTGCTTCCGCGATTCCATTTCCACTGCAATGCGGGCAATCTCTGCCTCTCCCGCCATATCGTAAGCAAGTGCATACCCTGCAAGCCTTCCCGATTTTTCCGCTCCTATACAGATAGAGCCAGGCTGATTTATTGTGTCCAGTACACCTCTCTCACTCCAGAAATCGGGAAATATCTGAAATTCCAACCCTGAAATAGCAGCGGCATCCTCGGGCCCCAATGGCCTGACAAGCAATTCTGCTTCTTTCTCTCGCTGTTCACGTTCGCGCTCGGCTTGTGATATTCTAAGATAATCCGGCTTATGTTCCATGGCTGTTTCTATTTTCCCCGCTTTATAGTACTGAATCCCCAGGGCCCCAACCGCTGCAGCTCTCTGGCGGCTCATATGGGGCGGTGCGAAAGAGTAAGGTACCTGAATCCTTTCTTCAATAATATCCTTAAATACCGGAACGCCATCTCCAAGAAATATTACTGGTCTTCTGTATACATTCAGGCGTCGGATTAATTCCTCAATTGATACTGCCATCTGCATTCGTATAACCTGAAACACAGATTCGGCCTCATAGGAGTACTCTTTTTTTCCGGCCCGCCTCGAAAAGGTGTACAGCCCTGTATATACCTGGTTCCTTCTGGCATCCATAATAGGGCATACAATATCCTCACATCCGTAAACCTGATATGCCAGAGCATCCACAGTCGGAATATGAATCAGCGGCTTTTTCAAAGCCAGTCCCAACCCCTTTGCTGTAGCTGAACCTATCCGCAGTCCAGTAAATGAACCCGGTCCTCCCGCTACTGCAATAGCATCTATCGTTGTAAGATCCAGTTCAATCATCTTCACCACTTCATCTATCATGGGAAGCAAAGTCTGTGAATGAGTCTTTTTATAGTCGATGGTGTATTCTGCTAAAGTCCGATCCTCCTCTACGACCGCCACGGTCGCTGTAAGTCCGGAACTGTCAATTGCCAATACCCGCATATTATAATACTTCCTCTCTATATCTCTTCGATTGTAATTCTTCGGTATTCAAATCCCTGTTCCAAATCTTTTTCAATCGTAATCTCCGTGCGTTTATCCGGAAGGATTTCTTCAATGAGATCTGCCCATTCGATAAGACTGACTCCCTCACCCAGTATATAATCCTCATATCCCACTTCGTCCATCTCTTCCACATCCCCAATTCGATAGACATCAAAATGATAGAACGGCAGACGCCCTTCGTCGTATATCTGCACAATCGTAAATGTAGGACTGCTGACAGGTTCTTCTATTCCAAGTCCAGCAGCAAACCCTTTGGTGAACAAGGTCTTTCCGACTCCAAGGTCACCATTAAGTGTATAGACCTGCCCGGACTTTGCCTTTTCCCCAAGGGCCTTTCCAATCTGAAAAGTCTGCTCGGGACTTCTCGTTTCTAATACCATATAAATCCTTTCTTCTGCACTAATAATATAATAATAATATTACGTGCCAATCACTATCGGTCAGTGGTGGAACAGGCGGAGACCGGTGAAGGCCATGGCTATCTGATATTTGTTGCAGACTGCGATGACGTTGTCATCCCTCACTGAACCGCCCGGCTGTGCCACGTATTTTACACCGCTTTTGTGTGCACGCTCAATGTTGTCTCCGAAAGGAAAAAATGCATCAGAACCTAGAGAAATATCGGTCATTTCATCTAACCATGCACGTTTTTCTTCCTTTAAAAATACCTCAGGCTTTTTCTCGAATATATTTTCCCACGCGCCATCTGAAAGGACATCCATATATTCCTTTCCAATATATAAGTCAATCGCATTGTCCCTATCCGCTCTGCCAAGGCCTTGTTTAAATGTAAGTCCAAGCACCTTTGGATTCTGGCGCAGCCACCAGTTATCCGCCTTCTGGCCCGCAAGTCTTGTACAGTGAATACGGGACTGCTGCCCTGCTCCGATACCGATAGCCTGTCCACCTTTGACATAGCACACGGAATTGGATTGGGTATACTTCAATGTCACCATGGCAATGGTAAGGTCTATTCTGGCTGCTTTGGGAATGTCTTTATTTTCCGTAACTACGTCGGAAAAGAAATTATCATTAATCTCAAACTCATTGCGTCCCTGTTCAAATGTAATGCCAAAAACTTCTTTGTGTTCCAGATGCTCAGGCACATAATTCTTATCCATCTGGATCACATTATACCTGCCCTTCTTTTTCTGCTTCAACAGCTCAAGAGCTTCCGGTTCATATCCGGGGGCAATAACACCGTCAGAGACTTCTCTTTTAATAAGTCTTGCAGTATCCAGGTCACAGACATCGGACAGACAAATGAAATCTCCGAAAGAAGACATTCTGTCTGCACCTCTTGCTCTGGCATAAGCACAGGCAAGGGGAGAAAGTTCTCCCAAATCATCCACCCAGTAGATTCTGGCAAGTGTCTCACTTAATGGGAGTCCCACAGCAGCCCCTGCCGGAGATACATGTTTAAACGAGGCCGCCGCCGGGAGGCCTGTGGCTTTTTTAAGTTCTGTCACCAGC
This sequence comes from Clostridium sp. C105KSO13, assembly GCF_001517425.1. Lineage (GTDB taxonomy): Bacteria > Bacillota > Clostridia > Lachnospirales > Lachnospiraceae > Muricomes. Next base: position 137,574 of record NZ_FBWL01000168.1, on the reverse strand, counting down.
TGCCAGCCATTGAAAGCATCCAGAAAGTTGATATATCCCGGCCGCCCGCATAATACCTGAACAGGCAGCTCACTCCCATCCTGGATGTAGATTCTAGATGGTTTCTGATTCGGGTTACAGCCATATTTCAATTCCAATTCTTTCATCTTTATATTCCGCCTTTCTGCGAAAGGCACCTATGGGGTTATGAAACCCGTGGTCTACTTTTCGCTTTCTAATTTATTTTCTTTCTGATATAGTTTCCTTATAAGACTGACCGTAAAGATGCCAAATGGATCTGCGATCTCTTTATGTGCGATATGATCAAACCTTCCTTTATTCCACCTATAACAACATCTAGGACAACCTTTATTGATATCCTGAGAGATTTAGTGCGGTACCGGTTCAAACTCACCTGTATGATCGTTGGTGAAAAGAATCGTGCTCAAAACTGTCTTACCGTATCTAATTTCAAGCTTGATGATGTGTTCAGTGATGTTTTTGGAAAGTCAGCACGCTCTATTACAGAACAGATACTTGCTCATCCCGGGGAAATATTTGATGTTGCACCTTTTGTACACGGCGGATGCAAGACTCCCATTGAAGAAATTCAAGCGGCTGTCGATGGCGCATTATGCCCTGAACAGGCTGTAAAACTCAAACAGTGTCTCAATCACATAGATGAGTTGAGATTACACATAGATAAAGTAGAACGGGAAATCCTTTGTCTCAGTGACAAGTACCAAGCTCCACTTGATCTAATACGTACAGTCCCTGGATTTAATAAGAATCCAATGACTGCTATCCAGGTCCTTTCTGAAATCGGTGGTGATATGTCTGTTTTCCCCACAGCGAAACACCTTGTTTCATGGGCCGGATGTTGTCCTCGTAATGATCAAAGCGTCAGTAAAATCAAAGCAACTCGAATCTCCCGTGCTGGTTCCTATTTTAAACCAGTTCTGGTGCAAGTTGCAAATGCTTTATTAAAATCGAAGAAACATCCTGAATTAATTACTCGCTACAGACGTATAAAAGCACGTCGTGGTCACAAGAAAGCTATTATTGCTGTCTGCCGTATGCTCCTGACCGCTATCTGGCACATACTCTCAGATTTAAAACCGTACACACCAGAAGGCTTTCTTGAATCAAGACCTGTGAATAAGCCAAAAATTTTGACTACTTCACAGGCACTTAGCCTGCTAAAACATCGTGTATATATCATCAAAGATGATATCGCTCCTGCCATGAATTAAGTGTTGTGCCTATATTCTCTTTTTGAAGCCAGCGAAAGATGGCTTGTTTGCTATACACTACTTTTTCTTTAACTGCTGCCTTTTTGTTTCAAACTTCCTCTACTCCTTACCTGTACTTATTCACAATCCGTGTCTCATATGTACCTGATGCAATATCTATATAACGTACAAACAGCGAAACCTTGTTGTCCTCATTCAAGCTGTTCCACAAAGTCCCAGTAAAGTAGTCTATGTCACCGCTCACAGAAATCCACTTTGGTTCTCCTTCAAAGCTTGGCAGCGGATTGTCATCATACATATAGGTATGAAGAAAGTGTCCTTCGCCTGCATTAGGGTTCTCATAAGCAAAGGTGTAGCGGCTGCAGCTTTTCGGGCTGCCATTGTTGCTTTTCAAAATGGACATGGCATAGTTAAAGCTTCCATCTTCTATATGCATGATTCCTGAAATACGAGGTGTATAATTAGGGCCATCCGGTTCAAACCCTCTTAGGCGCAGGCTTTGTTCAAAGGTCATCTGCTTGTCCATATTTTCATATATGGTATCTGTATGATCTCCATTTGTCACAATTGTCTTATTACCCAGCACGCGCACAGGGGCATAAATAATGAGGCTCGGATCCGCCATTCTGCTGGGGTCAAAGGCCTGAGTCCTGATACCTTCCCCATCCTCCACAAATATTCGGTTGCGGCTGTTCTCGCTTCGGCCCATAATAAAATAAGCCGTTATGGCTGTATTGCCATCTTCACTTCTGCCGATAATAATGCCTCTTCCCGGATAACTGTTGTTCTTCAATTCCTGCTCAATGGATAACATTTTCATAAGATAGCTCTCCTTCAATTCCATGATAGTTTATTGAATACAGACTTATTATACCTGTGAAGTTTTGTAAGTTCAATAACTAAGGTGAGATTTCTCTCATGATTACCTTGGTAATACGATTTCCCTTTACCTCCTCAATCGTAAACTCCAAATCATCCTCCACTACAGTTTCCCGGCAGTCTTTCCCCGGAATATACCCCAGTTTTTCAATCAGATAACCTGACAGAGTATCATAGTTTTCGGTCACAAGCTTTAAGTCCATTTCCTCATTGAGATCATCAATCAGGATTCCTCCGTCCAGCAGGTATTCCCCATCGCCCAGCGCAACGATTTCCTGAACTATATCTTCATATTCCTCACTGATTTCTCCCATAATCTCTTCCACAAGATCTTCTATAGTAACGATTCCGGAAAAGCCGCCGTATTCATCCACGAGAACAGCCATGTGCCTTCTTTGCTTTTGAAGTTCCCGAAACAAATCATCCGCATCTCTGCTGTCAGGAACAAAGAAAGGTTTCCTCAGCAGCTTTCTGATGTTCAGAGCTTCCAGACCATGTTTTCTCACTGCAATCATAACATCCTTTATGTGCAATATGCCGATAATGTTATCTATATTTCCTTCATAGACGGGAATCCTGGAGTGTCTGGATTCCAAAATCTCATCCATCAGAGTATCAAAAGGTTTCTCCACGTCCAGTACGTACACATCGCGTCTGGGCACCATAATTTCTCTGGCGCTTCTGTCATCAAATGAAAAGACAGAATTTATCATCTCCCGCTCATCATCATCAAATGTGCCGTTCTCATTTCCCATCTTCATAAGAGCTCTGATTTCTTCTTCCGTAACAGCTTCTTCCTGATCCTCGGTTTTCAATCCCATCAATTTAAGTACGCCTTTTGTAGATACTGACAAAAGTTTAATAAACGGAGAAAGCACCTTCGATATATAATGAATCGGCATTACTGTCACCATACAAAAAGTTTCTGCTTTCTGCAATGCAACTCTTTTGGGCACAAGTTCACCAAATACAAGATTAAAGAACATCAAAACTAATGTCACCCCGTTGCTGGCAATGGCGTCACTGTAAGGCATCTGTATGCTCTCCAACCACTCCCCAAGAACCGGCGCAATTCCCGCCGCAGCAGATGCACTGGAATAAAATCCTGCAAATGTTATAGCTACCTGAATCGTTGAAAGAAACTTCGTTGAATCCTCAAAGAGGCTTTGAATGACGATTGCCTTTTTGCTGCCTTCATCGGCCAAAGTGCGGATTCTGGTTTTATTTACAGAAACCACAGCCATCTCGGCTCCGGCAAAAAAAGCATTCATGAGTGTAAAGAATAATAACAATACCAATCGAAATAAAATAGAGTTCCCGTCAGGGTCCGCGTCCATAAAAAAATAAAACCTCCTAAAAAAAATTATAAATTACGCCTATGGCATTCTTGCCCGACGAAGTATTTCTCGTTGACAAATGTTTTAGGTGAAGTATAGCATGAAGAGAGGCATATGGCAAGTATAAAATCTTGTCATATGCCCTCATGCACTTACTTCTCCACGACAGTTAACTCAGGGAGTCTGTCAGCAAGCTCCTGGTACCAGGATTCAGTCTGTCCCTTTTCGTCGCTATTTATGAGTACCGTGTATTCCGGCAAATGAATCTGTAACACGGGAAAATGCTTTTTATAGACATACATTCTATAATCTCCTGTCTCTTTTTCCCGAAACTTTCCGACAAGCTGCCTGTCATCTGCAAGACCATTCGTTCTTGTAAAATTCCCTTCAGGCATTTTATCCAACAGTTTAAAGTCCTTTACATCCTTAAGATCAAAAGCAATTGGGGACATTGGGGATGATATTTGGACAGTATGTCCGCTTAACTCCATGTACCTGGGCGTAAAGTCGGCCCTGAGAAATACAACAAAAAGTATTAGCAGAAGAACCGCGGTTCCTCCAAGAAGCCCAAATGTAAATATCTTTCCTGCCGGTCTCGCCATGTTAGTTGCGTAATTTGAAGAACAAAATCTATCCGGCACCCAAAGTCTTTTATCGTTCGGATTATTGTACCATCCATTTTTCCAGTACACATCATCGTCCCCGTATACCTGTTCTATATCTGCCTCCCAGCCCCTGTCCATTTTTAAAGCATACAGTTTTTTGTGGGTGCCATACAGGAGCCAGATAGCTCCTGTGCACAGCTCCACGATCCAAAGACTCCATGCTATTAGGAAGATAGAAAAATACCAGAAGTTTAAAAAACAGATTGCAGCAGAGATGAAGAAATTTGTAAGGTAAAACCTTTTTGTTCTTTTCCTGTACGTTTTCATTAAAGCGTCAACATCCGGATCATGTACGGCATAATCGGGGATATGTACGCCTAAAAGCATCCCTTCACCGTAAGGCTGCTTTCCTCCATATACCAGCACAAAAATACCTGTAGTAAATATATTTACAAAAAGAAAAATAATGAAAATTACCATTTCTCAGCCCTCCATCGTCACCCACTCTTCATTGCCATGCGGTATCTTTGTAGCTTTCCGATTTCTGAAGGCAAAACTGGCGCAATATAATTTTATCGAACTGCCATTTTATCTTATACTTGATAGGCTAATCTATACTTAATGTTGATTCCTCTGGAATAGAACCCGTCTAAATTACCAACTAGTCCTTCATATGGCGGTGGATTCCTAAATGGTTCATCTCTAATAATCTTAATTATTTTCTTCGCCTTTATAGAAAGGCTTGCTGCCTTTAAATTCTTGGTAGCCTTTGCTGTCTGTTTTGTACATACAATTCGATACACTTACAGGAAAGACAGATGTCCGGTAAATAGCCAGATTTTCTAAGGGAAGGCCCTCGAATGCAAGCATTCTAGGGCCTTCCCATGTGTATTTATTCGCAGATAACTGCTTATCTCTTTGAAAATTGTGGTGCTCTACGGGCTGATTTGAGACCATATTTCTTACGTTCTTTCATACGTGGGTCACGTGTGAGGTAGCCTGCTGATTTTAATACAGGTCTGTATTCTGCGTCCGCCTCAAGAAGAGCTCTTGAAATGCCGTGGCGGATTGCTCCTGCCTGGCCTGTGTAACCACCGCCGTGTACGTTAACCAGTACGTCAAACTTGTCAGCTGTACCGGTTGCAACGAGGGGCTGGCGGACAACAACTTTCAATGTCTCCAGTCCGAGATATTCATCGATGTCTCTTTTATTTATTGTAATCTTGCCCGTTCCGGGTACAAGATATACTCTTGCGATAGATTTTTTTCTTCTTCCTGTTCCGTAATAATTTGTATTAGCCACTGTAATATCCTCCTTTCAACCTTTCCTTAAAATGTTAATTCTTCTGGTTTCTGTGCCTGCTGTTTGTGCTCCGGCCCAGCATAAACGTGAAGTTTTTTAATCATTTCTCTGCCTAAAGGTCCTTTTGGAAGCATTCCTTTTACAGCCAGTTCAATCACCTGTTCAGGTTTCTTAGCCATCAGCTCTGCCAATGTAGTCTCTCTCATTCCACCTACATAATCAGAGTGATTGTAGTATACTTTCTGGTGGAGCTTCTTGCCTGTTACTTTTACTTTTTCTGCATTTACTACTACTACATAGTCACCTGTATCAACATGTGGTGTATACTCAGGCTTATTCTTGCCTCTTAATACTTTTGCAATCTCTGAGGACAGACGTCCTAATGTGCATCCCTCAGCGTCAACCACATACCATTTTTTTTCAACCTTGTCAGGGTTAGCCATATAAGTCTTCATGGGGTGTTCCTCCTAAAATAATTATCACAACTTGCTTTAATTTTCTATATGAAATCAGCACACTCCGGGGCTTTGGTGTATACTGTTTCTCCTTTTGTCATGCTGTATCATTATATTACGCGGGATTACCGTTGTCAACACCTTTTTTGCAATACTGCCTCGGCTTTTCGTACAATCACACACAACACTACAATAGCCAGCATAACAGGCAATGTCTGTCCGACAGGAGTATCAACTTTCATAAACACCCGGTATCCTAAAAATCCAATGCCCCAAAGAATCAGATTTACCCAGTCAACACTGGCCGTATCACTATTACGTTTCAAAATAAAGTAGTCTGCAATCTGAATGGTAATCATAGGTGCGAAAACCGACCCAATCAGATAAAGGAAATTTTCAAAGTTCTGAATCGGTGTTAAGATAGCCAGCAAAATTCCTACAACCGCCACAGCGATTCCCACCGGTATTTGTTTCATTTTCTGTGAAATAGTTGAAGCACTTACGCCCGCAGAATACGAATCCAAAAATGTAGTTGTCACTGTGGATACAATTAAAATCACAACTCCTGCAATGCCAATTCCTGCCTGCAGCATAATCTTAGAGATATCCGTTTCCCCTGTAAAAATCGCCGCACCTAAGCCAATGGCATACATCCAGGTGCTTCCTGCGAAATAGACAAGTGTACTGACTACTGTGGCCTGTCCCGGTTTTTTCGCTTCTCTTGTGTAATCTGAGATAAGCGGCAGCCAGGACAGCGGCATTGCCGCACTTAATTCAACAGCAGCTCCAAAGCTTAAACTCTCCCCCACAGGGGCCGCAGGGCTTCCTTTAAACACAACCATGCTCAAAACGATTGTCAGAATGAACAGGGCTCCCATAGCAATATAATTCAGTCCGTCAATATTTTTAATCCCTATGGCAATCCAAAGGATAATGAATGCTCCTATTGCCAGACACCAGATCCATGACTGATCGATTCCCCAGAGCCGCCCTGCAATCACAGCAGTTGCCTGGGCCCCATTAATAATCATAATGGCAGTCCAGCCGACCAGCTGCAATATATTCAGTACAGCAAACAGCAATGCGCCTTTAGATCCAAATGACAGTTTCACGGTTTCCATAGAGCTTTTTCTGGTATGTCCTCCAATCAGGCCGGCAAGACAAAACAGCGTGCAGCCAATGAGGTGTCCCAGTAAAATTGCTGCCATTCCTTTTTTCATTCCAAGTGGCGCAATATATGTTCCTGTCAGTATTTCAGCGATGGATACTGCGGCTCCGAACCAAACCAGGCCGTTCCCAATTGATGATGTCCTCTTTTCTTCCACTTTACATCTCCCCTTTTCGATTAGATACGAAACATATGGTTCAGCGGCCCGCTTCCGTGTCCCAGATTTAAATCTGCATGAAGCGCTCCCGATATGTACGCTTTTGCCGCTTTTACGCTATCAGAAAGTGTGTTGCCTTTAGCAAGTCCGCATGCAATGGCAGAAGACAATGTACAGCCTGTCCCATGCGTATTAGGATTGTCGATGCGTTGTCCGTTTATCCATTCAAGGTTTCCTGACTCATACAGCAGGTCATTTGCATCATTTAAGTCGTGACCTCCCTTAACCAATACTGCACCTTTTGTAAATTCTGCAATATTCACGGCAGCCCGCTCCATATCACCGACATTTTTAATATCCATTTTGCAGAGTACCTCTGCCTCCGGAATATTGGGAGTAATAACCTGTGCAAGAGGAATCAATGTTTTAATCAATGTCTCAGAAGCATCTTCTGCCAGAAGACGGCTCCCGCTTGTAGATACTATCACAGGATCCACCACAATGTGCTCAGCCTTATATTCTTTCAGTTTATCCGCAATGACCTCAATCAATGCCGATGAGGATACCATTCCAATCTTCACCGCATCCGGAAAAATGTCTTTAAAAATGCAGTCCAGCTGATTTCCCAAAAATTCAGGAGTCACCTCCATGATTCCATAAACCCCTGTTGTGTTTTGTGCTGTCAGTGCTGTTATAGCACTCATAGCGTACAATCCGTGGACCGTAATTGTTTTTATATCTGCCTGAATCCCTGCGCCGCCGCTTGAGTCACTGCCTGCAATTGTCAATACAGTTTTCATTTTATACTCCTTCCATCAATTCACCGAAATCATAAATATAATGATCCGCCAGCTCTATCATTGCATCCTTTTCATACTCTGAATAACTATCATATACTCCGACTGCCCGAAAGCCCCCCGCCTTTGCGCCTTCGATTCCTTTTAAAATATCCTCAAACACTACCGTATCTGCAGGCAGTATATTCATTCGGGATACTGCCTCCTCATAAATATCTGGATGGCCTTTTCCGCGAGTGACATCCCGAACTGTTACAATATGCTCAAAATAAGAGAAAATCCCATTGTTTAAAAGTGCCGGCCGTACTAGTTCAAAATCCGACGAAGTAGCTGCTGCAATCCGGATGTCCCTTGTCTTTAATATCTCAAGATATTCCCTGACATTGGACTTTAGCATGACAGTATTTGCATAGGCATCTTTTGCCATGTCATACCACTCCCGAATAATTTCTTTTGGATCTTCTCTTAAGCCAAACCGGGCAATTGTGTATTGAGCTGCAGCTTCAAACCCCAGGGGTGTGATGTTTCGCACATAATCATCGGGAAGTGTGATTCCTCTTTTTTCTAAAAACGCAACGTCAATCTCTCGCCAGACTCCCATCGAATCCAAAAGCGTACCATCCAGATCAAAGACTGCTGCCTTAAATTTTTCCATGATTTACTCCCTGAATTCTGTTGCCATATCATGTGCTGCCTGTTCTATGTTCTCCGCTGAGATTACAGCTGACACCACTGCCAGACCGTCAACGCCGATACCCTTAAAGCTGTGCAGTGTCTTCTGGTTAATACCACCTATCACAACTATAGGTACATTTACTGCACTGCGTAACTCCTTTAATTCCTCTATCGTAACATGGCGCGCATTTGCCTTCGTATCTGTGGGATACATTGCGCCCACTCCCAGATAGTCTGCCTGGTCTGCCGCCGCCTGCTTTGCCTCGGAAAGGTTTGCCACTGAAACACCTACGATTTTGTCTTCTCCTATGATATGGCGCACAACTTCTGCCGGCAGGTCCGTTTGTCCCACATGGACGCCGTCCGCATCAACCGCCAGTGCAATATCTACACGATCATTAATAATAAGCGGTATGTTATATTTTTTTGTAATCTTACGAATCTTCTTCGCTGTCTCATAGAACTCAAGTGAAGAACAGTCCTTTTCTCTAAGCTGGACAAGGGTGCAGCCGCCTTTTATTGCTTGCTCTACCGCATCTTCCAGAGTATCTGTGCTCATTAGTTCCCGATCCGTGCAAAGATACAATGTATAATCAATCTCTTGCTTCTTCAATTTTTGCCCTCTTTTCTATTGTTTCTTCATTTAAATTAGAAAGTGCATCGATAAGTGCCACACGGAAACTTCCGGTTCCCAGTGCTCCTGCTTTTTCAAATGCGATTTCTCCGGCAATACCCATGGACAGTATACCGGCCACAGCTGCCGTAAATGCATTTTCCTTTGTTCCGGCATATCCGCCTGTAATAGCACTTGTCATACACCCGGTGCCTGTCACCTTAGAAAGTAGTGGATGGCCGTTAGAAACCTTCACTACACGCTCTCCGTCGGTAATAACATCGACAGCTCCCGTAACTGCAACGATGCAGGAAAGTTTCTTTGCAGCTGCCAGCGCTACCAATCGGGCATCCTTATTATTATCCTTATCTGATGTGTCCACTCCTTTTGTAGAGACTGAAAGTCCTGCCACATAAGATACTTCCGAAAGATTTCCCCTCAGAATCGTAACCTTTACCTGATCCAGAACTTTCTCAACTGTTTTGTTGCGAAGGTCCGATGCCCCGGCACCGACCGGATCGAGAATAACCGGGAGTCCCAGTTCATTTGCTTTCTTTCCTGCAAGAATCATAGATTCCACTGTTCTCTGGTTTAAGGTGCCAATATTAAGAACCAGAGCAGATGAAATGGAGGTGATATCCGCTGCCTCAAGAGTGTCATCCGCCATGATTGGTGATGCCCCAATGGCTAAAAGAGCGTTTGCGCAGTCATTAACAGTCACATAATTGGTAATATTGTGAACAAGGGGAATCTCCTGCCTCATTCTGGCATTCAGCCTTGCTGCTTCTTGTTCTATGCCCATATCTTTTCTTCCTTTCTGCTATTCATGCAATAAACAAAGTTATCTGTTACGTAAAAAATGCTCGGGTGCAAAACCCAAGCATTCTTTTATACTTTGTCATTTTGCTCCCTACGACGGTTTTAACCGACAGGTTCAAAGGGTCAGGATTGACAGCTGTGTACGCTTCCTTCTCAACTTAATTAGTTCCCCTGCATTCATTTTATATATAGTATAGCACATTCTTCCATGTTTGCAAGTTTTCCATAAAATGATATATCAAATTTGTAAACAATTCAAAAAACGGCCCGCAAAAGGGTCAGTCCCCTTTTACAACTTTGCGGAAGCTTTTTTTACCTTTTTTCAACACAAGTCCGTTTCCAGAAAATGCATCACCGGTAATTACTTCGTGAATGTTTGTTACTTTTTCTCCATCGGCGGAAACTCCGCCCTGCTCTACCGCCCGCCTTGCCTCTGACTTGGAGGATACAAGACCACTCTTTAAGAGAAGTGTCAAGATGTCGATTGCGCCATCTGTCAGGTCTTTTTCGCTTAGTTCGGCTGTGGGCATATCGGCTGCATTGCCCTGACTGAACAGTGCCCGGGAGCTTTCCTGGGCTTTTTGAGCTTCTTCTTCGCTGTGAACCATTTTGGTCAGCTCGTATGCCAGGATTTCTTTTGCCTTATTTAGCTTGCTTCCTTCCCAGGAATCCATGGCATCAATTTCCTCCAGCGGCAGGAATGTAAGCATACGGATGCATTTTAACACGTCCGCGTCAGCAATGTTTCTCCAGTACTGGTAAAACTCAAATGGTGATGTTTTGTCTGGGTCGAGCCATACTGCACCGGACTGAGTCTTTCCCATCTTTTTACCCTCGGAGTTGAGGAGCAGTGTAATCGTCATGGCACTTGCATCTTTTCCTAATTTTCTACGGATAAGTTCCGTGCCCGCCAGCATGTTCCCCCACTGATCATCACCTCCGAACTGCAGATTGCAGCCGTATCTCTGGTATAATGCATAGAAATCATATGATTGCATAATCATGTAGTTGAATTCCAGGAAGGTCAGCCCTTTCTCCATTCTCTGCTTGTAACATTCTGCTGCGAGCATACGGTTCACACTGAAATGTGGGCCGACCTCACGGAGTAACTCAATATAATTCAAATCCATGAGCCAGTCGGCATTATTCACCATGAGTGCTTTCCCTTCGGAAAAGTCTATAAACTTGCTCATCTGTTCTTTGAATCTGTCACAGTTGTGCTGGATAGTCTCGGGTGTCATCATTTGCCGCATGTCTGAACGCCCCGAAGGATCGCCGATCATACCCGTGCCGCCTCCCAGCAGTGCTATTGGCTTGTTTCCCGCCATCTGCAGGCGCTTCATCAGGCAAAGTGCCATGAAGTGACCCACATGAAGGCTGTCAGCTGTGGGATCAAAGCCAATATAGAATGTAGCCTTTCCGTTGTTAATCAAACCCTTAATCAAATCTTCATCTGTTACCTGGGCAACCAGTCCTCTTGCCTTCAATTCTTCGTATACTGTCATTGTCTCTCCCTTTCTTTAATTTAAAATATGATACAAAATGAGCCCTTCATCCAAAAGGACGAGGGCTCATAGAACTCGTGGTACCACCTTTATTCACAGATAACTCGCATCATCTGTCTCAATGAGTGTATCTGACTTTCAAACTGCAGCTGCAGCTTTTCCCGCTTAATCACTCAGTACAATAACGTGTACCAATCCGTCACAGCCTACTTGCAATTCATCTGCATATCAAAATGAAACTGTGTTGGGTGCGAAGCTCTGAGATGTATTCATAACCGATTGTATCATGCGCCTCTCATCCACCGGCAACTTTCTGTTTTCTCCAATTTAGTTACTACTTGTTCTCTTCATTGCTTGTTTCGTATCTGTTGCAATCTTATCCTATCTTAAGATATTTGTCAAGGCTTAAAAAGCTCCATTTTCTTGAGACTGTTTATAATCAGTCCTCCTGCAATTCCAATTACCGCGCCTGTAACCACCCCTGAAATGACTAAGAATGGAAGATAGTATATGAGGACACCACTGTTTACTACCCACATAGCGACCAGAATCTGTCCTGCATTGTGGCTGATACCGCCCAGGATGCTTACTCCTGTCACAGAGAACTTATTCCATTTCTTTGCGATTGTCATAACCAGCCAGCTGAGCAGGCCGCCCCCGAAGCTGAATATCATAGTAGACAGGTTTCCGAATGTGAAACCCACCAAAAAGATCCTAATCATGGACATTACAAAGGCCTGCCTGGGCCCCATCAAAAATAGTGCAGTGACTACAACCAGATTTGCAAGCCCAATCTTAATTCCCGGAATAGGCACAGGAATCGGTATAATACTTTCTATATAACTTAAAATGAATGCCAGTGCAATCAGCATTCCGTACATTGCCACATTTCTGGTTTTCATGGATTCTCCTTGTTTAGTGCACCATCTAATTTGCCATTATATCAATATCGCTTTCTTCGCCGCCGTGAATCTCCACTGTCACTTTATGAGGCAGGCACACAATAGATTCATTATTGAAATGGATGGGCTTATGATTCACACAGATTTGATCCCGGCAGTTTGCCTCTGACATTCTTACTTTTCCATTTTTAATCTCCACCACGTTATAATCGTCCGGCTCTTCGCCGATCGTCAGGGTCGTATCCTCATCGAGAGACATGATCGTATACACTTCTCCATTCACAGTCACCACGACCTCTGCGCCATCTTTTCGGGTTAAAGTTATAAACAGAATTGCCGCAAGGGCAATAACAAGAACAGTTGCTGCCAGTATCAAATCATTCTTCTTTATCATAAATCACACCACTTTTCGAAACCACCGCTGTATTTCATTGTGCCATCCGGAAACACCCACAGTGCTTCCACATCCTTCATTCCTTCTATCATCTTGCTTCCTTCTTTGTATGATGTATTAAACACTGCGGTAGAAAGAGCATCTGCCATGCCTGAGTTTTTGCACACGATAGAGACCGATGTGAAATATGCGGCAGGCATTAATGTTTGCGGATCAATGATATGATGATACCGTTTTCCGTCCACAATATAATACCGCTCGTAAACGCCGCTGGTTACAAGGGAATAACCTGACAATCTCAAATCATAAAGCGACTTCTTATCACTGGATGTATCCGGATTTTGAATTCCAACAGTCCAGGGAACCTGCTTTCCCCTTTCATCGTACTTCTCTCCGAAAGTCCTTACATTGCCGCCCACGGATATCATTCCGTCTTTGAGCCCCTCTTTTTGTATAAATTGTGAAACCTTTTCCACAGCATAGCCTTTGGCTATCGCCCCCACATCCAAACTCATGTTAGGATCTTGTAAGTAAACAGTAGAAGCATTTTCATCAATAATCATATCCTTAATGTCAGTATGCTCATTTCGCCTTTTTAGTTCTTCATAATCCGGCAGAGCTGCCCTTTCCGGGTTATTTAAGCCTGCCTCCCGGTGATTATGCCACAGGGAAAGTACTGCTCCAAAAGCAACATTTACTTTTCCATCTGTCTTCTCAAACATTTCTCTCGAAAAAGAAAGAAGATCTGTAATTTTCTTATCGACCTTCACAGGCCTTATTCCGGCATTATCGTTGATTGTTTTAATATTATTAATGCCGTCATAATCATTATAAATATCAAAAAGCTCATTGTACTCTTTCAATTCATCATAAACCTTCTGACTATATTTTGTAAAGTCATCTTCATTTTTTGCATATCCGACCACTACACTGGCCGTGTCAAAAAGCTCCAGGAAACTGGCCTCATACCTTTTTTCGCCGGATGCTTTGCAAGCTGACAGCAGCGATACTGTCAAAATACCAACTATAAATGCTGCTATTCGTTTTCTTATCTTCATGTGCCTTCCCCTAAAATCAGCTTAAAACCGTATTAAACGAAATGGGATGCATGAATAATGCATCCCACGGATATCACTGTTTCTTACTATTATTTTGCATTCTCTGCTGCTTTTTCAACTACAGTTATAAATGGCGATACGTGTACCGTTACAGAAGAAATCAGGTCTTCATCTGAAGCAAGGCCTTCCTCACTGACTGCGATTTTGCTGACATCTGATGCTGTCTTTCCTTTTGCATACTCAGCAAACGCATCTGCCTGTTCAAACCACTCTTTGCCGATGGAAGACGCTTTCTTCATGCCGTAGCCATCCCCCAGCTCCTGTTTTGTTTTAACCTCTTTCTTCAAATCGGAAGTAATAACACCCTTTGTATCAAAGTTCACATCACCCTGTGTTGCATCCACATAGCAGCTTGTGATTTTGCCGTCTGCATCAGTTGTAACAGCAGAATACATGGAATAGGCTTCTGCAAGTCCTTCCTCATCAGCTGCTGCATCTGTGGAGTTTGCTATTTCAGTCGTAACGCCCAGACCAAGTTTGTCGGCGCTGCCTGCTCCTAAGGCTTTTGCATTTGCTGCTGCTTTCTCAATACCGCCAACAAAATCTCCTACATGAATTGTTACAGAAGATTTCAAATCCTCATCTGCAGGCACTCCTTCTTCATTCACTGCAACACCTTTTATTTCGTCTACTGTTTTTCCTACTGCATATTCGGCAAATGCATCAGCCTGTTCATTCCATTCCTTTTTAATGGAAGATGCTTTTCCCAGACCATAGTCAGCCCCCAGTTCCTGTTTAGACTTAAGCTCAGCTGCTGTGTCAGTTGCAAGCTTGCCCTCTTTAGTAAAGTTGATTTTTGTCTGGGCTGAATCAATTTTACAATCCAGAATTTTACCTTCGGCATCGACAAGTACAGCTACTACTGTAGAATCTGTCTGTGCCAGTCCATCTTCTTCGCCTGCAGATGTTGAGGAAGCAAGTGATGTAATCACTGCAAGCCCGGTCTTTGCCTCTCCTGCATCCGTGGTTTCTTCCTTCGTGCTTTCTGTCTTTTTGTCCTCTGTCTTTGTGGTCTCTGTCTTATTCCCTCCACAAGCAGTAAGTGCTCCTGCGGCAAGGGTCGTACAGAGTAATAATGCTGCTGCTTTTTTCATATTGTACCTCCATTTTACGCCGTCACTGCGGCCGTTTCTTTTCTATTTCAATCCGGTTACCCGGATGAAAACAATGTTACAAAAATCTGTCCAGAATCACAGATAAAAATATTGCCAGGGCGTTCCCGCCCATAATTAAAATAAAATTAATAATACTAATATTAAACGTTGTGCTTTTCTCCTGTTTTTTCCAGAAGATGCGGATATTTCTCTGTACCGGAATAATCGTTAAAACTGCGAGCAGCGTTACCGGAGACAAAATTTTAAATATTACCAGCAGAATCGTGGAAATATAGGTTATATAGTAAAGTCCCGCAAACAAAGGCAGCGCTTTTTTCCCTATATAATAAGGCAGCGTATGTCGTCTCACCGCAACATCTTTTTCCACATCACAGATGTTATTTGCCAGCATAATATTTGCCGTTACAGAAAACGGTATCACTGCAAAAAGAAATAATGTGAGAATCGGAACAACCTGCACCGACAGATAGATTGTTTCCCAGCTCAGTTTGTAGGTCAGAAAAGTTCCTTCTGGTGTATTGATATACATTAATATAAACGGAATCATCATCCCATAAAAGAAACCGGACATCACTTCTCCCAACGGCATTCTGGAAATCGGCAGCGGCCCATAGGTATAAAAAACCCCAAAAAGAAAACATAAACCACCGGCAGCCAAAACAACCAAATCTGTAAGGTAAGCAAGATAAAGGCCCAGTGCAGTGCTGATCCCGAACAGGGCATAAATGATCAGAAGTGCCTGTCTTCTGTCAAATGCAAGAACCTGCTCATTATCTTTCGTATCAATATAATTATTTATTGCAGTAGTCGTCAGGTCAAAAAGAAACATCCCTGCAAAAAATATAAGTGTCTTTCCCCACTGTATTTCCTGCCTTTGATACAAAAGGAAGCCTATGGTCAGGAGAAAAGTAAACGTACTTGTAATCTTTGTCTTAATCTCTATATAGTCAAAAAACCTTGCAAGCATCTCTCATATTCTCCCTCTATAGTTCCATTTTCATTCCGGTAGCTTTGTTCAAAATCGCAGTAAGTCTCGCACGTTTTTCTTCTGTTGCATCCAGCCTGCCGATGCAGCGCTCAGCTTTTTTGTAATATCGTCCGATCAAATGCTTTGTAAAACCTAAACCACCGGACTCCTCCACTGCCCGATCAATGTCCTCTCTGGAGACAGTCCCCTGGGCTGCTTTTCTTTTAAAATCAGGCAGCTGGCCTAATGCGTGTATCAACGGAAGAGTAATAACACCCTGCTCGTAATCCGACTGTACCGGTTTTTTCGCCTGTTCAATCGTCTCATCAAAGTCCAGGCAGTCATCCTGCATCTGGAAAACTAAGCCGGCATAATTTCCAATCTTACGGTATTTTTTAATCTCCTCGGCTGAATACCCGCCAAAAATGGCTCCTGCCAGAAAAGATGCCTCAAAAAGTGCAGCTGTCTTCCCCGATATAATTTTAATATAGTCAAAGACTGTTAGGTTCAGGTTATTGTTGTTTATATGCTGCAGCAGCTCTCCTGTACACAATCTGCTGATATAATCCGGCAGATTCATATCAGCATAATCTTCATAGTCCTTTCGGTTTGGAATTGCCGCAATCATTTTCAGTGCAAGACTCAACAAGTAATCACCACAAATAACCGCGGTACGTTTTCCGTATTTTTTCTGAAGTGTTTCCTTCCCTCTTCTCAAATCCGCATCGTCAATAACATCATCATGGACAAGGGACGCCAGATGGATGATTTCAATTGCAGCCGCAGCGTGGACTGCGCCGGGATGAATCTTTCCTTCCTCATCCTCTGCACAAAGCAGCACTGAAACTGCACGAATCATCTTCCCCTGAGAGGCCGATAGATGCGTCAGGTAATTATTGATTATGCGGGGAGATTTGGTAAGAGCCTTTTGAATCTCTTCTTTTACAAGCTCATAGGACTCCTCATATGTTAATTTCTCCATTTTTTCACCTACAGCTTTTCTAATCGTGGTACAGATATGACTTTCGAATCAGGGGCAGTTTTCTCCACCACTTCTTCAGCGCCGGCATGGCATAATAATCCAGTCCAAATGTTCTTCCCGCTCCGATCAATACTGCAATTCCCGCGAAAATCATCCAGAAAGTGTTCAGATACAAGCCTGTTGTACATACAAACATAAACTGTAAAACCAGGGACATGGCTGCTGCCGGAGATGTGAGAAGTCCGCCCATCAGTGCAAGTCCAATCAAAATTTCCATTACTACAATAAAGATTTGCATTGCCATTTGTACTCCGTCATTTGGCAGAATACATTTATTCACAAACCAGTTCATAACCGGAACATCCAGTTTAAAGGCAAGGTCACTCAAAGTTGAGGATGCAAGATCCGCTCCGCTGACAAATATCATCTTGAATAGTCCTAAAATGTTCCAGTTGAAAATCACATGTCCCACAGAAGCGGCTGCATCTGCTGCACCTGCCGCGCCTGTTGCCGAACTTACTGCATCTGCTGCTGCAGTTACATTTGATGCTGCCGCAGTTGCAGAGCTTACTGCATCTGCTGCCGCAGCGGCAGTATTGCTGACGGTACTTAGTATACTGTCATACCAGGAATTTGCACCGCCAAAAAACCCGTTAAGCATTGGTTTACTAAACCAGCCTTCTACCACCTTCATGATTCCTTCAAACAGCCACACGGCACCAAGCCAGAATCTTAGTGGTGCAAGAAGGAAGCTTGGAGTTCTGTTGGAAAAATGTCCGCCTACAAAGCTTCTGCAGTTGCGCACAGTGAAGAACTCATGCTTCATATAACTAAATACTTTATTCCATCCCAGCACCTGAATAAAGTAAATGATATTGATAAAATGTTTGGCAAACATAGCCAGCCAGGACGGCAGTCCAAAGAAATGCTTTCCAAACCCCACATGTGCTGTTCCGTAGCGCCCTCCGACACATACCATTACTCCGTGGAAAGATGGCTTATACTCTTCCATCTCACCTTGTCCGGTCACGGCGGCAGTAAGATTGTGGGCCGCCGTATCGGCACTCTGCTCACCATTTTCCACCATCTGGGGAACAGATACTGTATCCCCCTCGGGAACATAATACATGTTATCACCGACAACGTAAACAGATTCGTCTTTCGTAGAGCGGAGATACTTGTCCACCGGAATGCGTCCGCCTCTTTGTTTTTCCAAAGCATCTGCTGCTGTTTCTGCTATAGTGCAGCTCTGAATTCCCGCCACCCAGATGACTGTGCCCACACTTCTTTCTTCTTCCTTATCATTGTGCTTATATACAATAGAACCTTCGGTAATCCGGGTTACAAAAGAATTCATACAGAGCTCAACGCCCATCTTATTCAGCCTTCTTGCAATTTTCGCAGATTGCTTCTCAGGCATATTAGGAACCGGCCTGCTCAGACCATCCACATTGACCATAGTAACTTCTTTTCTGTCAATTTCAAATTTGTCACAGAGAATCGGTACATATTCTGCCAGCTCGCCCACCATTTCTACTCCGGTAAAGCCTGCGCCTACCACGTAAAATGTAAGCATCCTTCTGCGTTCTTTCTCATTTCTTTCAGCAGCCGCCCTACGGAACGTATTTAAGATATGATCCTTGAGCAAAACGGCGTCTTCATAAGACCAGAGCTTAAAGGTATATTCGTCTACACCTGGAACCCCATAGGTAGTTGGCTGGGAACCTGCTGCCATTACCAGATAGTCGTACTCGTACGAAGCATCTTCTCCTTTTACAACTTTGGCCTCAAAGTCCACATCCGCCACAGTATCCAGCACAACATTTACTTTTCTGCCTGCGAACACTTTGCTTAAGCTGATTTTAATACTGTCCTCATCTACTCTGCCCGCTGCAACCTCGTGCAATTCTGTGAGCATAGTGTGGAAGGGATTTCTATCGATGATAGTGATCTCCACATCCCCTTGTTTTTTCTGCTTTTTAATTTTTTTAGCAAGCTTTTTCGCTGTAAGAATACCGGCATAGCCCGCCCCAATGATTACTAATCTCTTCATTTTTCTCTCCTTGGTTCATAAGTAAACGGATAACAAGATTCTTTTTTATCTACATGAAACATTAGTAAAATAGATAGCTTGCAGCAGGAATAGGCGTTAATTCCTTAACAATGAAAAGTTGCAAATCTGCCCTGTTTCCTGTATAATAAGCAAGTCTTATAAAAACTACATTTTTATCTAATATTAAAGTATAAACCAATTATTTACAAGCAGGCACTTTATAGTACCTAAGTATCCTTTAGGATACCTTATTATATACACTACGCCAACAGATATTCATCCAGAAAGGTGTTGATACATTTATGGATGCAAATACAGATAAACATGACGGTTGCCTTATGAGAGAAACCTGTCTGAAGGAAGATTTATGTCCAATGGTTCTGGTACAAAAGCTGCTCTCGGGCAAATGGAAGATACTGATTTTATGGTTATTAAGCAATAAAACCCTGCGTTATAATGAACTTTTAAGGCGTATGCCTGGTGTCACGCGGAAAATGCTTACCAAGCAGCTGCGCAGCTTAGAAGAAGATCATTTAATTACCCGCCATGCATATCCTTTAGTCCCTCCGAAAGTAGAATATGAAATTACGGAAATGGGGAAACAGCTTGTGCCGATTATGGAAATGATGCACGAATTTGGAGCTTCTTACATTAATCTTTTTAGAGATGAAGTAAAAGAACGTAAAGAAGCGGAAGAGAAACTTGAAATCTGCAGTCTTGGGAGCTGAAAATCAGCTCCCTTAATTTTTCTAAACTTTATATTGCGGCAGCTATTTTAGACAAGGCGGCTTTATCTGCCACCACGATTACATTTGGATGCATCTGTAGAATGGACGCGGGAACTCCCGGTGTCACATCACCTGACAATGTTTTCGCAACAATGTCAGCCTTGTCTTCTCCACTCACGACCAGCAGAATCCTTCTTGCCTGCATGATTGTCTTAATCCCCATAGTATACGCCTGTCTGGGCACCTCATCTGCAGAAGCGAAGAAACGTTTATTAGCTTCAATGGTACTCTCTGTCAAGTCCACACATTGGGTTTCTTTGCAGAAAGCCTGGGCCGGCTCATTGAAACCGATATGACCATTGTGACCAAGACCAAGGATCTGCAGATCTATTCCACCCGTAGATGCAATTAAATCCTCATACCTTCTGCATTCTTTGGCAGAATCCGGTTCCATGCCGTTGGGCAGGTGTGTGCGTGTCTCATCTATGTTCACACGATCAAACAAATGCTTATGCATAAAATAGTAATAACTCTGATTGTTCTTCTTGTCCAGACCTTTGTATTCATCTAAGTTTACGGTAGATATTCCCGAAAAGTCCAGTTCCCCATTTTTACATCTTTCAGCCAGGCAGTCATAAGCACCTATAGGTGTGGATCCAGTTGCCAGCCCCAGAACACAGTTGGGCTTTAAAATAATCTGAGCTCCGATAACATCTGCTGCTTTTTTGCTCATGTCTTTATAATCTTTCGCTTCTATAATTCTCATATTTTCTTCCTCCCTGACAATATTTCTTTTAATAGTCAATTCCGATCAGCACCAGGCCATGAGGCGGTGCTGTCACTCCGGCCGCCTGCCTGTCTCTGGCTACCAGAATATCCTTTACCCTGTCCGGCGTATAAAAACCTCTGCCCACTCTTAACAGAGTACCTACAATAATCCGCACCATATTATAAAGAAAACCGTTTCCGATGACCCGTATTGTAATTTCATCTCCGCTTTGTTCTATATCCAGCCTGTAAATTGTTCGCACGGTATCCTCCACATTTGTCCTCACATTACAGAAACTGGCAAAGTCATGTTCTCCGACCAGGTAAGCGGCAGCCTCTTTCATTTTCTCCAAATCCAACATATATGAAACAAAGTAGCGGGTCAGTCTCCTTGTGGGGTCCGGAATTTTGCTGTTTAAAATATGGTATTCATAAGTCTTTACTGAGCTGCAGTGGCGGGGATGCCAGTCCATGGCTACTTCTTCTGATTTTATAACAACAATATCCTCCGGAAGACGCCGGTTTAATGCATAGGCCAAACGTTCAGGCGGGATTGTGGTATCTGAGTCAAAAACAGCCACATTGCCCAGAGCATGCACACCGGAATCAGTGCGGCTGGCCCCTATGACGTGTATATCTGCTTCCAGCAGCCCAGATAATTTCTTATTCAAAACTTCTTCTATTGTAATGCCGTTGGGCTGAATCTGCCATCCGCAGTAATTTGACCCATCATAGGCTACTGTAAGTTTAAAACGCTTCATAATCCCTCTCTAAAATATCCAAACATGGAAAGGCACAAACCGCCCGACAAAAAATATCAACACCATATACAGCATAGTTGCCGTATATGCCAGATAATCTTTTGTCTGGTATACCAGCGGTTTCATCTTCGTTCTGCCTTCCCCGCCCCGATAACACCGTGCTTCCATTGCCAGGGCAAGATCATTTGCTCTGCGAAAAGCCGACACAAACAGAGGTACCAGAACAGGTATCATTGCTTTCACCCTCTGTATCATATTTCCACTCTCCAAATCTGCCCCTCTTGCTATCTGAGCCTTCATGATCTTATCTGTCTCCTCCAGCAGGATCGGAATGAACCGCAATGCAATAGACATCATCATTGCTACCTCATGGACCGGCACTTTCAATTTATTCAGTGGATGCAGAACACTCTCTATGCCATCCGTCAGTGCATTTGGTGTCGTTGTAAAGGTCATAATAGAAGAGCCCATAATCAAATATATCAGTCGTATTGCCGTATAGACAGTGGTACTCAAACCTTTGTCTGTAATATGAAAAATCCAGAAATGAAACAGTTCTTCCCCTTCTCTTGTCAAAAAAAGTGTAAAAAGGACCGTAATAAGGAGGAGCATAATGATAGGTTTCAGCCCTTTCAGGATAAATTTCAGCGGCACCTTGCTTGTATATACTACCATCCCCAGAAACAAAGTTGCAATTACATATCCCAGTATACTTCTCTGGATAAACAGGGACACTAAAAATAAAAGAGTACAAATAATTTTTACTCTTGGATCCAGTCTGTGAATCGCACTTTTTGCCGGATAGTACTGTCCGATGGTAATATCTCTAATCATGGAAACTCCTTATAATCTCTTTAGCAGCCTCTTCCACTGTTGTCGCATCTGTACGTACGTCCATGCCCCGTGCCTTTAAAGCATGCATGATATAGGTCACCCGTGGTGCTGCCAGACCCACTTTTTCCAATTCTCTGTAGTGAGAAAACACTTCTTTTGGCTTTCCGTCAAACATCTTTTCTCCCTGGTTCATCACAATAATACGGTCCACATACCGGGCAATATCCTCCATACTGTGGGACACCAGAATTACCGTCATATTTGTATTTTTGTGGAGATGCTCCACTTGACTTAAAATATCATCCCGTCCTTTTGGATCCAGCCCCGCCGTAGGTTCATCCAGCACGAGAACATTGGGCCTCATAGCCAGTACACCGGCGATGGCAGCACGACGCTTCTGTCCCCCTGACAGTTCAAAGGGAGACTGCCGGTAATACTTTTCGGGAAAGCCGACCAGTTCCAGTGCTTCTCTTGCCCGCTTTTCACATTCATCCTGGGGCAATCCCTGATTCTTCGGTCCAAAACGAACATCGCTTAACACATCCACCTCAAAAAGCTGGTGCTCCGGATACTGGAACACCAGTCCTACCTGGCTGCGCAGCTGCTTCATATTATATCCTTCCTGGTAAATATTTTCTCCATTATAATACAGTGCACCCCCGGATGCCTTTAACAGTCCGTTGAAATGCTGTATCAAGGTAGACTTTCCAGAACCAGTGTGTCCGATAATTCCTACAAATTCTCCCTGGGGTATCTCCAGATTGATGTCTTTTAACGCCTTCTTTTCATAGGCTGTTCCGGGGCTGTATATATAATTTAAGTGTTCGAGTTTAATTGACATAGCGCCTCCACCAGTTCCTCCGTTCTTAAAATCCCGGCAGGGAGCTGAAGTCCCCTTTTCTTGAGTTCTTCTGCCAGCATTGTCACCTGGGGGACATCCATTCTGTAAGTTTTCAGCTCATCCACACGGCTGAATATTTCTCTTGGACTTCCGTGCATCACAATATGACCGCTGTCCATCACGTATACCTGATCTGCATCGATCACCTCTTCCATATAATGGGTAATCAAGATTACAGTAACCTTCTTGCGTCTACGCAGTTCCTGCACAGTTCGGATTACTTCTTTCCTTCCGTTCGGGTCCAGCATAGCCGTAGGCTCATCCAATACAATGCATTTCGGCTCCATAGCGATGACACCAGCTATGGCAACCCGCTGCTTTTGTCCCCCCGAAAGCTTATTTGGTGAATTGGAACGGTACGCCAGCATACCGACAGCCTTAAGGCTTTCCTCCACTCGTTTCCATATCTCATGGGTGGGAACCCCTAAATTCTCCGGCCCAAAACCCACATCCTCTTCCACCACAGTTCCTATAATCTGATTGTCCGGATTCTGGAAAACCATCCCGGCAAACTGACGGACATTCCAGAGTTCCATGGGATCTTTTGTGTCCCTGCCATCCACCCACATGGTCCCACCGGTGGGAACCAGAATTGCATTCATGTGCTTGGCAAGAGTGGATTTTCCAGAACCGTTATGCCCCAATATGGCAACAAAGCTGCCTTCGGGAATATCGATATCTACGCCGTCAACTGCCCGGTTCAAACCAATTACATTTCCTTCTTCGTCCCGCTTTTCATATTCATAAACCAATTTTTCGGACTGAACCATATCCATCTTGGTCTTCCCCCCAATACTCCGGGTTTTCATGTTCTATGCTCTCTCCGGCTCTTTGTATTCTTCTCCACAGGTATCCACTGTTACGTGCTTCATTACCTGAGCTTCCAATGGTTTATCATTGTGATCTGTAGCTGTGTCCGCAATCCTGTTTACAATGTCCATACCTTCTGTAATCTTTCCGAAGGCTGCATATGCTCCGTCCAGATGGGGAGATTTTTTGTGCATAATAAAAAACTGTGAGCCGGCTGAGTCAGGGTGCATTGCCCTTGCCATAGAAAGAACACCTTCATCGTGTGCCAGGTCATTGGCAACACCATTCTGAGAAAACTCGCCTTTAATTGTATATCCTGGTCCTCCCATACCTGTTCCGTCGGGACACCCTCCCTGAATCATAAAGCCGTTGATTACACGGTGGAAAGTAAGGCCGTCATAAAACTTCTTGTTCACAAGAGAGATAAAATTCTTTACTGTGTTCGGTGCCACTTTGGGATATAATTCTGCCTTCATAATATCTCCGTTTTCCATTTCAAAAGTAACGATTGGATTTGCCATAATCTTAACTCCTCTTTTCTGTAAAAATTCAAGTAACTACTCAATACACCTCATTGTAGCGGATTATAAACTGTTCGTCAATTAAACTACAGCAAAAATTCTTTACTGCACAGTCGTATATTGAATCAACCCGCCTTTCTCCTCATACCCCGTGTTCCAAAAGTCCTCCAGTACAAAAGAAGATGCTGCCCCGTAAGTAGCTACTTTTATATGGAAGTCTTCGTCTTTTTCCTCATATCCAAAACATAAAAACCAATGCCACAGAAAGTCTTCAAATTTAGGATTTCTATGCTTCAACATAAGGTAAGGAACGGGGAAGCTTGCATCAATCTGTTTTTTTATCAGAGCCTTTGCCTCATCAGCTGTATGAGTACCGCTAAATCCACGCATGTCAAGCCTTGTATCTCCCACGTCTCTGAGGTATTTTGAAAAGCCGTCTATAAACATGGACAGTTTCTTTACGCCCCCTATTCTTGGCTTTATATAGGGTTTCATTTCCATTGCAAACTGTACATACTCTTTCTTTGTCAGATGTTCTACATCATAGGGATAAAGATGCTTCTGCCCCTGATTCAGTGCGAAATAGATACAGGAATCGCAGGCGGTTGCAGCAGCACAGCCACCGATATTCATCACCACATTTGTAAACCAGTCCTGGCTTCCGCCCAGAGCTCCTTCTATAGTAAAGTAATCCAATATTTTCTCCATACAAACCTCCGTTTCATTCTTGCATGCTCGCTGAAAGGCTGCTTTTTAGACTTCGTCTTTTAGGAAACATGATTTAGTATAGCATATTTATATGGTTGAAGCTTACACAATCTGCTCTTTTTTTTGGTTACCAGTGCTATTGTCACTCCTTTATATATTTATTATACTTGTCTTAGCAAACAAAGAAACCCTATTTTCAAGGAGGCTGTTTAAATGGCAAGTTTATCATTAAAGGGAATTCAAAAAGTATATCCTAATGGATTTCAGGCAGTAAAAGACTTTGATCTGGATATTGAAGACAAAGAGTTTATCATTTTTGTAGGACCATCCGGCTGTGGAAAATCCACCACACTCCGTATGATTGCAGGCTTGGAAGACATTACAGGCGGAACACTGGAGATTGACGGTAAGGTTATGAATGACGTGGAACCAAAAGACCGTGATATCGCAATGGTATTCCAGAACTATGCGCTGTATCCTCATATGACAGTGTATGACAATATGGCATTCGGCCTGAAACTTCGCAAGGTACCAAAAAATGAAATCGATAAGAAAGTACGTGAAGCTGCAAGAATCCTGGACCTGGAAAAGCTTCTCGACCGCAAGCCAAAAGCTCTGTCCGGCGGACAAAGACAGCGTGTTGCCATGGGTCGTGCCATTGTGCGTCATCCGAAGGTTTTCCTGATGGATGAGCCCCTTTCCAACCTGGATGCAAAGCTTAGAGTACAGATGCGTATCGAAATTTCCAAACTTCATGAGAATCTTGGCGCAACCATCATCTATGTAACCCATGACCAGACAGAAGCTATGACACTGGGTACAAGAATTGTCGTTATGAAAGATGGTGTTGTACAGCAGGTAGACACACCACAGAACTTATATAATACCCCCTGCAATCTGTTTGTTGCCGGGTTTATTGGCTCTCCTCAGATGAACTTCACGGATGCAACGGTCAAAGTAAACGGCAAAGATGTAACTCTTACTGTAGGAGAGCATGTTCTGAAAGTACCCGCTTCTAAGAAAAAAGCCCTGCTCGACGGTAAATATGATGGCAAGACAGTTGTTCTTGGTATCCGTCCGGAAGACGTACACGACTCGGAATCTTTTATCAATAGTTCACCTGACAGTGTGATTAATTCTAAAATCAAAGTATATGAGCTTCTCGGAGCTGAAGTGTTCCTGTATTTTGATGTAGAAGGCACTCAGATGACAGCCCGTGTCAATCCGCGAACAACACTGAGAACCGGTGACGACGCCATTTTTGCTCTGGATATGGAAAAAATTCATCTGTTTGACAAAGAAACAGAGTTGACGATTGTTAACTAATGTTTTAGAATAATGATATAAACTAAAAGAGGGGCTGTGCTATAAAAGTGCAGCCTCTTTGATTCTATATGTACGGGGGATTTTGATGGAACATACGCCGGAGTTGAACAAAGCATTATCAGAACTGAAGAAAGTTACAGGAATCAGCCTGGATGTTCATACTGATTCCCCCCAAGAGCAGGAGTTTGCGCTTACGCAGATTCATAGTCTCTCTCTGGCCTATAAAGAAAAGTACAGCAAAAACCACTTTCTACAGAGCCTGATGACAGAGGGCATTCCGTCCTATGACATTTTAAAACGCGCCTCCAACCTGCACATTGACCCTGAAATCCCCAGAGTATTATTTCTGGCAGAAACCATAAAGCTGTTGGATGACACGGTATTGCAGGTTTTGAAAAACCTTTTTCCGTCCCAGTCCAAGACTTACTTGGTATCCATGAGTGAAAAGAGTATTGCCATTCTTAGGCCTTTAAAGGTGTCTGAGACAGATGAGCATATGGACCACCTGTCTCACACAATTGTAGATACGCTGAATATGGAAGCACTGGCTCATGTTAAAGTTGCATACAGTGGAAACATAAGCACTTTGTCGGAACTTCCCGGCGCATTTCGAGAGACCAGTCTGGCTCTTCAGGTGGGAAAGCTTTTTTATTCCGGACAGACTGTTTTCCCCTACAACCGGCTGGGTGTCGGAAGATTGATTTACCGGCTCCCCTCCGGCATCTGTGAGAATTTCCTGAAAGAAATATTCGGCAGCGGCACCCCGGAGCCCTTCGATGGGGAGACCACTGCCGCCATCAATAAGTTCTTCCAGAATAATCTGAATATTGCAGAAACCTCCCGCCAGCTGCATATGCACAGAAATACTCTGATCTACCGCCTGGAACAGATAGAGAAAAAGACCGGATTGGATATACGAAAATTTGAGGATGCTATGACCCTCAAAATTGCCATAATGGTCATAAATTATTTACAGACAGAAAGGAACTCTTAACATGAACGATAGTTTTTATGAACAACTTGTAACACATAAATCCGGCCTGAAAGAGAACCTCATTCGAATTGTGGTCACTGTAGTCATCACTCTGTTCTTACTTCTTACACTGCCTCTGCTTGGTTTTTTGAGTATAGTAATTACAATAGTCCTTGCCGTGCTGGCTTACTACTTTCTTTTTCAAAAGCTCAATGTGGAGTATGAATATACACTGCTCAATCATGACCTGGAAGTCGACGCCATCTACAGTAAGGCCAAAAGGAAAAAACTGCTTACATTGGACATTCAGCAGGCCGAAATTATTGCACCCAAAGGCTCATCCCGCATGAACTCCTACCATCCTGACAAAACCATGGACTTCTCGTCAGGAGATAGTTCGGCAAAGCCTTTCTCTATGATAACTTTTATAGATCAGAAGAGTACCTGTATCATCATAGAACCCGATGAAACAATGCTGAAGCATATGAAATCCTGGATGGGAATGAAGCTTTGGATGGATTGAACCGGCGTAAAAAAATGAAAAGGAAAAGCTTTAGGGTGGGAGAATTAATCTCCCGCCCTTTTTTCCAACAATGTAATCTTCTATTCTCTGCTGAGATATTTGCAGGCCGCCAGGGCAGCTACCGCTCCGTCGGCTGAGGCTGTTGTCAGCTGGCGCACTTCTTTTGTCCTGCAGTCTCCCGCAGCAAATACTCCCGGATGTGAGGTGACGCAGTCTTCTGCCGCAAGAATAAACCCGGCTCCGTCCAGCTTCACATATTCACTGAATATCTGATTTTGCGGAATCTGTCCGATTGCCACAAAGACCCCTGATACATTTATCTGAAAATCCTGCCCGGTTTTCTTGTTGCTTAATATAAGGCCTTCCACCATCGTCTCCCCGACAATGTCCTTTACTGTAGCGCTGAGCACAAATTCCACATTATCTCTTTTTTTCAATATATCCACTGCGGTACTATCCCCACGGAATTCGTCCCGTCTGTGTACCACGTAGACTTTGCTGCAATAATTAGTGAGGAACTCTGCATCTTCCAATGCGGTGTTGCCGCCTCCGATTACTGCCACATCCCGACCACGGAAAAATGCTCCGTCGCAGGTCGCACAGTAAGAAACACCTGAGCCGGTGAGTTTCAACTCTTTTTCCAGTCCCATATGTCGCTGAGTTACCCCAGATGCAATAATTACTGCTTTACACGGATACTCTTTTCCTGTAGTTACTATAATCTTAACTCCATCTTTGTCCCGGATTCCTGTAACCTGTTCTGTAACAGTTTCCGCCCCCAGATTCTGAGCCTGTTCTAAAAGATTCCCGGAGAAGTCACTTCCACTTACATTTGCTATACCAGGGTAGTTCTCAATCCTGTAAGTGGAGACAATCTGGCCGCCAAAACTGCCGCTCTCAAAAACCAGCGTAGTTTTTCCAGCCCTCTGACCATAGATGGCGGCCGTCAATCCGGCCGTACCACCTCCAATGATTCCTATATCATACATAATCATTCCTCCCTTTAATCCTATTGTTCCTCTGCATAAGCTTTAATATTCGACGCATTTGCCAGTTTCTGTACTTTATCTCCGTCAACGATTATCAGCGTCGGGGCCTGCATCACACCATACTGTTTTACAAGTTCTGCATTATCCTCCGCATCTATGATTTCATATTCTATATTTGCCTTTTCCAGGGTGCTTACCGCCATCTTGCAGTTAGGACAGGTTTTTGTTGTAAACAAATAGAACTTGGATTCGTCCCCTGACAGCCGTGGTTCTGCATCCTGCCCGGCAGAATTCTGTGTCCCAGGGTTTATCCTCTGAAGATGCGAGTGGGACATATCATACACCTTGCGGTCTTTGAATTCCTGAACCTTTCCGTCATTCCAGTTCTTCACCGGCCGATAATAGCCTGTAATACGGCTGTAAACCTCTGTTTCCCCGCCACAGTGCGGACACTTAAAGTGCTCCCCTGAAATATATCCGTGGCTCTTGCAGATAGAATAAGTAGGGGATATTGTATAGTAAGGTAATTTATAATTTTCTGCAATCTTCCTTACCAGTGATGCCGCAGCTTTCCAGTCTGGAAGCTTTTCTCCCAAAAATGTGTGGAATACAGTTCCGGAGGTGTAAAGTGTCTGGAGATCATCCTGAATATCAAGGGCCTCAAATACATCCTCTGTGTAGCTCACTGGTAAATGGGAGCTGTTCGTGTAATAGGGTGTCCCGTCGCCCTCTGCTGCAGTAATGATGTCAGAAAACTGTGCAACATCATGCTTTGCAAGACGGTAGGTTGTAGACTCTGCAGGAGTAGCTTCCAGATTATACAGGTCACCGTACATTTCCTGATAATCAGATAAACGTTCCCGCATGTGATTCAGCACTTCTTTTGTAAATTGCTGTGTTGCTTCGTCTGTCATGTCCTTTCCAATCCATTTTGCATTCAATCCAGCCTCATTCATACCAATCAGACCGATTGTAGAGAAATGGTTCTCGAAGGAACCAAGGTATCTTTTTGTATATGGATACAGTCCTTCGTTCAGAAGCTTTGTGATAACTGTCCTCTTTGTGTGAAGAGATCTGGCTGCAATATCCATCATCTTATCAAGGCGTTTATAAAAACCTGCCTCGTCAGATGCCAGATAGGCAATCCTAGGCATATTAATGGTGACAACACCTACGGAGCCTGTACTCTCGCCGCTTCCGAAGAAACCACCGGACTTCTTTCGAAGCTCTCTTAAATCCAGGCGCAGGCGGCAGCACATACTTCTGACATCGCTAGGCTCCATATCACTATTGATATAATTTGAGAAATAAGGCGTGCCATACTTGGCGGTCATTTCAAACAACAGACGGTTGTTCTCTGTATCTCCCCAGTCAAAGTCACTGGTAATGGAGTAGGTCGGTATTGGATACTGGAAGCCTCTGCCCTGTGCATCCCCTTCTATCATTGTCTCAATAAAAGCCCTATTGATCATGTCCATCTCCGTCTTGCAGTCTCCGTATGTGAAGTTCTGCTCTTTTCCCCCTACAATTGCCGGAAGATGTGCCAGATCATTGGGAACCGTCCAGTCCAGGGTAATGTTAGAAAACGGTGATTGAGTTCCCCAGCGCGAAGGAATATTCACCCCGTATATGAAAGATTCAATACTTTTTTTTACTTCAGGATAGGTCAGGTTGTCTGTCTTAACGAAAGGAGCAAGGTATGTGTCAAAAGAGGAAAAAGCCTGTGCGCCAGCCCATTCATTCTGCATAATTCCAAGAAAGTTAACCATCTGATTGCAGAGAACGCTTAAATGCTTTGCCGGTGCAGATGTAATTCTTCCCGGAATTCCGCCCAGGCCTTCCTCAATCAACTGTTTTAGAGACCAACCCGCACAGTATCCTGTAAGCATAGAAAGATCATGAATATGAATGTCCGCGTTCTTGTGGGCATTTCCAATCTCCTCATCATAAATCTCAGAAAGCCAGTAATTTGCCGTAATGGCACCTGAGTTGCTTAATATCAGCCCTCCTACGGAATAGGTAACTGTAGAGTTCTCTTTTACTCTCCAGTCTGTAACCTTCACATAACTGTCCACGATTTCTTTATAATCCAGAAGGGTGGAATTTAGATTACGAACCTTCTCTCTCTGCTTTCTGTACAAAATATAGCTCTTTGCAATATCTGCATATCCGGCTTTAATTAGTACTGCTTCTACACTGTCCTGTATATCCTCTACAAAAACAAGATTCTCTTTTATCTTAGGTTCAAAGTCTGCTGTGACCTTCAATGAAAGCAAATCAATAATATCCTGATTATACTGCTTCTCCTGTGCCTCAAAAGCCTTTCTGATTGCTTCGCTGATCTTGGAAAGATTGAAATCTGCTATTTTCCCATCTCTTTTCGTCACCTGATACATATGATAAATTGCCCCTTCCTTTACTAATATTTTACAGATATTTTATCATCATACTTTGGGCTTGTCAACAAAGGACAACAATATATAGTTTGTTTTTTTCATTCACATCCTACATATTGTTGTCCTTTGTTATTTTGTAGCCATTCAGAAATACACTGGCTGCTTTATTCACATAAAAAGCATGCTGTTTTATGTCCCGGTTCTATCTCTTTAAGCTCCGGCATATGTTCCCTGCACTTGTCCATCGCATAAGGACAACGACCTGCAAATCTGCAGCAGTCTTTTGGATTAATGGGACTGGGTATCTCACCGGTTATGGCAATTCTCTGACTTTCCTTTGCCTTTGCAGGATCTGCTACCGGTATAGCTGAAAGCAGTGCTTTCGTATAAGGGTGCTGCGGATTTTTATATAATGTATCTGAATCGGCAGATTCCACAATCGTCCCCAGGTACATAACAACCACCTTGTCCGAAATATATTTCACAACACTCAAATCGTGGGCGATAAACAGATAGGTCAGTCCCATATCCTCCTGCAGGTTTTTCAGCATATTGATTACCTGAGCCTGAATAGACACGTCCAAAGCAGAAATTGGCTCGTCACACACAAGAAACTGGGGGTCCACTGCCAACGCCCTTGCAATTCCGATGCGCTGTCTCTGACCGCCGCTGAATTCGTGGGAAAACCTGGACATATGCTCTCTTCCTAAGCCTACTTTTTCCAGCAGTTCCTGTACCTTTGCATCCACATCTTTGTTTCTCAGTTTCGTATGCAGATGGATTCCTTCTCCCACAATATCCTTTACCGTCATTCTCGGATTCAAGGAGGAATATGGGTTCTGAAAAATCATCTGAACATTTTTGCAGAAATCCTTATGTTCTTCCTTTGTGTACTGCATAATATCCTTACCTTCATAGTACACATGGCCTGCTGTAGGTTCATACAGCTTAACCAGACATCTGCCTGTGGTAGACTTTCCGCAGCCGGATTCTCCTACAAGGCCAACTGTCTCTCCTTTATATATATCGAAAGAAACATCTGCCACCGCTTTGAGGGTTTCATTCATTGATATTTTAAAATCTTTACTCAGCCGGTCCACACGTACCAGCGGTTCTCTGTTATTCTCCATTTCCTTCCTCCTTTATCTCACCGGATACAAGTTCCACTTCCGGTGCGTCTTCATGCTGAAGCCAGCAGCAGGAGTGATGCCCCTGTGTAATCTTATACTCCTCCGGAAATGTCTCATTACAGATTTCCATACAGTAATCACACCGGGCAGCAAAGGGACAGCCGGCAGGAGGATTAAACAAATCCGGCGGAGTTCCTTCTATAGGGGTCAGCTTTTCTCCCTTTTTCATATCCAGCCTTGCAATAGATTTTAACAGCCCTGTCGTATACGGATGCTTTGTGCGATAAAAAATATCTTCAACTGTACCCCGCTCCACGATCTTGCCGCCGTACATGACCATAACACGGTCACATAGTTTTGCAATAACTCCCAAATCATGGGTAATCAGGATAATAGATACGTTGAATTTCTCTTTCATTTCTTTTAAAAGGTCAAGTATCTGCGCTTCGATAGTCACATCCAGCGAAGTGGTAGGCTCGTCCGCTATTACAACACTGGGATTCCCAACCAGCGCCATGGCAATCATGACACGCTGTTTCATACCGCCGCTCAGTTCATGGGGATACTGGCCGTATCTGCGCCGGGCATCTGAAATCCCGACTGTAGACAAAATGTCCAGTGCCTTCTGTTTTTTCTCCTCTTTGCTTAGGCTTTTATCGTAGGCAAAGATTTCCTCTATCTGCTTCCCGATTTTCATTGTGGGGTTCAGGGAAGTCATGGGATCCTGAAAAATAAAGCTAATTTCTTTTCCCCGGATTTTTCTCATTGCCTTATCACTCTTTATCAGCAGCTCTTCTCCCTTATATTTAATGGAAGAATCTTTACTGAAAAAGCCGGGCGGTTCCGGATTCAGACGCAGGATACACTGGCAGGTAACACTTTTTCCGCAGCCGGATTCTCCTACCACTCCTACAATCTCTCCCTGATTGATATCAAAACTTACATCTCTCACAGACTGTACAACGCCGCCATATGTCCTAAAGGAGAACGTTACATTGTTCAGTTCTAATAATTTGCTCATCTATTCGTTCCTCCTATTCCGATCCCCGAAGTCTCGGGTCAAATGCATCTCTAAGTCCGTCACCAAGAAGGTTTAACGCCAGCATTGTAGTACAGATAAAGAATGCCGGAATAAACAGCTCATGAGGCGCCACTCTGAGCATCTTTGTACCTTCACGGGCCAAAATTCCCCAGCTGCTGTCAGGAGGAGTAATGCCAATTCCGATGTAACTTAAAAACGCTTCCTGGAATATTGCGTTTGGAATTGCAAGGGTCAGATTTGTAATCAGAATCCCCATAATATTGGGCAAAATATGTCTCACAATGATTGTAAGATTTGAAACTCCCAGAACTTTCGCCGCTGCCACAAAATCCTGTTCCTTTTGTTTTAGAACTTCTCCTCGGACAACACGGCAGGTTCCGATCCATCCCACAATAATCATGGCTATGATCAGGCTCTGAATTCCGGCCCCTAAGACTACCATCACAAGGATAGTTACAATCAAACTGGGAATTCCATAGATGACATCGACGATTCTCATAATAATCATGTCAACTCTGCCGCCGTAATAGCCTGCAAGACCGCCGATCAATGCACCGATTACTGTATTAATTATTGTTGCAATAAAACCGATGGAAAGAGAAACCCTAGCTCCCATCCAGACACGGACCCAAAGATCTCTGCCCAGACCGTCTGTTCCAAACCAGTGATCTTTTGTGATAAACTGGTTCATGGCATCCGCATCCTGGGCGGCCATATTATGGCTGCTCAAAATAGGAGCAAAAATGGCCAGAATCACATAAATTGCAACTAGCATTAGCGAGATAAAAGCCACTTTATTTTGGCGGATTCTTCTCCACGCATCCTGCCAGTAGGACAGATTCGGCCTCGATATGGATTCCATGCGCTCAGTGTTCTTTCCTATTACCTTGAATTTGTCTTTTGAAATTGTCTCCATTTTATCTCCACCTACTTTCCTGCAAGACGCACTCTCGGGTCAACAAAGCCATACAGGATATCTACGATCATATTGGCAATAACCAGAAAAGCCCCGTAGAAAACTGTCATACCAAGTATCATTGTATAGTCCTGCATCTGCACACTTTCTACGTAGTACTTGCCCATTCCAGGGATTGCAAACAGAGACTCAATTACAAAGGTTCCTGTCAGTACTGCCGCCACGAGGGGGCCAAGTATGGTGATAACCGGCATAATGGCATTTCTGATTTGATGTTTCCAGGTAATTCTGAATCTGGACAAGCCTTTGGCCTTCGCAGTCTTTATATAATCCTGCTCCACAACCTCCAGCATGCTGGCTCTCATAAGCCTGGACACACTGGCCAAAGTATAAAATCCAATTGCAATGGACGGTAAAATCGTGTGGCTAAAGCCCAGATATTGGGCAACCGGAAGCAGCCCCCATCTGATACCAAAGAAATATTGTAGTATGGATCCCATAATAAAATCGGGAACAGAAGTACCTATAATTGCTATCAGTATACAGACAAAGTCCAGCTTCTTTCCTCTGTTTAGAGCTGCAAAGATGCCCAGTACCAATCCAAAGGAAATAGACATTACCAATGCTCTTATTCCCAGATCGAAAGAATAAGGGAAAGAACCTTTAATTGTATCAATAACCGTACGGTTAGTGTACTTCATTGAATATCCCAGATCCCCGTGAACCAGGTTCTTCAGATAAGTCAGATATTGTACCGGGAGCGGTTTGTCAAATCCATAGTATGCTTCCATATTGGCCTGTATCTCCGGCGTCATTTTCCCGTTGCTGAATGGATCTCCGGGCATTAATCTGACCAGAAAAAAGACAACTGTAATCAGCAAAAGAATTGTAACCACTGACATTCCAAGTCTTTTTAAAATGTATTTTCTCATAGCCGTATTTCCTTTCTTTCTCTTCTCTTTCACTGAATATAAGTACGTTCATTTCAAGGTGTAGAAAAGGTCCAGCTCGATTCAACTTCACTGCATCTCACTTCGGCTAAGCGCCGAATAGAAATATTTATAAATAGCCCTTGTCAAGCAAGCTGCAATGCCTATTTATAAATATTTCTGTCCTCCTTGTTAGTGGAATATATACTTATATTCGGTGAGTATTACATGTATTGCGGTATATTGATCCTGCAATTGTAGCAAGACGGCAGTGGTCACTGCCGTCTTGCATTCACTTACAGATCTTCTACTGATTTAGTCTTCAAAATATGCATGTACAAAGTTATAGTTAAGTCCTACGAAATAAGTTTTAAAGTCTTTGAGTTTCTCGTTCTTCAGCAGTTCAATCTGACGCAGCTGCAAAGGCGCTACAACACCATCATCACAGAAAGTCTTTTCTGCGTCAAAAAGAGCATCCATTCTTTCCTTAGGATCTGTCGAGGTGTTGGATAATTCAATGTCTTTATCATACTCTTCACTGGAATATCCTGCATGATTATATGTAGAATCGGTGGTCCACAGTTCCAGATAAGAGTATGGATCCGGATAATCCGGTACCCAGCCTGTCACAACCATCTGGTAATCCTGCTCCGCTTCCATCTGGAGTCTCTGTTTGTACGGCACTTGTTTAATATTCACCTTAATTCCCAGAGCATCCTGAAGCTGTGCCTGAATAACTTCCACTTCCTTCTTAGTTTCCTCTGTATCACCTGTCAGCAGTTCCAGCTGAACATCTGCCGGAGAAGATGCACCCAGTTCGGGCAATGCCGCCTGAAGGTATTCATTTGCCTTATCTTTATCTCCGTTGAGTGGGAATGCCTCATATGGATACTCGTCGCCATATTCGCCGTCCACGCCGTTTACCTGAGGAAGTACAAAACGAGTATTCGGTGCGTAGATTCCCTCGTGGGACAATTTCACATAATTCTCACGGTCCAGGGCAAAGTTGATTGCAAGCCTCAGGTTCTTGCTTGCCAGTGGGCTGCCCTCTGACTGATTCATCATAATATAGTCATTAGATCCGTCATAATATGAAATTGTCTTATCTTTGTAATTAGCACTTAAAGTTGACGGTACATCTGCAATGTCAAGATCGCCTGCATCAAACATGGCAACTGAAGTAGCTCTGTCCTGCACTGTAATAACCTCTGCTCCGTCCAGTTTTACACTGTCTGCATCCCAGTACTTATCGTTCTTCGCCAGTGTGATTCTGTCTCCGTGTGACCATTTTGCTATTTTAAAAGGTCCGTTGTATACATTCTTTTCCGGCTCAGCCGCAAAGTCTTTTCCGTATTTCTCAACTATATCCTTGCGGGTAGGGGCAAAAGAAGCCCCGGAAAGCATGGCCAGAAAATAGGATGCCGGGCGTTCCAGTGTAATGACAACCGTAGAATCATCCGGTGCAGAAACGCCCAGTTCGTCGACCGGCAGCTCTCCTGTATTGACCTTAGAGGCATTTTTTATAATCATCCCGGCAAATGCATATTCGCTGGCTGTTGCGGGATCCTCCAGGCGCTGCATCCCATATACGAAGTCCTGGGCCTTAACCTTTTCGCCGTCGCTCCAGTAACTTTCCCTCAGTTTGAAAGTGTATGTAAGTCCGTCATCTGACATCTTATAGGACTCGGCAGCTGCCGGTTTTACATCACCGCTGTCATTTCTCATAAGGTTGTCAAAAAGGTGATAACACACCGTAGCGCTTGGAATAGAATTAGCCAGCTGCGGGTCCAGCGTGGGCGGCTCTGCCGTTACTGGATACCGAAGGATGTTTCCGGTGCCGGTACTGTCAGACTTTTTGTCTTTGTCTTCTACAGATGATGTCGGTGTGGAACATCCTGCCAGAAGACCTACAACAAAGGTTGCAGTCATTAGGATTGCAAGAATCTTCTTTTTCATAAAATCTCTCCTTTTCTTTACGATTATAGGGGTATTCCTTTATAATTTAATAAGCCCGCTTTAAGGCCTATAAAACTATCAAAACTTTCACACAAAGAATGCTGTGTGCAGTCATCAAAAAATATTTAGTTCTTATTGTACCATAAAATGTTGGCCTTTGCCTAATCTTTTGTGTGTTTTTCATTTATTGGTTAAATTTATAAGCTTATAACCTTTGCTTATGATAAATCTTTTTATATATAATATCATCTCGTTTATTATTTATCAATCCTGTTTTTCCCCTAAGGGCTTATTCTACAATTATCAACTATGCAATTACATCTAATCAGCTGTTGAAAAGTAAACGTGGTAGGACTCCTCTGAAATTTGATATAAGGGTATAAACTGCAGTGTCTTGTATCGAAAAACAAGTGAATTTTCTTCCCGGACAATCGTCTCCTCCAGAGTGTCTTCACAAAGAGGTATATGCAGATATTCCCTTTGTTCGGAAATTGCTGCCAATATATAAGGGCCATAAGCCAAAGCCACAAGTTCAGCATTATCGGGCGTACACTCCAGCCGCAGTCTGCACGGAAAATGAATCCTGACGGAAATTTCATTCTCCTCATCCCATTCATTCTCTTTCAATGCAAGTTTCAGGTATCCGTCATCCTGCCTGTGACATGCTTTTCTTTCTCCGGCTATATACACCTCCGGCGGCCCCGCACACCAGTAAGGCTGTCTGATCTTGAAGTTCCATTTTCCGTTTTCGGACGTCTGCTTTTCACGGCAAAGGCATAGAACGATTTCACCCGGGTGTTCTTCCTGGACAGTCTGTGTCACTGTAATTTTCTTTTCCTGCCAGTATGCACTGGATTCAAGGAAAAGATTTACATACAGAGTGTCACAGTCCCTATAGTAAATAGAATCGATATATTTAAAATGGTTCTCCATTCCGGTACCGTGGCAGCACGAATTTTCTCTCTCAAACTTTTTTGAAAATCCAGGTCCCAGTGGCAGGAAATAAACTGTTTCTCCGCTTGTCTCCTTGTCCAGTGAAGCCAGGATATGGTTTTGCATAGTCCGCTCATAATAGTCCATGTACGAGGCAAGTGGTTCATACTGATACAACATTTTTGTCAGCTTCAGCATGTTGTAGGATGCACAGCTCTCTGCAGTGTTCTCCGTCAGGTACGCTCCTATCTTATCCCTTCCGTGAAACATTTCTGTCTCACCTGTTCCTCCGATTACATAGCAGTGTCCCGTTGTGACCGACTTCCAGAAATATTTTGCAATGTCATAATACTTTTCTGCACCCGATGCCTCATAGATCTTTATCGCACCAATAATCTGGGGAATATGCTGGTTTGCGTGCATTTTGTCAAGTGCATCTATTTTCATCTCCATAGGCAGGAACAGACGGTCATTGTCAAACATTTTTGCCGACTGCAGATAGATTTTCTTTCCGGTTCTCAAATATAATTCCGCCAGGCTCTCGTTGATTCCACCAAATTCCCCGGCAATATAGATGCTCCACATCGCCATTCTCTGCCCTGGATTTAGTTTGCTCAGGCGCCGAAAGATCCATTCGCCTATTTTATCTGCTATCTCCAGCGCATCTTTTATTTCCGCCCATTTTTCACAGTCCAGCAGACCTGCAAGAATTTTATGCAGAGTGTAGTAGGGTGCCCATATTTCAGGGTATGGGGTATATGTTTCCAAAAGATCGAACTGTTCCTCCGAATAGGCACTCAAAAAGCCGGGCGAATACCCTCTTTCCTCCGCCAGTGCCTTCTGGCACTGCTCCAGACTCTTCACCATATAACGCGCTTTCTCGAGAATACGGGGTTCACCTGTGGCGTGAAAACACAGAGCCAGAGCGGACAAATAGTGCCCTGTGGTATGCCCCCGCAGAAGACCGTCAGGAGAATCCCAGCCCGTCATAGGAGAGGCACCTTGCGTATCAAGTCCTGCTTCCCTGCGAAAATTATAAAGCATCTGGTCATCATCTGTTCCAAGCAGAAACGTGAGCATACGGGTCTGTGCCCCGAAAAACTCGTTTCTGCCCGACAGCACCACTTGGCTGCAGCCCTGATTATCGGCAAGACTGACCACTTTTGGCAAGGCCGGAGCAGTATAAACTGCGGCAGCCGATGTACTTCTTTCTGCAAAGGTATTCTCTTCAAGATGTATACATGCTTCTACGGAAATGTTTTCTTCCTTTCCGGTGTTTTTGTTCCATTGCTTTCTGTCTTTAAGATATCCCGCTATCTTATAGATACCTGCCTCCTTGTTTTCAAAACTCCTCCCACATTCCCATACAGCTTCATGCATAAAATACCCGTTTTCCGTGCGTACAGGTACATAAAAGGGCAGGTAACACCTTACGTTTGCCTGCCCTTTCAGGTTGATTGGATATACGTCCAAAATATGCACTTCACTTTTGTTCTCCAAAAGCGTGACTTTGAATTCCCGCTTTTCTTCCGCACTTCCGCAAGTAAAAAAGGCCGTAAGTTTTACAGTACGGTTACCCATGCCGCTAGATGGTCTCGTTACTTTTCCTGTCTGCGTTATGTAACGTTCATGTTCGGATTCCCACCGGATGCAGGATCCATATTTTCCTTTCACCGGAAGAGCCAGATCACTTTTCACGGTATTCAGGTTGCCAATGTACAGGGCCTCCCGGTCCATCTGTACTGTTTCTTTGTCTGTCAGCCTCATGATTCTATTCCTCTCAATTTCGCATTTGGGATATTCTTTTTCACAATTTCCAGTGCCTGTTCCATGATCTCTTTGGTGTACCCGCGCAAGCCCGGATGAATCAAATCACCCGAATCCACAAACCCTTGAAGATAATACTTCTCGGCGCCTTTGATCCATCTTCCGATTGCCGCAAAATCTTCCCTTTTGTGCAGTTTTCTCACCACCGTGGTTCTGAACTCATAAGGTACAACACCAGACATCAGAAAATCCACACTCTGCAGAATATTCTCCAGATTATACTCATTTATTCCGATAGTTTCCCCATATTTATCGGGAGCATTCTTAATATCCATAGCCACATAATCTAATAAATCCTGTTCAGCCAAACGACGCAGAAGTGCGCTGTTGCTTCCATTTGTGTCCAGTTTCACTGCATAGCCGAGTTCTTTTATTCTTTTGATGAACTCCTCAATATCCGGCTGAAGTAATGGCTCTCCTCCTGTAACGCACACCCCATCCAAAATCCCCTGACGTCTGTGCAGAAATTTGAAAACTTCCTCCTCCGGTATACTGTTAAGAGGGACTATCTCTGTCACAAGCGATGCATTGTGGCAAAAGGGGCATCGGAAATTGCAGCCTGCTGTGAAAATTGTGCATGCCACCTTTTCTGGATAGTCCAGCAGTGTAAGCTTTTGTAAGCCCTGGATGTTCATCTTACCGTCTCCTCCCCTATGTGAAATGTTGAGAAATATTCCTTAGAAAGCAAGCTTTCATGGGACATCCCTCATCTATCTGCCTGGTTTTTGATCTGCTACAAAATGTTCCATCATAATCGACATGTATTCTTTACTGTATTCTCCCAGAGAATACCCGCCTCTGTTCAGGCACCATTCTGAGACCAGGGCTCTCTCGCAGAGGGCATAGTATTTTACAATTTCCCTGATAGACTTGTCGCTTTTTATCTCACCCTTTTTCTGCCCCGCCTCCACAATTCCCGCAATCAGGCGGTAATACACTCTGTTCTGGTCGAGAAGGTGTCTGTGTCCTTTAGCAGTCAGCTGTGTAGAATACATGGATGCCAGTAAATCGATATTAATCTTCTCTTCCATCATAGTATGTGCCTTATAGTTGAGATAAAGAAGTTTATCATAATTATTCATTTCCTGATCTATGGTACTGTTCAACTCATCGTAATAATTATCAAGAACAGTAGATAAGGTGCCAAGCAGCTCATCCTTGGTGCTGAAATAATAATAAAAAGAGCCCTTCGATGTCCCTGACAATTCAATAATATCGTCCACGGTAGTCTGGTCATATCCCTTATCATAAAACAACCGCCATGCCGCAGAGACAATTCTGGACTTTACACTCTTCTCTTCCATCTATTCACCCGTTTATTCTTTCTTTAGTTGTTACTATTGAGAACCTGGCTCGAAATCCTATAGTTTTCTCGCTGTTTGGTTCTGAACAAATATATTTTAACACAAAATGAGCGACATGCAAAGAGGCCGAACTCTATTATAAAAGTTCGGCCCCTCGAAAGTTACATGTGTCTTGACATTTCAGTGCAGGCTTTCATCGCCTCTATCACAGCACTTCTAAATCCTTTGTTCTCCAATATACGCACAGCTTCAATTGTAGTTCCGCCGGGTGAGCATACCATATCTTTTAATTCCCCGGGATGTTTGCCTGTCTCCAGAACCATCTTGGCACTACCGTATACACTCTGTGCCGCAAACTTGTATGCCTGATTTCTTGGCATGCCGTCCGCTACAGCCGCATCAGCCATCGCCTCGATAAACATAAATACATAAGCCGGGGAGCTGCCGCTTACAGATACGACCACATCCATCAGATGTTCCGGTATGACTTCTACTTTACCAAAAGCACTCAGAATGTCAACAGCATATTTTAATTCTTTGTCTGACACAGATTCATTGGAGCAGGCAGCGGTCATTCCTTCATCTACCATAGCAGGAGTGTTCGGCATTGTCCGTATTATCTTTACCTTCTTTCCAAACTGTTCTTCAAGCCATGCAAGCGTCTTGCCAGGTGCAATGGTAATAATCAGCGTGTTCTCCGTTACCAGATCTTTTATCTCTCCAATCGTGGATGCATAAAACTGAGGCTTAACAGAAAGTATTATCACTTCCGCCTTTTCTGCTACCTCTCTGTTATCGCCGGTTACATTAATTCCATATGTGTCTTTTACTTTTTCTCTGCTCGGCTTAAAAACATCAGCTCCTATAATTTCCTCAGGTTTAAAAATGCCTTGTTTTATAA
This sequence comes from Clostridium sp. C105KSO13, assembly GCF_001517425.1. Classification (GTDB taxonomy): domain Bacteria; phylum Bacillota; class Clostridia; order Lachnospirales; family Lachnospiraceae; genus Muricomes. The sequence continues at coordinate 95,322 of NZ_FBWL01000168.1, read as the reverse complement.
TACCGCCCATAATAGCACTTGCCATGTTACCGGTTCCGATAAATCCTAATTTCATGATATCCTCCTAGTTATACCCTGATCAACTGCCCCGTTATGTTTTGTGGGACTGCTCACTTTTTTATTTTGTATATGTGAATATTAATTGTATACACTTCCTCTTGTTGGATACAATAATAACACTTTGAATAATCCTTGTCAATTGTTTTGGCAACTTTCTTCTATTTTTCCATATTGCAATTCCCCTCTTTTTCCTATATACTTTGTATACAGCAAGTAATTTTGTATACAATCGAGGTAATATTATGGCAGAAAAACATATTTCTCTTATGGATCAGGCGTATGAAGCCATCCGCACAAATATATTAAATTTAACCTATCCGCCGGGTTCCCAGCTGACAGAAGCCAAACTCACATCCGATCTGAATATGAGCCGCAGTCCGGTCCGCGCCGCGGTTAAGCTGCTTCAGGCTGAAGGGCTGATTGTTTCAGGCTATTATAAATCAATGACAGTAAAGCCGATAACAGCCAAAGATGTCGCAGAAATCTACCAGCTCCGGGAGTTATTAGAAAGCAGCGCTTTTCGGTATATATTTATCACAGACCGGTATGAAGAATTCTCCTATCGGATTGAAGAGAAGGTTGTACGCATGTGTGCCACAGCAAATGATATTTATCAGTGGGAACTGGCAGATACAAATATGCATTTAGAAATCATTCACGTTTTTGACAATGAACGTATCAATCGTATTTATGAAAACAACATGTCGGAGCTTATCCGCATGGGACAGAATTCCGTAAAACACGGGATGGATATCCCACAAACTAACGAAAATTTAAAAAGAATGGTTCTCTACATGCGCGAAAATAATTACAACGCAGCATACGCTATTCTGAGAGATGATCATTTCACAACCGGAAAAGAAACTGCGCTGAGGTAGCCCCGCGCAGTTTCTCTTATTATCTAATTAAAGCTTTGTTCTGTTCTCTCTATAATCTCATCCTGCAGCGTTTTGCTCAGATTTCTAAAATGATCGCTGTATCCTGCCACGCGGACAATCAGGTCTTTATAATCCTCCGGATATTTCTGTGCATTAATCAATGTCTCTTTATCAATAACATTGAACTGAATATGGTGTCCGTCCATATTGAAATAGGTGCGCACCAGATTTGCCATCTGTTCCAGTCCTCCCTCACCGGCTACAACGCTCGGTGTAAATTTCTGGTTCAGCAAAGTACCGCCGGTCTGGAGATGATCCATTTTTGCGCAGGATTTCACAACTGCTGTGGGTCCATTGGTATCTGCACCCTTTTCTGGGGAAATCCCTTCTGATACTGGTTTATGCGCAAGACGCCCATTTGCACTGGCCATCATTACATCTCCGAAATAAACGTGGCATGTAGTTGGAAGCATATTAATTCTGTACTGCCCGCCCAGCATATTCGGTCTGCCCGTCACTTCATTTCTATAAAACTCAAATACAGATCTCATAATATCATCTGCATAGTCATCGTCATTGCCGTACTTCGGTGTCTTATTGCGTACCAGATTCAGAATTCTGTCATGGCCTTCAAAGTTATCATCCAAAGCCTGCATCAGCTCATCCATCGTAAATGTCTGCTTATCATATACATTATATTTAATAGCTGCCAGACAATCTGTAATTGTACCGATACCTACGCCCTGCAGATATTTTGTATTGTATCTTGCTCCGCCCCCGTTGTAATCCTTGCCTTTTGAAATACAATCGTTGGTAATGATGGAAAGGAAAGGTGCAGGCATATTTTCTGCATAAATCTTTTCGATTACATTGCTTCCCTGAATCTTCACATCAATGAAATACTTCAACTGTTTCTTAAATGCGTCAAATAGTTCATCGTATGTCTTAAAGTCTGCAGCGCAGCCCAGTTTCAGTCCGAGTTGTTTTTTTCCTACTTTGTCATAACCATTATTCAAGGTCAGCTCAAAGATTTTGGGAATATTAAAGTACCCCGTCAGGATATAAGCTTCATTTCCGAATGCTCCTGTCTCAACACAACCACTTGTTCCGCCTCGCCTTGCATCCTCTAGGGATTTTCCTGCATTTAACAGCTCCTGTACAATTGCGTCTGTATTGTAGAATGCCGGCTGGCCCCAGCCTTTTCTGGAAATCTCACAGGCACGCTTCAGGAACTTCTGGGGTGTCTTCTTGCTAATCTGTACATTTGAACTTGGCTGAAGAAGCTTCATATCATCCATACAGTCCAGGATCAGATAACTTACATTATTTACGCCATTCTCCCCTGTAGGAGTAATACCGCCTGTATTCAAATTGGCAAAATCCGTATAAGTGCTGCTCTCCTTCAATGTGATGCCTACTTTCGGGGGAGCCGGCTGGTTATTGAATTTAACCCAGAGACATTCCAGCAATTCCAGAGCTTTTTCATCATCCAGAATTCCTGCTTCTACATCTCTTTCATAAAACGGATTCAGATGCTGATCCAGACGCCCGGGGCTGTAGGAATCCCAGGGGTTCAGTTCTGTTGTTACACCCATATGAACAAACCAGTACATCTGCATTGCCTGCCAGTAAGTCTCCGGTTTATGTGCCGGAACTACATCACAGTTTGCGGCAATCTGCAGAAGTTCTTCTTTTCTCTTAGAATCTGCTTCTTTTTCCGCAAGTTCGCGCGCATAAGCAGCATATCTCTCCCCAAGAATCATAATCGCATCACAGGCAATCATCATGCCTTTCAATTCATTTTTCTTATCAAGAGCCTCTTTATCATTCATGAAATCCAGGCTGTCAAGTGAAGCCTGAATGTCATCCTTGTAATCTAGGAAGCCTTTCTCATAAATCTTCACAGAGCCAACGGTATGTCCCGGTCCTCTCTGCTCCATAAATTCAGTAAAGATTCCGGCCTCATAGGCATTCTGCCATTGGGGCGTCATATTTTTAATAATTTTATGTCTGATAGAACGGTTCTTCCAATACGGAATTATAGTATCTTCCTGTACCCTATAGTCTTCTTCCTTTACCTTAAAGCTGATAAGATCCCTGTCATTCATAACATGCATATCTTCCATTGTATGGCAGCAAAGTTCCGGGAAAGTAGGTGATGCCTGAGGTGAATCACCCTTTTCTCCGACGATCAGCTCACCTTCACCGATATACAGTTGTTTTGTCGCAAAGTAATCTTTGAGCACCTGTGCCCGCAGTTCCGGTATGGACAGTTCTCCCTCGTACTTTTTGTAAGTCTTGGTCTCACTGACTGCCCTTGTCAGGTCAATGTGTGCAGGTGTGTCCAAACTCAATTGTCTAAGTGCTTTAATACGAGCATTCATTCCTCTTTCTTCCATCTTCTTAACCTCCTATTTTAATATTATGGAATCCAGCTTCTTGAAACAGTTCCACAAAATGGTTCATTTCATCTTTATCCGGTGCATGTAAATCAGTTCCTTCATAATTCCTGCCAATTTTCATGTATTTTCCAGAACCTGTATTATGATAAGGCAACAGATTGACCTTTGCCACATGAATATTCTTTTCCAGAAGATAATTGATAATTGCCTTCATAGCTTCGTTTGAACCATTTACTTCTTTTACAGTGGGAATCCGGATATATAATCTTGCTCCATCCCGGCTCAGTTTTTCCAGATTTGATAAAATCAACTCGTTGCCGATTCCCATGTATTGCTTATGTATCTCAGAATCCATCAGCTTGATATCATACAAAAAGGTGTCTACGTATGGGAGAATTCTTTCATAATTCTCATAGGGGGCCTGGCCGCATGTGTCTATTGTGACCGAAATGCCATGATGATGAAGCTTTTTCACAAGTTCTTCCAGATAATCTATATCTGACATCATTACTTCCCCGCCGGACAATGTCACACCTCCGCCGGATTCTTCATAAAACATCTCATCTTTTCTGAGTTCTTTTACCAATTGATCCACGGGGTATTCCTTACCTGCTATCTCACGCAGATTCAAATTGCAGTAATCTACACATTCCCCGCAGGCTGTACATTTCTTCCTGTCTGTAACAGCCTTTCCTTCTTCCAGTGTAATGGCCTGGCTGGGACAGGCAGGAATACAGCTGCCGCAGCCTACACATCTGTCTTTATCAAAAAGTAATTCCTTCTTATAGCTTTGCGTCTCAGGGTTGTGACACCACGTACACCTTAAGTTACAGCCTTTAAAGAAAACTGTTGTCCGTATTCCGTCTCCATCATGAATGGAATACTTCTGAATATCAGTTATCAAACTCATATATTTCCACCTCACTTCCCCCATTTATCATTTTAGACTATCGTTTCGACTATGGTCTAAATATACCATATTTCCCTGTTATTGTCAAGATTTTGTCATACAGAATAGCCATGCAAATTTTTGCTGCTGTGTACAGGAGAAAGTTTACTTTCGCATGCAAACAGTAGTAAAAGCCTATTTGGCGCTCTGCGCCAGTGAGATGCAGCATCTTTCCAACGGTCCTCATCAAAATCTGGGACTTCCAACCACTCTGAGTACAACTGTCTTTCATGTAATCGTGATTCTAACACATTTTCCACAAAATGCACAAAACAAGAAACATTATTCCACTCTTATTGTCAATAATTATCAGCTGTGCTATAATACTTCAAATCCGTTCTGATTACGAAGGCTCCCCTGAGTAAAAAGGCGACAGTGATATAAATAATGAACTTCTTACCTTTTATAGCCTGTGCCTGCCGGTATAGGCCTTTTTTAATGGGGTCAGACCCTTTTGAGCACCGTTTTCAGAATTGTTTTACAATTTGCGACTGTTCAGAGCCAGGCAGCAAGAAAGCCGTAGGTTTTCGAGCTTGTTTCTGAACAGTAAATTTAAGGAGGCGTTATGAATATAGAAAAGGATTCAAGAATTGCTCTGATAGGCATCATTCTCAGCAGTACAGATCACGTGGATGAACTGAACCACTTGCTTAGCGAGTACCGTCAATATATTGTTGGCAGAATGGGAATTCCTTATCGTGAGAAAAACATTTCCATTATCAGTATCGCAATGGATGCGCCAAACGATGTTATTAGTGCTCTCTCCGGAAAACTGGGGATGCTGTCCGGAATCAGCACAAAAACCATCTATTCTAAAACAAAGTAACAGTTCATTTTTGCGAGGAAAGACTATGAAAAAGCTTATTGACAAACTAGAAGAGACCCATTCCCTGTCCAAACAAGAATGGTCATCTCTCATCCGGGGCCGTACGCCCGACACCACCGAGTACTTATTCGAAAGAGCCCGGGATATCCGGCATACCTTTTACGGGAATGACATCTACATCCGGGGCCTGATTGAGTTTACAAATTATTGTAAAAATGACTGCTTTTACTGTGGTATCCGGAAAGGTAATGAAAACGCACACCGGTACAGATTATCCCGGCAACAGATACTTAGCTGCTGCAAAAAGGGATATGAGCTTGGCTTTCGCACCTTTGTGCTGCAGGGTGGGGAGGATGGGTACTACACCGATGGCATTATGACGGATATCGTGCAAAATATCCGAAAATGTTTTCCGGACTGTGCTATTACCCTTTCACTGGGGGAGCGTTCTTATGAAAGTTATCAACTCCTTTTCGACGCAGGGGCAGAGCGCTATCTTCTACGGCATGAAACATATGATGCAGGACATTATGGCAGGCTCCATCCAAAGTCACTTTCAGCCGAACGCCGCCGTCAATGTCTCTGGGATTTGAAAGCTATTGGCTATCAGGTAGGAACGGGATTTATGGTTGGTTCGCCTTTTCAGACACCTGAGAACCTTGCAGATGATATGCTTTTCCTAAAAGAACTGAACCCTCAGATGGTAGGAATCGGACCATTTATTCCCCACCACGAAACTCCTTTTGCCAAAAGTCCTCCGGGAACCCTGGAACTGACTTTATTTATGCTGGGACTTATCCGGCTGATGCTGCCCAGTGTGCTGCTCCCCGCCACTACGGCTCTTGGCACTATCGCCCCCGATGGCAGAGAAAAAGGAATTTTAGCCGGGGCAAATGTAGTGATGCCTAATCTTTCCCCGACAGAAGTAAGAAAAGACTACCTGCTCTACGACAACAAAATCTGTACCGGGGATGAGGCCGCAGAATGCCGGGCGTGCATGGAAAACCGTATGAAGCGCATCGGGTATCAGGTAGTAGTATCCCGTGGGGACCCAGTAAAGCTTGAAAGAAACTTAATATAAAAAATGGAGGAAATGAAAATGTATGATGTAAAGTCAAAACGCGCAGATGATTTTATCAACCATGAGGAAATTTTAGAGACTCTGACCTATGCCAATGAGAACAAAAGCAATGTGCCTCTTATCGACTCTCTCATCGAAAAGGCAAAAAAAAGAAAAGGGCTCTCTCACAGAGAAGCTTCTGTTTTACTTGCCTGTCCCATTGAAGAGAAAAATAAGGAAATCTATTCTCTCGCGGAGCAGATTAAAAAAGACTTTTACGGCAACCGCATTGTAATGTTTGCTCCTTTATATCTATCCAACTACTGTATTAACGGATGTACATACTGTCCATACCACAGTAAAAATAAACACATTGCCAGAAAAAAGCTTACCCAGGACGAAATTCGCAGAGAGGTCATTGCTCTCCAGGATATGGGACACAAGCGTCTCGCTCTGGAAGCCGGGGAAGATCCTGTAAACAATACTATGGATTATTACCTGGACTGTATTAAAACCATTTACAGTGTCAAGCATAAAAACGGTGCCATCCGCCGTGTAAATATTAACATTGCTGCTACTACCGTAGATAACTATCGCCTGCTTAAAGAAGCAGGAATCGGTACCTATATTTTGTTTCAGGAAACTTACCACAAAAAGAGTTATTTTCAGCTTCATCCGACAGGGCCAAAGCACGATTATGATTATCATACAGAGGCTATGGACCGTGCCATGGAGGGCGGCATAGATGATGTGGGAATAGGCGTGCTCTTCGGACTGGATAAATATCGCTATGAGTTTGCAGGTCTACTCATGCATGCAGAGCACCTGGAGGCAGCTTTCGGGGTCGGGCCCCATACAATCAGCGTCCCCCGTCTGCGCCATGCAGATGATATTGATGCAGATGCCTTTGACAATGGTATTGACGATGATACTTTTGCCAAGATCGTAGCCTGTATCCGAATTGCCGTACCTTACACCGGCATGATAATTTCCACCAGGGAGAGCCAAAAATGTAGAGAAAAGGTTCTGCATCTCGGAGTTTCCCAAATCAGCGGCGGTTCCCGCACAAGTGTGGGCGGTTACTATGAACCCGAGCCGGAGGATTCCAAATCCGAGCAGTTTGATGTCAGTGATTCTAGAACCCTGGACGAAGTTGTTCACTGGCTGATGGAAATGGGATACATTCCAAGCTTCTGCACCGCCTGCTACCGGGAAGGCCGTACGGGAGATCGTTTCATGTCTTTATGTAAAAGCGGACAGATTCAAAACTGCTGCCATCCAAATGCACTAATGACGCTGAAGGAATACCTGATGGACTATGCCTCCCCGAATACAAAAGCATTGGGAGATCAGCTGATTGAAAAAGAAGTGATGCATGTACCGAACGAGAAAGCACGTGCTGTTGTAACAGAAAATCTGCGGCTGATTGAACAGGATAACCGCAGAGATTTCCGGTTCTAGTGCGCAGAAACATTTGCCATGTGCAAAATGATTTTACAGGAGGTTCTATATGAGTTTAAATGCCACACCGTCTTCAGACAGGATACATATTGGTATCTTTGGCAGACGCAATTCCGGCAAATCCAGTATTATTAACGCAGTAACCGGACAAAACCTGGCCATTGTATCCGATGTTAAAGGCACCACTACAGACCCCGTGTTAAAAGCAATGGAACTTCTGCCTCTGGGCCCTGTAGTTATCATTGATACCCCAGGGCTGGATGATGAAGGGGAGCTGGGCCGTCTAAGAGTCCAGAAGGCATATCAGATTCTCAATAAGACAGATATTGCCGTCCTCGTTGTAGACAGTTCCGTAGGAATTACAGAAGCCGACCTAAACATTTTAGGACAAATACAAAAAAAGGATATTCCTTATGTGATTGTATATAATAAGGCTGATTTAACCGATGAAGGATTTGAAATTGCTCCGATAGATTCCGATATCTCCGCTGCTATTTCCTTCGTTCCCACAGAAATTATTATTGCAGTCAGTACTGTAACTGGAAAAAATATTTCTGAATTGAAAGAATTGATTACACGCCAGGCTCCTGTGGAAGATAAAAGCCGGCGGATTGTGGCCGATCTGATACGTCCATTGGACTTAGTTATTCTTGTAGTGCCGATAGATTCAGCGGCTCCCAAAGGACGTCTGATTCTTCCTCAGCAGCAAACCATTCGTGACATATTGGAAGCTGGTGCAGCTGCAATTGTTGTAAGGGAAACTGAATTAAAAGAAGCGCTTCAGCGGATAGGCCAGTATCCGGAACTAGTGATAACTGACAGTCAGGCCTTTGCGAAAGTATCCGCTGTGGTACCTATCGAAGTCCCATTAACTTCCTTCTCCATTTTATTTGCCAGGTATAAAGGCAGCCTGGAAACGATGGTAAAAGGAGCAAGAACCCTCGACACACTGTCTAAAGGGGACACCGTTTTAATCTCCGAGGGCTGCACCCATCACAGGCAATGCGACGATATCGGAACAGTAAAACTCCCCCGATGGATTAGCAGCTATACGGAAAAACAGCTAAACTTTGAGTTTACCAGCGGAACAGAATTTCCCGCAGACTTGTCAAAATACAACCTCATTATACATTGTGGCGGCTGTACATTAAATGAGCGGGAAATGAAATACCGCTTAAAGTGTGCCGAGGATCAGGGAGTCCCCATGACTAACTACGGAACCGCCATTGCACATATGCAGGGGATATTAGAGCGAAGTATCCAGATCTTTTCAAAATAATAAAATTGTAAAACAATTCTGAAAACGGACTGCAAAAGGGTCTGACCCCCTTTTATGCAAATATGCCATATAAGGTCAGAGCGGCCCCGGCAAAAAATAGTGCGAAAGAAGTAACGACCAATATAATAGCCGGGGCCTGTTTTCCTCTTGGAAAGAGCGTATCTCTATACCCCAGTGTATTGCTGTGCAGAAAATAGTTCCCAATATACAGACAGGAAGGGGCAGCCGCGCACATCATCATATAGACTCCTGCGCTTACCACCGGCAACGGCTGGTATCCCTGTCCGCTCCATACTTCCATATCTTTATACATGTCCTTCATGCTAAAGAGTAAAATAAGCGGCAATATATTATTGATAAAATGGAAAAAGAAATTATAAAACATATTGTCACTTTCCAGCAAAATATATGCCATCACAGTGCCTCCAATGGCAGTTGGAACAAACCTGAAGACATCTCCATGGAACATACCAAATATAATCCCACATATGAGTATCGCTGCCCATTTATGTTTCCGGGGATTCAGGCTTTTAAGGAACACTCCCCGAAACACCACCTCCTCGCAGATCGCAGGGGTAATTGCAATAATCAGAAAAGCTGCCAAAAACGGTATATTTAGCATGGCCTGGCTGAGTCCTGTATTCACATCTGAAATGTCCTCCGGAAAGAAAATACTCAAAATTAAAATAATCGTCATTTCTACCAGAAAAGCGCCTGCCCACATCAGCAGGGTACCGAAAATTCCGGCACCTGTTGGTTTTTTTAATGGAAGCAGCTTCCCCGGCCGGTGCCCAAAGGCCATAATAAGCCCCAGAGTCACTGCAAGCATCATCCACTCTGCCAGCAAAGAACCATACATCCCCAGAGGTGACAGAAACACCGGCGCAATTATAAATAAAATAACTGCCGCCAGAACTAAGACCAATACCCCTTGCCATAATTTGATTTGTTTGTACTCCTTATACATCAGACTCTCCCATCCGGAAATACATTCATTTTCCAGACGAATTGTAAAACAATTCTGAAAATGGCCCGCAAAAGGGACTGTCCCCCTTATCCCTTACGCGGAAATGTGATTTCCACTTTGTACAAATCTGCATCCGTTGATATTTTCAGGGTTCCATGCTGCAGCTTTGCAAAGCTTTTGGCGATGGCGAGGCCCAGCCCGGAGCCTTCGGTGTTTCTTGATATATCTCCTCTGACGAATCTGTCGGTTATTTCTTCTGAATTGAAGTCCAGCTCCTCCGCGGATACGTTTTTCATGGAAATGTGTACCTGGTCATCCAGTTCGTTCATTTCTACGTATACTCTTGTATGAGGCATTGCATATTTTGTGATATTCACAATCAGGTTCTCGAAGATACGGTAAGTCTTCTGGCTGTCCAGCCATAATATAATCTTATGATCCGGGAGCGACCAGCGGAAATCCAGATTTGTTTCTTTTATTTTACTATCATACTCCAAACCTACCTGTTTTAGCAAATCTACTATATCAACTGACATAAAATTCATCGTCACATTGTTACTTGCCGCCTTGCTGATTTCAAACAAATCTTCTATCAGTCCTTTTAAGCGCAGGGATTTCTGTTCCAGAATCTGAATGTATTCTTTTCTCTTTTCCTCGTCACTTTCAGTTTTCAGTAAATCCGTATATGTGATAATGGCAGTCAGAGGTGTCTTCAGATCATGTGAGACATTGGTAATTAACTCTGTCTTCATTCTCTCACTTTTTACTTCCTCTTCCACTGCTTTTTTAAAACCAGTCTGAATTTTCTTTAATTCTTCCTGAACAGGATTAAAGACTCCTATATCTGCTTCGAAACTGGAATCCAAATCGCCTTCTGCCAGTCGATTTGTGGCCTGAAGCAGCAGCTTGTATTTAGACTGAATATCTTTAAAATACTTTTTAAAAAAGAAGAACAGAACTATCGAATAAATAACAAGGGCTGCGATTCCGTAAAACCACATACTGCAGATAATCAGTAGGACAACAAGATTTAAGACAACAATTTTTAAAATAGTACGGTTTGTTTTGTCCTGAAAGTCCAGATGGAGCAGCATATCATACTGTTTCCCGCAAAAATGTTTAGTTCGGTTACAGATTTCCCCGGCCTTCTTCTTTATTCCTCTCCCATATTTAGCCTTTCGTTTATTCAGCCAGCGAAATAATCCAGCACACAATGTTCTTTCAGTCCAATATGCTTTTTTCATGGTAAACATGGCACCAAGGCATACGAATCCCCAGAATACAATACCAAATACAACAAACCACATCACCGTATTGGCAGCGAAATTAACAACAGCGCCCAGAGCATTTGGCCTTGCATTGATTGTAATCAATACCATCTCCGCAACAAAGTTTCCCAGGCCCGCCAAAATGCCCAGTGCAGTAACAACAATTTCAAAAGGAGCAGCAAATATCCTTTTTTCTTCAAAGATATCGCGTCGCTTTATAGCCAGAAAGATGGCCGTGACAGCAACAATCAATCCTAACGCGATGCTAACCGTACTGTATAATTCACTTTCCATCAGCCTCCTTATGGAAAGATATTCAGAATCGTAGCTGTCTTTTATATAAGCATTCAGTTTTTCTTCAGTCATTCCATACACTATCTGTACACCGGATGGTATCTCAATACCCTGATATGGGTAGGGTTCCATATCCAGAAGATACTGCTCCATTTGATACTGCCGCTGCATATCTGTCTTGCCCCCGGTTACCTGGACTTTCGAGATTTCTCCGTCCTTTTGAAATATAAATTCTACTCGAAATGCATAGGAGGTATCTTTTGCTTTTAAGTTCTTCAAAACAGAATTATTACTCGTACCCAGCTGCGCAGTTCCCCTTGAGTCAAACACTTCATAATCCATATATTTGCGCAGCAAATCAAAGCGGCTGTTTCCGTATTGTTCCTGCAGCAGTGCTCTGTCTATTTTTCCTGTCACTTCATTGTACAAAATATAGTTTCCAATCTCCAGATCCCGGCAAATATCCGTCAGAGACTGTTCATATATGGCATCATTTTCCCCGCTTTGCATCACACGGGAAAATGATGGATATGCCGCCACCATTCCCACCGAGCATGTGATTACCAGTACAAAAATAAATACAAGTATCCGCCTACGACTGTTTTTCAATTTTATATCCAACTCCCCACACCACCTTCAAATATTTTGGATTTTTTGGGTTCACTTCAATTTTTTCCCGAATGTTGCGCACATGTACCATAATTGTGTCTGTATTAATAGCCCTTTCCTGCCAGACCCGTTCATAAATTTCTTCTGCACTAAAGACATGCCCGGGGTTTTTGGCAAGCAGCAGAAGAATCTTATACTCGATAGGCGTCACTTTCACGGGATTCCCATCCACTGATACTTCCACCGTGTCCTCGTTAATTTCCAGCCCACCAATTACATGCACATTTTCTTTTGGCTCCAGTTTCTCCATAAATCTTTTGTAACGCCGTATCTGCGAATTCACCCTTGCCATCAACTCCATAGGGGTAAAGGGCTTCGTCACATAATCATCTGCCCCCAGATTGAGTCCTGTAATTTTGTCCACCTCCTCGGATTTTGCAGATAACATGATAACAGGAAAATCGTATTTTTCTCTCAGTTTCATCGTCATCTGGATCCCATCCATGCGAGGCATCATAATGTCCACAATAGCCAGATGAATATTTTCTTTATCTATAATTTCCAGTCCTTCTATGCCGTCTGCTGCCTGAAACACTTTATATCCCTGGCTTTGCAGATATATCTGAACACCTTCTCTAATTTCCTTGTCATCTTCCACAAGTAAGATATGATTCGTTTCCATAATTTCCTCCTGCATTATACTATCTAAATTTCTTCTATCAGTATATCACACTGACAGGAAGTTCAGGAATATGCCTTTTGTCTACCTCTCCATAATTGTGCGCTGCTACAGTTATCGTAGAAAACGGCAAGGGTATCACATATTTATCCCATCTCCTGGTGAGACGAAGCTTTGAAGAGTAAGAAACTGTAATTCCTACAAAATCCTCCTGTACCTGCTTTGCCAGATAAAATGCCAGTTTTTTCGGCTTATGCCTTGGACCCAGGGGACCGTCCAGAGCAACTGCTATACACCGGGTACTCTCATACGCATTTTGTAAAACATTTTTCAGTGCTCCAAATCCTGCAGCTCCGTCGGATACCCTGATTGCATGCCCTCCGCAGTGCTCTATTAGCTTTTGTATATAATTTCCTCTTCCGTCAGCAGTCACAATCACATCCACGGGATTCGTCTGTTTTGAAAGTTCTTTCAACACCAGATTCATAGAAAAACTATCTTCGTGCCAGAAGCCAAATACCTGCCTGCCGCGGCAAATCGAAGCTTCGGCCCACTGTATTGCGACCGTCTTCTCAAGAAGCTTTAAATATCCTGTAAATAAGCGCACCAGAATGTTCCGGCCAGCCTGCTTCATCTTCATATGCACTCTTCCTTTCTCCTTTTGCTCTCATACACTGCTCATAAAGCTGCTCTTCATACACTGCCAGTCTGGAGGCCTTAAAACGGCCGGCATCCGATTGCGCCTGTTCTTTCAATTTTCCATAGTTTTCTTTCTTCAAAGCCTCTATAATTTTCTCAGTCCACTCCTCTGTATCTTCCTTAGTCATGTAACCATTTTGTCCGCTGACAACAATATCCTCCACCCCTGTGGCCTGTACGGCAACTACCGGGCTGCCTGCAGCCAGCGCTTCAGCCAGAACGATTCCCTGGGTTTCGGATTTTGATGCAAACAGAAACAATTCGCAGGCACTTATATAATTTTTTATCCTCTCGTTTTCTATATTTCCTAAAAAAAGGACTTCTTCCGAAATTCCCAGTTCCTCCGTCATCTGCTCCAGTCTGTTTCTCATACTCCCTTCTCCGATGAATAATAACCTGAAAGTGTCACCAATTTTTTCCTTCAGCTTTGCGGATCCGCGTAAAATAAATTCAGGATTTTTTTCTTTCTCCAGCCGGGACACAGTACAGAACAGATGGGTTTTTCCTCCAAGGTATTCCTTTCTAAGCATCTTAGCTTCTTCTTGATCCTGTATATAGAATGAATCTTCCAGCCCTGTCGGAAGTATAGCTGTGGCTGTCTTTGTTCCTCTTTCTTTTATTATCTCTTGCATACTTGCAGTCGGGGTCAGTACAAGATCACATTGGTTGGTAAACCAGGTGATATATTTTGGTATCAGCTTTTCCTTGCTCAGTCTGAAGATTTTCCTTCCCACAGCTTTATTTTTCTCCATGGTACGAAACAGACGCAGGTAGTGGAGATAATCCTCATATTTTGTATGATAGGTATAGATTACCGGCAAGTCGTATTTTTTACCAAGATAAAGAGCCACAGGCCCCACAAACATAGGGTGATGTACGTGAATACAATCAAACATTTTTCTTTCAAAGGTCTGTAATATTTCCTTGATTATTACTTTAGGACAGACCATTCCGTTTTCAAGCTTATACATACCTGTCTGATAGCGGATGACATCTATACAATTCCTGTCCTTTTTTCCAAGCTGTAAAGTTGTTTGTTTTTCATCCTCTTTCTGTCCATATTCCGGAGCAAATACAGTCACACTGTGTCCTCTCTTTGCCAGCTCCTTAGCCTGCCTTTCTACCGATATTGGCACTCCTCCCACAAAAGGGCTATAGTTATTCGTCAACATTGCAATTCTCATTTCCTTTAAGCCTCCTCATGCTAGTATTCTAATTGCTGCTTCTCCAAAGTAATATCCAGCACCTATAAATACCAGATTCCACAAAAAGATTCCCAAAATTGAACTCACCGTATACTTCACGAAATCCATTTGCACCATTCCTGCCGGTATCGATATAAGAGTCCGTACCATTGGGAGCAGTTTACTTATAAACACTCCGATACAACCCTTTTCGCGAAGCATTTCTACTTTTTTTTCTATGACGGTTCGGTGTTTCGGAAACTTCCGGAAATAAAAGCGCATAAATCCTGAACCGCCAAGCCTTCCGAGAAAATATAAAAGCCAGCTTCCTGTAAGTCCGGCTGCTACAGACAACAGCATAACCGTTGGAAAGCTTACCTCACCTTTTGCCGCCCATATACCCGCCAGAGGCATGATAACCCCTGCCGGAAATCCAGGCAGATTCATATATTCCAGGAGAACAATCAGATATATAAAAAAACAACCATATTGGAAAAAGTATTGCGTCAATGTTTGGACATTCATAGAAACAGCCTCCTTTAGAATTCTGTATTATTTTAAAACAGAATTCTAAAGGAGGCCGTTATAAGAATCTAAAAACTTTCTTAAGATTTCGCACCATTTAATATTTGATCAATCAGCTTTGATGCCTCGCTTCTTGTAATTGTCTCGGGATTCCAGGTTATTTTCATCCCGTTATTGCGCATAAGCTTTTTCAGAAATCCAATCTGTTTTTCTGTAGCACGTGTTACCGGCTTCTGTTTATAATTAAGTGCTGCAGGCTGAAACAGCTTCGGATCAGTCTCTTCAAAAAAATGAGCCAATGTCTGATATAATTTTGCAGTGGCAAGGGCATCGTGATATGCCCTATGGGCTGCACTGTTCACAATATGATAATACTCGCACAGAGAACCCAGACTTTTAGATTTCATTTCCTTGTGTACCTTCTGGGCAATTTTTAACGTATCGATTCCGTTCTTTTCGAAATCCATCCCTTCTGATAAGGCACTCATTTTCATAAAGCTGTAATCAAAAATAACATTATGGCCGATCAAGATATCATCTTCACAAAAATCCAGGAAATCAGGTATAACATCCTGCCTGCGTCTCGCCTGCTCCACCATCTGATTGGTAATCCCTGTCAGCTCCGTAATGGCAGGCTGTATAAACTCCGTGGGGCGGATAAACTCCATAAACCGCTCCTGCACTATTCCATCACGCACCTTCAGCGCACCTATTTCTATAATCTCATTCTGTTCCGGATCAAGCCCGGTTGTTTCCACATCAAAGGCAACATACGATTTCAGCATATCTTATCTCCTGTTACTCTCTATCTTTTACGACACTCTACTAATCACGAAATACAATATCCCCGGTCTCGGCATTCATTTTTTCTATAATCGCCAGAGATTCCAGCTGAAATCCCAGATTCCGTATGATACGTCCGCCGGATTGAAAGCCCTTTTCAATAGCAATACCGATTCCTTCCACCGTAGCTCCCGCCGCCTGCACAATACGTATCAATCCCTGAAGCGCACAGCCGTTTGCCAGAAAATCATCAATAATCAGAACGTGATCCTCCGGTGACAAAAACTTTTGAGCTACAATGACATTGTTCTTACATTTATGAGTAAAAGACTCCACCTCTGCCACATACATCTCCCCTTCCAGGTTAATGCTCTGCGACTTCTTGGCAAAGACCACCGGAACATCAAATTGCTGTGCCACAATACATGCAATACCGATGCCGGATGCTTCAATTGTCAGAATCTTATTAATCGGCTTGTCCGCAAAACGGTTCTTAAACTCCTTTCCCATTTCATCAAATAAATGAATATCCATCTGATGATTCAGGAAGCTGTCAACCTTTAACACATTGCCTTCCTTAACAATCCCATCCTTTAAGATCCGTTCTTCTAAAACATTCATCACAGTTCCTCCATTTTCAAAAAGGGGTCTGACCCTTTTGAGTCTCTTTTTCTCTTAATTTCCGTTTGTATGAAATATTTCAAAAACTTTATGCAGCATAAATGAATTCACCCAGACTACCAGCGACACACCTGCCACGAACCACAGCATTATACCGATCATCAGTGTTCTTGTATTCAACAGCGTAAGTATAACCGGACCTGCCGTGACCACAACCATAAGTATCGTGTAGGGCAGCTTTGCCACGGATAGCAGCAGCGCATTTTTTAAAGTGTTCTTAATGGTATTCTCATAACGTGCCGTCAGCGGAAATACATATATCACTACACATAGCCAGATAAACCCCAATATGGTAAAGATTCCCTGAAATACTGTGCGTATCGGGGGCTCCATACCGGAAACCAGCCGAATATCGACTCCAAGCACAGCTCCTATACCACCCATAATCAGCCATATTATAGTGCCATCTTTGAAATTATCCTTAAATGCTCTGAAAAATCCCTTTACAATATATCCCTCTTCATTTTTCACTACCTTCAGCATCACTGTGTACAATGCAGTGGTTGAAGCCCCAATTGTAAAAAGCGGAATGGAACATATCACCCATAAAACATTCAGTAGTATAAAGTCGCATAGCCTGCTTAAAGCCCGCATTACTACGTTATCTGTCCAGTTCATAATATTCTCTCTTTTCCTGTGTTATTTGTAACTGCTCAAGCTTGGTTCTGAATAATTACTATTATACTTTAAAAAAGACAAGTTCTCAACACACTTTTAAAATTCAGATAGGGAGCTTTCTCTTGCTTATGCCGTCAAAATTCGCATGGCTGAACTGTTACTTCAAATAAATAGTATGGTAAAGAAAAAGTGCTGCGGCCCTATAAATTGGCACATAGCACTTTTCTGCAAAAGCGGGTGATGGGAATCGAACCCACGTATCCAGCTTGGAAGGCTGGTGTTCTACCATTGAACTACACCCGCGTTATCTTTGACACGAGAAATATTTTAACACAGACGGAGCAGGTTTTCAATACCCAAATTATTTTTTTCATTCCGACGGTTACTCTTGACTTGTCATTTTCATAGAAATACCTTATATTTAAAGAAGACTAAAACTTTATTATAGGGAGACTTGAAAATGAATTTTAATTTTAACCAGCTTGCCATACTTCAGAAGTTTAAAAGTGCCAGAGAGCGCTTCACCAATAATCATCCTAAATTTCCTCCATTTATAAAGGCAGTCGCAGATAATGCCCTGATGGAAGGTACTATTGTTGAAATCACTGTTACAACCCCGGAGGGAAAATGCTACAGTTCAAATATCAAATTAAAAGAAGACGACATCGAAATGATGAAGATGCTGCAGCAACTTGACCAGTAAACAGCCGGTCCAGCCCGCAGATAGTCCGCTAGTTCTCCAGGTTCAGATATATTCCATCTGTCTTCGCTTCCTTTAAAATGAAATGATTCTTCTTATAACTGAGGAGTCCCTCTTTTTGCATTTTTGAAAGCTCGCTGGAAAGCGCACTTCTGTCCACAGCGAGATAGTCCGCAAGCTGCTGGCGGCTAAAGGGAATATCTATGTGCATCTTTCCCTGCCTCACAGCTTCCCAGGACAGATAGGACAACAATCTCTCGCGAATTGTTTTTGGTGTGATATGATTTATTTTCCGTGACAAATTTAGATTTTTCACAGACATTGTGATAAGCAGGTTGCGGATAAGTCTCTCGTGGTAACCGCAAGTGGAATTGCAGGTTCGTATTACCTTTCCCATATCCAGAAACATAACTTTGGATTCCATAGTCGTCACCACATCTGCCATCATTGGTTCTTCAGGATTGCAGGCGTATGTTTCCGCAAAAACATCTCCGGGCAAAATATGTCCGATAATGTTCTCATTTCCCCACACATCTGTTCTGACAATGTTGACTCCCCCCTCTATCAGCAATCCCAGCCGATGTACTGTCTGTCCCATGTGGTATATTGTATGGTCTTTGGGATAGCTTCTTTCCTCTGCACTAAGGCATTTCAGCATGGCCTTAGTTTCTTCCTGTGATGCCCCTGCAAATAATTCAGTCTCTATAATAATTTTATAATCCATTTTTCTCCGTTTCGTTGTAATAACAACATCCTCTTTCTATTGAGTATAGTACAATGCCAGTATGAAATCAAGGAAATCAATAAGGAGGTATTTATTGTGATAAGAAAAATTATAGAAATAGATGAAGAAAAATGCAACGGCTGCGGACTATGTGCACAGGCATGTCATGAAGGGGCTATTGGAATGGTAAACGGAAAAGCAAAACTATTAAGAGATGATTACTGTGATGGATTGGGCGATTGTCTTCCGAACTGTCCGACAGGGGCCATTACTTTTGTAGAGCGGGAAGCTGCCGAATATGATGCAGAAGCTGTTCTTCAGCATCAAAAAGCCAGGAAAGAACAGTCACATCCCTTTGTCTGTCCCGGATCACGTGCAAAGGCGATAGACCGTACTCCGGTACAAAAAAGTGTACCAGCCACATCCGATGTGGCTGAATCTCAGCTTGGCCAGTGGCCCGTGCAGATAAAGCTTGTCCCTGTCAATGCACCTTACTTTGAGAATGCCCAGCTGCTTATCGCCGCAGACTGCACAGCCTACGCCTATGCCAATTTCCATCAGGATTTTATGCAGGGAAAGATTACACTGATAGGATGCCCAAAACTGGATGACGTTGATTATTCTGAAAAGCTGACCGAGATTATCAGACAGAATTCAATTAAAAATGTCACCATAATACGAATGGAAGTTCCCTGCTGCGGCGGACTGGAGCAGGCAGTCAAAACTGCTCTTATGAACAGTGGCAAAATGATTCCATGGCAGGTCGTAACCGTCTCCACAGAAGGAGAAATTCTATAACAGAAAAGTCTGGACTTAATCTTACGGACATTCCTAAGTGCAATGGGGGCAGTGCTTTACTGCCCTTTTTCTGTTTCATTTCCAACTGTCATGGTTTCGTTCTTTGGCTCCTCCATGTCGTCTGGATGTCACTCATCGTTTTTTACCAGAAACTTCAAAGTAACAAAAACAACTGCTATGGCCACTGCCCCAAACACCAGATCTGTCATTGAAGTGGCATATATCAGCATCTTCCTGGCTATTACAAAAAGTATCAATTCCAGAAGTGCCTTATTCGAATGATATAATATCATTGATATGAGCTCTGCCCCTACAATCAACAGTAGTGCATGCCCGAGAAAAGCCTGAAAAAGATCGTATGACTTGTCCGGGGATGCCACCAGAATTTCCAAAAAATATTTAACCAGGTCTATTAGTCCAATAACAATTCCAATCATTAATATAACAGCAATAATAATTTCAATTGCATGAATAGCCTTTTTAAACTTCTCTTCGATAAAAAAATCTTTCATTGTGTTATCCCCTAAACAGTTGTCCTTGTTGCAGCTGTTACAAGTGAACGGCATAGCAGCAGTTAAGGCAATATATGTCCTGCACTTAAATAAAGCTTATACCACTCTTCCCTGCTTAGATTGATATTGGATCCCTTCGCTATTTCTTCCAGCCGGCTCAGATTTGTTGTTCCGGCTATCATCTGTACATGTGCAGGATGTCTCAGCATCCAGGACGTTACAATTGCAACAGGTGTCACACCATAACGCTCTGCCAGCTCCTCTAACTGCTGATTTAATTCCGGATACTTTTCACTTCCAATAAATACTCCTTCAAAGAAACCGTACTGGAAAGGAGACCATGCCTGAATTGTTATATTCTTCAAGCGGCAGTAATCGAGAATACTCCCGTCATGGTCCACGGAGCCGTCCGTCAGCATGTTGACTTCCATCCCGTTCGCTATCATATTGGAAAATGGTATGCTAAACTGCAGCTGGTCAGTAACAAGGTCCTGTTTTACATACTTCTTCAGCAATTCTATCTGCATTGGTTTGTGATTAGATACACCGAAATTCCTCACCTTCCCCGATGCATTCAACAGGTCAAAGGCCTCTGCCACTTCCTCGGGCTCCATGAGGGCATCCGGACGGTGGAGAACCAGAACATCCAGATAATCAGTGTCCAGCCTTTTCAAACTGTCTTCTACAGATTTTATAATATGTTCCTTTGAAAAGTCATACATCACTCCCGGGACAATCCCACACTTGGACTGCAGAATAATATCCTCGCGTCTGAATTCTGTTTTTGCAAATGCCCCGGCAAAAAGAGATTCACATTTACCGTCTCCGTATATATTAGCATGTTCGAAAAAGTTTATTCCCAGCTCCATGCATTTATTAATGTAACTTTCCAGACTTTCCCCATCCAGAGCATTTATCCTCATACACCCTGCTGCAATTACCGGCACTTCAAGGCCGCTTGTTCCCAATGGCATTCTTTTCATCTCTTGTGTCCTCCTCAATATGCAGTATACTGAATTTTGTCTCCATTATTATATGCTTTCGAAAAGAGCTTCGTCAAGTGCTTTGATTCGTATTTTAAGTGTTTGATGTCAATATCCCCTTTTATTGTGCACTTTTTAATCAGATATCAAGTTTTTTAAACAAATAACTTGATTTTATAGGCATAAACATGTAAAATCAAACTCAATGAGGCGCAAGGTTATTCAAATCGTATAATAAGTTAAACTTAATATTACTGTTTTCCATTATGTATATTCTGGGGATTGGCCCAGAGTCTCTACCAACTGCCGCAAGAGTTGACTACATAAATTTGTCTTAATGACAATTTTATAGGCAACTCTTTTTTGTTGCCTGAAAACAGGAAAGTTGGCTTTTTATAATAAAAAATAATAGGGAGGGTAGAGAGATTCATGTTGTTAAGAGTGGGATAAGAATATGGTTAATGAAACATATTATGAAATAACGGAGGCTCAAAATGAATACAGATACAGAAAACAAAACAGGCATTTTTGACAATTTTTTTGGTATTACACAGAGCAAGTCTAACATGAGTACAGAAATACTTGCGGGTTTTACTACATTTATCACCATCGCATATATATTAATCCTGAATCCTCAGGTTTTGGCAGATCCATATGTGATTATGGGAAACGCCGCGATGGCAGGAAAGATATCTAATGGTGTATTCATCGGGACATGTATCGGCGCATTTATCGGGACTATTCTTTGTTCCATATATGCCAAGGTTCCATTTGCTCAGGCACCCGGTATGGGACTTAATGCATTCTTTGCATACACGGTTGTGCTGGGAATGGGATATACTTATGGGCAGGCACTTGTCATCGTATTCCTGTCAGGAATATTCTTTATTGTTATTACTGCTGTGGGTTTGAGGGAGGCGATTATCCGTTCGATTCCGGATGCGGTAAAGACGGCGATAACACCTGGAATTGGTTTGTTTATCACGATTATCGGACTTAAAAATTCTGGCCTGGTTGTAGGAAACCCGGCAACACTTGTCAGCATGGTGGATTTTGCACAGTGGAGAAATCCAGAAGCAGATCTGGCTCCAATGATGGGGGCATTAGTCGCATTGATTGGTTTAATCATTATGGGAATACTTCATGCAAAAAAAGTGAAAGGTTCCATCCTAATTGGTATTGTAGCATCAACTATTGTAGGAATTCCTTTGGGAGTCACTCATTTATCAAACTTCAGCCTGGACATCGGGGCAAAGTTTTCTGACTTTGCAGAGGTCTCTTTCATGAAGATGGATTTTGCCGGCCTGTTCCGGGGTGAAAGTATGATAGATACAGTGTTCACAGTTGTCATGCTGGTTATTAGTTTTTCACTGGTAAATATGTTCGACTCTATCGGAACCTTGTTAGGAGCTGCAAAGCAGTCTGGTCTGATAGATGAAAACGGCGAAGTTGTCCGTATGAAGCAAGCTTTAATGTCAGACGCGATTTCAACAGCAGCAGGTTCTATGGTAGGTACATCTACTGTTACCACCGTTGTGGAATCCAGCGCAGGCATCGCAGAAGGTGGAAAAACCGGAATGACCAGCTTTGTGACAGCGTTATTATTCCTGGGCTCAATTATTTTCGCGCCCATAGTAAGCATAGTTCCGGGAGCAGCCACAGCTCCGGCACTTGTCTTCGTAGGAATTTTAATGTTAAGCAATATAAAAGATGTAGATTTCCGCGACATGACCAATGCGCTTCCTGCATTCTGCACCATCGTGTTTATGCCATTTACCTACTCTATCGCAAATGGTATTGCACTTGGACTTATTACATTCTGCCTAATGAAGATATTTACCCAAAAGAGGGGAGAAGTGAAAGCATTAACATTAATAATATCCATCGTATTTGTCATCAGATACATATTTATGACACTTGGATAGGGCTGCATATTTTCATACCTTTTATCTTTAAAAAGAGGGCCGGGAAACCCAGTACCTGTTTATATGGATTTCCGGCTCTGCTTATAAATACTTTTCTTCCAGCTCCTTTAGCACCTGGAGCTGATATTCCCTTTCAGCGGCATTTTCCGAATCTGCTTCGAAGGCCCGGCTTTGCTCTTCGACCCACTCCATTGATTTTTGTGGTAAGTGCTTTTCACCAAATGTAAATACCGTATCATTTTCTTTTTGAATATGTCTTCGCAGGAGATGCTCATAGCTGCCTGCCGCTACCAAAATGGCTAATTTGTTCTCATCAGAAGGGTTTTCTTTGAAAGAGTCAAGTGCCTCATCCAAGTCAGAAACATACAGGCGTCCGAGGTCATGCTCTATGAGCATCCCTCCCTGTATTACCTTTTCTGCCGGACCGCCCAAATCTTCTACCATAGCTTTGAACAGATATTTTTCTTCTTTTCCGTGATGGGTCTTATCGGCATATCTGCGGATAAATGCTACCGTCTTTTTAAAATCATCTACATCTATCTGATCGTTTAGCAGTACATCTAATGATGCTTTATGAACCACATCCAACATCCGCTGAATGTTTTCGTGTTCTTTCTTAAGAAGTTCTATATTATTCATTTTCCTTCCTTTCTCAGGCAGTACTCTGAGGTTGCAGTATGACTGTAAACAATACCATAGTTTTCGAGTACCCCTTCTATCCATGAATCTCTCAAACTATAATAAACATCTACTCCGAAATCCGGATATTTCCAGTACTTTTCATGGGGGCAATTTCTTATTCTCCATTTAACAACGTCCGCACTTTGTTCTGTGACATCAAACGGGAAATCGCAGGGCATGCCATCCAGAAGAATATCGCATATAGCCTGGTAAGTCTCTTTTGCATTCAGTCCCTCAGGCAGAATATATTCCCATCCCAGCTTCTTCATCGCTTTTTTGAGTTCATCAACTCGCTGAGCATCTTCTCTTAAAGTTTCATATACAGCTCTCGCGAAACGCTTTTCACTGGCCTCCACTGCCTGTCCCAGCCAGCCGTGGATGTTACTCTGGTCAATGATATTTTCAAGAGGCTCATTCAAAGCTTCCGGAGCTTCTTGGTTTATCTTGTTCTGCAGATCGGCGGACCAGCCATTTTGAACTGCTAAGTTTATAATTGCCTTTATCATTTTTTCCTGATGCAGTATCCGTTCGTACATTTTAGTATGAACGGGCCCTAAAATCTTACTCATATTTCCCCCTCCAGACTAGCATTTAATTTGGCAGCCATCTCGTCCGCACTTACCCCGTGCACCATGCAGGCGTCTTCCAGGGATTCCATCTGAGAAGCCGGGCAGCCAAGGCAATGCATCCCCATCTCCATCAGTATTGGCGCCAGCTCGCCATTTAGCCTTAGAATTTCTCCAATCAACATGTCCTTTGTAATCTTGTTTTCACTCATGTTATGCTCTCCTCTCTGTGATAAATTGCGTTAACTTTCCAATCAAATCATTTACGGAAATTTCTCCCCGCTGTGCTATCATTTCTAATGTTGCAATGTTGGACATCGCCTTAAATGCTATGGGATTTAGCAACTTTTTATACTTTGGTGAAATCTCCGGTAAATAAGAACGAAGCCCAGGGTATTTCTTAATAACCTCACCTATTACAGTATCGGGTGCAAATCCATACGGATTAGGTACAGAAGCTACTGTCTCTTTATTTGCTGCCTTCTTAGTAGATTCATTACCCTTTTGCCAGGTTAATAATCTCTGGTTACCTTCCAGACTTCTGATATGGGTTGCGTCCTGCATCATTTCCAGAACACCGCAAAACTTTCCATTATCATCCCTCACTGCAGTGTAAAGAATATAGACAAACTTACCTCCCTTTTCCATCCAGAACTCTGCCTCGTCCTGCCGCCCGGCTCGAAACTCTTCTATAATTTGCTCTACAGTGTGAACACTTTCCCTCGGATGACAGTTCTTCACGTTCCGCCCGATTACACCGGGACTCCTTGGGAATATACGATGTTTTGTGTCGCTGTAGAACCGCACCAATTCATTTTCATCCACATAAGATAAGTCTACAGGCAAATGCCGGAAGATCAGATTAATCTGCTGCAGCGTCAGCTTACCCTGCCTGACATCCAATTCTCCCACTTCCTTTTCCATTTGTCTGTCCAATTTATCCAATTGATTTGAAACGGGACTGCGCGGTGGTGTATCAATCAGACAATAACCGATTTCATCATCCCCTTCCCGCATAAGCAGGAATTCATCCTGGGAAATCATCTCCAGAGCCGTGGGAAATAACACAATGTCCTCTTTTTCCATCAAATCCTGCAGCAGTTGTACAAGTTCATCATAGTTCTTAAAAAAGAGTGCTTCTTTTTTATCTTCCAGTGCTCCTGCAGTTCTGCGAAGGGCTGCAGACACCTTATCATCCAGTGTCCACATGATTTTGCCTGGCCGGTCAAAGCCTTGCTTTTCAAATGCAGGATACAATTGATTCTGCTTACGTGACAGATGCATTTCATACTGGTTTAATGCTTCCATAAGCTCTGCCCACTGATTCGGGATAAATTTCTCCCTGGAAAGTGTATCGCCCTTTTTCAGAAGCTGTTTTACGGCTTCATTTTCACGCTGATACGTGCAGACAGGATGCCAGTCCTCCACCTCCAAATCAGTAGCCTGAAGAACATTTTGAAAGATTTCTAAAAAAAATTCTATGCTGTTATATACTACATCATCTTTAATATTTCGTTTCGTCAGCTCCTGCTCCGCCAACGCCACTTCGTCTACAGATACTTCATCGAATTCACTTTGTACCGCTTCCTGTGCTTCTTCTAACTGTGTCTGCCCCGTCACAAAGGATTCTAAAATATCTGCCAGTCTTAAGATTTTGGTGTTCTCCACATCTGACATATATAATCACCTCCTAAGATACTATTATTAACTCCTTTATCTAAATAGATTCTACATTCCGACATTTCATTTGTATGTTGTATTTACAACGTGGCAGCTATATATTTTTTCTTCATTTTAGGATTTCCTTTTCTTTTCGTTCCGTGTTATCATAATTAGAGTTTGGATTTATTTATAAGGAGATTTTATTATGAAATTGATGCTGCATTATTTAAAGCGGTACAAACGCTACGTATTTTTTAACATTCTGGCGGTCTTTGGTTTTGCCGCTGCTGAGCTTGGAATCCCCACCGTGGTATCTGAGATGATTGACAATGGTATTATTTTAAATGACAGAGGCTATATTTACAGAATGGGCCTTGTACTTCTGGCTGTGGCTATTTTGGGCGGGATTGGCAATATTGTCCTCGCCTATGGCAGCGCTAGAGTAAGTACTTATATTGTAAGAGATATCCGCAATGATATTTTCAGGAAATCCCAGGAATATTCCCATACAGAATATAATAAGTTTGGAGTTTCCAGTATGATTACAAGAACCACCAACGATGCTTTTGTTCTGATGCAGTTTATTAATGTTCTGCTTCGTACAGCACTTTTAACACCGATTATGATTTTTGTGAGCATGCTTATGGTCATCCGAACCAGTTTTTCGCTTTCTATGGTAATCGGCGGCTGTATTCCTATACTCTGCTTTGGAATTTATCTGATCGCAAAAAATAGCAAACCCATCAGTGCCAGACAGCAAAAGGGAATGGATAAATTAAACAGAATTTCCAGGGAGAACCTGACCGGAGTGCGTGTAATCCGTGCATTCTGCAAGGATTCTTATGAAACCCGGCGTTTTTCTGATGCCAATGAAGATTATGCAAAAAACGCGAAGAACATGTTCAAGCTTGTTTCTATTACCTACCCTGCTTTTTTTCTGCTGTTAAACATCGGAGTAGCTATCGTATTTATCATATCAAGCCACATGATTGATATGGGAACACTTCAGGTCGGAAAACTTGTGGCATTCCAGGAATATATGTTCCATGCCATGTTCTCCATGCTGATATTTTCTATGGTTTTTATTATGTACCCGAAAGCAGACATCAGTGCAGCCCGGATCCAGGAGCTGCTCGACGAAGATCCTATCATCAGTAACCCAAAGAATCCTGTAAGCGAAGGGGACGGCAGTACTTCTCTTGTGTTTGAACATGTATGCTTCCTATACCCGGATGGGGAGGCTCCTGTACTGCATGATATCTCTTTCGAAGCCGGTAAAGGGGACACCATTGCCTTCATCGGCAGTACCGGAAGCGGCAAGAGCACACTGATAAACCTAATCCCCCGTTTTTATGACATCAGTTCAGGAAGTATAAGAATTGACGGCGTCGATGTACGTAAATATGACCTTGCCGCCCTCCGCCGTAAAATCGGACTTATTCCCCAGAAAGCACTGCTTTTCAGCGGAAGTATTCAAGAAAATATCTGCTATGGAAAGCAGGACGCTGACCGGGAGGAAGTAGAACAGGCTGCCAAAATAGCAGAAGCATACGATTTTATCACGGAAAAGCCAGGACAGTTTGAAGAAATGATTGAAGAGAGCGGCGCCAATATGTCCGGCGGACAGCGGCAGCGCCTGAGCATAGCCAGGGCTATTGTAAGAAGACCTGAAATCTACATTTTTGACGATTCCTTCTCCGCTCTGGACTTTAGAACCGACGCGAAACTCCGCAAAAAAATGAAATCGGTAACAGCAGAATCGATTACTCTGATTGTGGCCCAGCGTGTATCTTCTATTATGGATGCCACCAAAATCATTGTGCTGAACGAAGGTATGATGGTAGGTACAGGTACTCACCGAGAGCTGTTAAAGGACTGCTCTATTTATCGTGAAATTGCCGAGAGTCAGTTATCAAAGGAGGAATTGGGAGCATGAAAAAGAAAACAGGCCTTACACGGCTGATTCCTTATATAAAAAAACATGGTTTGAAAGTCATTATTGCTATTTTACTGATTATCACAGCTGCCATTTTAATGGTAACCAGTCCGTACCTGGAGGGAATGATTACATCTCAGCTTTTTTCCGATGTCACGGCAGGACATGGGGTCAATTTTAGCAGGATTGGAAAGATTATAGCAGGCCTGATTGTTGTTTACTTTACAGAAGCTTTCTGTAACCTCTGTTATCAGTTTCTCCTGACAGATGCCATTCAGAGTACAATGATGGACCTGAGAAATGAAGTAGAAGGGAAAATAAGACGGCTGCCCATTGCCTTTTTTGACACCCGGCCCCTGGGAGATACCTTAAGTAGAATTACAAATGATGTGGATACAATTTCAAATGCTCTGCAGCAAAGCTTTTCCCAAATACTAAATGCTATTTTGGGCCTAAGCCTTGCTATGTTTATGATGTTCCATATTCAATGGAAAATGGCGCTGATTGCTGTTTTGATTATTGTATTCTCTGCAGTTGTTTCCAAAATTATTATAGGCAGGTCCCAGCCTCTCTTTCAGAAACAACAGAATGCACTGGGACAACTAAATGGAATCGTCCAGGAAAAATACACTGGCTTTAACGAGATTAAGCTTTTTGGGAAACAGGAGGATGCCTTTCAAGAATTTAAAGAAGCAAACGAGAACCTGTGTGAAAATGGATTTAGAGCCCATTTCATCAGCGGTCTCATGTCACCTTTAGTATCCTTTATCACCTATATAGGTATCGGTTTCGTAGCAATTATGGGTGCACTTTATGCCATGTCAGGAGTCATAGCTGTCGGGCAGCTTCAATCTTTTATCCGCTATATCTGGCAGGTGAATCAGCCCCTTTCCCAGATTACACAGCTTTCAGGTGCCATTCAGGCCTCTGTAGCCGCCGTCCACAGAGTATTTGATTTTTTGGATGAGGAGGAAGAAACCGATGACGCAGATTACAGTGCTTTAGAGTGGTCAGCAAAAGGCAATGTAGATTTTGAAAATGTTTATTTTTCCTACAACCCGGAAAGGCCGCTGCTACAGGGTGTAAATGCAAATGTAAAGAGTGGACAGATGGTAGCCATTGTGGGACCTACCGGAGTTGGTAAGACAACACTCATCAATCTGCTGATGCGCTTTTACGATGTCACAGCTGGCTGTATTAAAATAGACGGCATGGATATCCGCCATATGAAGAAAGAAGAGCTTCGGTCACAATTTGGCATGGTACTGCAGGATACCTGGCTTTTTAAGGGTTCAATATTAGAAAATATTTCTTATGGGAAAGATGAAGCGACGGAAGAAGAAATCATGAACGCCGCGAGAATTGCAAACGTAGACCACTTCATCCGGACCCTGCCGGATGGCTATAATATGATACTAAATGAAGAAGCAAACAATGTTTCACAGGGGGAAAAGCAGCTTCTCACTATAGCCCGAGCCGTACTTTGTAATCCCTCTATCTTGATTCTGGATGAGGCCACCAGTTCTGTGGACACCAGACTGGAGCATATGCTGCAGGATGCAATGCAGAAGATTATGAAGGGCCGCACATCCTTCGTAATAGCACACAGATTGTCAACTATCAAAAATGCAGATTTGATACTGGTAATGCATGACGGCAATATTGTAGAGCAGGGAACTCATGAAGAATTACTGGAAAAGAAAGGCTATTACGAGCAGCTATATTATGCTCAGTTTGCCAACTAATCTTTTTCTATCGTACTAAGCGGTTCCTGCATATAATAATTAAAATTGTGTTTTATCAGGAGTTTTATAATGGAATATCCTCAATACGATTTTACAGTTATCGGCGGAGATATGCGGCAGGTCTATCTGGTGGAGGAATTAAGCAGTTCTCAGACACAGGTCTGCCATTATGCACTGGTAGAAAAGCCCGATAAGTGCAGATGTGGGGCTGATTCTCACCTCTCTGCCGCGGTTTCTCTTAAAAATGCCTGCAGCTCTTCACGCTGTGTCATATGCCCGATTCCTCTGAGCAAAGATGGCACATATCTCAATCAAGGGGCATCCATAGAAGATGTGTCTCTGGCTTCGCTTCTTTCTGCATTACAGCCCGGACAATATTTTTTCGCCGGATGTATCCCTGAAAATTTCAGAAGCTTTGCAGTTGAAAAGGGTGTTTCTGTCTTTGATTTTATGCAGAACGATACACTTGCAGTATATAACACAATTGCCACTGCTGAGGGTGCCATATGCGAGGCAATTATACGTAGTCCTTTGAATCTGAACCAAAGCCGGTGTGCCGTCCTGGGGTATGGGAAATGTGGATCTACGCTGGTTTCTTATTTGAAGGCAATGTTCTGCAGGGTATACACTTTCTGCAACAATCCAGGCAAACGTGCCCGGGCCGCTGTGGTCTCTGACGGTGCCGGAGATTTAGAAGACTTTAAAAAAAGTGCAGAGGATTTTGATTTTATTTTTAACACAATCCCTGCACTTGTTGTCTTATCAGATACCCTGAAAGTTATGAAACCTTCGGTTACCATTATCGATATTTCCTCTGCTCCTGGCGGGGTAGATTACAAGTCCGCTAAAACACTTGGTAAATCTGCGGCATTATGTCCCGGCCTTCCCGGGAAATATTCCCCTGCCTCTTCAGCAAAGGCTCTGAGAGAATCTATTGAAAGTATATTGTCTCAGGAAAAGCAGCTATGAAAACAGCGACTATAAAACTAGGAGTGATTTGAAAATGTCTTTAAAAGAAAAAACTATTGGAGTTGCACTGACCGGCTCCTTTTGCACTTATGAAAAAGTCTTTGCGGAACTTCAAAAACTAGTAGATGAGGGAGCACTTGTACAGACTATATTCTCAGACGCCTCCGGCAGTATAGACAGTCGTTTTGGAAGGGCGGAGGATTTTGTAAAAAAGGCAGAAGAAATTACCGGAGTAAAACCCATGATGACCATACCTGAGGCAGAACCTATCGGTCCAGGCAATCTGCTGGATATCTTGGTGCTTCTTCCCTGCACCGGCAATACGATTGCAAAGTTTGCCAATGGTATCACCGACACACCGGCTCTGATGGCAGCAAAAGCCCACCTTAGAAATAATAAGCCTCTGCTCATCTCCGTTTCTACAAACGATGCCCTGGGTATGAATATGAAAAATATAGGTCTGCTGCTAAATGCTAAAAACATATACTTTGTTCCATTCGGACAGGATAACCCAAACAAAAAACCTAATTCTATGATTGCCCACACCGATCTTTTAATTCCTTCTCTGGAAGCGGCTTTAGAGGGCAGACAATACCAGCCTGTTATTCAGTAGTTACTCATAATTGTATATATGAAAAGGAGACAAAGGAATGTGCTCAATTTCCGGATTTTTTAATCCTTACGTAAATTACATGACAGATAAGCCTAAATGGAAAGGTATTTTAGAGAAGATGAACCGTATCCAAAAACACAGAGGTCCGGATGATGAGGGCACTTACCTAAGCTCCCTGTGCGGTCTGGCCCATGTACGTCTCGAAATCATTGATCTAATCACAGGGCAGCAGCCCATGGTGCGAAAAAGGCAGGAACGGGAATGCGTCATTGTCTTTAACGGTGAAATTTACAATATGGCAGAACTAAAAGCAGAGCTCTTGCTGGAAGGGGCAGAATTTCAGACCACCAGTGATACGGAAGTCATTTTAGAAGGTTACATGCTCCACG
Organism: Clostridium sp. C105KSO13; assembly: GCF_001517425.1. Lineage (GTDB taxonomy): Bacteria > Bacillota > Clostridia > Lachnospirales > Lachnospiraceae > Muricomes. The sequence continues at coordinate 63,897 of NZ_FBWL01000168.1, read as the reverse complement.
GAAAAGACTATATCAAAAAGCTGAACGGTATTTTTGCAATTGCGCTCTGGGATTCCAATGCCGGGGAACTTTATTTATTCCGTGACAGGTTAGGTGTTAAACCCCTCTTTTACACTATGATAGGCAAAACCCTTGTCTTCGCCTCAGAAATCAAGGGACTTCTGGCTTATCCGGGCGTCAGACCTGTGGTAGACAGGGCCGGTCTGTGTGAGATATTTGCTCTTGGCCCTGCAAAATCTTATGGCAAAGGTGTTTTCAAAGATGTGCTGGAGGTCCTGCCCGGAGAGTGTATTACCTTCGGCCACACTTCCCGCAGTAAAGAGTTTTACTGGGAACTAAAGAGCCGCCCACATGAAGATTCTTTTGCACAAACAGTGGAGAAAACCGCATGGCTTGTGGAAGATTCTATCAAAAAACAGATGCTTTCCGACATCCCCATCAGCACCTTTCTCTCCGGCGGTGTAGACAGCAGTCTGGTGACAGCCATCTGCGCCCGAGAATTAAAGAAGCAAGGGAAAGTTCTGAACACGTTTTCTTTTGACTTCCAGAACAACGATAAATATTTCAAGTCCAACTCGTTCCAGCCCAGCCAGGATAGACCTTATGTAGAACAAATGGTGGATTTTGCGGGAACGAACCATCACTTTCTGGAATGCACAAACCAGGATCAGCTGGATTGCCTGTATAAAACAGTAGATGCCAGAGATCTTCCCTGTATGGCAGATGTGGAGTCTTCCCTGCTGTATTTCTGTTCCAAAGTGACCGATTACAACAAAGTTACCTTGACCGGTGAATGCGCCGATGAAATTTTTGGCGGCTACCCCTGGTTCCACAGCCAAAAAGCTTTTCAGACCAATGCTTTTCCTTGGTCCGACGATATGTCCCCCAGACAGGTGCTTTTATCCGACAGTCTGATCCGAGAGCTTCATATGGAGGAATATGCCCATGAAGCTTACGAGAATACCATCAGCGAAACCCCGGGTCTTCCGGAAGATACCCCGGAAGAAAAGAGACGGCGGGAAATTTCTTATCTGAACCTGCGCTGGTTCATGGTAACCCTCCTGGACAGGATGGACCGCACCAGTATGTACAATGGGCTAGAGGCAAGGGTTCCTCTGGCTGATTACAGGATTGTAGAGTATGTTTTTAATGTTCCATGGCATATGAAATGCCCCGACGGTATTGTAAAAGGGCTGTTGCGCCACGCCGGAGAGGGACTTCTCCCCAAGGAGGTACTGTGGCGGAAAAAAAGCCCTTATCCCAAAACCTACGATCCCGCGTACGAAAAGCTGCTTGGGCAGCAATTAAAGGAGGTCCTAGCTGACCCCAATGCCCCCGTACGTACATTGCTCGACACAAAAAAGGTGGATACTTTCCTGAACAGTCCCTCCGATTACGGGAAACCCTGGTATGGCCAGTTGATGGCGGGCCCGCAGATGCTGGCTTATATGCTCCAGGTAAATTACTGGCTCAAAAAATACCATGTGCAAATCCAATAAAGATATCAGCTTCCAACTTTTTACTTTTCAAGATCTTCTTTAATAAACATAAGTACAAATCCTATAAACAGCAGGACAGCGGCTATCCAGATAGCCCTCAGGCCTGCACGCATACTCATCATGGCGCCCGTTGCCGCACCCACTGCAAAGATAAAGATAACAAAATAATAATGCATACTCTTTTTTCTTAAAACCTTATCCTTTGTGATGTGATATTTACACAGCAGTGCTGTAGCATTGCGCATGTTTCCTATACACATGGTCGTGGCGGAGGGCAGTCCCTTAAATTTGCGGAAACCATTGACCTGCATCGCACAAGCAAAGGACAGGATAACATTTGCAGGTACATCCATAGAATGAGGCAGCAGCCCTACAATGATCAGCAAAGCTGTCTCCACAAGCAGTATAATCTGCCTCCAGTGGATTTTCTGGTACTCCTTCCACAAGTGATGTACCCACTCTGTCACATATACCCCGCCGATAAACGCAGTCAGAGGAAGCAGATAACGCAGGGCAGCCTGAAAGTTTCTCTGGGCAAGGTTCTGTCCCAACAGTACTATATTTCCGGTCTGTGCATTGGCGAAAACCTCTCCCCTGATATTATAGGAATAGGCGTCCTGGAACCCCCCCGCCAGTGTCAAAAATACAGCCAGAAGCATGGATTCTGACATCTGTTGTTTTGTTTTCAGCTTTAGCATTTATCTGTCCTCCTGTAGATTTATTCTACCTACTACTATAAAATAATGAGGTCCATCCAAATGCTTTTATATTTTTAATTTGCATCCGGATGAACCTCATTTTCTCAGGCTATGATTTCCTTATAAGGAGCTTTTCGCTCTACTGCCTTAGAGAGTTTTCCCATCTCGGATACATCTCCTATAAGGATTACCCCACACAGCCGGTTATTCAGGAAGAAGTATTTTTTGTACTGCTTTCTTCCCATATCTTTGAATTCCACAATCTTGTAAATCAGATTTGGGTTCTTGCCTGCATCACCAATTGCGTAAAGGGCAGTGTTCATTCCGTGGAAGGTAAGCGCTGCGGGTACCTGAATGTATTCTTTTTCTTCCCCCGCGGCGTTGGCACCTGCCACTTTTCCCTGTTCCACAGCCTCCGGCCAGATTGCATAGTTCACCCCCTCGTACTGTGCACAGTCGCCGCATGCATATACACACTTCATACTGGTTTCCATCTTACTGTTTACCACAATGCCACGGTCCGTTTCCAGCCCCATCTGCTGTGCCAGATCTACGTTTGCCCTGACACCGCTGGAGATAATGACCAGATCTGCCGAAACTTCTTCACCGTCTTTTAATTTTACCGCGGTTGTATACTCTTCTCCGAGGATTGCCTCCACCTGCACGTCCGTTCTAATGTGCACTCCGCACTCTTCGCTGATTGACTTTAAAAGCTCTCCTGCCGGAAGATCCAGCTGGCGCCCCATCAGAACCGGTGCAATCTCCAAAACAGTGACCTGACATTTTGCCTTCTTCATTTCCCATGCAGCTTCAAGACCTAACACACCACCGCCAATCACTACTACGTTTCTCACATTTGGCAGAAGGTCAGCTATTTTTCTCGTGTCTGCAAGACGGCGGATTGCTACTACAGACTTCTTATCGCTGCCCGGAATCGGCGGCACAAAACATTCCGCACCAAGAGCATAAATTAGTTTTGTATATTGCAGCTTAATTCCATCCTCAAGGGTAACTTCTTTCCCTGTAGTATCTACTGAGATAATCTTTTTCCCAAGAACCTGAACTATTTTCTGTTCTTCATACCACTGTTTTCCCTTCACAGCTATCTGGTCCTCACTCAAGTCCGCCATAATCGACTTTGTCAGCATAGGCCGGTTATACGAACGATACGGCTCCTCAGAAACCATGACAATGGAGGCAGACTTATTGCGCTCCCGGATTGATTTTGCCGCATAGAAACCTGCTGCCCCATTTCCCAGAATCAGATAGAAGTCTTCGGTATCATTTTGGTATGAATCGTCCTCTGCCTCTACCGGAACAAAGTTTTCTTTGCCCACACCACAGACAGGACATATTTCCAGTGATGAGTCAAAAATCTCTCCGCAGACCAGACATTTCACAAGCTTTGTTCTTGCAGAGGTCTTCTTTATATTAGGCTTTTCTAAAAGCGTGCATCCAAAATTATACCCAAAATCAAAAGCATCCTGACGGTCTGCCTGATTCGGTTTAAAACGCACCTTATAGCCATCCACAACCTTCATCCGAAGCTGCCGCAGGCGCTCTTCAATATGTGGAACACCCTCACCGCTCCAGCCATAACTCCCAAACGCCCCGGCCAGTTTGCCGCCATGAGTGACGGGAGTCATTGCCAGAGTCAACTCCCAAATTGGTTTCAGTGCCTCCCCCAGAATTGTCGGAGTGCCGAATAAAACACCGTCCGCAAACCCAAGTTCCTCCACAACCTTATCTGAATCTGCAGTTACCATATCGAAAAGATGTACATCAATATCACCGCTGTCTGCAATACCGGCCGCAATATCTTGTGCCAGTTCCTGTGTATACCCGTATGCACTGACATAGGGAATCACCACCGTTTTCTTCTTATTCGGATTTATGACCGTACACCATTTCTCATACCACTGGTACATCTGGTCCAGCTTCGTGTCCAGAACCGGACCGTGGCCTGTACCAATCATAGTGATATCCATCTCGCGCACTCGGTTCAAAGCCGTCTTCATGAAAGATTTAAAGGGAGCAATAATACAGTCAAAATAATATTTTACCGACTCCTCATAGTCTTCCCAGTTTTGAACTTCGCTCAACAAAACCTCCGGGAATGCATAGTGAGCGCCAAAAGAGTCACAGGTGATGAGAATCTGTTCCTCTTCAATGTACGTGTACATAGTATCCGGCCAGTGCAGATTGGGTACACTCATAAAATACAGCGTCTTATTGCCAATCTGCAGACGCTCACCATCTTTAACCACAATTCCCGTAAAATCACGGTTTACAATCTCACGCAAAAATGAATTAGCCGCACCGGTGGAAATAATTTTCAGATGGGGACATAAATCCAATAGCCGTTCCACACTTCCCGCATGATCCGGCTCCGTGTGGCTGACCACCAGATAGTCAATCTCACCGACATCTGCAATCTCCTCCAGTTTCTCCAGATAATCATCCCAGAACTTCACCTTTGCTGTCTCAAACAAAATCGTCTTATTCCCTGCCTTCAGCACATATGAATTATAGGTGGTGCCGAATTTCGTATACATAATAATATCAAACACACGCAGGGAATCATCCACAATCCCGGTCCAGTAAAACCCCTCTCTCAACTTTAGACTCTTCATCTAGCTCCTCCTGTTCTTGATATTTTTTCCTATTATACAACTTACCATACCCTTCCGCAATTGAGTTACGCTTCGATTCCATGTTCCTTTGCGTATTCTCGGATCAACCCCATAAACACCTCCCCATACTTCTCATATTTATTATTACCCACACCGTTAATTTTCAGCATAGAGTTTTTTGTGGAGGGCAGATATGTACTCATCTCTTTTAAAGTCCTGTCAGAGAAAATAATATAAGGCGGCACGTGATTCTGCTGTGCCATCTCGTACCTGCGCTGACGAAGACGTTCGAAAAGCTGGGGATATTTGGCATCCGCCACCTTCTGCTTTTTCTCTTTTTGCTTTGCCGCAGCTTTTTCCGCCTCCTTCGGAAGCTTCAACACAATTGTTTTCTGACTCTCATCAGAAAGAACCTGTCTACCCTCTTCTGTCATTTTTAAAACCGGATATTCACCCGGCGTTAAAAATAAATACCCTTTTATCAGCAAATCATTCATAATCTGCCGGATACGGATCAGTGTCACGCTATTTAAGCTCCCATAAAATGAGTTCTCATCCAGTCGGAATTTGCGCACCTTTGCAGTTTCTGATCCATGGGATGCTTCTATAATTGCATTGATACCGTATCGCTCACCACTGGTTCTGACCAGATTGATGATACACCCTGCCTCAGCAGTCACATCAATATCTTCAAATTCTGTCAGGCAGTTCTCACAATTCCCACAGTAACTACCACCATATTCTCCGAAATACCGCAGGATATAATCCCGAAGACATTCATTGGTAAAGCAGTAAAAGGTCATCTTCCGTAGGCGTTTGCTGTCCCGCTCCTGTATCAATTGGCGTTCCTCAAAATCCAATTCTTCATTCTCCGTCTGCTTACTGATTAAAAATTCATTGATTTTTACATCCTGACCGGAATACAACAGAATACATTCTGCAGGTTCACCGTCACGCCCGGCACGTCCTGCCTCCTGATAATAACTTTCGATATCCTTGGGCATATTATAATGAATAACGAATCTTACATTAGACTTGTCAATTCCCATTCCAAATGCATTCGTTGCCACCATAATGGGTTTGATGTCATAGATAAAATCATCCTGATTCTGCTTTCTGACAGCATCGGATAACCCGGCATGATATTTTGCCGCCTGATACCCTTCTTTTAAAAGAGCTTCATAGACTTCTTCCACATTTTTTCTCGTGTTGCAGTAAATAATTCCACTCTTGTCACCATTTTTTTGTAAATATGGCATTAGTTCTGCCAGCTTATTTTTAGGCTTTCTTACTGAAAAATAAAGATTCTTACGATCATAACCTGTGACTGCTTCCAGTGGATTATTAAGACCCAGAACACAGGCAATGTCTTCTTTTACCAGCTTTGTAGCCGTCGCTGTATATGCTGTAATAACCGGTCTTTTGGACAGCATATTAATAAAATCTACAATTTTCAGATAGCTGGGCCTGAAGTCCTGTCCCCATTGAGAAATGCAGTGTGCTTCATCCACCGTCACCATAGAAATCTCCACACTGTTGGCCAATGATAAGAACGATTCTGTCATCAGACGCTCCGGCGCCACATAAATAATCTTATATCTTCCCCCACGGGCATTTGCCATTGCCTTTTTGTATTGTGCCTCTGTAAGAGAACTATTAATAAATGCAGCGTGAATTCCCAATTGGTTCAGAGCCGTCACCTGATCTTTCATCAGAGAAATCAACGGAGAAATAATAATTGAAATTCCCTCAAACAATAATGCAGGAACCTGATAGCAGATAGATTTCCCTGCGCCGGTGGGCATAATCCCCAGCACATCCCTCCCTTTAAGGGTACTCTCTATCAGCTCTTCCTGCCCTTCACGGAAGGAGGTATATCCAAAAACTTCTTTTAAAACTTTGTGTGAATCCATTCCTCTCCTCTTTCTTTTGTATTTTCTGAACAGTTACTAACCTTTTAAGGTGAGTCATATTCCCCGGACCTCAAACTCGTTCCGCAGCCAGAGTGCATCTTCCATCGTATTCTTCCAGCCGTCTTTTTTTAAGTCAACCTGCAGGCCCCGCTCTGTCCGGTTTACCCGTACGCCTTCCTGCTCCAGCATCAGTTTCTGCAGATCCGGTGTCTCAAAGGCTGCTGCACCGCTTAAAATCCCACTTGCATTTACCACCCGATGGGCCGGCACATCTCCCGCCAGATCATGACCCAGGGCATATCCCACCTGCCTTGCATTCTTCGGTTTTCCGCAGAGCAGCGCAATCTGTCCGTAGGTTGCCACTCGTCCCACCGGAATCTGCCGGCAGACTAAGGCCGTTCTTTTATAAAAATTCATATGATCTTTCCACCTTATTGTTTCTATGTCATCTCAAGGTACGCCCCATATTTCTCATAAGATTAAGTATATACTACATCCGTTTAAACTTCAATTCACTCATGAGAATTTGCATAGCTGAACTGTTTTAAAATTTGCTTTTAAACAAGACAGGCCCCCGCCATCAAAATTATAGGTTTGGCAGGGGCCTTTTTTATTTTACATCAAATTCCTCACTACTGCCGGTGAAAAGCTGTCTCTTTGATGAGACTCACCGTTAAATCTCTGCGATCTGAACCTTAAATCCGTTAGGGTCTTCTATAAAGAAAAACCGGGAATGTGGATTTGGCTGGATAATGTCACTCAAGAATTTAATATCCTTATCTTTCATACTCTCAAATGTCTGTTCCAATGAATCTACTGCAAATCCCCAGGAAATATCGGTGCCTGTGTTGCCGCCCGGACGAGTTGTGTCATGAATCAGCTCTATCTGTGTTTCCCCACTGCCTAAAAAGGCAATTTCTGTCTGCTCCCCTGCATTAAAACGGCGGACAAGGGGCAGTCCTATGATTTCTTCATAAAACTGTATGGATTTATCCAAATCTTTTACATAAAGTGTGCTCCAACAAAATTTCATAATAGATTTCCTTTCTCTGCATTAATAAATTTTAAAATTAAACCAGCTCAAAAATGTCTGTATATTCCATTCCATGTGCTTGGGCAACTTCTCTGCAGGTTAATTTACCCTCATAGCAGTTTACCCCGAGTGCAAGAAGCCTGTCCTTTTGAATTGCTTCCTCTAAACCATCATCGGCAATTCCAAGTCCATAATGCAATGTTGCATTTGTGAGTGCCAATGTGGAAGTCATTGCAACTGCCCCCGGCATATTGGCTACGCAGTAATGAACCACTCCTTTCTTGATAAAAGTAGGATTGTCATGGTACGTAGGCACTGTCGTCTCACAGCATCCCCCCTGATCCACTGCGACATCCACAATAACACTTCCATTTTTCATTCCGTCAAGATATCTCTCTTTTATCAATTTGGGGGCTTTTGCACCGGGAATCAAAACTGATCCAATCACAAGGTCCGCCTCATAACATGCTTTCTCCAGCCCGGAGTCTGTGCTGTACATGGTTTGAATTCTTGACCCGAAAATATCATCCAAATATGTGAGGCGGTCCAGATTATTATCCGCAATGGTGACCCTTGCACCCATACCCACAGCCATCTTGCATGCATTTGTTCCCACAACACCCGCACCTATAATTAACACATTGGCCTGTCTGACACCTGCCACGCCGCCCAGTAACAGGCCCATGCCGCCCATTGTGCGCTCCAGACATCTTGCTCCCGCCTGAATACTCAGCCTTCCTGCCACTTCACTCATAGGCTTCAAAAGGGGGAGTCCGCCGCTTCTGTCCCGGATTGTTTCATAGGCTACAGCCTTGGCCTTTTTTTTCAGAAGTGCCTCCGTAAGAGACCTATCTGCCGCAAGATGAAGATAGGTGTAAAGAATCTGATTTTCCCGAATCAAGCCATATTCCTCTTTCAACGGTTCTTTAACTTTTACGATCATATCACATTTTGCCCATACCTCTTCTGCCGTATCCAGAATAACCGCCCCGGCCTCCCGGTACATTTCATCGGTAAAAAAAGCGCCTTCCCCTGCGCCCTTTTGAATGTAAACCTGGTTTTTACGGTTTACATATTCTTTTACATTTTCCGGGGTTAACCCAACTCTGTACTCATACTTTTTGATTTCTTTTACACATCCTACTTTCACCTCTGACATTGCCTCCTTTAATCATTTTTAATAGCAGAACCGGGGTCATACAGAATACTTACCCCTTTGTATCTTCATGCACATGCTATTAAATATCATAAATTCATAATAGTTTATCTTCCCCTTTTTGTAAATAGTGTTCAATAATTTTAACATTTTATTACAATTTGAGTGCACTATGTATCAGATGGTAATTTATTGTATTCCAGAATGTGCTGCAAAAGGGCCTCGCAGCCCTCCAGTACATCAGTATAAGTGCGGTCAAAGTTACCCGTATACCATGGGTCTGCGATATCTCTGGGATGATCGGAAAAATCCAGAAGTCTGTGTACTTTATACTCTTTATCTTCCCCGAGAATCCGCTTGATATTACGGATGTTTTGATTTTCCATCCCTATAATGTAATCATATGCATTGTAATCCCTTTTTTGAAGCTGAACTGCATACTTTCCGGCAGTACTGATGGCGTGTTCCTTTAATTTTTTTACCGTTCCACGGTGAACCGGATTTCCGATTTCTTCCCGGCTTGTTGCGGCTGACGCTATGGAAAACAAATTTTCCATTCCCTGTTTTTGTACCATGTCACGGAAAACAAATTCTGCCATGGGAGAACGGCATATATTGCCGTGGCAGACGAATAAAACTTTTATCATCTTTAATTTCTCCTTGTAAACGCTTGATTTTACTAACTTTTCGTTGATTTTACGCCATTTTATTGACAGTGCCATTCTTACCGTTTTTCGGTATAAATTTGCTTATTTTCGCTTATCTCATCCATCAAGTGTCGTAAAATCTGTCGTAAATTAAAAACTTTTACGACAGGGTAAATACCTTTGTCAGACTAACATTCTATTGCTAACATCTCCGCCGATGCATCTTCAAATCCCATATGAGTATAAGTGTTCAAGGTCACCCCGATTTCACTATGTCCCATAATATATTGCAGGGTTTTCGGATTCATTCCTGCCTTTGCCATGTTACTGCAAAAGGTATGTCTGCATACATGAGGTGTTATCTTTGGCAACTGGACTTTATAAAGGCTATTATACTTTTCCCAGATATGTTTAAAGTACTTTTCCCAGTGGAGTGCCACCATCGGCATATGGTTCTTATCCAAGAATAGGAAACCACATTTGCCATCGATCATCGGTTCCACTTTTGGCTTCTTTCGATTTGAAATGATACGCCAAAAACACCCGCTTACTTCTTGAGACATTGGAATATAACGAATACCGGATGAAGTCTTAGGTTCTTCCATGATATATTCCATATCTCTCTTGCGCTGAAGCTGATGATTAACAGAAATTCTTTTCTGTTCAAAATCGATATCTCCTATGGTCAATCCACAAAATTCCGAAATTCTTAGTCCTGTCTTAAATAAAATAAAAATACCATCATAATACCTTGAAAAATGCTTATCATTTTTTACAAAATCCAGAAATGCTTTTTCCTGCTGCTTTGTAATCGCTTCTCGTGTCACACTGTCATTGATGACCACTGTGTGCAATTGAAAATCAAAAGGATTCTTTCGAATCAAATCATCATCCACTGCCATCTGAAAAGCTGGTCTGATAATTCCTCTAATCGCATGAATCGTAGAATATCCTCGTCCATCCTTTTGTAGCTTAATCACCCATGCCTTCGCATCGGATAGTCTGATTTTATCAATCCGCTTTGTTCCAAACACTTCTTTGTCGATAATATTGATTACAAATTTGTAATTTGCTTTGGTATTATGGCGAACTCCCTGCTTTTGAGCAACATATCTTTTTACCAGTTCAAGTACGGTCATATTTCCACCATCCACTGCTACCTTATCAGCGCAGTCCCTGCGAATCTGCTTTTGTTGATCTCTTAGCGAAATACAATCACGCTTTCCCTTTGGTAATGTGTCAGATGCTGTTAGTTTCCAACTGTATACTGTCTTTCTATTTCCAAAAGCATCCATATATTTATATTCATATTGTCCATCTTTTCTTTGGCTCTCACCATTCCATAATTTGCGACCTTTACTGTCACGTCTTACTTCATCTGGCATATCAAAAACTCCTTTCTCTATAGAAGAGAGCCAAGCTATGATATATCAAATATACCATAAACATGGCTCTTTATCTATCTGATTCTTATTGTTTAAATCGGATTTTCCCAATCCGCTCTGGTGCAATTATTGAGTCAAATTGCTGTTAGATTCTCATCCACATACTGTTCAAACAGCTTTCTTTTTATCTGTGGTCTGGTACCATTCCACAAAATAAAATCTGCGTCTGGATGTTCATCTATTATCTTTCTAAGCTTCTTATATCCGATATGAAAATATTCGGATGCCTCCTGCACCGAAAGAATATACTTTCTCCATATGGGGATTTCTGTTTTTATTTCATTTGTATTTATTGCTATCTCTTCTATAAAGTATCACCTCACTGATTTCTTATTGAACCGGTTTATATCATAAATATTAACTGCTTTTCCATTTTTCCGATAGAAACCAGGCTGGTGTATTTTAGTTTTTTCAAACCAGATTTTGGTGCTTTTATTAAGTCTGATTTTTGTTCACACAATAATCGTGGCAAATCGATTCCACCTCTTTTAATCTAAAAAAAGCACGGTTCTTCTGTTTTTCACTTGATCAAAAAGTGTCAGAAACCATGCTTTTAAAATAATTCAAATATGAAATTTACAAATTAAATTCTTTCTTATTTGTGCTTCGCTGATGTGTCAGTTCTTTACGTAGTGAACATTTTTTAAGGGATAGTGCACAGCAAGTTACGCAACAGCGACGTCGCCGTCCTATCGCAACTTGTCAGGGGCTAAAATCCCCTGAAACCCCTTATATATTTCATATGGCTACACTTTCTGTAGCCACTGTTACAAGATGGCTGTACTTTCTATAGCCAACTATGTAAAATGGCAGTACTTTTTGTAGCCAATATTTTCACTGATAAGATGAATTATTCAAGGATTTATGTTGTTGGCTACACTATTTATAGCCAAAATACGTAATTGGCTGTACTAATTGAAGCCAGTGGCTGTAAAAAGTGCAGCCATATTTCAAAAAACTAATTTAAAATGTACCCCATAGACTGGACAGTGGTTTTCATACCAAATCCAAACTTCGGACACATTTTTTTACGAGAATCCAAAACATCGGACACTCTATTTTGACAAGTTTATTACTGTCATTTATCAGAATCCCGTACTGTGGACACACACTTTTACGAGTATCCACTACTTAGTACTTGATTTTTTTACGAGCATCCCGACCACAGGACACCCTTATTCTTGTTCCGATGTAGTATAAGCCATGATATAATCTAATTAGAAAGGAGTCTCTATGGCTTATACTACGTTTACGAAAGAACAAGTTGACTTATTGCAACGAAATCCTTATACATTGAGCGCTAGCAACACACAGCTCAGGTTTACTCTTGCTTTTAAAGAAAAATTTATGAGTCTCTTACTTGCTGGAAAATCACTTCGGGGCATATTTTCAGAACTTGGATATGATCCCGATATGCTTGGTCATGACAGGATGTGTAACATTTCTGGTCGTATCCAAAGAGAAGCAAAATCAGCTGCTGGTCTGCATGAAGGTAATAAGAAACGTTTTAAACAACCTTCTGACGATACCTATGAAAACATGCCTCCTGACCAGGCAATGGCTCGCATGCAGCATGAGATGCTCTACATGCGCCAGGAACTTGAGTTTATAAAAAAAATTTTAAAAGCGGACAAATCAGATTAGCGGAGGCAATGATTATGGATGCACCAAATGTTAAATTTCAACTTATCTATGACATCATTTCTGATGATAAAAACATTTTAAGTGTTTCTGATTTGTGTGATATTGCAAATGTTTCCCGTTCCGGATACTATCACTGGGTAAATACGGCAAGCCTTCGCAATGCTCGTGAAGCAGCTGACAGAGCTGATTTTGAACTTATTCTCGATGCCTATAATTATCGTAGCTACAAGAAAGGGGCTCGTGGTATTCAGATGCGATTATTACATCTGGAGCCACCGATTCAGATGAATGTTAAGAAGATCCGCCGCCTGATGAAGAAATATAATCTCTTTTGCCCTATACGAAAGGCTAACCCATATCGAAGAATGGCTAAAGCACTTCGCACAAATAATGTTGCTGACAATCTCCTACAACGTGAATTTACAGAGCACGGTCCAAGATTCGTTCTACTCACGGACATTACATATATTCCATTTGATGGGCATTTCTTTTACCTTTCAACCATTATGGATGCATATACCAAACAGCTTCTATCCTATGTTCTAAGTGAATCACTTGAACTAGATTTTGTCCTTGAAACAGTCAATCTACTAATGAATACTCGTAAGTGCTTCAAAAGATAGCGTCGTGTAATCTCCATGCAGATCCTGTAAAATTAACCTAAGATGTCTTTAGGAGGTTATACAATGGATCAAAGCCATTCAACTCATCCGGCAGGTACAACAGTTATAATGGATCTGTTTGTAAAAGATGCAAGACACATCTACCTGGCATGTGGGGCAACAGACTTCCACAAACCGTTGTTGATTGTCAAGTAAAATTGGCCCACTTTTTCGTTGAAATCGGTAAAGGAGCAATTAAAACCGAAAGCTTTTTGACGTTATGACAAAAGGTTCCGGAGATGCCAGAACGCAGCCTTTGTATTTCCTGATTACAACAGCAGGGACAGATACCAATTCTATTTGTTTTAAGACACATCAGAAAGCGTTGGATCTCCTAGAGGGACGAAAGGTTGATCCCACGCCGGCAATTGAGTCTGAATCAATGGGTCAAACAGGCAGTTCGTTGGATGCCTATGTAGAAGTGGGATGCCTGTTCTTTTCCGAGGCAGTGCCTATCATTTTTTGTTTGATAGCAGTGAATTCGTCTATGATAAAAAGGGGATATTTGTTTTATCAATTTATTGAAAAAGATCCGTCATCCGGAAATACTGTTACAGAAAGAACTGCCATGCAGACTACTGCGGTATATGCCTACGTGCGTGTACTTGCTGAGGCAATTGCAGAGCTACCGCTAAATGACTTTCAATACACAGAAAATGGGGGAAACACAAGCAGCCGGAGCATCCGCTATACTTCCTTCTGCTTTTGAGATTGGCAAAGACGACCTGTACAAATAGACTGATGAAGTACTAAAACCTACTACAGACCTTGCTTTTGCCGGAGATGGAAATTTCCTCTGTGGTGAATGGTGTGGATTCTGTAAGGCCAAACACGAATGTCGTGCTAGAGCTGAAGCCAACCTTATGATTGCTCAGTATGACTTTAAATGTTAATGATCTCCTGAGCTGTCACCAAGCTGCTCATGCTACATGACTTCCATCAGCTCAAGATGCTGTCATTGTGTTGCCTGGATTTTCGTCAGGTCTCCCCGCCGGTCATCCCATAGTTCAATTTGTCTTCCAATGGTAGCCAAAGCATTCACGATGCTGATAACATCGGGATTTGAAAGCTCTGGATACTCCGTTTTTAGACGTCCTGTATTCCAGAATTGATCCGATAAGAAAGATAATTCTGTTCCGATGCCCCAGTTGGGAATGCAGAGATAATTACCGTAAGCATGTTTACCTACAAGCAGATGAAAGCTGCTTCCTCTTGCATTGACAGATGAATTCCATTTTATATATCACCTCCCAGCATTTCATGTTCGATGGTATAACGGACCAGATGCGGAAGAACACAGTTGATGTCAATACGCTGTCTTACAGCGGCATATCGCTGTAAGCGAAGTTTATCCCACAATTCCGTTTGCCCTACAAGCACCAATGACATAGGACTCATGGAATCGAATTTATAATTAAGTTTATCAGTAATTACATATAATTTTAACTTTGAAATGGATTCCCGTGACCGCGCAGCCGTTCTTCTGACTGGACTCCCAAAGCTTAATTCTACCCTGGGACTCGGGATACACGAACCACTTAAACAGCGTATTGTAATGAATTATAACCTTGAAGGCATTACGAAAGATGAAGGACGTTACTATATTCAGGAAAAGTTCAAAGGTGCAGGCTGTTTTTGAGGATGCCGCTATTGAGGCAATCCTAAATGCCGCTGATGGCACGCCAAGACTGATAAACAAGTATTGCAATGCAAGTATGCTCATTGGGGACAGCAATAAGGCGGATCTTATTACAACAGAGAGCGTAATGAAGGCAGTGAACGACTGTGAACTCGGATAGGAGGAGCCGATATGAGCCTGTTTTATAAATGTCATGGTACTAAACATATGAATCCGGCCATCTGGAAAGGGGAGATCACCAAACAACATGGTACCTGAGAGCTTCCGCACGGATGTACTGAAGGAGACGCTGGATGCCAACAAGGTGTTGGTAGAAAACGCCAACGTGGAGACTGCCAACTTTGCATTGCTCTTCGAGTTCGACGGTGATGTCCGAAAAATCCGTCATGTCCTGTATAACTGCGCGGCAAGCCGTCCGAGCATCGAATCTCAGACGAATGAGGATGAAATCGAAGTGCAGACCGCGACTCTTGCCTTGACTGCTACGCCTCTTGCCAATGGCTATGTCAAAGCAAAGACCAGCGACGTGACTACGGATGCCGTATATCAGGGCTGGTATAGTGCTGTGTATATGCCGACTGCGGAGGAAGCACAGCCTTCTGAGCCTGCAACACAAGCCGTTACCGCTGCTACGAAAGCAACTACGGCGATCAAGGCCACTGCTGTGAAGGAGGGTTAAGCCATGAGCATGAAACAGAATATTGAGATTGACGGTAAGCAGGTATCTTTCAAGGCCTCTGCTGCCATTCCCCGTATTTATAGAATGCGGTTCCATCGTGACATTTACAAAGACCTTCGTTCCTTGGAGAAATCCGTCGGCGACGGCAGTGAGGGGATTCCAATCTGGATATGTTCTCCCTTGAGATGTTCGAGAACATCGCCTATATCATGGCGAAACACGCTGACCCTTCTATCCTTGATTCACCGGAGGATTGGCTGGATGACTTCAACACCTTCTTAATCTATCAGGTGTTACCGCAGCTCATCCAGTTGTGGGGCCTGAACACCCAGACGGATGTCCAGTCTAAAAAAAACTTCGCTCAACTGAGCGAGAAATGACAACTCCCTTGTTCCTGCTCCGCTGCGTACAGTTTGGTCTGTCCATCCGTGACTTGGATTTACTCACGATTGGCATGGTCAACGATATGTACTCAGAGAGCCGGAACGACGATTATAAGTACAGAGAAGTTGCAACACAAAAGAATTTCGATAATTTCTGATGAACGGAAAATAAATTTTGTTATTTTTGTATTGCTATTGTGCTGACAACAGCGTATAATATAAATGTAAGAAAAACTGAAAGGAGCGATGCACTATGGCAGCAAAATCAGCGAATTTATACGCACGAATCGAACCCGACGTAAAGGAGCAGGCAGAAGGTATCCTTTCTGCACTTGGCATTCCTGCCTCCAACGCTATCAATATGTTCTACAAGCAAATCATTCTTCAGAGAGGACTTCCTTTTGAAGTGAAGATGCCGTCTGCGTGTCCTGTGGATATGAGCACCTTATCTGAAGCTGAAATGAATGCAGAATTGGAGAAAGGATATGCGGACATGAAGGCTGATCGCACCAAACCAGCAAAAACAGTATTTGCAAACATCCGCAAGGACTATAACTTATGATTTTTGAAATAGAAATTTCAGCACAAGCGGATGTTGACCTTCGTGGCATTTATGAATATATCGCCTACAAATTGCAATCTCCCGAAAACGCCAGTGGTCAGCTTGACCGTCTGGAAGAAAATATTATGAAGCTCGACCAAATGCCTGAACGTTTCCGTCAATACGAAAAGGAACCTTGGCACAGTCGCGGCCTTCGTATCATGCCGGTAGACAACTAATGCGTCCTATACATTCCGGATGCAGAAAAAGCTGTCGTTACAATTATTCGTGTTATGTATGGTGGGCGTGACATTGAAGCACAGCTTCAAAAGTACACAAAAATGTAATTGAATCAATCCAGAAGCATCTGTCAGAAATGGCAGGTGCTTTTCTTATGCTCGGAGAAATCCGGGCTATTTTTATGCCCACGGGAAGGAGGTGCTATCGTGGCAAACAGAATCAAAGGTATTACTGTTGAGATTGGCGGCGATACCACCAAATTACAAACAGCCTTAAAAGGTGTCAACTCCGAGGTCAAGAATTCGCAGGCCCAGCTCAAGGATGTGGAAAAACTGCTGAAGCTCGACCCCGGTAACACTGAACTGCTGGACCAAAAGCACAAGTTGCTCGGTGATGCTGTTGCCGAAACCAAAACCAAGCTGGAAACGCTGAAAACAGCAGCCAGTCTTTGCACCACCATTTATATCAGCAGTCATAAGTTAGCTTTACACCTCTTTTCTACACCATCTATTTTTCCATATACTCATTGGAATCTTTAGGTGCCTCGTCTCTATCCACATCCGTATACTCACGAATAGCCGAACACACTGTAATTTTGTAGCTTTCAAGCAGTTGTTCTTTTCCTTCCTTTTGGCACATACGATGCTCCATCACATTTCTCCAGCGTTCTACTGCCGCTTCGTCCGTCCAGACATTCATGGACAACAATTTTCCTTCCTCGTTCAGACTTGTAAACCTTTCTGCACGAATAAATCCTTCAAACCCGGACAACATAGGCTTTAACATTGCGGCATTGTCCAGGTATTTTTGCATTCCCGCCTTTGTGGGTTTTACTTCAAACAATACAATCACTTTACTCATGTCGAAAATCTCCTGTTCTCTTTTTGGTTTTACTTTCTCTCCGGTATTCAGACGGCGTGATCTTTTCTTCTTTTTTGAAAAAGCTATAGAACGCTGATAAGCTGCCAAATCCAACCGAGTAGGCAATATCAATCACTTTTTTATCGGTGTCCTTCAAAAGCCGTTTTGCTTCTGCTAATCGGAGATGGTCGGCATAGGCTTTTGGTGTCATTCCGTATTCATCCTTAAAAATATCAGCAAGCCGCCGTCCCGTGATGCCGACCTCATTCAATTTTTGGCACAAATCAGCCTGCTCACGGTAAACTTTTTCAATTTTGCATTTTACATCCTCGGCGATCTGCTTCATAGGCTGATAGTCGATTAAGTCACTTCTACAGCGTTTGCAGGGACGAAATCCGGCTTTTCTTGCCTGTTCTGATGTTTCAAAGAAACAGATATTTTCCTTTTTGGGTGGTTTTGACTTACAGGAAGGACGGCAGTATATTCCTGTCGTTTTTACAGCGTAAAAGAAAACGCCGTCATATCCCGCATCATTGTTCAAAACTGCCTGCCACATTTCCTGTTCCGTCATAATTTTTTCCTCGCTGGTGCAGGATCAGTAAGTTCAGGAATTGCACTTCCTGCGATTGCCCATAGATAAAGGCTGGCAACTGTACCATAAGGGGAATATCTTTTTCGGTATCGTTCAAACTTTGCCTTATCTATTTCTTTATGACGATACAGCATACGCATTCCCCGTATAATAGCCAAATCTCCATAGCTGACCGCATCGGGACGCTGCATACAGAATGTCATGATCATTTCCGCAGTCCAAACGCCAATCCCTTTTAGAGAAGACAATTCCTGAATTACCTGTTCATCTGTCATATGATCCAGAGCCGATATATCAAAGGAGCCCTCCCTGACCTTTTCGGTGAAATCCAAAATGTAGTCCGCCTTTTTGTATGTTATACCTATGGACTGCAATTCATCACGATTCAGCGACGAGATACTATCAGCGCTTACATCGCCAACTTTATCAGATAATTTATTCCATATGGTTGCCTGCGCTGCAGTTGAGATTTGCTGCCCAATGATATGATGGACAACTGATGAGAATAAATCGACATCAATTTTACGATCGATATGTCCAATTCGGTCAATGACCGCTGCTAATTTTTTATCCTTAGATTTCAAATAATCTACTTCTTTTTCTCCATAATTAAAGTACAAATGCTTCACCTCCACAACGAAAGAATAGCACTTTGGGGCAATAATTTCTTTTCGTTTTTGGAAATCTAATTCTATATATTGATTTCATTAACTTCCGATTAGATACTCTAATCAATCTTTATATTTTTTATCTGTTTTGTTTCAATTCCAAGCGAGCAGGTATCCCAATTTATTGGATAACTTATTTGGGCTGTTTCCCTTTTCGTTCCAACAGCTTAATGCTTTCCAAATAATCTTTTTCTACACTGCTGAGTGTTTTAGCTTTATACTTTTTATACTCGGTTTGAGCCTTTTCCATCGCCTGCAAATGACTGACCGTGCCATTTCCAGTGAGAAGATTTTCTCCTGTGGAAGTCAAAATCCCGTCCAGATGCTTTGCCCAATCCTCCATTGTCATAGGTATTTCCCGCTCCGCCTGTCTTTCCGCTAAATCAAGATATCCAGATACCACCTGTCCCATAGCCCGAAGTTCTTTTTCATTCAGATAATTCTTTGCAATTTTCGCTTCCTTCAGAGTCGGTTGTTCTCCCGAAAATGACATCAATCCCATAAAGTCTTTTTCGGCATCCGCACGATGGTAAATCACCTCTGCCGCCGTTTCCCTGGAAACAGCATAATGGATTTTATTCTGTACTCTTTTGAAAAACTGAATAGAAACCTCCGCTTTGGGATCATAGTCTATGCTTGTTGCATAGATTTCCAGAACCTGACGATAAAATACCTTTTCTGATGCCCGGATATCACGAATCCGTTCTAGCAGTTCTTTGAAGTATCCACCTCCGCCCAGTTCCTTTAGGCGGTTATCATCCATCGCAAAACCTTTTTTGATGTATTCCTTTAAAATACTTGTTGCCCATATACGAAACTGCACGCCACGCTGTGATTTTACACGATAACCCACGGAGATGATAACATCGAGATTGTAATATTCAATCACTCTTTCAACTTGCCTATTTCCCTCACTCTGAACCGTTGCAAATTTTGCAACAGTTGATGCTCTTACCAATTCACCCTCATCAAAAATATTTTTTATGTGCCTTGATATGGTAGATTTGTTCCTTTGAAACAAGTCTGACATCTGTTCCAAAGACAGCCACACTGTCTCATCCTGCATATTAACATCTATTTTAGTCAAACCATCTTCGGTCTGATAAATCAGCATTTCTCCATGATTGTCCACTATAGTACTCCTCCCGTTATTCATTATTGATGGTTCGTCCAGTTCAATTGTGTCACCAGTGATGACACTTTTTCATCGTCCTTGTAAAGCTCATAAAACTGCTTCATTCTGTAAAGTCCACGGCGGTAAGGTATCAAATCACCCATAATATAGTTCCTTTCCAAATAACCGATTTTAAATTTCAATCTCTCTTTACATAGGTTAGTTCAATATCATACCCAAGGGCTTCCAGCATCTGCACAAAGGTCTTGTTCACTACACCGTCCTGCTTTTTAATGATGCGGTTGACATACGGGCTTGTTGTTTTAATCTTCTCCGCAAGCTGTGCCTGTGTCATGCCGCTCTCTATACATTTTACCTTTACGTCCACTTCTATATTATTTTTTATCATACAATTCTCCTCTGTCTGCACTGTTTTTAACAAATTACACTTATCAGATAATTTATTATACCGCATTTCTATATTCTTTTCAATGCATTCCAAAAAATAAGCACCCCGCTTTCCTGCAGAATGCCTATTATTGTAATTCTATTTGTTATCCTTTAATCTCAATCTGAATCCCTGACTTGAACAGGAAGTTCAAATGGTCATCATACACCGTTATTTTCTCAATCAGCTTTCGCACCAGCTGTTCATCATAGGCAGTGACCCGTTTCGGCTGTGACTTAAGATATTCAATCATCTCCTGAATCCGTTCTTTTCCTGCCTTGTAATTTACATTAGCCGCCATCGCTTCTTCCTGCTCCTTCTGCAGGGCATAAATCTTATCCACCACCTTGGAATAATCCTCTGATGCCGCCATCATTTTCACAAGGAGCGTCTGCTGTTTTTCAATCTGCTGTTTGATGCGCTCCAGTTCCTCAATGTGAGCATTGCCAACCACCTCGGAGATATTCGTTTCCAAAACCTTGATGGCTCTCTGTTTACCGCCCAGCACCTTATTGATTGCTTCCAGAACTAAATTCTGAAGCTGTATCTCTGACAGCGTCCTTGCCGGACACTCAACTCCCGGAGCATTCAGCCTTGTAACGCATCTCCAGACAATCTGCTTTTTGCCGTGATTATTCCAATGGGTTCTGCGGTACATATCGCCGCAATACCCGCAAAAGACAATGCTGGACAAAGCATATTTGCTGCTGTAAACACGTCTTTTCCCATCCACGCCCTGCCGTATATTTGCCCTGCGCTTCATCTCTTCCTGCACTCTTGCAAAAAGTTCCCTTGGAATAATCGCCTCGTGGTCGTTGTTCACATAATATTGAGGAACGGTTCCGTCATTGGCAACTCTCTTTTTGGTAAGGCAGTCCACCGTATAGGTTTTCTGAAGAAGGGCATCGCCCATATACTTTTCATTGGTCAGAATCTTCTTTAAGGTACTTGCGTGCCATCTCGGATTGCTGTAAATCATTGTTTTATCCTGTGCCTTTTGTTATCATAGTCTGGTCACTATAAATAAAAAGCAGGAACCTCCCCGACCAAAGTTTGGTTTCCTGCCTTTGCAATACAGTCATGGATAAATCCATAACTCCCTACTCCACTATGATAACCCTTAAAGTTGAAGAATACAATCCTATAACTCCAGATTTTTATAATGATATTATTTCTAAACTTCAGTTTCACCGTCTGACTTGTCCTTGCGGACAAGCTGGCTGCCTTTCTGTCCATGGCTATTATGATCGTTATATAAAGGTCTCTGAAGACAAGCTCCATTTTCGAATCTGCCGCGTGATCTGTAAATCCTGCGGGCACACTCATGCACTTATTTTATCATCGTTTGTTCCATACTCGCAGCACTCCTTAAAAGCTCAGGTTGACATCATATCTGCCTATATAGGCCAGGAGCCGCCGACTTCCGTCATGGAAGCCAACAGTTCCGTTACAGAAAGCAACTGCCGGTATATCATCCATCCGTATCTTCGTCATTGGAAGCAAAAGCTGCTTTCAGAAAAGATAACCCTTTCCCCTCTGTACTTATTAATTTCGCAGTGTCTTAAAAGCTATAAAAGGCAGTTCATGCAGATTAGAAGAACCTCTGACATTCTTTTTGCAGATACCACATAGCCTGACACGACATCCATTTCAGTTCTCCTTATACTTAAGGAAAAACTAAGGAGGACCCGGTTATGGATCAAGAAAAAAAGCAAAGCATTGCCCTGATGCGCTACTCAACCATCGCACCGCTCATCACAGGCCTTCAGGATGATTATGATTCCCTTGAGGCTTTCTTTCGTGCAGCTTCTCTTAAGGGGGCAGCTGCTCCAGATGGCACAATCAAACATTACGCCCAAGGCACCATTGAAAAATGGTACCGTGGATATTTAAAGGATGGTTTTGATTCTCTGTTGCCCAGGGGAAGCGCAGACCTTGGCAAACCAAGAAAGTTAGATGACGAACTGCAGGAGCAGATACGTTATCTGAAAAGCAACTACCCAAGAATGTCCGCCGCAGGCATTTTCAGACAGCTGCAAGATAACGGCAGCATTAAACATGGACGACTGTGAACCCGGATAGGAGGAGCCGATATGAGCCTGTTTTATAAATGTCATGGTACTAAACATATGAATCCGGCCATCTGGAAAGGGGAGATCACCTTTTTGGATTGTTCTAAATTCATTGAAATTAACATCAGTGCCCGGGGAAGTACATTTCATGCAATTATTGGTGCACACAGCTATAACAATTTTATCTGCGTTCCTAATTGGGGTATAGGGACGGAACTTGCCGGTCTGTCCGATCGTTTCTGGAACCTTGAGCGGCTGACAACGGTTTATCCGGACATATCTCAAGTGGATACTATAAGTATCGTAGATGCATTGGTCGAACTATCCAAGCATGATTATAAATAAACCAAAGGGTGGGGGGGGGCTCACCCTCTTTTAATCCGCATAAATATTTTCGAAAGGAAAACAAAGTGATGAAACAGCTTCCTGTAGCCTGCATTGCTTCATTTGTTCTATGCAATTCACACCACATTTAATCTGAAAAAAGCAGCATCTTTTAATTTAAAAAACAACAAACCTTGTAGACGAGGCTGACCTCATGGCACTCATTGAAGATGATAGTGCCACCCCTGTGCCGGAGATTTGCTCCTGCACCGATAAATGTACTGCCGGAGCAGTCAACACCTCCTGCCCCGTATGCAAAAACGATCTGACAAAATGCTCTGGTAAGACCTCAGAGGAACCCGAGCCAGAAAAACCCGAAAAGAAAAATAACTCTATGGGTATGCTTGCCCTGCTTTTGATTGTAGGTGTTTTAGGCGGCGGTACATTCTTAGAGAAGTGGAACTCAATAAAACTCGTCTTGAAAATGAAATTGACAGTCTGCCGGAAGATACCCGTTTTAGAGAACGCAAGCTCCACGATATGACCCTCCGTCTTGATGGACTGTACGACACCATTGTAGAGCTGGAAGAAAAGATTGAAGATGTAAAACTGCGCCGCAAAGCCGTGGAGCAAGATGCTATCACACTGGAAAACATCTACACCCTACTGGAAAACTTTGATAAGGTATATGATAAAATCAGCCAGGAAGAGAAAAATCTCTGATTTCTTCGTTAATCAAAGAAATAGAGATTTTCCCATGTGACGAGGTTGAATTGCCTTTGAAGTCTATTTTATTCAATTTTCCTGTTTATAAGGACGGTGGAGATGTTTGTGGGTTTTTGTGGGATAAAAGTACGCACGTCTCCACATGGCTCGATACCTCGATTATGATGTCAGGTTATCGGGGTAGTCGCTGCCTGTTGGCGGAAACATATCAAGACGATTTTTCGTTTGCGGGAACATATCTATCGGCACGCTTGTACCTATATTATATGCAGCAGGAAATATAGGCTTTTTCCGCAATCGTCTCAACTTGCCGTTTTCACCGTCTCAACTTACCGCAACTGTTGCAAAATTTGCAACAGCTCACACCAACTCATTCGAATTTTCCATGTGTTGCTCACCGTAACGAAGTCATCATACATATCCATCAAGATGTAGCCTCTATATCAAGCCAAGTCAATCAAGACCACGTTTTTGATACAAGGATTTCTGTAGTAAAAAGGCCGAAAAAGCCCAGCAAATAAGGCATTTTCAGCGGTTCTTCGATAATTCCGGCTCGTCCTGCTCCTATAAAAAGGTGCTTTGGGACGGGCCATTGCTGCTGTTGCTGTCATATTTTCCGGGCCTCCTTTCGGTCAAAATAGGTAAAATTAAAAAGTGGGGCAAAATTGAAAAGTGCCATAGGTTCACCTAAGCATATCTCCCGTGATAATTTCTTTAGACACGAAATAGGAAGCTGGGAGTATGTCATCATCTGCTAACCTTAGAACAGGATTTTCATGGTCATACATATAGCGTGGATTGCTATATACATAATCACGCAAGCGTTCAATGACACATTCAATTAAATATTTCTGCTTCATTCCAGTAGAGTAAGAATCATGGTCATCAAACATAACCCTGTCTATTGGAATTTTATATTCATAGCAGTAGTATTTGCTGTGCTCCATAAAATAATAGCCTAATTCTCTGCATCCAAGGCACTCAATCAATTGTCCTATAAATTCCGGAACGCCAGATAGATTTCTGGCATAGCTATTCTTATATAGTAAGTCCTTAAAAGCAAATCCATTAAAACAATAATCTTCTCTTCCCTTAAAATATCCAAGGCGAGACTTCATATAACTCGAATTACCATTCCAGCACCTTTCCCAGTCCACTTTTTTCCCATTGTAGACAGTCTCAATATGACCATCTTCTTCATAAAACTCAACCTTATGCTCTTTTAGAACTTTACTGAACGTGTTTTCTGTGGTCAACAAATTCAAGAGATTTCGAGCAACAACATCATCTTCGGTGCCCTGAAGTCTACGAGCCAAATGGAACAATAAAATCTCATCAGGTAAGCTATCTGGGAGATGTTGATTTATAAGGTCTCTGATTCCGCTTTTCCATACATCATAATCATCACCTGCTCTGTCTCTGATTTCAGCGATAATTGTATATAGCTCATCTGTTGTAATATTCATTAAAGCACACAATGTTTCTTCCATGCTTTCTTTTGAGTGCGTATCAATGAACATTCTACCTCCTCCTAATCCAATGCTTCATAGTATTTTTTCACAAACTGAGCCATCAGAAATCTACGCTTTTCAAGGAACTCCGGATATCCCCAGATGTCCATGTCCATAAATTCTTCCGGCACACAGTTTTCGGCAAGATTACGTTTCAAGTCGTCCTCTCCAGTAATACCACCATAAGAGAGGTCGCCGCCTGCAATCTGCTGCTTCATCAATTTCATGTATTCGCAAGGAGCATCGTCCTTAATTTTAATGTTAATTTCAGACTGCGTGTACACATAGTTTGCAATCTGGTTGTAGTCTTTTCTATTATTGACGCCATTCTTCTGCAGATACTTCTTCGGGAAGATATGGTGAATGTCACCGCGCTGCTCAATCAAAGCCTTCACATCAATCTGTTCTGACAGGAAGCCTCTGGAGCCAGCCTTTACCTGCGCCATCAAGAACACAAGGAAGTATGGGCTGCTTGCCACAGAGGTATCCAGTCTGGTAACAAGAACGCTATTCCAGAAGGCGTCGGACAGCTCACCGGCTTCCGTGTTCTTGATAAACTGTACCGGGTCTTGCTCCGTAAAACGCTTGATGTCATAATCGATTGCAGACTCCGCAGAGCCTGAATAACGGCCCGTTAACATCGAGAGCACAAGCCACTTTCTTACCAGTTTCTCAATAAGACCTGCATCCATCTTCTGGTCTTTCAGAGTGAGATACAATATGTATCCAAAGTTTAGCACATTCTGTGAACGAACCAACGAGGCATCGATAATACCTGCTGACTTTACAATCATGATATATCGCTGGAAATTCGTCTGATTTACAAATGCCTCTACGCCTTGACGCAGGGTAGCAAAGGATGCTTCGGCAATCGTCTCCAAGTTCTCTCTGGTTTCAAAATCACGGCCTGACAACAAGCTGACCAAATCGGAAATTTTACCTCGCTTGAATTTATGAGTGAAGGACACTCGCAGCACATCTGTATAGGACGGCACATAAATATCTTCTGTTTCCTTTACGACCCACTTGATTTTCTGCATGGCATCGGTCTTGGAAAAATCAGTGTCATTCTCAGCTATCATTTCATAGTCAGCCGGACGCTGCATGAAGTGGCAGAAATAGTCAATCATCTTACGAATTTCATTTCCACCGTACTTGTCATCAGCAGAAATCTTGGACATTGCAAAATCTGCCTGTGATAGCACAACACCCTGAGAATTGATGCGAATGAAAATATCCGTAACCTCATCGATAGAAAGCCCTTGATTCAAATCCGTTACACCAAGGCTGATATCCAGCACTTTCTTCAACTTACTGATAACCTTGGAGATGGCACCTTCCTGTCCCGCCAGGTCATTATCTTTGCAATATTGGATAATAAACTGGAACTCCTCAAATGTAGGTTCAAAAACCTTAGAAATATCCGGTATCCACTTACAATCCTTTTCAATCGCCGGGTTCAACACCTCAAATGCCTCCGTAAGCGGATTGAACGCAATACGGATAGGTTTTCGCTTATAATTGGCATCCGTAACCAGCATACCTGCGATTGCCGCTTGTAATGCCGTCACGCGCTGTTGACCATCAATCAAAATCTTTTTACCGATGGAAATAGTGCCATCCTTCAGCCGAACATCAGGATTTTTCCATACAATAATATAGCCAATCGGGAATCCCTTGTAGAGCGAATCCAACAAGTCACGCACTTTTGAAGAATCCCACACGAAAGGTCTCTGAATTTCAGGAATTGCTATTTCTCCCGACTTAATCCAACTTATGATATTTTGTACAGACGTGCTGTAAACGTCAAACTGCGCCATGCTGTACCTCCTCTGTTATTCTACGCCGAGTGCTTTTCTGACGGCTTCCTCTGCGCTTTTATAGTAAATGAAGTCGAATGCTGTGGCAAGGTCAACCGGCACCACCTGCAAATCGGTGAAGCAAGTCGCTGGCAGCAATACTTTCTTTGCGCCTGCGTCCAAACATACCTGCAGCGTATTGGCCAGTTCTTCCACCTTCATCAATGTGCCGCTGATACTCATCTCACCAAGTACGACCATAGAGCTCTGCACCGGACGGCCCACTGCAATGGAACACAATGCCACCAATGTTGGCATTGCCAACGTGCTGGTCATACCGATGCCTTGCAAGTCCTGAAAGTTAATGATGTAATCCTTCATGGTCGTGCTGATGGAGCCACTGATACGGTTGCTGTTTGCTTTCAGGAAGTTGAACGCAGTGTTTGTGGCTTCCTTGCAATCACGGTCAGAGCCAATGCCCGTGCGCTCAAACTTACCGTTGCCCGGCAGCATCTGGCTTTCCAGACGGAATACACCAATCATACCGGACTTGCCACGTGATACCGTGTAAACCTGTCCCGGATTGCACATTCCCTCTGGGATAAGTTTGCCGCCACCTTGCTCCGGTACGGAAACATAATGTTCTTCAAAATTCTCTGTATCTATGTAAGAGAAATTAACATCGTAGAACTCCATACCGCCTAATTTTTTCAACTGCTCTTTCACACGACGACGCATCTCTAATGCAAGCTGCAGCACTTCTTCCAGCTCTTCTTTTGTAAACACGCCATCAGGATATACCAGCTTCAAGTAGCCATCTACCATTCTACGAACAGCAATGGTATCTCGCTGATTGAGATTTTTGCCCAGCCGGAAATAATGGTCAAGGCTATCCCCATACTGCTCTTTGCGCAGTTCACGAATGAACTCAGCCAAATAGTCGCTGATAAAACCATAGTCATCTGTGAAGTGCTCTGGTCGGAACTTCGGGATTTCCCAGCCCGGAAGGTAACAATGCATGCGGTCAAGGAATGCGGTATCAGTGCCCATCTCTGCCGGGAATGGGTCAAACAGACTGGAGGTTTTGAGCAGCACATCCACGCTCTGGTTGATGTTGCCTACAAATACCATTGATGCCGAAGCCGCCTTTTCCTCCTTGCCACGGGCAAAGGAGCCGGATGCCATATAGTCCTTCATAATCTGGATGCCGTCTTTATCCTTAAATCGGATACCGGCGACCTCGTCAAAAGCTACGCAATCCCACAAGCCTACCAGACCGACCGTCTTACGGCCCATGTTATAGAACAGATTTGCAACGGTCGTCTGTCCACCGGATACAAGAATACTGTTCGGTGAGATTTCCTTATACAGATGTGATTTACCGGTACTTCTCGGCCCCAGCTCACACAGGTTGAAGTTATTCTCCACCAGTGGAATCATACGGGTCAGCAGCAGCCACTTCTCACGATACTCCAGCTCGTCTGGTTCCATACCGATGGAACGCAGCAAAACATCAATCCATTCCTCTTTAGTGAATGCCTTACGACCAGCCTTCAGCTCATCAATATCTACATGGGGCATCTGAATCGGCGTCAACTTGGAAATCTGAATCGGATAGCCGTTTTTCTTATCTTCCTCGTTATATTCATAGTTCAACTGGACGATACACCAGATGCCGCCACAAAGCAGACGGTCAAACTTCTCCGGATACTCGTCCTCAATAGGTACGCCTCCTAAGCCGAGGTTAGAGAACTCGGCAAAGAAGCGATTCTTATTAATATCCAGCTTCACTGTAATCATGTCGATAACAGTATGGCTGCCATTCCTGCGAAGTTTCGACAGGATTTTCTGTGCCTCATCCGGGCGCACAAAATTATCTGCGAGGATGCGCTTTACCTTCTGCACGCCCTGTTCGATGATTACATCATCATCGGAGCTGCAATACTGGCCCAGCAAAAATTCCAGGACATAGACCGGTACATTGGCTCCCTCTTTTATCTTCTTCGTCAGGTCTTTGCGGACAATTTTGCCATCAAAGTTTTGACGGAGCTTTTCTTTTATTTCGTCACGAGTCGATTCACTCGCAGCATTCTGTTCCATTTATCTGCACCTCCATGCTCGCACCCATTATCCGAAAAAGTTAAACTCATCCAGTGCGAAAGCAATATCTATCTGGAACTCTTCACGCTGCGGTGCCTGCAGACCGGATTCATCTGCAATGACCAGATAGTAGCTGTCTTGGTTACTGTATTTTAAACTCTTGAGGTTGAAGCTGCACCGGAAGGTACGCTCCTGACCGTTATCGCTGGTTTTATCTGCAATGATGCGCACGGTATCACTGATTTGCTTTCCGGCGGCATCGGTGAAATACAGCTGATAATTACAAGCCGAGCGGTTATCGCCGACTGGTTCCTTCTGATAGAAATTCAGAGAGAACAACATATTCACGATTTTGCGTGTAGCAGAAAGAAGGCTCAGCTCGACTGGCTTGGTATCGTACTTGTCTTTGTTGCGCTGGTATACCTTGCTTTGGTTACGCAGGTACTGATAATCTATCACTGGCACCACCATCTCCTGCAAGCTGATACCACCGTGTACAA
Organism: Clostridium sp. C105KSO13; assembly: GCF_001517425.1. GTDB lineage: Bacteria > Bacillota > Clostridia > Lachnospirales > Lachnospiraceae > Muricomes. The sequence continues at coordinate 34,370 of NZ_FBWL01000168.1, read as the reverse complement.
AGTTCAAACCTCCGCCGCTCATCTTAATACGGATATTTTCTCTCGGCGCATAAGCCTCCATATCCGTCTTGCCCTCTAAGAATTTGACAGGAAGCAAATAATCAGGATTGGAGCCCTGCTGCATCAGACAGAAACGTCTGCCGTATTCCAGCATACGGTCAGCAAAACCAGACTTGTCCACCTTGTCATCCTCAGTCAGAGGGCTGTAGGTGTAAAGGAAGCCGTGGTCTGCAGTAATGTAAATGTGGGTACCACCAAAGTCGTTACAGATGATACGCACCAGATTTTTAATTTCCGTGATAGCATCATCACAGGCCGGGAATACCATCGTATCGGAAGTATGGCTGGCTTCGTCCACCTTATCATGGTAGATATAAACCACGTCCATTCCCTTTACTAAGGCCTGCCGGTCTGCACGCTTCATACCGATGATATTCTTGTACTGCAGGGCCACACTCTGCACATGGGCACCTTTCAGCAATTTGTCACGGTTGTTGCTCTCGGTAGACTGTCCATCTGCTAAAACGGAAACCAACCCGCTCTGCTTTTGTACAGCACCCAACTCTTTATGCGGGAGCAACGCTGCCATACCAAATTTGGTAATGGTTGGGAAGATGGCCTCCATGCTATCCAGAGAAACCTTGCTCTGTGTTTCACGACGAAGTTGTTCTGCCAGAGACGCAGCTACTTCATAGCGCAAGGCATCCGAAATAATCACATAGACTTTGCTATCCGCATTTGCCACATTGGAACGGTAGAAGTTCTCTTGCTGATTGACTTCCAAAATGCGTCCATAGTCAGCCAATTCCTCTGCACAAACATCTGACCAGTTATTTCCGAGCTGGCTCAAGTACCAGCCATTATAAAGCCCTTCGACCTTTTCCACAACATGCTTAAACAAGTCATCCAGCACGGTATTAGAAACCGTCAAGCTGCGAATAAAGCAAAGGTGGAACTGGCGATAGTAGGTATCCATCTTATAGTAATCACTGGTATAGGCATCCCACACCTGCTTTGGCTGTGCCAAGTGGAAACCGGATGCATGGTCATGGAAAAACGCCTGCATATTGGCTACCTGCAGTAAGCCTTCGTAATAGCAGGAAACTGCGTCATACCACGCCATCGCTCGACGCTTCTCAACCACTGCAGTAATCGTATCCACATTGATAATGTAGTCTCCAATTTCCTTCATCAAAATGGTCAAGATACATTCATTGATGCACGGAAAGCTCTCTGTTCCCACAAGGTCGTTCACATCCAGTTTCAGGAAACGCTGCGGCAGCCGTGCCTCATCTTCGACAAAGCGTGCAATATGGTACAAACTCTCTCTGTCGTTGCTCTGAAGCCAATCGGAAACAAGGTCATAACAATAGGACTGGTGTGGCGTAGAAATAAAGCCGTCCAAGCCTGCCAGATGCTCCGAGCGCATGGTGCGAGTCGTTGCTGTCAGCAGGATATGGGTTGCCAAACGACCAAGGTCACTGTCATCGCCTTCGGTATATCCGGTTGCCTGCGATACCATCACCCAGAACGGATTCTGTGCGCCATACTTTACGAAATCCTGATAGATTGTGTTCGATTCCAAATCCAGTGACTGTGCAAGTACCGCACGAATAATACTGGATGGCTGCATATCTCCAGAACCACAAATCGCTGCCATCACAGCAAGATGCAGCTGGGATGCTGTAGCAATATTCGCAGCCTGTGCCGACACCGTCTTACGCCGGTCAATATTATTAAAGAACTTACGGTATCCCTTTACCATTCTACGGATGGTTGGGTTATTCGGCAGCCCCATCTCATCCATCCAGATGGAGTTAAGGTCTGCGCGAAATTCCTCACTATACATCTCAATATTGATGAGCCAGTTATCCTCCGGCTTATCATAGCTGAGCGGGCAGTACACAAGGAAGTTGCTGGTGGTATCATCCACTGCAAGGAGCTTCTTCGCTGCAAAGTTGTTAGTACCAGTCAGGGCCAGAAGCTGCGCGTTCTCAAGCCCAAGCTCGTCCAGCAAATCTTCAAACTCCCGGTCATCGTCGTACCAGAAGATAATGCGGCGTTTATAAAACTCCGGCAGAGGCGCAGCAAACCGCCTATTCAGGTCATTTGTAATTGTCTGTAAATCCATGCTGGCCATTCTGCCACCTCCTTACTTAATTTTTGCCAGAACATCTTGGAACTTGGCATAATTCACTTTCACACCATCATCGAGGTCGATAGAGATATACTGGTCGGCAAGATGGTGAATTTTCTCTTCGTAGTCATGTATTTCTGCTGCCTGCGCCTGCAAGGTTGCCAGCTGCTTGCTCAATTTTACACGGTCGCTGGTAGATGCACCTTCCATGCGCTTCTCCAAATCAGCGATGGCAGTACGATAACGCCCCTGCTGCTCGTGGACATAATCGGTACGGATACGTGCAATGGTATCCGGCTGATAGCGGTGCATATAAATCAGGCACTTGAAGCCGTTCTTCTTGCCGGAGTCAAACTGCCAATAAATCGGGCGCTTCTGATAAATCTTGCAATGGTCAGCATAAAAATCATTCAAGAAATAGTTGCGAATGACATCCTTGGGCTGACCCTTGCCGCCAAGAGCATCGGCGATAAATTTCAGATTTGCATCCAACGTTTCTTTTCCATAGACTACTTCAACAAACTTAACAAAACGGCCTACGATATCATCTTCGAAATAATCACCGTCGTTGCAAATTGGGATGATATTATCTTTGTCCGCCGGGATAGTCGTATATTTGCTGTCATCCCAGTCTCCACCTGCAAAAGCAAGCCCTGGCACATCCAAAGAATAACGACCGAACACGCATCCGACTGCGTAGGAAATGAAACTTCTAATGTCGCTTTGCAAATCAGCTTTACGAACCGTAACGTCCTTGTCCTCCACTTCCGGTGTCAGTTCGTCTTGCAAGCCATAAATGTCAATAAAGATACGGTTTAGTTCTTCTTCGTTGGCTTTGAGGGTACTGAAACGCTTGTTGCACTTTGCCTCCCAGTTTGAAAAAGATTCTGATATCGAATCATCACTAATTAATGGATGCCGAATAAAATCCCAAGAATTTTCAAATGCATCCCAGTCATCTTTTGCCAGCCCAATGCACTTATCGGCAATCTCATCAACTGAGGAAACGCTACTTTTATCAATTAACACAGGAATTTTGGACAAAGGGCCTATATTGAAGTCCAATGTGGGTGCTAGAAATTCAAGAAACTTCATACTAATTTTCGAATTAACAAGCGCCAACACATACTTTTCTATCGTTCTATCCGTAAAGAACATCGATGACCCCTTTGAATCAAAGATAAATCCTTTGTCAAATGCTCTTAAAGAAATGTTTCCAGAAGAAAGCGATGACCAAGTCAATCCCGGCAAGAAAAAATAGCTAATATTAGTTATAGTTCTTGTTACGGAGTGATACTTTTCAACAGCCAATTTTTTCATATCTCGACCATCATTTTCCCAATTGACCACATAATCATTATTTCCAAACCACTTTCTATAACTGCCACCTTTATTATACGGGAACCACTTCTTCCCAGTAGAAACTGATTCTTCTATGGATGAACAGTTGTAGTCGACATTTTCTGGAGAAACTTCAAACCAAAATTTCAAAAACAAATCATTATTCAGAGTCTTAACTCCTTGTCTCGGCTCCGCAATACTACTTAATGGGGCCGCCTTTGAAAAGGCACCAATAACTGCTTCACTACTCCAGTAAGCATACGGTTTTCCTGGAATTCTCAAAAAATTGGACTGATTTGAACAGTACAAATTATTCTTGTTAAAAAACTCCGTGGCTTTGCCATTTTCGGATGGATAGGAAACAAGTCGTAGGTATGTAGCAATGTAGTCATCACAATTTGTTTTCCTCATCACAAATGTTGTAGACTGTACAACTTCGCCGCCAATCTCATCAAATGCTCTCGGGCCTAAATGGGCCATATTGACAATGCTACTGTTTAAGCAATCCTCTCTCATCTTTTCAAAACTGGAAAGAAACATCCAACCATGCTGTGTAATCATTGCGATAAATGCATCCTTGCGAGAAAAATCAATGCATCTTTCAATGAATACAGAATACAAATCTGTTTTAGATTTATCATAATTTCTTTTGATAAACGAAATCAACTTATCGTCCATTCCCGTTCCACCCATATATGGTGGATTTGTAATAACAACATCATATTTTTGTGCCATCTCATGGGCCACACCCACAATCGGCAAAAGTTCATTCAAAGTCGAATCACGAGCAATGTTGATATCTTCTCTAATTTCATCAAACCTCGTATAAATCGCTGTCCAATCCTGCGGTGTAATGGTCAGAATAGAACCATACTCCTTAGCGTCGTGAAGTTCATCAATTATCGTAGTAATAGCCTTCTTCAGTCCAGCATCACCATTTGCAAAATAGTCCACATTAAAGGCATCCACATGGTTACTTTCTACAATTGCATACACATGAGGTTGAATACTACGGCTGAAGAAACGGCGGTCATACTGACGAGCCTTCATCATAACTGCAAAGTTTGCAAGCTGCGCAGCTCGGTCGTCGATATCCAGACCATAGAGGTTGTTCTCCACGATGCTGGCTGCTGCCTCACGAGCAGTATATCCGTAGGCTTCATAAATCTGCACAAGCACATCAAATAAATAGGCCAGGATATGGCCACTGCCGGAGCATGGGTCGATGCAGCGGATGTCTTCCGGCTTCAAACCTTCATACTCTTTACGAATTTTCGCAAGCTGGGCTTGAACATCCGGTTCCTGCTCTGCTTCATCCAGGTAATACTTCCACTCTGATTTCAGTTCTTCATTCGGATGACCCTCCAGCCACAAACGGCCCAGAGAGTTCTCCACCATGTAGCGGACAATCCAGTCCGGTGTGAATAGCTGGGTTGCGGCAGGAATGTTTTCTTTTGTGATTTTAACGTTCTTCTTAAGGGCGGCAAAAACGTCGTCCTTTTTCTCTGCATTATAATACTGATACAGCCAACCGATAATTTGCACAGCATCCTGCCAGTCTTCTTCCGGTATTATGGCAATCATCTGCTCAATGGCACTACCCTCACGCAAAAGGTTGTCCGGGAACAGAAGCTCGGTGTAGTCATCAATCTTCTGGAACATTCCGGGTAGAATCGCACTCAGCGCATTGCACTGGGTGATAATCAGATACTTGAACAGAGCATCGTTATCGTTGGCGTCTTTCAGGGCATAGACTTTCTCCATGTCCAGACCTTCGATTTCGAGATTGATAGCCTCTGCCAGAATCTGTGGTTTGAAGTTATTCTCCTCATCGGTGAACACACGCACATGGGTAGGCAGGTAGCCGTTCACTTCCATAAACCGCAGGGCTGAGAAACGGTTGAACCATGTATAGGCCACTTCTTCCATGACCTGTTCAAAGCCCTCGGCACTTATTTTGGCAATCAGGGCCTGGCGCTGTTTTTTCTCTTTGGCAGACAGAACAACGCCGTTCACACTGGAAGCGTCGGCTGGCTGCATCTCTTTTTCAGTAATTCCATATTGGAGCGCTTTCTGGGTAACACGGGAGATAAGCTCTCGCCGTGCCCAGACTGCGTATTTTTTTATCGCATTCTTGTCCATTGTTTTCTCCTCTTATTTCAGCTGGATGCCATCGCAGTTATTCAAAAGCTGTTTCAGGCTGCTGCGCATCTTCTCTACATAGTCATCAATCTCTGCTTCCGTTTCCAGACGCTTTGCAGGGAATACGATGGAGCGATTGAGTTGCTTATATACCTTCTTTGGTGCCGGAGGCGTCACGCCACCGCCGGTCGAGCCTACAGAAGGCTTTGGAGGTGCCACTGGCGGCCTGTTTGCTGTTTCCAACCTGTCCACGGTAGTATCTTTATACTGCAACATCGGAGGCAGAAGGCCGTCGAGCAATGCGAGGCTTTTCAGTTCATTGATTTGCTGCTTTTTCTGGGAATAGAAGGTATCAGCTGTCTGGATGATATTGCGAACATCAGCATTGCCACCCTGCGCAGTATGGATTGCTTCCATGCACTGACGGACAATTTCCAACAGTTCATCCCGTTTTGCTTTCAGCAGACGGTCATGGCCTTCGGTAACCGTGTTCATCAGACCATTCAGGTCTGGGATGCGCTTGTAATCAAAGTTGTTGCCTGTGTTCACCATGCAGATAAGGCGAATCTGATTCAGGGCCGTATTGGATTCGGGTTCATGGGAAAGGTAATCCAAATCGTGATGCAAGTCAGCTTCCATCTGTACAGCTGCATCGAATACAGTCACCTGATTTTTGAAAAATGCCTCTACGCGCTGCATCTTCTCGCGGTTGATATCCAGCTCGTCTTCCTTCTTCACCACGCGGTCAATCAAGGCAATGTTATCCTTCTGCTGGGACAGCACATCATCCATCAGCTGGATGGCTGTAGAAACCAGTGCACGGTCAGGATAGCTGTGCCCTGCATAGCGGGCATTCAGTTCCTCGTAGTGCTGTTTCTGTTTCGTAAATCTATCTACAATGAAGGCAATCAGGCCATCTTCGTCATCCGGTACGTCCATCACATCGAAGTATTCACGGAGGAACTCTTTGACTTCCTTCATCTTGGTGATGGAAACCACCTGACGCTTGGAGATGCTGGTCTTGCCGATTTCGCTCTTTTTACGAAGCATATCCGGCAGCTTCGGATTATTCGGCTGAATGGTGGTGCCTGCATACTTGATGGTGACCTTCTGGTCGTAAATCAAACGAGCTGCAACTGCTGCAATATCAATCTCGCGCCAACCATACGGAATAGCCTGATAACGGCTCTGCACATCTGCCATAGAGGTCGGCAGATTCTTACGGTGCTGCACCTCCAGATATTCTTCCATCTTAGCTGCTGCATCCCGGTTAGGCTCAGTGCCTGGAATCATGGTAACAGTACCATTCAGAATAGCAAGAATATCAGCATCGGATTCAACATTCTGGTCAATCAAGTCAAGGTCACTGTACACATGGGAAACCAGATATTCCAGTGCCTGGTCAATTTTTACTTTCGCGTCATTTGCCTTGATTTCAATATGCTCTCCAGCTACATAGAACTCAGCTCCAACAATGGCCTTACGCAGTTCCTCTGTAACGGAAGTCTCCAAACGGGTCGCCTCATCCTGCTGGTCACGGATGATGTCCTGCACGGATTTCGGAAGCTGAGCCACATTTCTCTGCTTCACATACTTACGGATTTTCATGGCCTGTTCCAGAGAATTATAATAATCCGTCTCTGCCAGTACCGCGATGGCCTGTCCTGTGGATTCCGTCATCAGGCGCAGTTTGGATTTCTCTGCTGCATCGGTGGCGTCAGTCAGGAATTTCAGGCGCATACCGCCAGTGACTGCACCAACGGTCACTCCGTCTACCATCTGGTCAAAAGCGAAGTCATATTTGCCGTAGCGGTATTTCTTGGTTGTATAAATGTCAGCGAAAATCATCTGCGCAATACGCTCCACGATGGCAGCAGTATCTACAGAAGTATCGTTTTTAATAGCTTTCTGAATATCCTGCTCCTCATCGGTCAGAAAGTTGTAGGTCTCACCGGTTCTGCCAATATAATTCTGGCTCAGTAAGCGATTCAGGGAATCACGCACAGTCTCACGCAGGGAAATTTTATCCACGCGGATATCGTCTGCCATGAGGACTACGATATTATCCAGATTGGCAGGCACATCATTGTCAATATAGCGAATCAGATACAACAGCTTCAGAACATCAACATCATAGGCTTCGATACCATCGCCTGCGTCGGCGGCACGTTCGCAGCGCTCGATGACACGACGAATGGAACTGTCGAGGAATGTATGCACGGTATCATAAAAGCGGAAGAACGGCACCAGAGCGTACTCATCTCTATCCTGAATCTTCTGGGCTGCCTCTTGGAAACCAGACAACATAGAGCGTTCACCGTTGGACTGGTGCTTACCGGCATTACCATGCTTACGGATTTCGTTGAATACCTTCTGCATAACAATAAACTGGTAAGGCACAAACGGGAAGTTGACTGCAAATTCCTTTGCACCACCATAGCCCTTAATGTCAAGCTGGGCTCCATTGAAGGTAAATAGGTTGCGCAGAACAGAATCATTCTGGTCGTATACCTCATTCAGTTCAGAGGTTGCTTCCGGAGTTTTCTTCAGGATACGTTTCTGTACGACTTCATCTACAGAAGAAGAAGTCAAAGAAAGTCTGGTCTTAAAGCGGGCCTGAATACGGGAGAACTCATCTGCACGAACTTTGATAATCTCGTCGATGGCTTCCTGACCAGTGCAGCATACCCACACTTTGCTTTCACACTCGCTTCCGATTTTCTCGGTGAGGGACTGCAGGTTAAGCAGCATATCTGTATCGGTACCAACGTACTGACCAGCCTCGTCAATCATAAACAGCAATCTGAAGTTCTTCGGCTTGCTATCCACATATTCCTTAATATCACGGACGAGCTGTGCAATAGACAGTTCTACGGCAGTTTTGTCGTTGAACCAGTTCTTCGCATCGTCCTCGCTCATATCGAGCACTTCCATCAGAGTCGGGATGATGAACTTACCATTGAATGCAAATGCACGGCGCATCTCCACCCACGGCTTGCCCTTCTTCTCCTCAAACACTTTGCGGAACTCCTCGGTTTTACCACTCTTCTCGATGTAATATTCCATCATGGCGACCTTCAGGTTCTCACCATAAAATCCAAGATGGTTATAGAACATTTTAGCAAACACACGCATAACAGCGGTCTTGTCCTTATTAATGGAACCTTCAATATCGATGTTGAACAGAATGGTTTCTGTATCGCACTTGGTGGCCTTGTCAATCATCATGAAGGTGGCAGGGTCATCCTCGAACTTTTGACGAAACAGCTCCACGGTGTTGGTATCGCCTATGGCCTTGTTCTCCAGAATATAGGACAGCATTTTCAGGAAGTGAGATTTACCACTTCCAAAGAAACCGGAAATCCATACACCGATATCAGCGGTAGGAACATCAAAGGCGTCACTATAGTAATTGAAGAAGGCCGAGAAATGTTTCCTCAGTTCCTTCGTAATGACATACTCTCGAACTTCCTGCTCGACGATATCCATAGAGTCCTGGTCTACTTTGATAACGCCGTTAATCGGACGGTTGATGTCATCAAAGAACATATTTTGTATTCTCATGAAATTGGCCTCCTTTATATTTCATTGAATGCCCGATAGTAGGGATTCGGTGTCAACTTATCAAACAGCCTTACATAGTTACCATCAAAAGTTCCCGGATACATTACCAAAATCGGAATGTCAGAGAAGTGCGGCTGCAATGCTTCCAATAGGGAGTGAACACGCATGAACGGGAACACATCACCCACGCCGGTCAGCATCAGAATATCGCCAGGTCTATGTGGCTCATATTGTATTTTTTCGATGAACTCACCCTCGCCAATTGCAGAATGAAGCTGCTCCAGCAAGAAGGTTTTTCCATCGCTGTCTTCCATGTCAGGGATGGCATCTGTAATGTCGATGTCATCGCAAAGGGACAAGAATGTCTGGTACAGATTGCACTCCACCAGGTGGCAGGCAATCGTCTGGTCTGTGGTTATTTGGTTGATGAACTGTCTGACAGTCATCTCATCTGCGGCATCATAGCAGAAAATGCGGATATTAACCTCGTTACTCAGGCCTTTACCTTCGAGAAACTCCGGCTGCTGAATGTGCTCGCGCAGATTATCTAAGCGCTCTTTTATAGGTGCCATGCTGCGCCTCCTTTACGAAAAGTTATTGAATGCCGGAAGAACAATGTCATCATTGTTGCTGCGGATGGCATTCTCCAGAATGGGATTGAGCCATACCGGATTGAGGTGGTCGGCAGTGGTGCTATCGATGTACTCATTCTCCACCAGCATTTTATTCAGTACCTGTTTCACCTTCGTGATGGTGCTGTCACTCCAAGTGGCAACCCAATCGTCCTGCTCCTGTAGACGAAGGAAAAAGGTGTTCAAGTCTATCTTACCAAAGGACGTGTCCCTTAAACGGTACTTCTCGCCAACAACCGTGACCATGAAGTCCCAAACCAGACGATATTGCTTCATCATGGCATATAGGCAAATCTGCTTTGATACATCTGAAGGCTGGGTAGCCATTGCAGAAATCAATGAATCGTCGTTCATTGCGTGAAGTCTGCGCAGGCAAGCCAGCGCCATTTTGCGCACAGATTTCTCTGTTGGGTACTGAAACAGGTTCTCTGATACGATTCGGTTGGCGGTTTCTTCGTCATTCAGGCCCTCATTCAGCAGTTTTGCCGTCGTGCGCATTTCATAAAATAAAAATTGTTCTCTTGTTATGGCGGCATTGTAGGGACTTGCGTCCCTCAGTGCTGCCGCTTTGTTTTGAGCCATGCTTATTTATCCTCCTGTGGAGCATCCTCCACTACTTCCATGATATCGCTGATATCACAGTTTAATGCAGTGCATATACGCAGTAGCACTTCTGTTGTAATATTGTCGCCTTTTCCGAGCTTGGCAACAGAGGCGGAACTAATCCCGCTTGCTTCTCGCAAATCCTGCTTATTCATATTTTTATCAATTAACAGTTTCCAGAGCTTGTTATAACTGATACGCATTCTCTTACCTCCGTCTGTTCAAAACACACGCAACTTTATATTAATAGACATCATTTAAAAATCCATATCTCTCACCATCTACTTTTCGTTTAGTAAAGGTTATAACATTAGCACCACTTGCTTCATAATCCAAATGCGGAATGTGATCAAGATTTTCAATCACAATCAACTGGCCTTCTTGGTGATTTATGAAGTAATTAAACAGCCCAGCCTTCATGCTCTCAGGTGCATCTTCAGAGTCGTCCTCATCAAATCCATGAAGCGGCGTATCAACGATGAGTAGCTCTGGATTATATTTTCCATGCTCCATCAGATATTTGCGGAACATAAGCGCCACTACTGTATTCAAATACGAGCAGTAACCCTTGCCATGACTGGCTCCTTTGGGCTCACCATTTACTTCAATATCAAATTTTTTCATATCAAATCGAGCTGCTGCAAGACCATGATAGTTACATTCTCTCAAAATAGAATCTGCATACTCGCTCATTATAGTTTGGAACTGACTATCGAAGTGTTCCTTGGGATGATATTGAATTTTTTCCTTTTCCTTATCATCCTCTTCTTGAACATCCAATTTTGTCAAGTCGCCAGCCCAGTCTCTCGCAAATTCTGACACAAGCTGCATTTCCTTATCAATTTGAATATAGGCACGATAACCTCTAATCGATTCTGTCAGTTTTACAGATTCCGGCTTCAGCTCCTGTTCAATCATCGCATCAATTCCAGAACGTCTTTCTCTAAGAACAGTGAGTTGTTGCTCGTTAAGTTCCTGCTGCGCACGCACATCTATTTCAGTTGCAGCTAATCCCTCCATCTGAGCCATAATACGGGCCAGCTCCGCTTTGGATGTTTCTACATATGATTTATGGCTGTGAGGCGTAATTTTACCATCGCAAAACGGGCAAGAGGTAACCCTCGGCAGTTTCTTCGTTTCGACTTCTCCCTCAACGATAAATGAAAGCCGTTGAATATCTGCTTTATACTGGCTACGAAGATTCTGATACCTTGAAAGGAGAACATTGCACTCAGCAGATTTTTCCTCCAACGTCATAATCGAGGAGAGCAGCTTCTTGCTCTCTTCCAGTGCTGCGGCTATCTTTTGTTCCGTTTCTTCCAGAGAAGAAATCATTTGAACAATTTGCGCTTCAACATCGATGCCTCTGAATATCTGCAATTCTTTTTCTAAGCGCTCTTTTCGCTCACCAGCATTCGATAGTTTCCCATTCACATATTCTTCAACCGCTTCTTTTCTCGCTTTTCTAATTTTCTTTTGTGTCTGGACATCCATTTCGGAAAAATCCCGACCAGATAAGAGGTAAATTAAGGATGACATAAAAAGCGTTTTCTCGTAAGTTTCCTGTGGCTCAACGATAGATACTTCGTCATCAATCCTGCGCTCATTTACATAAAACAGGCGTAGCAGGTTAGCCCATGTCAGACGTCCTGGTGTAAAGCGTGCATTTGAAGGTACTTTTGGCTCACCATTTATACCGAGAAGTCGAAGCATTATCAGATTAAAATCTGGCACTTTTGATTTTTCTGAATGCTTCAGATTATATAGTCCGCTGTCGATTCCTTCGATTTCTGTGGAAACCTCCACCTGATTCTTACCAACTTTACGGCTCACCGTAATTTCCCCTTCAGGTGAAACCAATACAACAATAGCCTCATTGTATTCAGCGGATGGCTTAAAAGGCGTTTTTAAAGTTTTCATGCTGCCGCCAAAGACAAATTCTATACATTTAACAATACAGGACTTGCCCGTGTCAGACCGGCCCTGAATCACATTCAGACCTGGCTTAAAGGTAACATCAGCCGTTTCTTTTTTATCGCTCTTTGCAATTACTTTTTTGATATAAAATCCAGCCATTATATTACCTCCTCAATGATTTCATGGATGCCTTATTTATTACATCCATAATTTCCGAATCTGTTTTACTTCCATATTTCCGGGCTGTTACCAGCGCCAGCTTCTTATATGTCATTGCATATTCCGACTGCATTCTTTTTGAAGCGTTAAATCCAGCTTCTGTTATGGCGTATCGAAATCCATCATTGCCTCTTACTACTTTTACTGTTCCATCCAGAACCATATCTTTCAATGTGCCTTGGATGTTTTTTCTTCGGGCAGCGTATTCGCTAAACCCAAAGTCATTATCTCCATTCAGCACTTGGTCTGACAAACCAAAATATCTGCTGTAAACCGTCAACAAATCATATTCAGCAATTCGGTCGGCAGTTATTCCATTACCACAGACTGACAAAAGCAGCATAATCCGTAATGATGTTTCAAATGCACTATTGAATACTTTTTCCATATTAGACCACCCACGAGCTTATCGTCCCGTCATTCACCAGAATGTGGCAAATGCCTTTTTTCTCTAAGTTTCCTATCAAGCCCCGGATTTGATTTAACACTGACAAATCCAAGGTAGTGCTTGTTATTTTTTCAAGAACGGCATTCAGCCTCTCGTAGCCATCAAGATACCGTCTGCTTCGATAAGTCATACTAATTCCATTCCATGCATCCTCTTTCAGCTTTGTAAATTCATCTTCTCCATCATCAAATGTATCTCGAATGGAGTGCTCAATACTCTCTGCGCTGTAATATGCCTTGCGCTGGTCTGAAAAGTCGTCAGGGAAAGGCTCCGGCAAAGATGGTATATCTACTTCCGCAACGGCCTGTCTACCCAAGGCCTGCGCATAGGCATCGCACAGTGCTTTTATATATTTCAATTCAATATTAGCAACATTCTGTGGCACCAGCATCTGATGGATTTCAATCTCTTCACCACAAATATGTAATTTGTCGCCTCTGCGCTCAATGGTCGCAGGGGCGATATCTTTTATCCGCTTACCATTTTCTTTCTTCTTGATAGTAAGCGTAGTGATATCGTCGGATTTTCCTTCTGCTCGATTATTGATTATCTGTGCCATGATATTGGCACAAATCTCAGCAACATTGTCTGGATGAGCATCAAATCCATATGCAGAAACATCCTCACTCATTTGAACGAGAGCATCATAGGAATATGAATTTACAAAATCAGCGAAGTGCGCTTCATCAACACGCGAAAGCATAATGCCCGCATCTTCTTTGGAAATTTTTAATCTTACGCCACTATATATCGCCTGCAGGGTAGATTCTTTCTTTCCATACATTGGATTTGTATCGCGGTTTTCAAGTCCGATTTTTTCGATAGCCACATCATCAAGAATGGCATCTGTCAAAATCATCACACACATAGCAGTGGTTTCACTTTTATCTCTTCTGTACTTATGCAGTATTTTTGCTAATTCACAAAACTTCAATCGAGTGTTCCTCCTCCCATGTACGCGGCGATGTATGCGGATGTATGCGTTTGTCGCTGATTCAAAAATTCGATTTTATATACTGTGATTGTAAGAAGCAAAGAGCAAATTTACTCTCCTTGCAATTTACACTTTTTAATTATAGCACATTGGCGCGAAGAAAACAATATCTTTGCGATGACGAATATATGAATAGCGATGCAAAATAAATGTTTTTCTCGCCACCAGCCGCAAAAGAACTTGTATACAGCAACGAAAGGTAGGTGATTCATGTGAAAAATCCAGAAAAAGAAATGTGGGAAACCAACATCGAGAATACTGCTTCTACAGTGGCAGCCGAATATGGAAACGCCGTTGCGAAATCAGTTTTTGCACGCTACGGTGCTCACGGATTTTATGATTTAGCTTCTTGTTATTACGGCGAGGTCTTCGCTGACTTGGAACAAATTTCCAACGACAACTAAACGAACGCCCTGAGCAAGGCGTAAAACTACTTTTCCTGAAATCAGCTCACCTTCTTCGTGGCCACGAGGTGTGTTCGTAGTTGATGGAAGGAAGAACATTAAACATAGAGTGCCAGCTAACGGACGGCTGGTCACCGATTCGAAGCGGAGAAATCCGCATGAGGTGACCGCTTATGAAAAGCAAAACTGGCAGCCATACAGGTTATCTCCGCTTCGGTTTAACAGCCGAAAGGAGAAAAACACATGGCAATCAACGAAAATCAATGCAAACACCGTATCTACCTGAAATCCACCCGTCAATGGGTGGAAGTATCCGAAACCGTCTATCGTGAGCACACCCGTTTTTACGATGCCTTTCGCAAGAAGGCACAGTATCACGGCCAGTGCATCTGCCCGAAGAACAAGTTCTGGCTTTGCGATGGCGACTGCTGCAACTGCGAGTATCGTCGGGGCGGGGACATGCTTTCCCTCGATTTCACCTCAGAAAACGAGGACGGCGACACCTGTACTCCGCAGGACGCTATTCCGGACGATTCTCCATTACTGGACGAAATCGTCTGTGACAGAGCCACGCTGGAACAGTTATTCAGACGCCTGCAGGAGTTGATGCCGGAGGCCGAAGAAATCGGCCGTCTTCGTCTTCAGAATATACCCGACGAGGCAATCGCCGACATCCTCGGCATCAAGCGCACCACCTTCCGCTCGCGTTTAGCCAAAGCAAAGGATATTCTTGCTGCAGAGTATCCTGACTTCTTCTAAAACATAAGGCAGCGCTCCGGCTGCTTTTGTGGCAGTCGGAGATTTTATAATTTTTTTCTTTTCCTTCGTCAAAACGGTTCCCTCATCTCCAGTGGTAAGTGTAAGGCACAGAACAACAGCCTTTCAGATTGGAGGTGAACACCATGAGACAGTCCTATCACAACAGCCACAAGGACGATACCGAGGTGATTAAGGTTTTGACCTCAATCAGTATCGTATCCGGCAGACTGGCAAGGAACCTGAGTATCCTTGCCGCACAAAGACAATCCGAGGAAGGAGGAAGAATCCATGAGCAAAATGAACGATATGGCACAGACCTGCGAAGAACTGCGAGGTGCAGCTGCTGCCATCTCTGATGCAGTCGAGTGGCTGGCAAAACAGTTTAGCGGTGAGGCTGATGCGCAGCCCGTAAAAAAGACAGCTCCGAAACCTGAACCGAAACCGCAGCTGACGCTGGAGCAGGTACGAGCTGTACTGGCGGATAAATCCCGTGCCGGTCATACTGCTGCCATCCGCGAGTTGCTTCTGAAATATGGAGCCAGCAAGCTGTCGCAGATTGACCCGGCAAATTACGAAGCCCTCTTGAGGGAAGCGGAGGTGCTTGGCGATGCCACCTAATGGACATGCAATTCTCTCAGCTTCCTCTTCCAACCGCTGGCTTCATTGTCCGCCTTCTGCAAGGCTCGGTGAAAGCTACGAGGACAAAGGAAGCGACTACGCAGCAGAAGGCACCGAGGCACATAGTCTTTGCGAATACAAACTCCGCAAGGCACTGGGTCAGAAGGCCAAAAATCCTACGAAACAGTTGTCCTGGTACAGCGAGGAAATGGAGGATTGTGCCACCGGCTATGCTGCCTACATCCTTGAGCAGGTAGAAGCTGCCAAGCAGACCTGCGCTGACCCAGTCGTCCTGATTGAACAGCGAGTAGATTTCTCTCGTTGGGTGGAACAAGGCTTCGGTACCGCAGACTGCATCGTCATCGCAGACGGAACACTCCGAATTTGCGATTACAAGCACGGCTTGGGCATCCTCGTTTCCGCTGAGGATAATCCTCAGATGAAATGCTACGCACTTGGTGCTCTGGAACTGTTCGACGGCATCTACGACATCGATACGGTCAGCATGACCATCTATCAGCCCAGACGCCAGAACATCTCAACCTTTGAGCTTTCCAAGGACGAGCTTTACCACTGGGCCGATGGGCCGAGGAAATTCTAAAGCCTACCGCTGCTCTGGCTTTCGCCGGTGATGGCAATTATCTGTGCGGTGAGTGGTGCGGCTTTTGCAAGGCCAAGTATGAATGCCGGGCCAGAGCTGAAGCAAATCTCTCCCTTGCACAACATGACTTCAAGCTGCCTCCGCTGCTGGAGGACACTGAAATTGAAGTCATCCTCTCCCGTGTGGATGAGCTGGTGGCATGGGCTTCCGATATTAAGGAATACGCCCTGCAGCAGGCAGTCAGCGGTAAGGAATGGAACGGCTGGAAGCTGGTCGAAGGTCGTTCCAACAGAAAGTACACCAATGAAGCTGCTGTCATTCAGGCAGTCAGCGAGGCTGGCTTCGACCCGTATGAGAAGAAGCTGCTTGGCATCACAGCCTTACAGAAGCGTCTTGGCAAATCTCGCTTCGACGAACTTCTGAACGGCTTTATCGAAAAGCCACAGGGTAAACCAACACTCGTGCCGGAAAGCGATAAACGCCCGGCAATGAACAACGCAAAAAATGATTTTATGGAGGAAAATGACAATGAGTAAAAATATCAAAACCGCAAATCCCATGAAGGTAATCACTGGCCCGGACACCCGTTGGAGCTACGCCAACGTCTGGGAACCTAAATCTATCAACGGTGGCACTCCGAAGTATAGTGTCAGCCTCATCATTCCGAAGTCCGACACCAAGACCGTCGCTAAGATTGAAGCAGCTATCGAGGCTGCCTACAAGGAAGGCGAAGGCAAGCTCAAGGGCAGCGGCAAATCCGTACCGGCACTGTCTGTTCTCAAGACTCCACTGCGTGACGGCGACCTGGAACGTCCGGATGACTCCGCCTACGCGAACGCCTACTTCGTGAATGCCAACGCCACCTCTGCACCTGGCATCGTGGATGTTGACCGCAATCCTATCCTGACTCGCTCCGAGGTCTACTCCGGCGTGTACGGTCGTGCCAGCATCAGCTTCTACGCCTTCAACAGCTCTGGCAACAAAGGCATCGCCTGCGGCCTGAACAATCTGCAGAAGGTACGTGATGGTGAGCCTCTTGGCGGCAAGGCAAGTGCTGAGTCCGATTTTGCAACGGAGGAAGCCGAGGATTTCCTTGACTAACAGCAGTATCTGAGTAACCGGCAGGGTGGCGGAGAAATCTGTCACCCTGTTTATTCAGGGTTCCCGAAAAGTCGTAGACTTTTTGGGAAAAGGAGCCACAGCGAAATGAACGAACTTCCGCACAAGTGGGGAAGTGAGCGATATGCAGCTTGTGGCGACGCGCGGAAAGGACGTACTTTTATGAAAACCTTAAGTATTGATATTGAAACCTACAGCAGCACGCCGCTGCAAAAGTCAGGCGTATATCGCTATGTGGAAGCTCCAGATTTTGAAATCCTGCTCTTTGGCTACAGCGTAGATGCTGGCCCTGTGCAGGTCATTGACCTTGCCTGCGGTGAACACATTCCCAAAGAAATACTGGCGGCCTTGGAGGATGCGACTGTGACAAAATGGGCCTTTAATGCCAGTTTTGAACGCATCTGCCTCTCACGCTTCTTGGGCTATCCTACCAGCGATTACCTTGACCCGGAAAGCTGGCGCTGTTCCATGATATGGGCCGCCACAATGGGCCTGCCCTTATCCTTGGAGGGAGTTGGTGCCGTTCTTGGTCTTGAAAAGCAAAAGCTCTCGGAGGGCAAAGACCTCATCAAATATTTCTGCCAGCCCTGTGCACCTACCAAGGTCAATGGAGAACGCACCCGGAATCGCCCTTTTCATGCTCCAGAAAAATGGGCCGACTTCAAGCGTTACAATCTCCGTGATGTGGAAACCGAAATGGGAATCCAGCAAAGACTTTATAAATTCCCTGTGCCTGAAATGGTATGGGAGGAATATCATCTTGACCAGCAGATAAATGACACCGGAGTGAGGCTCGACCTGGAATTGGTAACGCAGGCGCTTGAAATGGACAACCGTTCCCGGAAAGAACTGACCACGGCGATGCAGCGTATCACCGCACTGGAAAACCCGAACTCCGTCCAGCAGATGAAACAATGGCTGGCTGAAAACGGCATGACAACTGACAGCCTGGACAAGAAGGCCGTGGCAGAACTTTTGAAGACAGCGCCTCCAGAGCTTTGCGAGGTCTTAACCCTGCGCCAGCAACTGGCGAAATCCTCTGTTCGCAAATATCAGGCAATGGAAAAGACCGTATGCGCCGACGGTCGTGCCCGTGGTATGTTTCAGTTTTATGGAGCCAACAGGACGGGCCGTTTTTCCGGACGCAATATACAGCTGCAAAACCTACCTCAAAACCATCTGCCTGACCTGGCTGAGGCACGTGCCCTTGTGCGTTCTGGCGACTTTGAGGCAGTGGAACTTTTATATGAGGATGTCCCGGATACACTTTCCCAGCTTATTCGCACGGCTTTTATTCCAAGAGAAGGCACACGCTTTTACGTTGCAGACTTTTCGGCCATTGAAGCTCGTGTCATCGCGTGGTTTGCCGGTGAAAGCTGGCGACAGGAGGTCTTCGCCAAGGGCGGCGATATCTACTGCGCCTCTGCCAGTCAGATGTTTCGCGTACCGATAGAGAAGCATGGTATCAACGGCCACCTTCGCCAAAAAGGTAAAATCGCCGAGCTGGCCCTCGGCTATGGAGGCAGCGTGGGTGCGCTTAAGGCAATGGGCGCTTTGGATATGGGACTCACGGAAGGGGAGCTTCCTCCTCTTGTTGGCGCTTGGCGACAGTCCAATCCGAAAATTGTCGAATTTTGGTGGGCCGTTGACCGCGCTGTTATGGAAGCCGTGAAGTACAAACATACCACCACCGATTATGGGCTGACATTTTCCTGCCGCAGCGGAATGCTGTTTATCACGCTTCCCTCTGGCAGAAAGCTGGCCTACGTCAAGCCAAAGGTTGGAACGAATAGATTCGGTGGCAGCTGTATCACCTATGAGGGCGTCGGCGGCACCAAGAAGTGGGAACGCCTGGATTCCTACGGCCCGAAATTTGTCGAAAACATCGTGCAGGCAACCGCACGTGATATTCTGTGCTACGCCCTGAAGACACTGCGCTGCTGCTCCATTGTCATGCATATCCACGATGAACTGGTCATTGAAGGCGACCCTCATATGTCGCTGGAGGCAATCTGTGAGCAGATGGGCCGGACACCACCGTGGGCAAAGGGCCTGCTGCTTCGCGCCGATGGCTACGTTACAGATTTTTATAAAAAAGATTGATTCGTTTCGTCAAAAGCACTCTCTCATCTCCAGTGGATAGTGAGATGGTGCCTTGAAGATTTACCCATAGACGTCCATCTCGATTATGAGGTGGACGTTTTTTGTGCCATCCGGAAAGGAGGACTCGTGCAATGAGCATCAGCAAATTTAACAGTGAAGGGTGCTGCTCCCCAGTGGGGAGCGTTAAGCACCGACCGAACCGGCAGGTGAGACCTTTTGACCCCACTGCCTATGGCGCACTATCCGTTATTGACAAGGAAGAACTAGCACTTCGCGCTTTCAGGCCTATCGTCTATATCTGTTCTCCCTTTGCCGGAGACATCGAAACCAACGTAAAAGCTGCAAGAGCTTACAGTCGCTTTGCTGTGGAAACCGGTTATATCCCTATCGCGCCACATTTGTTATTTCCGCAGTTTCTCAACGACGCCGACCCACAGGAACGCCAGCTTGGTCTGTTCTTCGGAAATGCCCTGATGAGCAAGTGTTCCGAGGTCTGGGTGTTTGGCAAACGCATCTCGCCCGGCATGGAAGCTGAAATTGAACGAGCCAAGTGGAAGAACTACCGCTTGCGCTATTTTACTGAAAATCTGGAGGAGGTCTAAGACTATGTATGAAGTAATCGAAAAAAGAAAAAAGTTGCCGGACGGCACTGAAATCAGTACCTATACACGTGAGGTAGTAAGCTGCAACATTCTCGAAGTGGAAGCTGGCACTACCGGCTATCAGGGTGGTGACACTGGTCTCGGCGGACGCACCTATTTCCGCATTCAGGATGCAGCCTGCACGGATATGGATATTCGTGTGCTGCGCGACCGTTTCGGTGATGCTACCGGCTTTGAGGTTTTCCTTGGTGGCGACTGCGAGCTGGAAACCACTATCCGTGCCTTGAGGTTTATCACCAAGGTGTTGGAGGACGAAGCCAAGGAGGTGTTTGACTAATGTTCACACTGTATTCTGCGGACGTTACCGGCAATCCCGGTAACTGCTCCTATCCCCATAAGCAGGTCGTTTTGGATGAAGCCGGTTTGAAAGCGGCCATTTGCCACGATTATGTATGCGCTGAATATCGCAACAGCTATCGTAACGGTGAGAACTTTATCGGCAGCGACTGCTTGCCGGTGGACTGTGACAATGACCACTCTGAAAATCCGGAAGATTGGATTACGCCAGAGGACGTGATGCAGGCTTTTCCCGGCGTTACCTTCGCTGTTCACTTCAGTCGTTTTAATCAGCGCGAGAAAAACGGCAAGTCTGCAAGGCCAAAGTTCCATGTGCTTTTTCCTATTGCTACCGTAACAGATGCTGGCCTTTACAGTGATATGAAAAAGCTGGTCAATTCCATCTTCCCTTATTTTGATACGCAGGCGCTGGATGCTGCACGCTTCTTTTTCGGAACTGCTACTGCCGAGGTAGCTTTGTATCCGGGGCGCATGAACCTGACCGGGTTTTTGGACGATGACCTGTTCGACGAAGGTCTGCCGGAGGGTCAATACGATTCTTCCATCATCCCGGAGGGCAGCCGTAATGCAACCCTGAGCCGTTTCGCCGGTCGTGTCATCAAGAAATATGGCGATACGGATAAGGCCTACCAGACCTTCCTTGAAGAAGCCGCCAAATGTGAACCGCCTCTCGATAACAGCGAGCTTGGCACTATCTGGCACAGCGCACAGCGTTTTTATGCGCGACTCTCAAGCCAGGAAGGCTATGTGGCACCAGAGGTTTATAATGACCCGTCCTGCTATAAGCCGGGCGACTATTCCGATGTTGGACAGGCTGAGGTGCTGGCGAAGTATTTCTCAAAAGAGCTGCGCTACTCTCCGGCCACTCATTTCATTCGCTACTCTGACCACTACTGGCAGGAATCCGAACCGGGCGCACAGGCTGTTGCACATGAGCTGACCCGTCGCCAATTGAAGGAAGCCGGGAACGACCTGGTCACCGCCTTGGATAAATTAAAGAGCTGCGGTGCACAGGCGATTTTAGATGGTGCCTCAAAGAGCAAGGCCGAACAGCTGATGAATGAAGAACAGCTGCAGGCTTTTCAGGATTTTTCCGCAGCGAAAGCCTATCAGGCCTTTGCAGTCAAGCGCAGGGATTCCAAGAATATCACCTCTACGCTGAAGGAAGCTCATCCGATGCTGGAGATTTCGCCGAGAGATTTGGATGCCGACTGCTTTGCCCTGTGTACGCCGGAAGCCACCTATGACCTGCGCCGTGGCATGGCCGGAGCACGAGAACATTTACCGGAGGACTTCATTACCAAAATCACCTCCGTATCGCCGGGGCAAAAGGGTCAGCAGCTTTGGCTCGATAGTCTTGACCTTATCTTCCAGAACAATCAGGAACTCATCGACTACGTTCAGATGATTTGTGGACTGTCCGCCATCGGCAAGGTTTACGTGGAAGCTCTCATCATTGCCTACGGCGATGGCCGAAATGGTAAATCCACCTTCTGGAATGCCATCTCCAGAGTGCTGGGCCTGTACAGCGGCAACATCTCCGCCGACACCCTGACCGTTGGCTGCCGCAGAAACATCAAACCAGAAATGGCTGAGGTCAAGGGCAAGCGACTGCTGATTGCAGCAGAAATGCAGGAAGGTGCCCGCCTCAATGACTCCACCGTCAAGCAGCTTTGTTCCACCGATGACGTGTTTGCGGAAAAGAAATACAAAGACCCGTTTTCCTTCAAGCCCTGCCACACCCTTGTACTTTATACCAACCATCTGCCTCGTGTCAGCGCCTCCGATGATGGTATCTGGCGTCGTCTTATCGTCATTCCGTTTGGTGCCAAGATTACCGGCAACAGCGACATCAAGAATTATGGCGAGTACCTATATGACAATGCCGGTGATAGTATTCTGGCGTGGGTCATCGAGGGTGCCAAAAAGGTCATCGAACTGGATTACCAGATTCCCGTACCGGCCTGCGTACAAACGGCCATTGATGCCTACCGCAACCAGAATGACTGGTTTGGTCATTTTATGGAGGACTGCTGTGACGTGGATGCGTCCTATAAGGAAAGCTCCTCTGGGCTTTATCAGGCATACCGAAACTACTGCGTGGATACCAATGACTATGTGCGTAACACGGCAGACTTCTATCTTGCCTTGGAGAACGCTGGTTATGAGCGTATCACACAAAATCGCAAGCGTTACTTTAAGGGCCTGCGTTTGACACAGAAAAATGACGTTGAAGAAGATTTTTTGAACTGATTTTCTATAGATGACAAGGTGTATCAAGGTCATATACAAAAATTCTCTTAGGACTATAAGAAAGTCTATAAGAAAAAGTTAGGAAAAGACCATTGATACACCTTGCACCTATTGATTAAAAGCCCTGATGGGAGGACAAGTATGCGAGAAAAAACGATAGAAACCAAATTAACCGTGGCGGTAAAAAGGGCCGGTGGCATTGCAGTAAAGTTCGTGTCTCCGAGTTTCGATGGGATGCCCGACCGCCTTATCTTATTACCTGATGGCGTTATCGCCTTTGTAGAACTCAAGGCACCTGGAAAACGCCCACGTTCCTTACAGGAAGCAAGGCACCGACTGCTGCGCTCCCTGGGTTTTCGTGTTTACGTCATCGACAGCATAGAACAGATTGGAGGGATGCTTCTTGAACTTCAAGCCACATGATTATCAGGCCTTTGCCATCGACTACATTGAAACACATCCCGTAGCTGCTGTGCTGCTAGATATGGGTCTTGGCAAGACGGTCATTTCCCTGACTGCTATCGCTGACCTGTTGTTTGACAGCTTTCTGGCCCACCGCATTCTGGTGGTCGCTCCACTTCGTGTGGCCCGTGATACCTGGCCAGCAGAACTTGAAAAATGGTCACACCTGCAGCACCTGTCTTTTACCGTTGCTGTTGGCAGCGTGAAGGAGCGCCGGGCTGCTTTAATGGCCACAGCTGACATTACCATCATCAACCGCGAAAATCTGCAATGGCTGATAGAGGACAGTGGCTTTCCCTTTGACTACGATATGGTGGTCATCGACGAACTCTCCTCCTTCAAGAATCACCAGTCAAAGCGCTTCCGTTCTCTGATGAAGGTACGGCCCAAGGTCAAACGCATCATTGGCCTGACTGGTACGCCAAGCTCCAATGGCCTGATGGATTTATGGGCTGAGTTCCGGCTGCTGGACATGGGCAAGCGCCTCGGTCGCTTTATTACCGAATACCGCAACAATTACTTTTCACCAGATAAACGAAACGGCATGATTATCTATTCCTATAAACCGCAGCCCTATGCAGAGGAACTTATCTACCGGCAGATTTCGGATATTACGATTTCCATGAAATCCACCGACCACCTGCAGATGCCTGAGCTGATTTCCTCGCAATATGAGGTGAAGCTCTCCGAGGAAGAACGCCTGCGCTATGAGGAGTTGAAAAAAGACCTGATATTGCAGCTTCCAGACGGTGAGGTGACCGCCGCAAATGCAGCTTCTCTTACCGGCAAGTTATCACAGCTGGCCAATGGTGCGATTTATGCCGATACCGGCGACACCATTGAATTTCACGACCGAAAGCTGGATGCGCTGGAGGACATTCTGGAAGCGGCAAACGGCAAACCCGTTCTGGTGGCCTACTGGTTTAAGCATGACCTTGAACGTATCAAGCGCCGCTTCACGGTCAGGGAAATCAAGGATAGCCAGGATATCACCGACTGGAATGCCGGAAAAATCCCGGTAGCAGTTATTCATCCAGCCTCTGCCGGTCATGGCCTGAACCTGCAAGCTGGCGGCTCCACCCTTATCTGGTTTGGGCTGACCTGGTCACTGGAATTGTACCAGCAGACCAACGCCCGATTATGGAGGCAAGGCCAGACCTCCTGTACCGTGGTGATAGAACACATCATCACAAAAGGCACCATCGACGAGCGGATACTAAAGGCTCTCTCCCAAAAGGAGCTGAGCCAGACCGCTTTGATTGATGCCGTAAAAGCCAATCTATGACAGTCCATGCCAATCCGAGGGAAATTAAAAATTCCGGAGGTATCCTATGACAGAAAAAGAATACTTACTACAGGCTCGTTACCTTGACGAGCGTATCAATTCTAAAATCCAGCAAATCGCTTCCTTGAACGAGCTGGCGACCAGATGCACCTCTACCATTTCGGATATGCCAAGAAACCCGAATCACGGTGGCTCCCGTATGGCAGATGCCGTAATCAAGATTATTTCCCTGCAGGAAGAAATCAACGGGGATATTGACGCACTGGTTGAGTTGAAGCATGAAATCATGGGTGTCATCAAAGCAGTTCCCAATGTGGAATACCAGACCTTACTGGAGAAACGCTACCTGTGCTTCATCACCTGGGAGCAGATTGCTGTGGACATGAACTACTCCATGCAGCACATCCACCGCATGCACAGTGCCGCACTAAAAGAAATCACCGTGCCGACAAAGCATGAGAGTTAATGTGATAGAATGAGAGTCCTATCCTATGATATTATTACAATAGCGAAAAGCGAAAATCACAGAGAGCCTTGTGGATCACCAGACCTGCAGGGCTTTTCTTATGCCCGAAGGAGGTGAACACCAATGCCAAGGAAACCCAAACGACCGTGTTCCCATCCCGGCTGCCCTAACCTAACGGACGGTCGCTACTGTCTGGAACACGAGAAGGAAGAGAACAAACGCTACGAACGATACGACCGTGACCCTGCTACCAAGCGACGCTACGGCAGGGCTTGGAAACGCATCCGTGACAGCTATGCTGCTGCCCACCCACTGTGTGAGCAGTGCCTAAAGGACGGACGCTACGTTGCCACCGAAGAGATACATCACAAGCTCCCACTCTCTCAGGGTGGAACGCATGATAGAAGTAATCTCATTGCCCTGTGCAAAAGCTGTCATGCGAAGATTCATGCAGAACACGGTGACCGCTGGCACAACCGGTAGGGGCGGTCTGAATCTCTACGTTGAAGCCGCCGTGGAACGGGCGTGGGCTCTTACGCACAAAGTCGCAAATTCAAACGGGGTATATAGGCCCCAGAAATGGAGGTGTGAAAATGGCTAAGGACGGTACAAACCGTGGTGGTGCCCGTATAGGTGCCGGAGCCAAGAAAAAGCCCTTAGCTGATAAGCTCGCCGAGGGTAATCCGGGCAAACGAGAGTTGACTGTCATCGACTTTGATAATCAATCAGCCGATTTAGAAGGTCAGCCGATGCCCAAACCATCCAGACTATTATCTGCAAAACAAAAGGACGGCAAAAAGCTGCTTGCACCAGGTATCTACAAAAAGACCTGGGAATGGTTACAGGAACGTCACTGCGCTTCGCTGGTCTCCCCAGACCTGCTGGAACGGTATGCCATGAGTGCTGCCCGTTGGATTCAATGCGAGGAAGCCATCTCTGAGTTTGGTTTCTTAGCCAAGCATCCCACAACCGGCAATGCAATCCAATCGCCCTATGTGGCCATGAGTCAGAACTTCATGTCCCAGACCAATCGTCTCTGGATGGAAATCTATCAAATTGTAAAAGAGAATTGTGCCAGCGAGTACAACGGTGCCACTCCTATGGATGACACGATGGAACTTCTGCTGCGTGCACGGAAAGGAAATTGATATGAACATTACTTATAAAACTGCAGAATCTGTCTGCGAGGGGCATCCTGACAAGCTGTGTGACAAAATCGCCGATGCGATTCTGGATGCCTATTTGAGAAAAGATAAAAGTGCTCATGTTGCTGTAGAGGTCATGGCCGTGGGCCGTCGCATCATTATTGGAGGAGAAATCAGTTCTACTGCCAAGGTCAATATTCAGTCGGTAGTCTGGCGCGTGCTGGATGAAGTAGGCATGAACTCCTGGAGACGTTTGCTTCAGGTCTATGTCAGAAAGCAGAGTCCGGACATCGCTTCTGGCGTGAACTACTCGCTGGAAAGTCGCAACGGTGATGACAGCTGGTATTCCTCTATGGGCGCTGGCGACCAGGGGACGGTTTATGGTTATGCCATTGATGAAGGCGGCTACCGCTACCTTCCACTCCCGCTGCTCTTTGCGCACGATATCTGCAAAAAACTGGATGAGTGCCGCAAGTCCGGTCTTGTTCACGACATCCTGCCGGATGGCAAGTCCCAGGTCACCATCGAATATCGTGATGGACAGCCTGCTCGTGTGAAGGCCATCGTGGTCTCTATCCAGCACAAGGAAAACGTACAGCTTGAACAGCTGCGCAGTGAAATCATCTCCAATATCCTATGGCCCGTTTTTGAGAAGTTCCCGTTTGATAAGGATACAGAGATTCTGGTCAATCCTTCCGGTCGCTTCGTGAAGGGTGGCCCGGATGCTGATACTGGTCTCACCGGCAGAAAACTGATGGTCGATAGCTATGGTGGACTTGCTCATCATGGCGGCGGTGCTTTTTCTGGCAAAGACCCGTCGAAGGTTGACCGCTCCGGTGCCTATATGGCTCGCTACATTGCAAAGAACCTCGTATCCTCTCGGCTGGCCAAGGAATGTGAGGTCAGCATCTCCTATGCCATTGGCAAGGCTGACCCGGTGGCCTTCACCGTGAACACCTTCGGTACCAGCAAGTATTCGGATGAGGCTATCCGTAAAGGCTGCCTTGAGATTTTCAACCTGCGTCCGGCAGCCATCCTTGAAAAGCTGTGCCTGCGCAATGCCGATTATGAAAAGACCGCCACCTATGGTCATTTCACCGGCTATAACACTTGGGAGGATTCGCTCTCGCTGAAGGAAGATATCCACTTGGAGGAGGTCGTGAAGAAATATGCAGATTGAAAAGAAAAACGTAAAAGACCTGCTCCCGGCAGAATACAATCCTCGTAAGGATTTGAAACCGGGTGACAAGGAATACGAAAAGCTGAAACGCTCCATCGAGCAATTCGGTTATGTGGAACCCGTCATCTGGAATGAGACCACCGGTCGTGTAGTCGGCGGCCATCAGCGCTTGAAGGTGCTGCAGAACATGGGCATGACCGAGGTGGACTGCGTTATCGTTCAGATGGAGGAAGAAAAAGAGAAAGCCCTGAATGTGGCCCTTAATAAAATCAGCGGTGAGTGGGACAACGACAAGTTAGCCCTTTTGATTGCTGATTTGCAGGGCGCTGACTTTGATGTCTCCCTTACCGGTTTCGAGCCGGAGGAACTGGAAGACTTATTCCGCGAGGATACCAAAAGCGGCATAAAGGACGACGACTTTGATGTGGAGGCTGAGCTGCAAAAGCCCACCTTCTCCAAGGCCGGTGACCTCTGGCTCCTTGGCGACCATCGCCTTGTCTGTGGCGATTCCACGAAGCCCGAAACCTACGAGCTTTTGATGGCTGGCAAGCAGGCCAACCTTGTGGTCACAGACCCACCCTACAACGTCAACTACGAAGGCTCCGCCGGGAAAATCAAGAACGACAACCTGGGCAACGAGGCTTTTTATCAGTTCCTGTTCGACGCCTACACCCAGATGGCCGCTGCAATGGCAGACGACGCCAGCATCTATGTATTCCATGCGGATACCGAGGGACTGAATTTCAGAAAAGCCTTCGTAGACGCAGGTTTCTATCTCTCTGGCTGCTGCATCTGGAAAAAGCAGTCCTTGGTGCTGGGGCGCTCCCCATACCAGTGGATGCACGAGCCGGTGCTGTTTGGCTGGAAGAAAAATGGCAAACATCAGTGGTACACGGGTCGCAAGGAAACCACCATCTGGGAATTTGATAAACCAAAGAAAAATGGTGACCACCCGACCATGAAGCCTATCCCGCTTCTGGCCTATCCGATTATGAATTCCAGCATGAGCAATTCCATCGTACTCGACCCCTTCGGTGGCAGCGGCTCTACACTCATCGCCTGCGAACAGACGAAACGCCTCTGCTGCACCATCGAGCTGGACGAAAAATTCTGCGATGTTATCGTGGAGCGCTACCTTGAACAGGTCGGCTCCTCCGAAAAGGTCTTCGTCATCCGTGACGGTCTGACCTATTCCTACGATGAAATCGCTGTCGTGGCTGAGTAACCGCCTTGGTACTATACACAATCTGGGAGGCACATATTTGTCAGGTTTATTCTTCGAATTGACTTGCTAATATGTGCCTTTAGAGTGATTAATGTAGTACCAAAACAAAGGAGGTACACACCATGAAAGTTACTTACAACGTTACCAACAGAAAGCCTTTTGTAAAGGCCCTTGAGGAAATCACAGGAGCCAAGGCAATCTACAAGAAAACACCAACCTACGCCTACGAGGTGGATTACTTCACTGTCACCAGAGAAGGCAATCTTACCTTCAATGACATGGCTGACCCGGAGGAAATCCGGCAGGTGCTGGCAGCCCTCACCGAGCGCGGCTTCCATTACGAAAGTGCCGAATACGACGAGCCCCAGCCGGAACTTGACTGCGAGGAACCGCTGGAGGATTGCCCTCCGGCCTACGATATTCCGGACGAGGAAACTGGCCTGACGGTCACACTTCCACTGGACAAGGCCGCAGCCGGGAACCTGACAAACCTTCTGGAGGCCAAGGGCACGCTCATCAAGACGGCGCTGAATATCGAAGAAACGCCTATCCTCATCACCGAGGAGACTATTTCCTTCCCTTGGTTCCACAAGCTGCCGGAGCCTGACGAGGTCAAGGCCTACACTCACTTCATCGCAGCCCTTTGCCAGATGAGCAAAAATCAGAAGCGCATTAGCGCCACAGAGAAGCCGGTGGAAAACGAGAAGTACGCCTTCCGCTGCTTTCTACTCCGCCTCGGCTTCATTGGCAACGAGTACAAGGAGGAGCGCAAAATCCTGCTCCGCAACCTGACTGGCTCCGCAGCCTTCAAGTCCGGTACAAAAAAGGAGGTGCCTTCTAATGAGATTTCCGAGTAAAGAGCAGGTCGAACGCCTGCGTCAGCAATATCCAAACGGCACCCGTGTGGGGCTGCTTCAGATGGATGACCTACAGGCACCGCCTATTGGTACTCTTGGCACCGTCTACGGTGTCGATGATACTGGCAGCCTTCTGGTGAACTGGGACAATGGCTCCGGCCTCAACGTAATCTTCGGTGTCGATAGATGTCGAAAGCTGTAAATTACACAGTTTATCGTCACAATCTTTGGTACATATATAGGCCCTAAATGAGTTGCTATTATGTGCTTTTAGAGCGAATATGTACCTACCGAAAGGGTGCGGGTTGCCAGTGGCAACCGTTGGACGCAAAGCGGACAACAGCACCGACCGAGTCGGCAGACGAGACAACAAACACACGGAGGTTACGAACATGAAAGAGATTACCACATTTGAAAACATCGACCGCAGCAAGAGCTTCAAGGAACAGGGCTTAAACGGCACTCTTTACTGGGCTTACCAGAACAGCAAGGAAGCCGGAAACAACCTGATTGACTTTAACGAGGTCATTTGGGATTACGACATCGACCCAATCCTCGAAAATTGCAGAGCACTTGGCATCACCGAGTTCACCATCAGCTCCACCTTTTCAAGCCTCATCACCACCCTGGCAGAATTTGAAAAGCGCGGCTGCCACATGGCCGGGCTCACCCAGGTCAAGGCCCGCTACACCGACTGGCAGACCGGCGAACACGCCAGCATTCCTGCCATCAAGATGACGGTAAAGGAGGCCTAAACCATGTGGAGTGAAGGAACGATTAGAATCCCCGCAGCAGACAGCAAGTACACCGTCGTTCATTACTGGGTCAAGCATTACGAGGAACCCAGCGAGGAATACGGCATCAATGGCGGCAAAATTTCCAAGTTGATGCTGAAGGCAGACGGCAAAATCATCTGCAACTACGATAGGGGCTGGGACATCGAGCCCACCTGCAAGGAAGCCGAGCTTGCGCTTTGCATCCTTTTAAACAATCACAACTAAGAACACCTGGATAACAGAATATCCCAAGTGCGGAGCCTGACGGCTCTGTATCTTGTTACAAAGGCTTGCCGTTGGCAGGTCATTTTTTATGCCCGAAAGGAGGCTGCACCGTTGAGAAAACTGAAAAGCTATAAACCCACACGCTTTATGGCTGCGGACTCCACCTACAACAAACAGATGGCGGATTACGCAGTCAATTTTATTGAGTGCCTCTGTCACACGAAGGGCACCTGGGCCGGAAAGCCCTTCGAGCTTATTGATTGGCAGGAACAAATTATCCGAGACATCTTCGGCACCCTCAAGCCAAACGGCTACCGACAATTTAATACCGCCTATGTGGAAATCCCAAAGAAGATGGGAAAATCCGAGCTGGCCGCTGCGGTGGCCCTGCTGCTTACCTGCGGCGACGGTGAGGAACGCGCTGAGGTATACGGCTGTGCAGCTGACCGCCAGCAGGCGACCATCGTATTTGACGTGGCCGCCGATATGGTGCGTATGTGTTCTGCGCTCAACCGGCGAGTAAAGATACTGACTTCTCAGAAGCGTATCATTTATCAGCCTACCAATAGCTTCTATCAGGTGCTTTCCGCTGAGGCCTACTCCAAGCACGGCTTCAACATTCACGGCGTTGTCTTCGATGAGCTGCACACCCAGCCAAACCGAAAGCTCTTTGATGTTATGACCAAGGGTTCCGGTGACGCCCGTATGCAGCCGCTGTATTTTTTGATTACTACCGCCGGTACCGACACCAACAGCATCTGCTATGAAACGCATCAGAAGGCAAAGGATATTCTGGAGGGCCGTAAGGTGGACTCCACCTTCTATCCGGTCATTTATGGTGCGGATGAAAGCGATGACTGGACTGACCCGGAGGTCTGGAAGAAGGCCAATCCTTCTCTCGGCATCACGGTCGGGATGGATAAGGTAAAGGCAGCCTGCGAATCCGCCCAGCAAAATCCCGGTGAGGAGAATTCCTTCCGGCAGCTGCGACTCAATCAATGGGTCAAGCAGGCAATCCGCTGGATGCCAATGGATAAGTGGGATGCCTGTTCCTTTAAGGTGGATGAGGAAGCCCTGGAGGGCCGGGTCTGCTATGGCGGCCTTGACCTTTCTTCCACTACTGACATTACCGCCTTTGTACTGGTATTCCCACCGGAGGATGAGGACGACAAATATTCCATTCTCCCGTATTTCTGGATACCAGAAGAAACCCTCGACCTGCGTGTGAAGCGAGACCATGTTCCTTATGATGTTTGGGAACGTCAAGGCTTCGTACAAACCACCGAGGGAAATGTTGTGCATTACGGCTACATTGAGAAATTTATTGAAAGCCTCGGTGAGCGTTTTAACATCCGCGAGATTGCCTTTGACCGTTGGGGCGCTGTCCAGATGGTGCAAAATCTGGAGGGTATGGGCTTCACCGTCGTGCCCTTCGGACAGGGCTTTAAGGATATGAGCCCACCTACCAAGGAGCTGATGAAGCTGACCCTGGAACAACGTCTGGCCCACAGTGGGCATCCGGTGCTCCGCTGGATGATGGATAACATCTTCATCCGTACTGACCCGGCTAGCAATATCAAGGCTGACAAGGAAAAATCCACAGAAAAGATTGACGGCGCTGTTGCTACTATCATGGGTCTCGACCGAGCTATCCGCTGTGGCAACGATGCTGGCGCTTCTGTTTATGATGACAGAGGCATTTTGTTTATCTGAAGGGAGTGATTTTATATGAGCATTATTTCTGGTCTGTTCCGGTCAAGGGACAAGCCTACAAACAGCACCTCCGGCAGTGCCTACCGCTTTTTCTTTGGTGGCTCCACCGCTGGCAAACCGGTCAATGAACGCTCGGCGCTGCAGATGACTGCAGTATACGCCTGCGTGCGTATCTTGTCCGAGGCCATCGCCGGACTGCCTGTACATCTATATAAATATCAGGAGGATGGCAGCAAGGAAAAAGCACTGAAGCATTCCTTGTATCGGCTCCTGCACGATGCGCCTAATCCGGAGATGACATCCTTTGTGTTTCGGGAAACCTTGATGACACACCTACTCCTGTGGGGCAATGCCTACGCACAGATTATTCGCAATGGCAAGGGTGAAGTCATCGCCCTGTATCCACTGATGCCCAATCGAATGACTGTCGACCGGGATGACAAGGGCAAGCTCTACTATCAGTACCAGATGCAGGATTCCGATGCACCCACCATGAAAACAGGCACGGTAACGCTAAAGACCACCGATGTGCTGCACATTCCGGGCCTTGGCTTTGATGGCCTCGTCGGTTACTCTCCCATTGCGATGGCCAAAAACGCTATCGGCATGGCGATTGCCTGCGAGGAATACGGTGCAAAGTTCTTTGCAAATGGGGCCACACCGGGCGGTATCCTGGAGCATCCGGGCACGGTAAAAGACCCAGCCAAGGTCAGAGAAAGCTGGAACAGCGCTTTTGGCGGCAGCTCCAATGCAAACAAGGTCGCTGTGCTGGAGGAAGGCATGAAATACACGCCTATCTCCATTTCACCAAACGAGGCACAGTTCTTAGAAACCCGAAAATTTCAGATTGATGAAATCGCTCGAATTTTCCGAGTGCCGCCTCACATGGTCGGCGATTTGGAGAAGTCGAGCTTTTCTAATATTGAGCAGCAATCCTTGGAATTCGTGAAGTACACTCTGGAGCCGTGGATAGTCCGTTGGGAACAATCCATCAACCGGGCACTTCTCTCCGAATCCGAGAAGGCTGCTTATTTTGTGAAGTTCAATGTTGACGGTCTTCTCCGTGGTGATTACCAAAGCCGCATGAATGGCTATGCAACAGCCAGACAGAACGGCTGGATGAGTGCCAATGACATCCGTGAACTTGAAAATCTCGACCGCATCCCCACCGAGCAAGGTGGTGACCTATATCTCATTAACGGCAACATGACCAAGCTGGAGGATGCCGGTATATTTGCAGCGACCACTGCTGCTGGAAAGGAGGAAGATGACCATGAAGAAATTCTGGAAGTGGAAGAATCAAACAGTGACCAATCAGGAGACTCAGGAGGAAACACTGGAGAGGACACTGTTCCTAAACGGCACCATCGCCGAGGACAGCTGGTTTGACGATGATGTCACACCAAAGCTCTTCAAAGACGAGCTGCTCACCGGCAGCGGTGACATTACTGTCTGGATTAACTCTCCGGGCGGTGACTGCGTGGCTGCTGCACAGATTTACAACATGCTGATGGATTACAAGGGCAACGTCACGGTAAAGATTGACGGCATCGCTGCTTCGGCAGCCTCTGTCATTGCAATGGCCGGTACCAAGGTGCTGGTATCTCCCGTGTCCATGCTGATGATTCACAATCCGGCCACTGTGGCTTTTGGTGATTCCGCAGAAATGCAGAAAGCCATCGCCATGCTGGACGAAGTGAAGGAAAGCATCATCAACGCCTATGAAATCAAAACCGGCATGAGCCGTGCCAAGCTCTCTCATCTCATGGATGCAGAGACCTGGATGGATGCACATACGGCTGTTGATATGGGCTTTGCCGATGAAATCCTGATGCGTCCCAGTGACACGCCTGTGGAGAACAAGGCCGACGGCCCGATGCTCTTTTCCCGTGCTGCTGTCACCAATTCCTTACTGGATAAGCTGGCTGCAAAATGTCGTATCCTGTCGAAACCTGTCGAAACCGAGCGTTCCGTTCATTCTCTGATGGAGCGCCTTGACCTTATCAAACAATACAATGATCTCTCGGAATTCTGATTGATCATGCCAGCACTGCTGGCAACAGGACATTGAAAAGTGAATATTATCCAAAATGAAATAAATAGTGAAAAAAGAGTATGAGAAATAGACATAACTGTCGCTATGCCTGAAAAATTTGTTATAATAAAAACGGATTATGCTGCTTGTAGAATCAACTTTCTGAGGGCGGATTCAAAAGGCATATC